>JAFNVC010000009.1 GCA_017379935.1 Clostridia bacterium
AGAAAAGAATTTATATCCTGCCGCCGCAAAGTCATCATACTCGTTGAACTTTTCAAGATAAGTCATATATGCTACGGCAGCGTGCGGTTCACCGTTGATATAAAGCGTGGGGACGCCTGCGCAATCCTTGATTTCAGAATGAATACCTGCATATTTATCCATATCACGAAGCACCTCCTGAGTTGTAATTTCATACTCCGTCTCCTTCAACGGCTTTTTGAAGACAAAAGCATTGCCGAGGAAAGTAACAACAACCAGAAAGAAGCTGATAATTCTTTGAATAAGCATAAAGCCATCACCTCTTTTTTAAACACGCTGCAGCCCGGTCAATCCAGACTGACTACCGCATTATCATCGTCAATACCGCTGTTATAAAGCAACGGCTCAATAAATTCCGCTAACGTATATCCGCCGAGAAGCTTTTTTGAATCAACGCGAAAGCATTTCATAATTTTTTCGATTTTTTCCAGGCTGCCCATCGTTATTTTGTATTCAACGGTATCCGGTGAATACGGTGCATTTCCGCGGTATAGGTTCGAAATCATTTCGAGAAGCAGATTGACGAATTTTTTATCCTTCACCGCTTCGTAATCCTTCTTCTTCATATTGTGATATTTTTTCGAGAATTTCGCAACCTTTGCATAGGTAAGCCCGTTAAGCTTTTTGCCGAGGAACATAACGGTTTTCGGATGCTTGAGAATAAACTCCTTCGGCAAGGAAACTCCGCCCTGCGTGTTCGCAAAGGCTTCAACATCGTGCTCCATATTGTAGGGAATTTCCTCAATTATACCAAGGAAGCCCTTCTTCGAATATTCGGTAAAGCTCATACCGAGATCCGGCAGTTCAATATCAATTGTACGGATATCTGCCGTACCCGCATCAGTATCAACTGTGATTTTTCTCATTTTCGGCGGGAATGCGGCAAGGCAGGAGGTCTGCACACTGTAAATTCTGTTGCCGTTTTCACTCTCGATCACCTTCATACACTGAATGTGCGAGTGACCGCTGAAGAAGAGTCTGACACCCATATCAGCAAGCTGCTTCATACTCGTCTCACCATTCGGGAAGGAATGGCCCTTACCGACAACGGCATAAGCGGGTGAGGGTGCAACCACGGGACGGTGGGTGCTGCAGATAACCGTTGCGCCCTTTTCCCTTGCTCTGTCCGTGTGCTCCTTGACCCATGCCATCAGCTCATCCGAAAAATAGGGTGAGCGGAGAGAATCCTTATCTTCAGTATCATATCCCATAGCAATATGATACAAGCCGGGAAGAATCTCTGCAATATACGTTGTGCCGTCATCGAAGGTGTCAAAGGCCTTGTCTCTTCCGAAGGGGGCATACATCTGCCTGACCTCATCCTCGGGAAGATGCTCCGCAGGAATCTTTTCTCCGTTTTCATCGAAGCTGTAAATTGAAAAGTACGGATAGTCGTGATTGTCCGTATACACAAAGGGGTTGCCTCCCCTTTCCGTAAAAGCCTTCAGTATATCTCTTACTTCCTCGTGGCTGTATGACTCACCGTGGTTTGTAAGGTCACCCGTTATGATAACTGTTTTCGTATCCTGATCGGCTTCAATTATTTCAAGCGCTTTTTTAAAGGCTTCTTCACTTTTGATTATACATACCTGTGTATCCGGCTGCGGCATATTGCGCCAGTCACAAAGGAAATTCCTCTTACTGTAATAATGAACATCGGTTATGTGATAGAAACTATAAACCATATTTCAACCCCAACCTTTCATTTCAGCTCTTATTTTAAAATCATTATATCACTTTTGGCAAAAACGTTCAACATTATACTTTACGGATTTACCTGAAATTTATATATCCGAAAAAAAGCATCACCGTTGCCAGCAGGTAGAAAAACGGCTGAACGGTAGCAATCCCTCCGAAGGAAACAACAAAATCCCTGAACGGCATTCTCTGCTGACGGCAGGCTTTGATTTTTTCCGGACGGAAAAACGATATAAAATCAAAAATAAGATAGCCGAAACAATAGAATACCCACGCTTCCCAAAGCGAAACGCCGCGGAACGCCTGAACAGCAAGGATTGCCGCGCCGATCGCTATCAGAACAACGCGTATAAGCCTTATGTGCCTGAAGTTGCTGAAGCGCTCCAGACCATCGTGCTGAGCAAGAACAAAATACATTGCAAAGCAGCCTATTATTTCTGCCATAGTTGTTGAGCCGAGCATAATAAGACAAAGCGGCATAACCATATAGCACGGGCGTTCAATCAGCTCCAGAGTGTTTGTATCGATTTTTCGGGGAGGTTTGCCGTCCTTACTCTTTTTATAAATCGGAGCGATGAACATCAGCATTGTGCATATTATAACTGCACACAGAATCCAAGAAAGAACCGTGTCAAGCTTTTGCGGAATAACGTGCCACAGCTCGCCCGACTGCTCGGCGTGCTGAAGCTTTTTTGCCGCAATCGGCCAACCGAGCACAAACGCCAGACCCGCACCGAGACCGTGGAAGCAGCCCTGAACGAATTCCATTATCTTCCATCCGTCGATAATTCCGCGCTCACTGAATTTACCGAACATACGCTTTCCGTTTTTCAGCGGATGAAGCTGCTTGTCAAAAAACGTGATTCCGACAACCCAGCCGACAGCGCCTGCAAGCGCTCCGCCTGTCCACATAATGATACCGAAGATATCCTTTCGTATCAGCATAAGAATCAGCAGCTCTGCAACAACCGCCAGATTCCGTCCCCATTCCTCACGGCTTCTCTCCGAAAAACAGATTTTCGGCATTTTGCCGTTATCGGGATCATACGGCGTATTGAAGACACGATAGCCTATCTGCTGTAAAAGCGGGACGAGTGCAAAAAAGATAACAAAATCGTACCATTTATAAACAACGCCGCTCACCGCAGAAAAGCTTACACCAAGGAATCCCGCACCGAGACCTCCCCATAGCGAGCCCTTGAAGGCAAGCGCAAGATAACCGAGTGAAGGATTATACCTCGGCTTGTCGTGCTGAATGATAAGCCCCATTGTTGAGCCGTAGGGCTCAATACCGCCGTAAAAATATCCTAACGCGCAGGCTGACACGAAAAGAAAAGCATTTTCCATCAGCAGATCTGAGCCTGTATACCAGACGCACATAGCTCCCAGAAGTGCGCCCGGAAGCATAGCGCCCTTTTCCCCTCCTATAGCTGAGCCGCGCATTCCCCAGCCGAAGCACATACACAGCATACTGAAGAAAAGAAAAATAAAAGCATTCTGAGTTTCCATATAAAAATCCTTTCCCGTCTTTATATCGACAGTCTTCAATACCATTGTAAATAACGCTCACCTTTTGTCAAGTGCCTTTCAGCAAAAAAAGCAACTACAAACTGTTGAAAATGTAAGATGTTTATGATATACTTTTTTCGATAAAATTTTTATTCGGGGTGTTTAATTATGTCAAAGTGGATTGATAACAAAACCGTAATCCTCACAGGTGCTTCAAGCGGTATCGGCAAAATGCTCGCAGAGAGACTTATGAAGGAGCATAACTGCAAGGTAATCGGTGTTGCGAGAAGCGAAAATAAAATGATCAAATTCGTTGAAGAGCTCGGAGAATACTCAAAGCTTTTCACATATAAGCTTTTTGATGTTTCAAGCTACGACAACTGGCAGAGCTTCCACGATTGGCTTGTTGAAAACGATATCAAGCCCGACGTGCTTATCAACAATGCAGGTGTTCTTCCGCGTTTTGACAGACTTATGAACTATACAAAGGAAGAGATTGACGAATCAATCAACATTGACTTCTATTCAGCTGCATATTCCTCAAAGATTATGCTTCCTCTCCTTCTCAAGAGCGAGACACCCGCAATCATCAACGTTGCATCCTCTGCGGCACTTATGGCTCTCGGCGGAACATCAATGTATTCTGCAAGTAAGGCGGCTGTAAAGGGACTTACCGAGGCTATGCGAGAGGAGCTCAGAGGCGAGGCTTATATCGGTCTTGTATGCCCCGGCTTTACAAAAACTGATATCTTCAGAAATCAGGGCGAAACAAACGGTATGGATCTTATCAATATGGTTTCAACCCCCTGCCACAAGGCTGTCAACACAATCCTCAAGGGCATTCTCCGCAAGAAGTCATACATCGTTGTCGGCTTTGACGGCAACGCAATGGGCAGATTCAACCGCCTTATGCCTGTTCAGGGCTCAAGACTTTTCAGCTCAGTAATCAAGGCATTCAAGATTGACCTCTTTGCTTCAACCTTCGGTTACGAGAAAAAGGGCGCTAAGAAATAAGATACAAAATCATATTACATAACAAAACAGCAGATACCGCGGTATCTGCTGTTTTTCTTTTTTAAATATCTGCAAAGGTTCTTTCGATAATGTTATCCTGAAGCCCTGCATCAAGATTTACAAAATAATCGCTGTATCCGCCGACACGCACGATGAGATTGCCGTGATTCTCGGGATTCACCCTTGCATCAAGCAAATCCTCGGGTGAAACGACCGTAACGGTATATTGCTGTCCGCCGCCCGCAAAATATGCCTTCGCAAGCGCGATGAATGAGGATTTACCCTTATCGCTGTTAAACAAATTCTTTTCAAATTTATTCTGAAAAACAAAGCCGCTGCATACATCGGTCTGATTATATTTAAGCACGGATTTGATCTGCGCTGTCGGGCCGTTTTTGTCACGTCCCGGAGTTGCGGCAATACTGTCCGCAAGGAGCGGCTCCCCCTTCAGCTTTCCGTTCGGAAGCGCCGCCGTACGACGTCCGTAGCCTGCGGCACGGTTAAATGTACTGCATCCGCCCGTAAATACGCCTCCGCGATAGGTGTTGTTACGTTTTAGAACAGTCAGAAAACGATTGAGAGCACGCGCGGTTATTTCGTCAACAGCTTCGATATCGTTGCCGAACTTTTCACAATTCTTAAAGTCGTGATGCAGCTGCTCATATCCCTCAAAATTCGCATCAAGAGCATCAATCAGCTCTGGCATCGTATATTTTTTCTCGTCAAAAACAAGCTTTTTGACGGCATACAGGCTGTCACCCGTATCTGCAATTCCCTCGGCTAAAATCTGACCGTGGTTGTAAAGCGGACCGCCGTTTCTGTAATCCCTTCCCCTTTCAAGACAGCCCTCTATCAGACACGAGCGCAAGGGATGCGGCTCATATACACCGCGAAGGTGCTGGAAGGTGTTGGCACTGCTGCACGAGTTATAGGTTACAAATTCGAGCTGATCGATAAATGCACGCTCAAAGCGCTCATAAGTTTCAAAGGTCTTCGGGTCTCCCGTCTCGATCGAGACACTCTCACCGCTCATAGCGTCAACACCGTTGTGAAGCGCAAACTCAAGGCACTTTGTGAATACAACCTCACCATCCTCGAGTCCCATATGGCTCTTACCGAGAATATCTATCTGATTGCAGCCGTTCATACAGTAATCGTGACTGTCCTCGGGCGGTATTCCGATTTTTTCAAGAGCGGCACAGACAACGCCGTCGTTATAAAGCGACGGCAGACCCGTTCCGATTGCAAGGGTGTCGGCAATAGCAATCCAAAGGCTGTCAGGTGTATTCCTGTGAACACGGCAGGTAAGATTAGGAGTCTGATACCCCTTTTTCCGCACCATCGCAAGAATTTCGTATGTAAGAGCGTTGCTTTCATCATTCCAATTTTCATCACTGCCCGAAATACAGAGATTCCATGAGCGGTGCTCGTGGAAATAATCCCACAATCGGTCAAGCAGGTCAGTCACCTCGGATTTGTCCTGGGTTTTCAGATATGCAGGGTACATATATTGGTCGAAGCGTCCGGGAGAATCACTGCCGTCAAGTGCAAAGATAAGCATAAACGAGCACATCGCTGACATAAAATCATACGCACCGCTTTTCGGTACGGTTTCAAAAGCTCTTGCCATACGAAGAAAGAAAGCCTTGTCCTCCGCACTCTCACATTCCTCTGCCCTTCTGAGAGCAGTATCGCGGTATCTTTCACCGAGAATATCCACAGCATCAAGGACATAAGAGCACGAGCGGTAAAACCACTCCTCATCGGGATGATTGCCGCGGTTTTCAGCTATTATCGCACGGATACCGTCAGTACCGAGATTAACGATTCTTCCGTAATCGGGGTTGGAGTGGCCTCCCCAACCGCCGCCCCATTCCGCGCCCGAGCGGTCAAGTGCTTCCGTAGACTCGCAAAAAAGCCGACTCGCCTTGCTTTTAAACAGCCTTATTTCACGGGCGTAATACTCAAGTGTTTCCTTGTTTTCAGGGAAGGCCTCGGCAAGCTTTATAATGCTTTCGGCATTAAACCAGAGTCCCTCGGAGGGAGAGTATCCCGATGTGCCGTATTTTGTTTCGAATGCTGTTTCAGGAAGCAGGCGCTGTGAAAGCCTGATATCAATATTCCTTGCGGCATAGAGCAGAGCGAGTCCCACCCGCTCGCCGTGCTCAAGTGATTCATCGGAAAAATATCCGCACAAAAACGGGTCAATATGAATTAAATCTGTCATTTTATCTCTCCTTTACACCCTGACATCTGCTCCGTATTCGGTGAACAATGCACGCCAACGGGATATTTCTTTATCGGTTGCACTCTCACGCGCATAATCGGAGGGAATCCCGAGCTTTTCGCTTTTTCCCGTGCCGAGAGCGTGATACGGCATAATCTCTGCGTAGCGGTAGCGCGACTTATTTTCATTAAGAAGCTCCGCGAGGAGCGCTATGTCTCTTTCGCTGTCATTGCAGCCGGGAATCAGCGGCAGGCGGATAATTATATCCGCACCGATATCCATAAGATATCGCAGATTTGATAAAATACGGGTGTTATCTGCACCCGTAAGCTTAGAGTGAAGCTCCGGATCGATACATTTTATATCGTACAGGAAGGTTGCTCCGAGCTCTGCTGCTTTTTGATAAAAATCTCGCTGTCCCATACCGCAGGTTTCTATAGCAGTTGAAATACCTTCAGCCCTTGCCAGCTCCAGAAGAGCAAGAGTGAATTCAGCCTGAAGCGACGGTTCTCCGCCCGTAACTGTCATTCCTCCGCCCGAGGTGTCATAGAACATCTTATCCTTGGCAACCTCTGCAAAAGCCTCTTCGACAGTTATTTCTCTGCCGATAAGCTCGTTTGCTGAGTTAATGCAAAGCTCCGCGCATTTGCCGCAGGAGATACACTCCTCGCGTTCAAAGCCCAGAACACCGTTATTTATGGAACGTGCACGGCAATCTGAAACACATCTCCCGCAGGAGGTGCATTTCGTTTTGTCGAAGGAAATTACCGGCATTTTCTCAAGCCCCTCAGGGTTATGACACCACACGCATCTGAGGGGACATCCCTTAAGAAAAACGCAGGTGCGAATGCCGTCACCGTCGTGTATGCAAAATTTTTGTATATTAAATATGGTTCCCGTTTTCATCATAATACTCCCCTTCATACCTGTTATGAAGGTTTTTAGTCTTGCCCTGATTGACGGCAAAAACCTGATTTTTTGAATAAAGAATTGCAATTTTTATGTTTTTATCTACATTTTCCGTGAAATACTTTTTGAGCTTTTTGTAAAGCGGGTCACTGACCTTAAGCGCGTCGGGAATCTGCACCGAGGATGAACAGCAGAGCAGGTCGCAAACGATTTTCTCCCTTAATATTTCTTTATCACACTTATCGCTAAAAAAATCAAAAAGTGCCTGAGCGTAATCAGTCAGCCTCATTTTACTGCCGTTTACGTAATTACCGAAGCTGTTGAAAACGTAAAACGGCTCAAAACCGACCTCGTCCGTAAGATAATCAAGCGTCAGCAGGAAGCGTCCGCTGTTATACAGTCGGTCAAGCGCATCCTCACAGCCCTTGAGCATCGTCAGCTCGTCACCCGAAAGCCACGGTGTTGAGGTGACCTCGTAGGGAGGCTCGTCGGAAAACTCACAGGGATATTTCTCCTTGTTTTCGCGCATATCCACGCCGTGCAGAAGCTTTAAAAATCCGAGCTGAAGCATATGCGCCTTGAGGAAATATGCGGTATTGAAGCCGTTTTCAAAGCTGTTGATATCCTCGCCCGTAAGCCCTGCGATAAGGTCAATATGAACGTGCATATTGCCGAACGATATCAGCTTTCTTACGTTTTCAATGAGCTTATTCGTATCAGCTCTGCGATTGATCCTCCGCAGAGTTTCTTCGTTCAGGGACTGCACTCCAATCTCAAGCTGGACAGCTCCGCCCGGCATTGAGGACAAAATTTCAAGCGTGCTTTCCCTTAAAATATCACCTGCTATTTCAAAATGAAAGCATACGCCCGAAGGTATTTCGCTGCCGTAATTTTCCTTTATGAAAGCAAGGATTTCGTCTGCCCTTTGCGCATCCGCATTGAACGTGCGGTCAACAAATTTTACCGTCTGCGTTCCGCTTTTAGCAAGTCGGATGATGTCTCTTTTTACTCTTTCGATATCAAAAAAACGAAGCGGTGAGCATCTGCCGGAAAGGCAGAAGGCACAGCGGTAAGGACAGCCTCTTGCGGTCTCGATATAAGAAATTCTGCCGTCAAGACTCACGAAAAATTCGTCAAGATACGGTGACGGAGGAGTTTCCTGATATTCTTTCTCGGGATTAGAAAAAACAGAATTATCTTTTCTGTAAGTCAGCCCCGCAACAGCCGACAGATTACCGTTCAGATTATCGAGGAATTCGGGGAAGCACCATTCGCCCTCGCCCGACAAAACAAAATCAATATAATCATATTTTTCGAGGATATCCTTGGGACGGTACGCAGCCTCGGGACCACCGAGAACAATTCTGCAAGCATAATTGCTTTTTATGATTCTGCAGACTTCGAGAGTTTTAGTTATATTCCAGATATAGCACGAAAAGGCAATAACATCGGGTTTTTCGTCAATGATTTTTCGGGCAAACGCCTCCGTGTCGCCGTTGATCGTGCTTTCCATAACAATGCAATGGGGTGCGGTTTCGGAAAATTCGCGGACACCTGCCAACAAGCACCAGGGAGAAAGCGAGGCGTGAACATATTTTGAATTAAGACAAGAAATGACGACCTTCATATTTTCTCCTTTCGCGGTTACTTTAATATAGAATAACACAGAATTGCAGACAATGCAAATCTGTGTTTTGATAGTTTGATATTTTGAATATAACGATAAATTGGAGTTTGTCGGGATGTTTGGTTTTGATGAAATTAAATGCGTGCAAAGCCTCCCTTGCCTAAAGGGAGGTGGATTTTGCGTAGCAAAAGACGGA
Source organism: Clostridia bacterium (assembly GCA_017379935.1). Lineage (GTDB taxonomy): Bacteria > Bacillota > Clostridia > Oscillospirales > Acutalibacteraceae > CAG-488. The sequence goes on from JAFNVC010000009.1 coordinate 9,220, forward strand.
GGGATATATTAACAAAGTTTCTTTACTGCTATATCTTTTTCCGTGTCACA
>JAFNVC010000010.1 GCA_017379935.1 Clostridia bacterium
AATTAAATGCGTGCAAAGCCTCCCTTGCCTAAAGGGAGGTGGATTTTGCGTAGCAAAAGACGGAGGGATATATTAACAAAGTTTCTTTACTGCTATATCTTTTTCCGTGTCACAAACTATCCCTCCACCACTTCGTGGTCCACCTCCCTTTAGGCAAGGGAGGCTGGGTTTGTGCATCATTTAAGACACCCCTATAAATTAAAATTCTCAAAATTCACTTTCTTTGCGCAAGCTCTTGCATTTTGTCGCGGTTTGTCTTATAATCTTATAGGTTAAAAAAATAACAATATTAACGGAGGTTTTCAAAATGAAAAAAGAAGTTCTCGTTGAAACATCTGCACGTCACATTCACGTTTCCAAGGCTGACCTTGAAACTCTTTTCGGTGCAGGTTATGAATTGACAAAGAAAAAGGATCTTTCACAGCCCGGCCAGTTCGCTTGTGAAGAGAGAGTTCAGGTTATCGGCGCAAAGGGCAGCTTCCCCGCTGTTTCTATCCTCGGCCCGACACGTCCCGACACTCAGGTTGAGCTTTCAGCTTCTGACGCTCGTTCAATCGGTGCTATCGCTCCCTGCCGTGAGTCAGGCGACATCGCAGGCAGCGGCGCTTGCAAGCTCGTAGGCCCCAAGGGTGAGGTTGAGCTTAAGGAAGGCGTTATCGTTGCAAAGCGTCACATCCACGCTACTCCCGAGGATGCTGAGAAATTCGGCGTTTGCGACAAGCAGATCGTTGACGTTAAGGTTGAATCTGACGGCAGAACGCTCATCTTCGGTGACGTTGTTGTCCGCGTAAGCCCGAGCTATGCTCTCGCAATGCACATCGACACAGACGAGTCAAACGCAGCATTTGCAACACCCGGTATGATGGGCGAAATCCTTGCGTAAGCTTTGATAAAAAATAAATTTTAATAGCGCACTTACTCACCACCAGCGGTATAGGTGCAAAAAATTAGAGGTAACACGGTTTTATCCGTATTACCTCTTTTTATTTATTTGCTATTCCGAATAATTAGAAACTAATTATTTCATTTCAGCAATCGCTGCCTGTGTCGCAATTCTGCTTGGTTGGCAGTTTACCGCCAACCACAGAAACAGAACTGTTTTTTCTCCTTTTTCCCTCAGTTTTCATGTGAAGAGGGTCGTTGGGGTCTCCGTCAAAGCGGAGATACCAGTCGAAGCCGTCTTGCCTTGCCACAATCTTCACTACAAAGGCTTCGATCACACTTTCGGGGATGTCACTGTCATCGGTATTTGTGTACTGCTCGAGTGCATACTGAAGCACCGTCAGCTTGTCCTTGTAGTCTGTAATTACAGGCTCTTTGTTAAACTTCAGCTGATGCTCTTCAATTTCGGCAGAGAGCTTTGCAATCTCTTCTTTAACCTCGGCAGTTTTCTTTGTGTAAGATTCTTTATCAATTTCGCCTTCTGCCCTCATATCAATGAAATTACTGAGCTTCGTTCTGTGCCTTTCAACCTCTCTGCACTTTTTCTCGATGATAGCCTCATAATCCACATCATCCTCTTTATCGTCAATGTGAGCCTCGAGCATTGAGTTGGCAAGAGCCAGTACCTTGTCCTTTTCCGAAAGATAATTGCGGAAAATATAATTTGCCATCATCTGCAGCTTCCATTCGGGAATCATAGGCACACGGCATATTCCGTCAAGAGGCAGTCCCTTTTTCTTTCGGCTCTCGTATGACCCGGTACGCACCGAGTCATAGCACTGATAACCGATAATGGATTTATCTCCCTCTTTTCTCCAGAGCTTCGTATTGAATCTGTGACCGCACTCGCATATAAGGAGCTTAGCGTCAAAGTTGCCGTTGTTGCCTACATAAAACACATTTACATTTTTATTTTCAATCAAATCTATCAGAGTCGACCGTAAGGTCGGCTCTATTTCTTTTGGTGTGTCCTTGTGACCAAAAAAAGTACAAACCATAAAATACCACCTCTTAATATGGGATATATCGCAATTATATCACAAGAATTACAAATATGCGATATGTCCCACACGATTTATCGCATATTTTATTAAACTTATATTAGCGATATATCGTAAAGGTGGTATAGATATGAATATTAAGGAAGCGGTTGAAAAGAGAATAATTGAGCTTTGCAATGAAAGAAATATTGCAATTAATGCACTTGCAAACATCTCCGGTGTTTCACCCTCGACAATTTACAGTATGCTTAACGAGAAAAGCAAAAATCCCGGTGTAGTGTCAATCAAAAAGATTTGCGACGGTCTGGAAATCAGTATCAGAGAATTCTTTGACAGCGATTTGTTTGATGATTTAGAACAAGAGATTAAATGAGTTTTGAAGTGGCTGCATCACGAACGAAGCGAAGCAACCACTTGTTATTTATTTGTATATATGCTATACTTAATTTACAGGCAAAAGCCTGAATAAAATTTTTGGAGAATGCTGTTTGAAAATGAATAACACCTTGGAGATAGTAATGTAAACCGTGAGGTTTGCAAATACTTCTCCCCGCAAGCCTCCGGTGATTGAAGGTCAACAATTTTGGAGGTTTAACAATGAAAAATGACTGCATCATTCGTTTGGAAAAAACAGAAGAACACCGCGAAACCGAAGCTCTCGTCAGGGAAGCGTTCTGGAACGTGTACCGTCCCGGTTGTTTTGAGCATTATGTACTCAATCAGCTGAGGAACGACGAAGCGTTTGTGCCCGAGCTTAATTTCGTTATGGAAAAAGACGGCAGACTGATTGGTCAAAATATGTTTATGAGGGCGGCTATCAAAGCCGATGACGGCTCAGATTTGCCCATTATGACTATGGGACCCATCTGCATTTCACCCGAATTACAAGGGCAAGGTTACGGCAAGATACTGCTTGACTATTCCTTGGAAAAGGCGGCAGAGTTTGGTTGCGGAGCACTTTGCTTTGAGGGAAATATCAATTTCTACGGTAAAAGCGGATTCACATATGCGAGCGAATTCGGTATCCGTTACCACGGTTTGCCCGAAGGTGCGGACGCATCGTTCTTTCTTTGCAAGGAGCTGAAAAAAGGTTATCTTGACGGCATCAGCGGTGAATACACTCCACCAAAGGGATATTTTGTTGATAAGGCAGAAGCCGAAGAATTCGACAAACAGTTCCCACCGAAAGAAAAGCTGAAACTCCCCACACAACTGTTTTAACCTGACTGAATAAAAAGAGCCGTCCGAGTAATCGGGCGGCTTGATGTTTATACATATATCAGCTCATTGCAAACAATCTCATTTGCTCGTTCCTGAATGCTGTTCATTCGGTGTACCCATTCGAGTTGGTTTTGGGCTTTGAGGTGTTCGGTGATGTTTTCGGTTTTTGTCATTTGTGATACGAGAGTGTTGAACATCTGCTGTGCTTGGGTGTCGATTTGGGCACAGTGTTGGTAGAGTTTGCCTTGGGTAAGGAGAGTTGCGAAGAGAACGGGGTTGTATTTTTGCAAGTAGTCCTTATACAGCATACCCCATTTGCCGAGGCGGATAGATGTTTCTTCGGGTGGGAGTGTGAGGTTGGGTATCATATAATCATTGACCTGTCTATATGTTATGCTTGCCATAAATTTTATCCTTTCTTGGTATCAATAAAAGTATCGTATGTGAAGCGTGCCCCGAGTCTGAAGCCGACGGTGAAGCTGTCTGCGTTGCAGAGGCTTGAAAATTTGATATAGGTTGCTACATAGTCGGTAAAAAGCTCCTGCTCCTTGTCAGCGAGGATTGATGTCAGGTGCTCCTCTTTGCCTGTAAGCTCACTCAGACTCTTTTTAACCTTTGCCGTCAGGTTGGTGGTGCACTCCTGCGGCTCGATGTTTCCGTAGTAAAAATCTTCAATAAAGTCAGACATAGTATCCCCCCCTACCGTTCAGATTTGTTGATGATTTTCAGGAGCAGTTCGTCAACATCTTCTGTTGGAATACCATCCGAGAGAAGCATATTTCGGAATTCGTTCATTCCGTTGATTAATAGGTTACACTCAAAATCTGTGAGTTTCAGTTTGGTTTTCTTACTGAACATAAAAATGACCTCCTTGTATTTGGTAATACCATTTTACAAAGAGGTCCGTGTTTTGTCGAATGTGCGGAATTTTATTCTATGATGTTTTTGATTTTCTTTACTACTCGCAAAGATTCAAATTCTTGTTTTGCTGATGTATATTTATCAAATTTCCAATTCCATTTATCTGTTATCTCTGCGTTTTTAATTATAGATTTAATGTCATAATCTTTGTACAGATCAACAATATCGTTTGTATATATTTTTTTGACAAAGCTTTTTATTAAAAATAAAATTTGTTTTGTGCATTCATCTGTTTCTGTTTGCCAACAATATTCTTTAAAAACATCTTCTATATCAGCACGCAAATAGTTTATTTCTTCTGGGTAAACATATTCATAACTTCCATCATCAAGCTCCCTAGGAATACATCTTGGATTTATTCCTATAGCCTTCAAACGATCTTCAACATCTGAAACGATTGCAGTAGCATTTGCTTGGTTTTCGTTGTAAGAAGATACTAACCAATATTCTTTAATCAGTTTGAAAAATTTTTCCTTTTCTTTTCTATAAAAAAATCTTATCAAAGGACTTTTTGATATCTCTTTAATTTCAACCAAATTTTTTCTAGAAACAGGTTCTTCTATAATAGTTATCAGTGGAATAATAACTGCAGATTTAAGATTAACTCTATTACCTTTATGAAAATATGCGGCTGAAATAATCCAAGAAATTCCACCTGATAAAAAAATGGACAATATAGTTAACCACTCTTCCTTAAAAAAATCAATTATTTTATCCATATTATATCTCCTTGTAATTTTTAATAAATCTTTTTAATTTATATCGCAAACGGAATAATTATCACACACATAAAATTTCTTTGTGTGATAACACTATTTTACAATGGGGTTTTGTTTTAGCGGCTGTGCAAAAAATAATCCATATTATTTTTGATAGAATTATTTATACATAGTTAAAAGTTGCTCTAATGAAATATCAATACCCTCACTTTTAAGAGCATCTTTTCTTTGGTTGTATAATTCCGTTATGATTATCTCGGCGCCTTGGCCGTAATGGATTTGATTATGACAGTTACTACAAAGAGATACGATATTTGATTCTGTGTCTAACGTAGCATTAGGGAAGCAATCCTGAAAAGCCATCGGGACTAAATGATGTGATTCTGTGTAATTTACATTTGCATTTTTTCGTAAAAATGTTGGATGTTCTTTATTATATTCACACAAATATCCTGCTCGGTTTAATGCATTCAAGGCTCTTTGTTTTTCTCTTTTATATCGTTTTCCGTGTTTTGTTTCAACTAATTCAGGTTTTTCTCTCGGAACACCAACAAACTGTTTGAATTCAGATTGAGTTACAAATTTAACAGTTGATATTTCACGCTCTACTTCATTATCAGCCTCATATTCGTTAGCTATAATTTCTGCGTTTTTTGTTATGCGTTCAATATTACCCTGATTAAGCAATAATTCAGGGTGCAACTGTTCGAGTGCCTCTGCTAATTCAGGTTTTATCTCCCATTCAAAATGATTGTCTTGTAGGTATTGTCCTCTAAACAAAACACTCCAACCACGAGTTTTACCGTTCTCTCTATAATTAGTTTTAAAATTCAAATGTTTAGCAATTCTATTTCCAGCCTTACCGACGGCCAAATTATATACTGCAACAGGAATTCCTGTTTTCTCTTCCATTGACGAACATGTTGAAGTATGATTCGGAGCATTATAAAAGCTTTTTAAAATATCTATATCATTTTGTTTTAACAGAGAATCATTTTGTAAGATTTCAAGCCAGATTTCTTTCGTTATATGATGTTTTTTTGCTTCGTTAACCATCCACACGAAAGAATGTGCATCTAAAAGACTGATTTCTAATGAGAAGTATTTTTCAAACTCCTCTTTAATTTCAGTGATGATTGAAAGGTAAGCAGAATAACTGTTCCAAGAACAATTGTATTGTAATTTAATATCGATGCCCAATGTTTCAAATGCATCCTCAAAACGCTGTGGAGCTATAGGTAAATATGTATCTTTATTTTTTATGAAAAACATATAGGCAATTAAATCATATTTTGCGCCAAAAAAACTAACCGCTTTTTCAAATGCTATAGCGTCATTATCGCCTAAATAAATGTCATATAATACAGCTTCAGCCTCTTTGATATTACCATTTATTCTCTTCTCTGTTCTACCGCCGTCCTGATAATAAATCAAATTCCCCTTTTTCTTGTACGCATTTTTGAAACATTCAGAAATATAACCTGTTCCAATTGATTCTTTATGCCAGGAAGACAGGTTTAAGCATTTTTGCGCTTCAGTAAACACTTTGGATTTGTAGCCTTCTTCTCTTTCTAAAAAGTAATTGCCTTCAAATCCATTAAAACGGCCACCACTATACATTTCAACAAAAGACTGAAAAAGATAAAAGCAATTATGTAAAATCAGTTTATCCACGATAGTCACCTCGCAGTTTTATATAATTAAATTATACCACAAACACAATAATTATCTCAATACCCATACACGCAAAAACTCCTTGTGTTTGGTAATACCATTTAACACGTATGTGTTTTGTAGAATGTGCGGAATAAGACATTTATATCAAAGCATTAACTTGTTTTGGCAAAACTCTCTTGATATTTTAATCTCAATGCTATATACTAATATTGTAGTCAATGTTATGTTAAATGCACGGAAGCCCGTATGACAGCCGGACGAGAAAGCTGAAGATGACGAGAGAACTGCAACTTTTGACTGCATGACAAAAAAGTAAATTCCAAGATACTATCAACTGTGATTAAAATTCTCGTTACATTGTTGAGAACCCATGAGTAAGCTCCGGGAGATAACACTCTTTTGAGGTGGGCTCGATTGCTGTATCAAGGCTTTACACCATACTACATTAGGCGATTGCTATTTAGCGATGGTCTTTGTTGTTGTGTGTGTAAAGCATCAATCCGAACCGTTGAAGTCTATACACACATAAGTGTATGGACTTTTTATTTTGGTTCGAGTTGGAGGTGATACAATGAAAATTTGTAGAAAAAATGCACTTCGTTTGTGGGAAGAATATTTTGGAAATTCAGAGTTTGCCGAAGATTTTCACGGGAATTTAATGTGCCGTAATGGATATGGTGATGCAAACTTTAGCATTTATCGTTTTGGTGAGCGTATATATTGTGGTTGGAATATTCATCATATATTACCACTTTCGTGTGGCGGAACAAATGAAAAACATAATTTGATTTGTACAAACATCTATACAAACGATGAGGCGGAAGACAAAATTACCTTTTGGATTGATAGCTGCCTCTATCAAGTGCAACGGGTTTACGGAACACGAGAACATCAAATAATTAAACTAAATTAAGGAGGAAGCGTAAATGTCAAAACCGATTTTTGATTTAGAGGACGGAGATTTCATATTTTCAACATCTGGGAATTTAGGATTTGATTCTGATGGAAATATGATGATGCGCATGTCGGATAATATGGCAATGGATATGGATTCGGGTGATATCCATTTTACTTCATCTTGGGATAATGATGAGGATGATTAAATTCCAATAACCACAAAAACTCCCTCTGTCATTTCTGACAAAGGGAGTTCATTTTAAATATAGAGTTTTACTTCAATATCTCGCCAGCCTCTTACACGCTTTGTTGGGGATATGGAATAGACATATTCCTGTGCATCCTCAATCGTCAGAGTGAATTCAGCGAAATTTGTGAAGTAGGTAGGATTTATTTCCTGCCATCGGCAATAGCTGCCTGTGTGGCAACGAAGAAATATAGGAGATTATTCTATTAATTTTTAATGTTAGAAATAAAACTACTTACTTTAATGACATTTCTTTTCTCTTTTGTTTTTCTATGTTTTTCTTGTGAACCTTTATTCGATGCTTTATTTTGTATAAATATTCTCTAAGCAGACTTTTTGTTGTTGCTTTATTTTTATTATTTTCATCTTCATAAGGAATACCAATAGCATCATAATAAATCTTGTATTTAATTCCGAGATTTTCAAAATTTACTTTTATACCATATTTCTCAAAAAGTTCGATATTTTTTGGAAGCCAGCCGCCACATGTTAGTCCATGTCCATACTGAATGTCTACATTATAATTGAACACGCAAGGACAAGCACCATCTGAATTGTTTATAATAAGAACCTTTTCCGGTGTTCTTCTTGATCTTTCTGAACCGTATAATTCAAATTCCCAGGGAGTTTCGTGATCTCTGATAAGTGTTTCTAACCAAGACTTTTTCCAAAGAGCAGTCATACTATTAATTCTATTAACGGATACAACTTTATCTTTGTTGATAAATCTTTGGGTATTGTCTTCATCATCAGGATTACGATATTCTCTTTTTTCTTGGTATTTTAATCCGATATATCCGACATCACCTTTTTTTATAACATCTAATGCCTCAAGAAATGTGTCGTGACTAACTTTTTCAAGCAAAAAGAAATCTTCAAGCATATAAAGTATGAAATCTGTTTCAATATGTGAAAGTGCAAATTTCAATCGTTCAGACCATGTTCTTTCTTTTCCTCCACATACCGTTTCTATATTGAGAAAATCACAGTTATATATTTTGGTTTCTGTGTTAAGAATGATTCTGTATTGTTCACATTCAGGCCAATTAATTTTTAATATTTTAAAAAATGGTTCCCATGCATCTTCATATTTATCACATGAATTTACCAGTATTGTGCAATTTTCCATGTCTTTTTCTCCTTGTTTGAAAACGACTTTTAGTCAGTTATTTTTAAAACTTTTTTTATTATACGAACAATTGGTGCTGGCAATAATTTTTTCAGACGCGATCTGGTTTTTTTATAGTATGCCCTTTTCCAAATTTTGAAATGTTGTATTAAATATATTTTTTTAAGAGTGTATTCGCCAGGTAAATTTAATCCTTCTAATTTTGTGAGATTAAACAGTCCTGTAGTTTTCATTTCTTTGAAATATTTTGCGGCAATTTTTATACTAAGTCTTTTAAAACAGTATTGAACTAATTCATATCTTGCTTGTAAAAATTCTTTAGCAAATCCACTCTTATATTTACCTGATTCTATACCATTTTTCAAAATTACCATTGATAGTATTACAGATTCCAATCTCTTGATCTGATTTTCAAAAACCAACAAATTATTCATAGCCGAATTTGGATTCTTGCGATACAGATAATTTGTATGGTCAAGTAAAAATGTACGTTCAGAATGTTCAATTACATCATTGTTAAACATCTCATCTTCGCCATATATTATGCGATTATTAAACTTAATTTCATTTTCAAGTATAATGGATTTTTTATATACACGAAATGTAGAATAGCCCCAATATGTTTTATTTGCCTTAAGTCTATTATTTTTCAACAATTCTTTTTCTTCTGCATTCAATTCCTGATCAAATGCATATCCGCCAAAATTTAAAATATCATAATTCTCAATTGATAACCTTTTTAATTCTCGAAGACAATTTTCTCTGACAAAATCATCTGAATCAACAAACCAAATATATTTGCCTTTTGCGATATCTATACCGTAATTTCGAGCTGAACTAACACCGCCGTTTTCTTTATGCACAACTACAATGTTAGTATATTTTTCGGCATACAAATCTAATATTTCTCCACTTTTGTCTGTTGAACCGTCATCAATACAAATGATTTCATATTCATCGTGTGAAACATCCTGATTTACTAAAGAATCAAGACATTCTCCGAGATACTCTTCAACATTGTAAACCGGCACTATAAAACTTAAAAAAATTTTTTGAGTGTTCATTTTTCGCCTCTATTCTAAACAAGTTTTTTATTAATTCTATCATAGCATGCAATACAATTCAATATAATTTTTATAACGTAGCCCCCATACTCTTTCGAATACGGGGAGCTGATTGCTTATTTCATAGCTGTTATACAGCTACAACTGATGTAGGAGCAGTCGTGAAACCCTTGATTTTACTGGGTTTCAGCTTAATTCCTTCATCCCTTGATTGCTGCCTGTGGGCGACAAGTCTAGCGATAAAAGCCGTGTTAAACTTTTCTTAATAGTACGACTTATATTCGAGTTCCTTTTTTATTTCACCGTTACATTCACAATTCCGTTGACCTCGCCCATAAGCTCGCCGTTCTGATATGCGAGCGCGGAATACGAGCAGTTATATACCCCCGATTTCACAACTGCAGTCAGCTTATCCTTTTCGAGATACTGTCCCGCCTTTATCAGAGGTGAGGTATAAATCATTTCACCCTGCGTGTTATAAATCACGAACTGCAGGTCATAGCCGCAGCTTTCGGGATTTTCGAGCATCACATCGCCGAGTGCATACGGATTCTCAAACACTATCTGCTTGTTGATAAGGTAGCGTATTTCGCCCTCGGGTACATCAGTAATATGCAGCTCGTCCCCGACTGACGGCAGAACGCCGTCGCAGACCGTACCGCTGTCGGCGAATTTAAGCATCACCGTCGGCACAGCCTTCGTGAGGGTTATAACGGAAAGTACAATCGCGATAATGCTGACCGCGATTATAATTCCCGATTTTATTTTTGCTTTTTTATCTGACATTTAAACACCAACCGAAAGCGTAATTTCAGCATATTTCGTTGCGATTTTTTCGTTTGTTTCGCCGTTGTAAGCGTTGACCGCGACCTTCACATCGTGAGTGCCGAACGCGATTTCTTCAAAAAATCTTGCAGAGTTTATCTCCTTACCCTCATCAAGTCCAAGCGAGCGGTAAAGCACCCTGCCGTCATCATCGTAAACTGTCGCAACGAGAATACAGTCATTCCCCTGCGGATTGCCGAAGCGCAGATTTTCCGTCTTACCGTTATCGTCAATAACAACATTCGTATTGAAATAAAATTGAAATTCATCCGTTCCGCGCGCGGAGGTTGAATCGATGAACATCGCCTGCTGACTTTCGCTGAAGGCGGACGGCTTTGCCGTTAGTCCGCTTTCAATTCTTCCCGAAAACTCAAGCTCGCGTATCTCCGACGGGACAGCTACAAGCGGTGTCAGCAAAAGGAAATATATTCCGACGCCGATAAGCACCAACGGAAGAACGATGAAAATTAAAATTCTGCTGTATCTGAACGAGCCTAAAAACTCCTTGCTCGTGTAATAGCGAAGCCTGCCGCCGAGTTTTTTAAAGAATCTGCGGACGGACTCAACCTCATTTTTTACCGATGAGGCAGCCCTCGCCTTCGCCTCAGCCTTCTTTTCATCCTTCTCGTCCTTAATGCGCTGTTTTTCGCGCCGCTTCTGAATATCCTCGCTCTTTTTTGCACGCTCACGCTCAGCCTTCAGCCTTTCCTCCCGCACGCGCTGTGCCTGCTTTTCGGCCTCCGACTTATTTTTGCCGTTATTCTTTTTATTATCGGGGATTTTCTTCCCCGAATTAGTTTTGCCTGCGACAGATTTTCCTGCCGCAGGCTTCTTTTTCTTATTCGACATAAAAATCAACTTCCATTATTTCCACGGGAGCTTTTCAATATTCCACAGCTGCGGATAACGGTTGACCTGAACAGCATCAACCTGAATTAACACGCGAACCTGTGTTCCGTCTGCAAGATCTGCTGTGTCAAGCTTAGCTTCATCAATACCCCTGATGAAGCTGACGGAATCAAAATCCGCCTTGCCCGACATATCCTTGCCCGCATAATAAACGCTGTAATCGGCGTTACGGTTATCGAACCAATGCTCACCGAAAGCGTACGGAACATTCACGCTTCTCTGCAAGACCTCGCCGTCGGGAGACGTCCATTCGTGGCTCATTCTCACACGGACACAAGCCGTGCCCTCGAGATTAACGTCAGCATGAAGGTTGCCGATGTAATTAACGTCAGTATAATCAAGGCTCAGAACATAGAGACCGTCCTTATCCTTGAAATCATCAGCGCTGAATTTAGTGTTGCTTCCGTCAACAAAATAAACATCTGCGCTTACATCTATACCTGCAAGGTTAATATTCTGCAACAAGGAGCTGCGGGTTACAAACCATGCAAAAGAGCTGCCGACAACCGCAATAACCGCAACAACTGCGACGATTATAACGATTGCGCGTCTGTTAAGTTTATGCAACATCCTTGTCACCTCACTTTTTATCTTTCAAGTGCTCCGTCCACATCCTGTGTGGCGATGAGCGAAATTTCAACATCATAGCCGTCGGGCACGCCGCCCTTTTCAAGCTCTTCCTTTACAAAATCATACTCAATCCAGGTCGCAATTTTAAGCGTCATAATCTCGCCCGGATTGATAACGAAATACTTTCCGCCGTTTGAATCCGCGCCGAAATCGTATTCGTAAAGAGCCTTATCCGTCATTTCGGGAAGAACTGACGCGATAGTTTTCTTCACGCTGCCGTCAACAAGCATCGTATCGTCATAGAAGAACCAGCGAAGGCCCTTGCCGTTACCTGTATTCTTGACATCAGCATAAATTCTTGCAGGAATTGTACCCGAATTGTTTACAAGAATCTCGTTGACATTGATAACCTCGTCAAAAAGAAGCTCGTCGGGATCCGCAAATTTTGTTGCGCCGTCGAAGGTAATTTCAGACTTTGAGTTAAAGAAGGTGTCCACCGACAAGTCACCGAAAACGAAGCTGTCACCGCTGTCAATCACACCGCTGTCATAAAACCACGCGGAGGTTGTCGGTATTTTTTGGAAATATCCCGCGCAAAGAACAAGCACGAACGCCATTATTACTGACATAATACTTCTGAAGCTACTCATCGCTGTCACCTCTTTTCTTTTTCTTTAATATTTTCGGAAGAACTATATTAACCAGAACAAGTACAACCGCTATCATCACGTGGACTATAAGCCATTTGTCATGCGACATACTGAAATTCAGCACCATAGTCAGATATCCGAGGAGCGGTACGCTGTACCACATTCTGCCGACGATTCTTTCGGCGTCAGTCGGCATCGGATCATCCGCGCCGTTAGCGTCACCGCGGGTTGTAATTGTTTTTTTATCCTTGTCGATACCGACAATTCTGTGAGTGAAAAAGCTCTTTTCGTCCGAGGCTGCAACGGTTACGACATCGCCGACCTGCAAATCCTCAAAGCTGACATCCCTGACAAAAACGATATCACCCACATTAAGAGTATCCTTCATACTCGGGGATGTAACCGCATAACCCTTCGCACCCGAAATCAGATTGAATCCGATAAAGGCAACCGCAAGCACGGTTATGATTGCAAAAACATTGAACAGAACGTTCTTAAACTTAATCTTCACGGATTATTCACCCAAGCCTGCAACAGCATAAGAATCAATTGCCGACCAGGTGATATTCTCAGCCTGCTTTGATTCAAAGGTTACCTTGACGTTAATCTTCTGGCCCGAATAAGCATAAGAAATGTCATCCTTATAATAAATCTTTTCAATTGCGGGGATTGATGCGACTGACGGAGAAACCGTCGGCACGGAATTGATATCCGAAACCGTCGCGCCGAAGGAGCCGCCCATATAGTAGAAATAGCTGACACCTGCTACATTGACGTTCTTTGCCCACGCATCGTTCGCGAATTCAACAACGATATCGTCATCCTCACTCGCGGAATAAATCACCTGCTCAGCCTTACCCGAGCGGTAGGAGGTATATTCAACGGTAATACGAAGCTGAGTATCCGTCGTTGACTTATTATCAAGTCGGAGTGCGGCTGACCTGCCGTCAAGGCTGACAAGGTTGTCACCCTGCACGATGATTGTGCCTGAAGGAGCCTGCAGATCCGAAAGACTTGCGGAATGGATGTTGCTGACAAGTGAAACCGAGATGCTCTGCTTTTTCTGCGACGAGGTCGCAAACCATGCGAAGGAGCTGCTCGATGCCATAAGTCCGAAAATAACAGCCAAGGAAGCTACAAACAATATTAATCTTTTAGTCATATTTTTTCTTCCTTTCTGTTAAGTATAGTTCAATTTCAATCGCCGCCCACGCGATATAAATGACGGCTAAAGCAATTTTGACAACTGTATTTTTGAGAAAAACCGCGGCATAACCAAGATACGGAATTGAAAATTCCACCTTGCCGACAGCGTAAACATACTGAGTCGGGCTGAGATCGGGCTCCGTATTCGCATCGCCCTTTGTTGTAAAGGCTTCGGAAACGGGATTTATCGAAATTATCCTGTGCGTGAAGCTTTTGCCCGTCACGTTATCTGTAAAGGTAACAATATCGTTGACCTTATAATCCTCAAAGCTATGATATTTTCTGACATAAACCATACTGCCCTCGGGGATTTTAGGAGCCATACTGCCCGTTTCAATCGTGAAAGCCTCAAGCCCCATAACCGAAGGAACGTAAACTATGCCGACCGCGACAACCGCGATAAAAATTACAAGTGAGGTCAGAAAGACACTAATTTTTTGTTTTTGCTTTTTCATCTTCCGTTTCCTCTTCACCGTACTTGTACTTTGCAATCAGCGTTGCGAGATTGACCGCCTCGCCGAGAGTTATAAAAATAAGCGGAAGGACGATGACGAAAAATATGACATTCGGATTGCGGAAAACACCGATGATCGAGCCGCTGACCGTACCGAGGTCATAGACAACCTCACCGATGACATTTGAGGAATAAACCTTATCCTTATCCACGGTTGAGTTTGCATCGCCTTTTGTTGTAAAAATCGGGTCGGGATCCGTGCCCCAGCCGTATTCAATGCTGTCGATACGATGGGTATTGACCTTACCCGCAATTTTGCTGTCCGTCGAATAGAAGCTGATGATATCGCCCTTTTCGAGTGAACGGACATCGGTTTTACGGACAACGATAACGCTGCCCGTCATCAGCTCAGGCTCCATACTGCCCGTGCTGACCTGCAGGACGCTGAAGCCGAAAACACTCGGCACCTTACCCGCCGTCGCATTGAGAACACAGCCGAAAATGACCAGACCGAAAAGAAAAATCACAATCGAGACAACAGACATAATTCTGCTGAAAATCTTCTTCGCCTTTTCCATCTTTTAACCTACACGCTGTGCGCTGACCTTAACGCTGCCGAGGTCGGAGGACAAGCCGCCGATTGAAGACGGGCTCGTCTCTGAAAGTCCGATTTCGTAATAAATCACGAATTTGTCAGCAGAGGATGTCTGATAATTTGAAAGATAAAGCCCCTCGAAAATAATTCCGTCCTTAAGAGTCGAAAGCGGAACATATCCGTTTGAAGCATCAATAAGATCCGCACCGCTGTAGGAAGCCTTGCCGTCTGTGCCGACAGTTTCCTTTGCCGTCATCAGGGTATATTTAATGTTGACGGCATCGCTGAGCTCAGCGTTGAGATCCTCGGGAAGTCCGACGATACCGAAATTCATTTTCAGCGGGTCGGAGGTTTTGGTCGAAACAACCATCATATATTTATTGTAGCTGCCGGGAACAAAATCCTTAAGCACGATGTCACCGTCGAGCGGAGAATATTTCTCCTCCTCGTCCGCAACGAAGAAATCAACGTTGATGATATCACCGCCGATTGTTGCTTCAAAATCCGAAACCTCGTTATCATAGGTTACGTTGAACCAAGCAAAGGTAACAGCTACAAGAGTAAGGGCAGATGCCACGAGCAATATTATGTTTTTATAAAACTGAAACTTACTTTTCATAAGGCATCTGACCCCCTTTCATTATTTTGTGATTGCACCCCAGAGAGCGCGCAAGCCCCATACCTCATCTTTTTCCACGATTGAGATTGTGAGTGAAGCAGATGAAGCCTCGCCCGCGTTCACGAGAATTCCCTCGTTACCTGCATCCTCGCAAAGGAGTGATGCGCCGTTTTCGTCGGCTGCGTTGACGGTGAAGGTATAGCCCTCGGGAAGAAGCATATCAACGAATATCTCGCCGTTTTCCGTTCTTATTGCGCCGAGTGACTCGGGCTGTGAGCCTGCCTTTGCAAAGAAGCTGAGCGACTGAGCACCGTTATCATCCTTCGACTTGAGAAGAACTGCGATAAGCTTTGAAGTAAGTGCTGAATCTGCCGTTGCATTGATGATAGTGCAATTTACCTTTACGGCATTTTCGTCATAGCTTGCATTCTCTGCGAGAATATCGATTGCGATTTCAAGTCCGCCGTTGTATGTGAAGACAAGCTTTGCCGGCTTTGCCGGAGCCTTGACAAGTCTGACTGCAGAAGCGTCAGCGTCATATTCCGCAACGCCCTCGGCATCGGATGCGATACCTTCAAGCACATATTCGCGGTTGCCGATTGTGAACGCTCTGAATGTGCCGTCGGCACCGTTGAGGATGATACTGTCATCACCGAGAGCGGTCGGCTCGGTACCGAGCATAATTGACGGATAAATCACACCGCCGACACTGTAGGAAATGTCGCTGAGGTCTATGATTTCATATTCGCCGTTCTGATATGCGTTAAAGCCTTCAGCGCCGAATGCGCCGAGATCGTTCTGATACGATGAGTAGTAAATATTATCGAAAACAGCTGCCTGTGCGTTCTGTGCATCAGCTGCAAGCTTTTCGGAAACGTCGGCAATTACAACCGCCTTAACCGAAGCGCCGTCAATGCCTGCTGTGACAACTGTATCGCGGACAAGTGAACGGTTGAGCTTATCAAACGCCTTTGCCTCGTCCTCGCCGTTGACGCGTGCGATAACACCCGAAGCGAGATCTTCACCGAGAACATTGCCTGCGACTGTTGCGCCGTCAATGCCGAAATACATCGCGTCGTTCACTTCGCCGACAAGACCTGCCGCCGTCGGAGCGATAACGCTAGCATCTGTATCGACGTTGGAAATATACGTTCCGCCGTTTGCAACACCTACAAGACCTGCGCCGATCGAATCGGATTCAACAGCTCCGCTGAATTTAACAGACTTGATCGTACCGCTGAAAATACCTGCGATACCGCCTGCAGCCTCTACGGTTGCCTTTGTAGCGTTGAGAGTTGTTCTGACGCTCACACCGCTGAGGTATGCTCCGTCGATTGTTGTCTCTGCGCCGACAGCCACAACACCGCCTGCAACCGAGCCGTTGCCCGTTGATTCAACAGAAGAATTGTTGATTGAAATATTTCTTATTACAGTATTTCTTGCATTTCCGACGAGGATACCTGCGCCGATGCCTGCAGAAACATCTGCATCATTTATAACAAGATCGGAGATTACTGCACCGTCGGTAACGGCAAAGATACCGCCGAAGGCTTCAGCCGAAAGTCTGAGACCCGTGATTGAATGAACCTTACCGTCATAAAGACCGGTGAACGTGCCGTTGAAGGGCTTATCGGATGAGCCGATTGAAACGATGCCGTTGCCGATGTTGTAGAAGGCACCGCCGAATTCGTAATCAGCATCCGTGAGAACGATATCCTCGCTGAGTGCGAAATATGCGTTCATATCTGCATACTGTGAAACAGCCTCAAGGTCATAAGCATCCTTGATAAGGTACGGCTCAGACTGAGTTCCGTTACCCTCGAGAGTCTCGTAAACCTCGGAATTAACCGTGAAGCTGACGGGGATTCTCACCTGGCCGTCGCTTTCGAGAACATAGTAGCCGACGATGTTGACCTGACCGCGGCGTTCAGCCTTGAGAACAAGCTCATTCTCTGAAGAGGAAACAACCTGAACTCTGTCCGCTGATTCTGATGTCCAGCCCGTTGCAGAGTCGAAGACATAGCCGCTAACAACCGGAAGACCGTAGAGCTTGACTGTTGTTTCATCCTTCGTGCTGAGTGTATTGACTGTCGGATTGATACCGCCGCTCATATCAGTGTAGCCTGATTCAGACTTTTCTGTCGGATAAGCGTTCACTCCGTAATATGTTGTAAGAATAATGTCGCTCACGGCAAGAATCTGGTATTCGGACGGGATGACATCGCCTTCGGCTTCACCGAAGATAATGCCTGCCGAGGTTGCCGCTGATGCATCAAGCCTTGAGAAGACAACGATATCGGAAGCAATTCTGCCGGCGCCCGTGTATTCCTCTCCGTCCTTGATGATGCCGACAATTCCGCCGACTGCAGCCGCACCGCTCACCGAGCCGCCGACCTTGACGGATTTAAGCTCAACATTGTTGATTGCCGCTGCACCGATTCTGCCGAGTACGCCCGCCGCAGAAACTGCATTAGCGGTCATACTGCCGTTCACGGTTGCAAGAGTCTTTGCGCCCGTAAGAACGAGAACACTTTCAGCACCCGAGCAGTCACCGACAAGACCTGCGCTGACAGCCGCACCGCTGATTACGGTATTTTCGTCAACCGTAACGT
The DNA here is from genome assembly GCA_017379935.1 of Clostridia bacterium. Taxonomy (GTDB): domain Bacteria; phylum Bacillota; class Clostridia; order Oscillospirales; family Acutalibacteraceae; genus CAG-488. The sequence goes on from JAFNVC010000010.1 coordinate 18,259, forward strand.
TTTCGATTGTTGCCGTACCGCCCGCGTTGTGAACGCCGAGGATACCTGCGGCAACTGTATTTGCATCGTCTGAAAGAATTTCAGAAGCGATAACACTTGCATTTCTGATAACGAGCGCACCGTCCGCTACACTCTTACCGATGATACCGCCCGCAACACCTGCACGGATTACGGTATTTTCAACGCTTACATCCTCAGCAAGTGAGCCGAGAACTGCAGCGATACCGCCTGCTGTGTTAGCAGAAGTGATTGCGAAGGTTGCGATTTCAGAATTTCTGACAGCGGAAGCCCTGATTACAGTCTCGCCGTTACCGCTCGCAATACCCGAAACCTCGGATACACCGCGGAGAGCCGCACCGCTGACAGTAATATTTTCGAGTCTTATCTCACCGATTGCGAGACCGACAGCACCTGCGACATAGCTTGCGCCGTCTGCCCTGAAGGACTCAACAGTCACGCCAATGATTTCTGCCTTACCGTTGACACGGCCTGCAACAGCACCGACATAATTTGAATCGGAAAGAATCGTATTGTTTTTAAGTGTGATATCCTTGATGATTGCAGATTCACTGTCAACAGCACCTGCAAGAACACCAGTATAAAGTCCGTGTGATGTAACGTCCGCACCCTCAATGCTGATACCGCTGATGAGAGTCTCGCCCGTTACCTGACCTGCAAGCACAGCCGCATATCCGCCCTCAGACTTAACATCTGCATTGACGAGCTTCACATTCTTAACGGTTGCGCCGTCAAGAACAGCGAAGAGGCCTGACTTTGCCGTACCGTCGATTGAAAGCTTTCTGATAGCCTTGCCGTTACCGTCGAAGGTACCGCTGAAAGCGATATCGGTTGTTCCGATCGGTGCGAAATCACCGATGACGGACATATCCACATCGTTCATCATAATAAAGTCTGCATCCGCAAGCTCTGCGATGTTTTCGCTTAAGTATGCAAGGTCATAAGCTGTTGTGATAATATATCTGCCCTGTGCATCCTTCTCGAGACCGTTGGAAACGAGAATGGTTGCAGAAAGACCTGTTTTCTTATTAACTACGCTGACAGGTGCATCCTTAACGGTTACAACACCCTCAGCGCGCTCTACCGTAAGAGTGAGCTTGCCGTCAGCAACGCTGACAACCGCCTTGAGGATTGCGCCGTCGCAGATTACCTCATAATCGTCTGCCGAAGCAGCGAAAGCCTTGATTGCAGGAAGTGTAGCCGTGAAGCTGCCGCCGTTACCTGTGAAGAAGCCTGCACCGACGTCGAAGGACCAGCCTGCAACAATATTCTTAATGGTAATCTTTTCGGGCTTATCGGCAATAAATTCACCTTCGCCGTCAAAGTAGCATGCGTCAAATACAGTGTTGTCAGCCGTTACGCTGCCGACGAAGTCCGCTGTCTTTTCAGCCTTAATGCCGTCACCGATAGTGATATCAACAACAGCACCGCTGTCAGCAACGCTTGCCTTGCCGTCAACGAGACCTGCAAAGCCGCCGATTGCAGAAAGCTTATCTGCTCCGACGAGAATTGAACCCTGCACATGGCAATCGTCAATTACACTCTCTCCGCCGATACGGTTGAAGAGAATACCTGTATTTTCTGTTGCCGCATTGAGCTTAACGCCCTCTGCCATCTTAACTGTAACACCGCTGACATCCGCACCGATTGCATTACCGAGCACAGCACAGGCAATATCTGCCGTTACATTGATATTTACATTCTTGACAGCACCGTAAACCGCCGAAGCGATCGGACCGGCAGCCGTGATTGTATGTCCGCTGCCGTCGAGTGTACCCTTGATTGCGGGAACAGCCGAGGAAACCTTGATATCACCGCCGAGAACCGCGTTCATTGACGGTGCGTGCTTATAGAGATTGAAATCGCCTGCAGATCTTATTACAAACGGATTTTCAGCAGTGCCGTTGCCCTTTGCATCAGCGGAAACGGTGATGATGCTTACCTTGAAGTACTGCTTGAGGGTTGCATTCGCATTCTCTGCACCGACAGCCGCGGGAAGCATAAGCTTTGCCATATATGTTGCATAAGCAAGCTTGCCTGCTGTCTTTGCCGTAATTTCAGCCTTGCCGTCAGCACATACTGCCTGAACGCCGTCGCCCTTGACTGCGATTTCTCCGTCAAGAACGGCATTGGCCTTTCCGAATACGGTTGCGCTTATATCCGAGGCAGAGAGAGTTACCTTCTTGCCCTCGGGGATAATGATAAACTGAGATGAAAGGTCGTTGACACCTGCGCCGAAGTCTGTTACGCAAGCATTCTTGCCGCTTACAGCACTTGACCAGAAGCAATCCTTGAGCATTTCCGGCCTGCCGTCCGCGCCGATTACGCCGCAGCCCTGTGCCGTCTTCGAAAGTGCAACGAGAGTATAGTTATTTGTAAGGGCAGAAGCCGCCTTGTCACCGCCGACGGGTGCGACAGCCTTACCGACAACACCGCCGATAATATCGTCAGCCTTGCCGCCCATTACGTTACCTGTTGAAACGCTGTTAAGAACAGAGCCTGAGGATGCACCTGCAACACCGCCGTATACAACAGCCTTCTCAGTCTCGGGAAGGAACATTCCGATATTGAGTGCAGATGCGTTGGCAATAGTTCCGCGGTTGAGACCTGCAACGGCACCAACCGTTCCGCTTGCGGAAATTGTATGGTTATCGGCAGTTGCGGCGCTGATATTAGTGTGTGTGCCCTGTACAGTGATGTGTGAAAGAGCTCCCTCGTTCACTGCAGCAACAAATGCAGCATAATCTGCCTTCTCAGCCGTAAGAACGGGATATGCCAGCGTTACACCGCTGAGTGTACCCTTATTCTCTGCCGTAACAATTGCGAAGCGCGACATTTCGTCTGAGGTTGAGCTGAATACAGGACGGTCAATTCTGATATTCTTAACAACTGATTTTGCATTAAACGTGCCGAAAACGGAAGCCTCTGTGCCCTTCGTGAACTCAACGTTAAGTCCCTTGAGCGAGTAGCCGTTACCGTCGAGGTTAATAAAGACGTTTGCAGACTTTTCAGCGAGGGTCTTATCAATACCGACAAGTGAGCCGTTTTCAAAATCCTTTGCAGTTACGGATGAAAGGTCGATATCGTTCATAAGAACGAAGAACTTATCTGCGCTTGCAGTATTGTTGACCTTGTTGCCGATTGCAAGGAAATCCTCGGCAGTTGAAATCTGATACGGATTTTCCTTTGTGCCGTCACCGTTATCAGTGATAACCGAGCCGCCCTCGACAGCAACCGTTGAAGAGGTGATTGAGCCGCCCTCCTGAGTAACGGATGACGAGGTTGTTGACGCTGTGGTTGAGGAAACGGGCGCAGCCGAAGACTCACTGACATTGACTGCCAGCGATGAAACTATTCCGGTTGATGTCAACAGCATAACGATGCTGAGGAGCATAACCGCAACCTTTTCAAATCTCCTTCTCTGCATTATTTTTCCTCCGAAAATCCGTAGATATTATTTATTCTTTGCCTTAAGAGCCTTTTCCTTAGCCTTTGCTTTCTCGCGGGCTATTCTTTCCTGCTCTTTTGCTTTAGCCTTGGCCTTCTCGCGCGCAAGTCTTTCCTTTTCGCGCGCCTTTGCTTTAGCTATCTTTTCCTGCTCCTTGATTTTCTCACGAGCGAGGCGTTCTTTTTCTCTTGCCTTTTCCTTAGCGATTCTCTCCTTTTCAGCGAGAGCCGCCTTTTCTCTTGCAAGACGTTCCTTTTCCTTGAGCTTTGCCTTTTCCTTGTCCGCCTTCATCTTTTCAGCGGCCTTTTCTTTAGCAATTCTCTCTTTTTCCTTAGCCTTTTCACGGGCTATTCTTTCTTTTTCAGCCAAAAGCGCTTTTTCCTTTGCAAGACGCTCCTTTTCCTTGAGCTTTTCTGCCTTTGCCTTTTCTTCAGCGAGTGCCTTTGCCGCTCTTTCCTTTTCCTTCGCTTTTTCGCGGGCAAGTCTTTCCTTCTCGGCAAGGGCTGCCTTTTCCTTGGCTATGCGCTCTTTTTCACGCTGCTTTGCGGCACGTTCTTTTTCCTTAGCCTTGCGAAGAGCCTCTTCTTTTGCGAGACGCTCCTTTTCGCGGGCCTTGGCTTTTGCTGCCTTTTCTTTTTCAATAAGAGCCTGCTTATTTGCTTCCTCACGAGCCTTGCGGTCAGCTTCACGCTGCTTTTCCTTCGCGATTCTTGCTTCTTCCTGAAGACGAAGCTTTTCTGCTCTCTCTTTTTCCTTGAGAAGTCTTGCTTTCTCCTTTTCCTTCTCGATGCGGAGACGTTCCTTCTCTCTTTCTCTTGCAAGACGAGCCTTTTCTCTCTCCTTGCGTGCACGCTCCTTGGCAAGTGCAAGCTCTTTTTCCTTGCGTGCCTTCTCGCGTGCCTTCTCCTTCGCAATACGCTCCTTTTCCTTGAGCTTTGCAAGGCGCTCTTTCTCTTTTTCTCTTGCTATGCGGCGGCGCTCCATCTCTTTTTCGTGAGCGATCTGCGCCTTGATTTTGTCCTCGATTGCCTTTTTACGTGCATTTTCGGAATCAAGAGCACGCTGGATAGCCTCCTGAATCTTCTTTTCGCCTTCCATCTTTTTCTTGCTGACGCGCTTGATCTCTTCAACGAAGACACGCTGAATTTCGATGTCCTCCATATCGTAATCAAGAACGAGCTCTTCTGCAAGACGCTTAAGAAGCTTCGGCTTGAGCTTACGGCGCTTCTGCTTGCCCACTGCATCCTCGGATGTTGTATTCGCCTTGAGCATCATATAGTTAAGCGCCATCATCTGGTTAAGCTGATTTCTGTATTCGTCATTGACCATATCGTTGGATTCCTTGACGGTAATCTCATAACCAAGGTCAGTATATGACTGGATGAACTGCCAGAGCTTAAGACACGCTCTGAAGTTCGGATTTTTCTGAATAGCGTTCGTTCTCATAATCGGAGGACGGACGGGTACACAGTTCTTCAGCTCCTTCATAAACGAAGAATGTGCATATTCGTTGATAATCTTTTTGATTCTCTCGATTCTCTGGAAGGCTGATGCATTCTCGCCGTCGATAGTGGCTGTATCGTCAAGCTCGCTTCCGCCCGACTGAGCAGAAACCTCAAGACGGTATGTAACCTTTTCTTTGCCGCGGGAAAAATCGCTTTCCATCTTAAGAGAAGCCATATTATCGTCATCCGAAACGTTGAAAAGAACGTTGTAGCGGATATCGATAAAGCGGATAAGGTTCTGCATAAGAGTAAAGACAAATCTGTTCTCGTAAACCTCGTAGCTTTCCTCTCTGAAAACATTGAGAATCTGGTTCGGGGTAACGTCGTCACCCTCAACCTTTGCGATCATATTTGTATGCTGTGCAAGGTGGCGGATAGACTCGTTGGTTATCTTTCTTGCACGCTCAATAGGTACGATTTCCTCTTCCTGAACGATGAACTTACGGGGAACTCGCATAATATTATCAAGGGGAATGATACATGCTTCAATTTCCTCAACCCATCTCAGGTCGATTTTCTTTTCAAAATATCTGTTGAATAAGGAATACCTGTTATCACCCGTATCGATGCAGTTTTCCATAGCGTCATAGAAAACATTATCCGTTGTGAGAGAAGCAAGGGAATCCTTATATTCAAGATATAATTCAAGATAAGATTTTTCCATGGATTATGTCCCCTTTTAATAGTTGATAGCGAATTACATAAGTCTCTTAAGAAGCTGGAGATATTCCTTACACTCGTTCATATTCGCCTTACCGAAGTGCTTGTTAAGATATGTAACAAGTCCGTCGATTTCGTCACGGATGAAGGAAAGGTTCAAGCTTTCGAACTTACGGAAAACCTTCTTTGCAAGAACGAAGTCGATACCGTCGATTTCCGTACCGCCGCAGCCGACATAAGCAGGAACAAATTCCTTAAGCTGCTTAACAATACGGTTACCGAATGCAAGACGGAAATGCTCAATAACATAGTCGTCAAGCTCTTCGATCTTCTTAAGGTTTTCATCAGAAACCTTGTACTTTGTCTGACAGTCTCTGAACATATCCTCAAGATGCTTGTAGCTGAGTGTGAGGTTTTCTGTATACGGTGCCTCGAAGAATTTACCCTTACTGTTAAGGTCGATCGGAATAGCACGGTCATAAACCTTATCGGAAACGGCGAATGTAGAGTCGTCGTTGTTGATTGTACCGATGTACCACATATTTTCGGGAAGTCTGAGCTTACCGTCGATAACGTGCTTCGGGTCTGTCGGCCATACGCTCGGAACAAGGGAAACAACCCACTCGTCACGAGACGGCATTTCGAGGATTGAAAGAAGCTCTGCGAAGTAGTACTCAACACGGGCGATGTTCATCTCGTCAAGAACGGTGATGAAGATATCCTCTTTAAAGGTTGCCTCGTACATCTTCTTGAGAACCTCAGTTTCGTTGAAGCGCTTTGTAAATTCGTTAAAGTAACCGAAGATTTCAGTACGGTCACGCCATGACGGCTGAACAGATGCGATTGTTACGTCGTTCTGAAGGAACTTACCCCAGGCATAAGCAAGTGAGGTTTTACCTGTACCTGAAATACCCTGAAGGATGATAAGACGTGTTGATGCAAATGCTGAAAGGAAAAGTCTGATAACCTTGATTTCGTAGAAAAGACCGAGTCTTGAGCAAGCAAAGTTACGGAACATTTCACAGATTTCGGGAAGCGTGATTTCGTTGTCATACTCAGGTGCAACATAGCTTTCAAGCTCAAGGTCAACCTGTGTACACTTATAGAAACGGCTGTAGTCGTCAGCTGTCTTATCAACCTCGCCGTCAGCCTTCTTCTCGCCCTCTTCAGCTGCTGCATCAGAAGTCTCAGCGATATCAGCATAAGCGCTTTCGCCGGGCTTGAGACCGAGCTGTGAAACCTTCATAGCGAGAATCTTCTCCTTCTCGTTTGAAAGCTTGATAATCTCACGGTTAAGGTTGCCGACCTCGTTGAGAAGCTCCTCCTGATCAACAAGTGTCTTGCGTACTCTTACATACTTCTTGATAAGAACAACAACAAGAATAACCGCTGCTACAAGAACTGCAACCGTTGCAACTACTGCGAGGATTGCGAGAATCCAGTCAACTGCAGTAAAGTCGCCCGACCATGACTTGAAGATTGCGACGTACTCGGGAACATTGAAGATGTTCGCGATACCGAGACCGATACCCTTGAAGATTCCCCAGACACCCTTTATGAAAAACTGATTTAAGAATTCTGCAATGAATTTTGTTACTGTCATTTTCAGCCACCCTTTAAAACTTAATAACTATTGCCGTAGGCTTATATATTATAGGAACAGTGAATGTATTCGTGTAAAAATTATTCCTTAGGCGTGTCGCCTGACTCAGCCTGCTTTGCAGCCTGCTCAGCGAGATATTCTTCAATCGCGCGGCGCTTTGTCTCTTCATCAATGTCAGCTGCCTTAGCCTCCATAAACATTGCGATGAGCTTATAAATCTGCCAGATGAAGAACAAAGCAAGAGGAATAATGATGCAGATCATAAATCCTGTTCTTGACTGGAGGAAGTTGAGAGCCGAACCGAAGTTCGCAATCATAAGGCCTTCCTTATAATTTCCGTTTTCATCGATACCCGAGTTTACCTGCTTTGCGATAACCTCATCGGGAAGAACAAGTGTTGTATCCTCCATGCTGATTCCGTCACCCTTTGTTGCAAAGGCTCTGATGGTTTTGTCCTCGTTATATTCAATATCGATGATTCGGTGAGTATTGAAGCCGCGGACGCTTCTGCCCTCTGCATCGGTAAGAACCGTTGAATAGGTGATGACGTCACCCTTCTGAAGCTCGTTGATGTTCTTGACCTCTCTCGTGATAATAAGGTCACCCGTCTTGAAGGTCGGTCTCATTGAATCTGACTGAATTGAGAACGGTGTGTAACCGAAGATATTACCGATACCGGTATCTGAATTTTTTGATGTGAAGGTCATAACCGTGATAACAATCGCGATTACGAGAATCAATACTAACAGTATGTCGGAAACGACTCCGACGATTTTCTTGCCTTTTTCTTTCATTTTTTACACTCACTCCTGATTATATTTGACTTAAAGGTCATTTTCAGGCATCTGCCGATACCCAAAAATCGCCCTTAAGGCATTTTTTATTCAATCTTAACAACTTATATTTTTATTTATATCGGGTGACGTGTGACGAACGCGCCACCCGTTAAATGTGACGGAGTTCCGCAGAGCAGAGCCCTGCTCTGCGGAGAGAAGTCTGTTAACTTACAATAAATTATTTAAGTGTAAGAACAAGGTTGAAGTCGATTGTTGCACCAGCTACATCGTTAGCGCAGTCAACGTCGTTACCTTCCATCCAGAGATATACACGGATACGGTTTACACCTGTCTGAACGGAGATATAACCTTCAGTGTCAACATTGTTTTCATTAACTTTTCCTGTTGCGCTTGTGACTCTTGCGTTATACGGATCGTCAACATAGTACTTTTCTGCAGATGCATCAACCATCTTTACGTTGTTTCCAGCTGCCCAAATATACTTATCATGGGTAGCTGGGCCAGCACTATATCCTGAATGCTGCGTATGGTTTGTTGAATCAAACTCATATAGTGTTGCTCTTCTACCATTTTGATCAATAGGAAGAACCGCGCTTATAGCTGCTGCATCTGATTTTTCTGTGACTGTTCCGCAATTGATAAAAGCCATTCTCATTGCTGTCGGAACATCAGCATTTCCTTCACAAGTTAAAGTTGTTTCGTTAAACCAAACAGTCTCAGGTTTACTTACTTTTACAAAAAGATCGAAAACAACATAACCACTGCTTGTATCAGCTACCTGATACAAATTAAGCTGCTTGCTGTCATTAACGGAGCCCTCAAAAAATACAGGTAAACTTTTGCTAAAACTAAGCACTGATGATGACGGACGAAGAAGCTCGGGGAAGTTATTTGTATTTCCATCATAAGCATCCCAGCGTGCACCCGAAAGACCCATAAGGTCATCATAAGTCAACATTGTTGTAAAAGCATCAGTATTACCGGAAATCTGAACACCGTCGGGAGAAGTGATGTTGAGCTGCATTTTCTCAACTTCAACTCTTTTTGCCATTGAGAACCATGCAAATGTTGAAGATGTCAACACGATTGCTGACACGAGAAGCATAGCAATGGCAGAAATGAACGTACGTTTTCTTAATGTGTTTTTCATTTGTTTCTTTACCTCCATAAAGATTTTTTGCTTCGGCGACCGTTAACTCGCCGCCAATGCGGGGTTTCTGAATTATGTTCCGTGCACCGGGATTAAATACGGTTTTCCGGTAACCCGGTTTGCAAGAATTGCATCTCCAAATTTCAGCTGAATATTACCTTTCAACCGGATACATCCCGGAGTCATTGAAACATTATTCAGAAGATAAGAAATTTTGGATTATACCATTGAGAATACAAGGCTTGCAGAAATGAGCTGACTCTGGAGAGAGTCTGTGCAAGCTGCATCCTGACCTTCCATCCAGATATAAACTCTGATCTGGTTGACACCTGACTTAAGAGTAAGCGTCTGGTCAAGAGCACCTGTTTCTACAGGACAATCGTAAGCATTGGCAACTGTAAGTGTGCCTGCTGCTGACGGAGATACTGTATAAGCATCGTCTGCAAGAGTGCCGCTGATACCTGTACCTGCGATAGGATTAGTATTGCGTGCATCCTCGTTGGTAGCGAAAATGACTGCCTCAGAACCTGAAGAAGCTGCAGGGGGAGTCTGTCCCTTTGTAACTGTACCACAGTTAACAAAACCTACTCGCATAGCATTTGCTGCCTCAGCAATAGCAGTTGTTCCGTCGCTCTCGTCATTTTTCACTGAAATTGATGAGCTGCCGATTTTAACCTGAGCGGTAGCATCGGGTGAGCTTGCACTGTAATCAATGAAAACGTCAAAAGCGTAGAAGCCTGCTCTCTTCGCACCAGAGGGAATTTCAGCATCGCCCTTACCGTAAACGGTTACACCGTCAGCGGAAGTAGCTGCAAAGCTCTCCATTGTTTTTGAAGCCTTATCGATACCGCCTGCGAAGAATGCAGGAAGAGTGCTAAGACCGAAGCGTGATGATGAGGGGCTGATCTCAGCGGGGAAGAAGTTGAATTCTTCTGTCGGTGCCTGGAAGCCTGATGTTGAAGTACCGTTAAGGTCCTCAAAAGTAAGCTCATCTGTGAAAGTAGTGGCATTTGCAGAGATCTGGATACCTTCGCCCTGCTTTGTAACCTTAAGATCAAGATTACTTGCCATTGCGCTTCTGCCCAATGTGAACCAAGCAAAAGATGCTGTTGTAATTACGATAGCCGAAAGAAGGATCATCGCAATTGCAGCAAAGAATGCGCGATTTTTCTGATTCTTTTTGAACATTGTCTTTTCCTTACCTCCTTTTTAGATTTTATGTACGGGTGATAATCGCAACCCTGACATAATATATCTCAAATGTGTGAAGTTTCCGTCGGGAAACAAGGTAACAAGCTCTTACTGCTGAGCGGATGATCCGTCACCATCATCCAGTTCATAGCACCAGAAGCCCATTGACATCTTGATTTCGCCGTCGAGAATCTTGTTTACACATTCAGGATCCCAACCTTCGAGCCAGATAACAACCGTATACTTGTCAATGTCGCCGACTTCAAAGAGCTTCTCTTCCTCTTCCATAACCTTAGTGCTGGAAACGAAGTTCTTGTCAACGGTGTACTGGATAACGCCTGCGGTATTTTTATTTTCCTCAAGCTGATCCGTTGTACCGTTTTTCGGTTTGGCGTAGATTGTAGGCTCGCCGTTTTTGTAAACCATGACACGTACTGCATCATCAGCGCCTAACGCAACAGAATCGATAAGAATCTGTGAGTTATATCCGACGTCAACGTTACCTGCATTCTTCACATAGAAGGTATATGCAAGGAACTCCTGACCGTTCGAGCGGTTATGTGAGCCGTCGATCTGATCGATGTCGTCGGGAAGCCAGCTGAAAGTACAGTCGCCCATATTTTCGCATTTTTCACCGGCAAGGAAACGCGAGGGATTTTCGAATCCCGGAGTTTCCGAAAGAGTAATGCCCATGTTATATGCGTCTTTATCCATTGTAACCGTAAAGTCACCTGCTTTGTTAACGTATGAAGAGCAAGCGAACATTATGGACAGGAAAAGCAGAAGTAAAACAAGGATAATCACGAGGATTCGTATTAAAGCTTCTCTTTTCTTAACCTTTTTAGACTCGGTTTTAACGCCGTAGCGGTCCATCTGACCGTTCTGCATCGCTGCATTGTCCGGCGCCTGATCCTTTTTCTTTTTAGCCAAGCGAATCCTCCTCCTTTAGTTGATTTGTTTATCCTTAACGAACTCTCCGAAGTACGGACCGCTGAAACGGTCAGCACCCATTTTATTGAGAAGATCGAATTCTTCCTTTGACTCAATTCCGTCAACGATGACCTGAGTATCAATCTTCTTGCAGAAATCGATGATACCCTGAACGGTATTCTGCACCTTCTCGTTGTAGAGAATATCCTCAATCATACTCTTATGTATGCCGATATAATCAACGTCGTAATGAGAGAGATTTGAGAGAGACGTATATTCGAGGCCGAGGTCGTCGATAGAAATTCTGAAGCCGAGCTCGCGCAGAGCGTTGATTGTTTCAATGACTCTGTCCTTGACAGCCTCGAGGATGCTTTCGGTAATATTGAAGCAGAAGCTGTCGGGAGAAATGCCGTACTTATCAACAATCTTTTTGACCTGATTTACAAAATTCTTTTTCGTAAGAGTTTTTACAGATACCCAGATGATAACGCTGTTCATATCAACCTCGCGCTCGGCGCATCTCTTAATAGCCTCGCAGGCCTCTTCAACCGCCCAGAGATTGAGCTGAACAACCTGGTTTGATTTTTCGGCAACGGGGATGAAAACCTTTTCGGGAATAACACCCTGTACCTTATCGTTGATACGCATTGAAGTTTCGTAATCAATCGCCATATTAAGATGAATGTCAAAAACAGGTCTGTAAAAAAGCTCGATTGCTCTGAGTCTTGAGCCTGTATTTTTCTGATTTTCAGCCATAGCTACTCACTCCAACAAATTTATCAGAAATCCGTACGCTTATATATATTATAAATGTATACGGATTTTGCACCCTGAAAAGCATTTTTCCGTTTTTGGGCGCACTTTGCCTATAAAGAGACTAATATACATATAATACTTTATCACAACAGTCAACAATAGTCAACAAAAATGTTGCCAAAACAAAAAAATTCCCCGTCAAAATCGACGAGGAAATTTTGTTTATTTTTTATAAAATATTGCACTGATTTTTTACTTCATACATCAGCTTATTTACTTCGGAAATTATATTGTTAATATAGAAATATTCTTCCTTATTTTTTTCAAAACCGGTGATAAAACCGTAGAATTTTTCTGCTTCATAAGACATCAGAATATACTTTTCCGTTTCGCCCGTAACCTCCTCGGTTTTTCCGTCGGCAAAATGTATTTTTATATTCGTCAGCTTTGAGATTGACTCAATCGTAATTGTTCCCTTATCGCCGAAAATCTGTGAGCCGAGGTAATCCTGACCGATCTTTGAATATGTAAGCGTCACCTGCTTGTCAGGATAATCAAGCACCGCCGTACCGTAGCCGTCCGCACCCGTTTCAATAAAGCCTGCACGCGACGTAATTTTTTCGGGAATTCCGAAAAATTCAACCGCGGGATAGTAGCAGTAAATACCTAAATCGCGGAGGCATCCCGTCTTCATTTCGGGATTGAAAATATTCGGATTTTCTCCTCTTTTAAGTGCTGCATATTTTGAAGAAAGCTGAGAAAAATCAAAGTGTGCCGTAGTGATTTTTCCGATTTTTCCGAGCGCGTTTCTGAGAAGATTTCTGTTCGGAGAAAACATCATCATTATCGCTTCGGTATAAATTAAATTTTTACTCTGTGCAAGAGTAAAAAGCTCCGAAAATTCGTCGGGCGTAATCGTGATCGGCTTTTCGCAAAGAACGTGCTTTCCGTTTTCAAGCATCAGCTTGCTCTGCTCATAATGAAAAACATTCGGGCTCGCGATATACACCGCATCGATATCACTTTTTGCAAATTTTTCAAGGTCTGTATAGATATTTTCGCATCCGAATTTTTCTGCAAATTCTTTTCCTTTTTCATAAGTTCTTGAATACATTGCGGCAAACTCGAGACCTTCAACCGTCTGAGCACCCATAACGAATTCCTCGGCAATCCAGCCCGATCCGATAACACCGTATTTGATCATAATTTTCTCCTGCTTTCAAAAATTTATTTCATATTTTTCATCGATTAAAATGTAATCTAGCTTAAGTTTTTCTGCGAGCTTCAGGTTGTTTGAATTATCGCGGATAAGCTCATCCTTTTCACAATCATCGCATAATCTTTTTTCAATTGTGTCCGCAAAATTTTTTATATTTTCAAAATTATTTTCTATATATTTTTCGCTCATTATCAGCAGAAAAAATTTAATTTTTTCAAGATATTTTTCTTCAAAATTCTTTTGCCAGTCAAGCGGAATATAACAGCCCTCGACGATGAGATTCTGTTCATTTTCGATTGCGGTTTTTATCATTTCGCGGACAATCGGCCAGAGATATTCCGTCAGCTTTTCATCGTCCATCGGAGTAAGCGACGTATTCCCGCTGCGTATCAGTCCCATTTTGAGATGGTCGATTGACAGGTACGGATATTTATATTTTTCAAGCATTTTCTGCGCAAGTGCAGTCTTTCCCGTATGCGATGCACCAGTTATGATTACGACCATTTTATCACCCTTATTTCTTTTTAATACATCTTACGGTCTGAAAAATTCCGACTGCAAACAGCATCAGCGGAACGAAAATCCAAAATCCAAAATTCTGCAGAGTTTTTAATATAGAGTAAGTTTCCGTAAATTTCAGCAGAGGAATACCTATTCCCACTGCAGTAAAAAACACACCTATATACAAGCCCAAAACATCCGTTTTAATTTTATCAAAGCAACCCATAGCCGTCAAACCAAAAATTATGAACGCACCTGCGCCGAAGGTGAAAAACAAGCCTGCAAAAATCATCATTTTTTCTGCACTTATAATGCCGAAAATAATTAAAAACAATCCCGATAATAATACGGCAGCTACCAGCCCCGCGCTGACGAATTTTATTAAATTAAATCTTGATTTTTCCTCTTTTTCTGCGTCACCTTTAAACAGCTTTCTTTTCAGAAAATAAATTCCGATAAGCCAGAAAGGTATTGTAAAAACGGTTAAAGAATAGTTTTTATCTCTTAGGGTTATGTAATCGGCAACAGCGAGGAAGCCGAACCAGAAAAGAAAAAATCCTGCTTTGAATAATTTATCGAACAGTACCGCAATTTTTTCTTTATTTAAAATTATTCCCAGACTTTTTCCCGCCATTGATAAGCTGCAGATTAAAAACGGAACAAAAATTATTTTCGGACTTGTTGTTTTTATCATAAAATAAATCAGCAAAGCCGTGATAAAAATTGATGAAATCAGCTTGCCTGTAAGGCTGTTTATTCTCATATTTTTTCTCTTTTCTGTTCAGGATGACATATTTGAAATACATATAAATCGGAGTTTGTTGATTACACAGGTGTTCCTACCTCGATTAAATTACCGTCCAAATCGTAGAATCGGATTACTCGTTGTCCCCAACTGTGTGTCATAAGATGATTTACATATTCAATCGAGGGATATAATGTTTCCAGTTTTTTAACAAATGATTCGATATCCTGTTCTTCAAAATATAATTCGCAAGAGTTACTTTTCGGAACAATGTCTCTGTCTAAAAAAGATTTCCATATTTTCTCGTCTTGAAGGACAAGACCTTCTGTTAAAATCATATTACCGTCGTTGTCAAGCACCAATTCTATTCCGAATAAGTCGTGATAGAATTTTCTCGATTTTTCTATGTCTTTAACAACAATCAAAATATTTTTCAGTTTCATATCATTTCTCCGTCAAATTAAAATTCATCTGCCAAATTCCGTTTCACATCCTGATTATATCTTTTTTCCTCACTTTTTTCAACGATTAAATATATTCTCTTGAAATTTTGGCGGTTTGCATTTATAATGTTATAGTAATTTTTGAAAAAAGGAAGAAAAATATGAAGCTTGGTATAGTAGGTCTGCCGAATGTCGGCAAAAGCACGCTTTTTAACGCTATTACAAATGCAGGTGCACAGTCTGCGAACTATCCGTTCTGCACAATTGAGCCGAACGTCGGTGTTGTTGCAGTTCCCGACAGCAGAATTGATGCTCTCTGCGAGATGTATAACCCCGCAAAGGTTACACCCGCCGTTATCGAATTTGTTGACATCGCAGGTCTTGTACGCGGTGCATCAAAGGGTGAGGGACTCGGTAATAAGTTCCTTTCACACATCCGTGAGGTTGATGCAGTTATCCACGTTGTACGCTGCTTTGAAAATGACGATATCATCCACGTTGACGGAAGCGTTGACCCCGCAAGAGATATCGAAACAATCAACCTTGAGCTTATTTTCTCTGATATTGAAATGGTTGAGCGCCGTATCGACAGAACAACAAAGGCACTCAAGGGTGATAAGAGCCTCGCAAAGGAGCTTGATTTCCTTAAGTCACTCAAGGCTCACCTTGAAGAGGGTAAATCCGCTAGAAGCATTGAATGTGACGATGACGAGAAAGAGGTTCTCAATGATATCGCACTGCTTACAACAAAGCCGGTTATCTACGCCTGCAATATGAGCGAGGATGACTTTGCAAACAGCATTGATTCCAACGTACGCTTCAACGCGGTCTGTAAGATTGCCGCAGAGGACGGCTCACAGGTGCTTCCCATCTGTGCCGAAATGGAGGCAGAAATCGCAAGCCTTGACAAGGAAGAAAAGGAAATGTTCCTCGCTGATCTCGGTATTGAGCAGGGCGGTCTTGATCTTCTTATCCAGAGAAGCTACGATCTCCTCGGTCTTATCTCCTACCTCACAGCCGGTACTCCCGAGGTGCGCGCATGGACTATCAGAAAGGGCACGAAGGCTCCGCAGGCAGCAGGTAAAATCCATTCTGATTTTGAAAAGGGCTTTATCCGCGCAGAGGTTATCAGCTTTGAAAATCTTATGGACTGCGGCTCACTTGCAGCGGCAAGAGAAAAGGGTCTTATCCGCTCTGAGGGTAAGGAATATGTTATGAAGGACGGCGACGTTGTTCACTTCCTTTTCAACGTATAAAATTTAATATTATTTCCTGCAATATCTTAAAAAAATTTGCAATTTTACTTGATATATAAGGTAAAATATATTATAATGTATAAGATATTGCAGGCGATTTATCGAAGCATTATTTCAGTCATGTGGTGTGTTGGTCCTGTGCGACGGGGTGCCACGAACCATGTCAGGCGGGGAACCGAGCAGCATTAAGAGGTTAACACCGTGCGACACAGTCCGGCCTGCGCACCATATGACTGAGGTAATGCTTTTTATTTTTAAGGTGGTGATTTTTTGTACAGAGTTCTTTACCGTAAATGGAGACCGCAGACCTTTGCCGACGTTGTCGGTCAGGAGCATATAACCTCTACCCTCGCCCACGAGGTCGAGTCGGGCAAGGTTTCCCACGCCTATCTTTTCACAGGCTCAAGAGGTACGGGTAAGACCACCTGCGCAAAAATTCTCGCAAAGGCGGCTAACTGCCTTAATCCCGTTGACGGTAATCCGTGTAACGAATGTGCAGTCTGTAAGGGACTCGACGACGGCTCGATTCTCGACGTTATTGAAATTGACGCGGCAAGCAACAACGGTGTTGACAACATACGCGACCTGCGCGAGGAAGCGAACTACACCCCTGTTCATACAAAATACCGCGTTTACATCATTGACGAGGTTCATATGCTTTCAATCGGCGCCTTCAACGCGCTTCTGAAAACACTTGAGGAGCCTCCCGCTCACGTTAAATTCATCCTCGCAACAACGGAGGTTCACAAGCTCCCCGCGACGATACTTTCAAGATGTCAGCGCTTTGATTTCCACAGAATCACGCCCGAAAACATCACCCACCGTCTGCGCTACGTTGCAGAATGTGAAAATATCGACCTTGACGGCGATGCGGCTCTTCTTATTGCAAGAATTGCCGACGGTGCAATGCGTGATGCGCTTTCAATCCTCGACCGTTGCTCGGGTATAACAAATCACGTTACGAGTGAGGTTGTCAGCAACGCGGCAGGACTTGCAGGTAAGGATTATCTTTTCGAGCTTGTTGATAATATCAATAAAAATAATCCGTCTGAAGTTCTCTCAATCGTTGCAAAGCTTCATAACGATTCCTGCGATATGGAAAGACTCTGTACGGAGCTTATCAACCATTACCGCAATCTTATGATTATAAAAACGGTCAGAGATCCGCAGAAGCTTATCGTCTGCACGGACATTGACCTTGAATCCTACAAAAAGCAGGCGGAAAAAACCACACTTTTCAAGGTGCTTTCGTGCATAACTACCCTTGAAGAATGCTCGGCGATGCTCAAATCCTCTTCAAATAAGCGTACAGAAATGGAAATGAGCGTTATCAAGCTCTGCATCCCCGATATTTCGAATGACAATACAGCAATTCTTGCAAGAATTGAACGTCTTGAAAATATGCTAAAGGACGGAAAAATCACCGTCAGCGAGAAAAAGGAAGCTGCACCGCAGGAAAAACCGTCCGAGGCTCCTGCACCCGCTCCCGTTGAGGAGAAAAAAGAGGAAGCTCCCCTGCCTCCTCCACCTCCCGAGGCTCCCGCTTCACCCGTTCAGGACAGCGCACCCGATGTTGATGTGCTTTTCACGGGCTGGGGTGAGGTACTTGATAAGCTTAACGTTACAGATAAGCCGCTGATAGGTATTCTCGGCTTGTCCTCGGCTTATATCAGAGGAGATTTTCTTCTCATCAAGTGTGATAATCCTGTTTTCTCACAGTTCATCCGTCAGGGAAATCACGCAAACGCTATCAAAACCGCGGTTTATGAGGTCACGGGCAGAAAATTCCGTCTCGGCATCTATAAATCCGACGATTCAAAGGCAAATTCAAACGATCCCCTCGCGGATCTCGTAAGTAAAATAAATAATCTTCAATAATGAAAGGATAAATCACAATGAAAGCTAGAATTCCTAACGCTCCGAGTCAGGGCAATATGATGAAGCAGATCCAGAAAATGCAGGAGGATATGGAGAGAATCCAGGCTGAGGTTGAAGCAAGCGAATATACAGCTTCTGTCGGCGGCGGTGCAGTTGAGGTTACTGTCAACGGCTCACACGAGGTACTCTCTGTTAAAATGAAGCCCGAGGTCGTAGACCCCGAGGATATCGAGATGCTTGAGGATCTTCTTATTTCCGCACTCAACGAAAGCATCCGCAAGGCTAACGACGCTATGTCACAGGGTATGGAAAAGGCAAAGGGCGGACTTTCAATCCCGGGTCTTTTCTGATGGCACGCAACGTAGTCCCGCTTGCTAATCTTATCGAGCAGTTCGAGCGCTTGCCGGGTATCGGACACAAAAGCGCGCAGAAGCTCGCCTTTCATATTCTTAATATGACCGATGAACAGGCAAAACGCTTTGCCGATACGATTATGCTCGCTCACGAAAAAATTCACCGTTGCTCCGTCTGCTGTGATCTTACGGATTCCGACGTCTGCAACATCTGTCTCGATGATAAAAGAGACCGCACAACGATCTGCGTCGTCGAAAATTCAAAGGACGTTATCGCAATTGAGCGCACACGCGAATATAACGGAATGTATCACGTGCTTCACGGCTCGATTTCCCCGATGAACGGTATCGGCCCCGATGAAATTACGATCAAGGAGCTTCTCAGCCGCCTTAATAATGACGAGGTTCAGGAAATTATTATGGCAACAAACCCCACAGTTGAGGGTGAAGCGACCGCGATGTATATTTCAAGGCTTATAAAGCCGCTCGGAATCAAGGTTTCGCGTCTCGCTTACGGTGTTCCCGTCGGTGCTGACCTTGAATATGCCGACGAAATCACGCTTACGAGGGCTATTGAAGGAAGACAGGTGCTTTAAAACTTCCACACTTTCTTTAACATTCTTTCCACAGCCTTCCACACTTTCCACAGCGATAATTTTTTAACACTTTTTTCCACAATTTTTTCACAACGGAAATGTTGGAAATTTTTAAGAAAAATCCTTGATAATAAAAGGCTTCAGGAGTTTTCCATACTTTCAACATCCCCTACTGCTACTAATATAATATATATATAATATAATTATTAAATTTCCCGAAGCGGAGGAATTAAAATGAAATTTATCTGCGAAACAGCATCACTTTCAAGTGCTTGTCAGAACGTTCAGAGAGCGGTTTCTGCAAAGTCATCAATCCCGGGAACAGAGGGTATCCTTATCAAGGCTCAGGGTAACGAGCTTAACCTTACGGGATATGACCTTGAAATCGGCATCAACACTTCAATCTATGCAAAAATTGAAGAAGCAGGCTCAGTTGTGCTTAACGCAAAGGTGCTTTGCGAGATTCTTCGCCGTATTCCTAACCAGACGGTTACAATTGAATGTGACGAAAGAAATTTTGCCGTTATCAGAAGCGGTGACATAAAATACGAAATAATGGGTATCTCTGCCGAGGATTATCCCGAGCTTCCGACAGTTCAGGGCGGATTTACCATTGATATCAACAGAAAAATGCTTTCTGAAATGGTAAAGCAGACTATTTTTGCCGTTGCTGTTACGGATTCAAAGGTTGTTTATACAGGTATCAAGTTTGAAATCTCCGACGGTGAGCTCAAGCTTATCGCTGTTGACGGCTTCAGAATGGCTATCAGAACAGAAAAAATTGATTATCACGGTGAGGATATCACATTTATCGTTCCTGCAAAGACAATGTCAGAAATTATCAAGCTTTCTGTTGAAGATGCGGAAAATGAGGAAGGAATTGTTTCTCTCGGACTCGGCAACCGCCATATTATCTTCGAGGTTAACGGCTACAGCATAATTTCAAGACTTCTCGAGGGTGAATTTATCAACTATAAGTCAACAATCCCCGTTTCCGTTGCAACAACAGTCGAGGTTGATACAAGAAGCCTTATCGACAGTATCGAAAGAACATCACTTATCATCACAGATAAGACAAAGAGCCTTATCAACTGCGTTTTTGATACAGATTTTATCAGAATTTCAAGTATTGCGGCGCTCGGCACGGCTAATGATAAGGTTGCGGCAGACGTTGAGGGTAACAGAGTTGAAATCGGCTTTAACAACCGCTATCTTCTCGATGCACTCAGAGCATGCAACACGGACAGAGTCAGAATTCAGCTCAACGGCGCAATTTCTCCGATTCTTATTCTTCCGACAGAGGGTGAAAGCTTCATCTTCCTTGTTCTTCCTGTGAGGTTGAAGAAAAATGATTGATAAAAGACGAATCCGATTAAAAATCAAGGAAAAACCCGTTGTACAGAAAAGTATTCACACCGAATTTATCCGACTTGATGCGTTTTTAAAGCTTTGCGATGCCGTTCAGTCGGGCGGACACGCAAAAATCGTCATTCAGGACGGAGAAATCAAGGTTAACAACGAGGTCTGCACCCAGAGAGGCAAAAAGCTTCATCCGGGCGACAGGGTTGAATTTGAAAATACGGTTTACGAGATAGTTTGATATGAATATTGAAAACCATGTTATAAAAAATTTCCGGAATATCGAGCATATTGAAATCGAACCTGTGAACGGAATCAACGTCATTTACGGCGAAAACGGTCACGGTAAGACAAATATTATCGAAAGCATCTGGCTTTTCACGGGCTGTAACAGCTTCAGAACGAGAAAAAATACCGAGCTTATCAATAAGGACTCGGATTTTTCGGAAATTAATATGGATTTCTTCTCTTTTGACAGACAGCAGACGGCAAAGCTCGTCATTGCGGCACAGAAAGAGGCTTATCTTAACGGTATCAAGCAAATCTCGCCGAGAAAATTTTTAGGAGAATTTCAGGCGGTGGTTTTTTCACCGTCTGTTCTTTCTGTTATAAAGGACGGCCCGTCAGAAAAGCGAAAGTTTCTTGACATCGCAATAAGCCTTGTGAAGCCGAATTACGCGGTTTTGCTTTCAAAGTATAACAAGGCGGTCTTTCAGCGTAACGCGCTTTTAAAGCAAATCAGCCAGACCTCAAAGGGTGAGGATCTGCTCTTTGCCTTTGATGAGGAAATTGCGCGCTACGGCGGAAGAATTATCGACTACCGACTTAATTATATCGAAGATTTAAAGGAATTTTCCTCTGATGTTTACAGAGAAATTTCTTCTGACCGCGAGCAGATGGAGATTGCTTATATAAATTCTTTAAAAGAAATTGGCTCCGATGCAAAGGAATGGTCTGAAATTCTTTATAACGAATGTGTTAAAAATCATAAGAAGGATGTTTTCCGTCTTGCAACGAGTGCAGGCCCACATAAGGATGACCTTAACATTATGCTCAGCGGTATGGACGCGAGAAGCTACGGCTCACAGGGACAGCAGCGCTCATGTGCGCTTTCTCTGAAGCTCAGCGAAGCATCAATTCTTAAAAAATATTCGGGTGAACAGCCGATTGCCCTTCTCGATGATGTTATGAGTGAGCTTGACGGCAAAAGACAGAAATATCTTATAAAATATTTTGACGGCTGGCAGGTTTTTGTCACCTGCTGTGACAGATCACATCTGAGAAAAATAAAATCAGACAAAACATTTAAAATTGCGGACGGTAAGGTTAAAAAATAAGAGGGTGAAAAAATGTTTTTGCATCTCGGACAGGATACAATTATAACAACGGATGAAATTATAGGAATATTTGACCTCGATACATCAACTGTTATGAAATCAACAAGAGATTTTTTATCAATGATGTCAAAGGAAAAAAAGGTTGTTAATGTCAGCTACGAATTACCGAAATCCTTCGTCATGACATATAACGAAAAAACTAAGGAAAAAACAATGTACATCTCCCCTATCTCAAGCATGACCTTACTCAAGAGAATTGAGAATGTGAATTATATTAAGGAATAAAAATTAAGGATTGCAGAAATTGCTCTGCAATCCTTTTTGTTACCAACATTTACTGCAACGAGTGTATCCAAGACTTTTTGCTTCTGCTTCTGTTACTTTACTTGGTCCTTTCATATTACTGCAACCTGAATGGCTGTGATATTTAGAACCAGATTTAGGAATCCATACATATCCGCCTTGCGGCTCCTGATATTTCGTTGTTGTAGTTTTCTTTGTAGTTGTAGGCGCTTTAGTTGTTGTAACTTTTTTTGTGGTAGTTTCTTTTTTAGTTGTTGTTACCTTCTTTGTAGTAGTAGTTGTGGTACTACCATCAGAACTGCTTCCGTTTGCATAATTTATAGTTATATTAGGCTGAACGTTAAAGCAATAAACATTAAAGCAGATTCCTTCGCCGTTATCTTCAACTGAATATGCTTCTATCTGTACTCCTGAGCAAACAAGATTATTTCCCTGATAAATAGGTGTAACACGGTATGCAACGTGGTTTCCTGTTTCTTTTATGTAGTCTGCAACCATATTTTCAAACGGCAACATACCGTTTATATTCATATATCGTGTGCCTGTTATAAGATTTTTTCTGTTTGCATTTTCTGCAGAGAGCTGCCAGCCAATAAGATGACATCTGTTCCAGAGATATCCGCCTGAAATACCGTTATATTTTGCCTGATTCCAGCCTGAAGGTTTAATTGAGCTTATGCTTCCGCGTTCCTCATTTGCGCCCGGCATAATTTCTTTACCGCAGGATGCTGTTGCAACACCGCAACGACCTAGGCTGTCAAGCGGACTGTATTTTTCATAGGCTTTTGTTGTTAATTCCGCTGAACTGAAATTAGGAATATTATTATTTATTGCAACATAAGGCTTGCCCGAATATACAGGAAGTTTTGAAGATTGAACAGGTTTAGCACTACCGGATCCTACAGGAGCATTTGTTTTTGTTGTTTCTTTTGTAGTAATAGTTGTAGTAGCTGTAGTAGTTGTAGTTATAGTTGATTTATTTTCTGACTTTTCTGTACTATTAGAATTTAAATTATTATTTTCAGTTATTTGTTCATCAGAATATGAGGATGTTTCAGGTTGTTGTATATTTTCCTCATTACCAAGTGAACCAATAATACCTATTCCTAAAAATACTGCAAGAATAATACCTATAATTTTAATTTTTTTCATTTTTTTTCTCCTATTTTTTTATATAAATTTCTTCTGTAATTTTCTCGTGAGAACTGCCTGAAAAATCTGTTGAGCTTATCTTTTTAAATCCTTTTTTTAAATCAATTTTAAAATAAGTATCGGCGGGATATTTTCTGTTCCATTTGTAAATAATTATTTCTTCAATTCCTTCTGTCGGAATTTCACTGTTTTCAATAAAGCAATAATTTTCTTTTTCAGCTTCATTTAAAAAGTTTTCTGAAATAAAAATATTATTTTTATTTTCAAATTGCTTTGCAGAATAATTGTTCATTAAAAGTTTTGAATTTTTACTAATTTCAATTATTCTTTTGCGTAATTCCTCATCCTGACTTTGACGCCGAGAATTAAAAAGCATACCGTTTGATTTATCAACGCAGACGATAATTTTCATTTTTACACCTCCTATAAATAAATACAACAAACGATGTATTTAATATACAACGCTTGTTGTTTTTTGTCAATATAATATGATTTCTTATGGCATAATACATCTAGGTGATGTTTATGCAGTATTATCCTAGATTAAGAGATTTACGAGAAGATATGGATTTAACTCAGGATGAGCTTGTTAAAATTTTAAATATGCATAAAACAACATATACAAATTATGAGCAAGGAAAAAGAGAACCTCCTTTTGATTTAATAATAAAATTAGCTAAGTTATATAATGTTTCGATTGATTATATTGCCGGTTTAACAAATATAAAAAGAGAATTAAAATAAAAAAGCAGTAACTCTCAAAATGAAAGTTACTGCTTGATTTTTTATAAGCTTATTTAATTATATCCGTACCCATATAAGGAACAAGAACCTCGGGAATTGTTACTGTTCCGTCCTCGTTCTGGAAGTTTTCAAGAATTGCCGCAACTGTTCTGCCGACTGCAACGCCTGAGCCGTTGAGTGTGTGAACAAGCTGTGCCTTTGATTTCTGATCTTTCTTGAAGCGGATTGCCGCACGGCGTGCCTGGAAATCCTCAAAGTTTGAGCAGGAAGAAATCTCAACATATCTGCCGTATGAGGGCATCCATACCTCGATGTCATAGGTCTTTGCTGAGGAGAAGCCGATGTCGCCCGTTGAAAGACATACAACTCTGTGAGGAAGTCCGAGAAGCTGAAGAACTCGCTCTGCATCGTTAGTGAGCTTTTCAAGCTCATCGTATGATGTTTCAGGGTCAACAAACTTTACAAGCTCAACCTTATTGAACTGATGCTGACGGATAAGACCTCTTGTATCGCGGCCTGCTGAGCCTGCCTCTGCGCGGAAGCATGCTGAATATGCACAATAGCTGATGGGAAGCTTGCTGCCGTCGATGATTTCATCGCGGTACATATTTGTTACGGGTACCTCAGCTGTCGGAATAAGGAAGAAATCGTCAGTTGTCTTGAATGCATCCTCTTCAAACTTCGGAAGCTGACCTGTACCTGTCATTGATGCGCGGTTTACAAGGAACGGCGGAAGAATTTCTGTATAGCCGTGCTCTGTATGAGTGTTGAGGAAGAAGCTGATGATAGCTCTCTCAAGGCGTGCGCCGAGACCCTTATAGAAATGGAAGCGTGTGCCGGTAACCTTTGCGGCTGTTTCGGGATCGAGAATGCCGAGGTCAGCACCGATATCCCAATGTGCCTTCGGCTCAAAGCCGAACTCTCTGGGCTCACCAAAACGGCGGATTTCTACATTTTCGCTGTCATCCTTACCCTGGGGAACGCTCTCGTTCGGAACGTTCGGGAATTCGTACATAATTGTCTTCTGCTTCTTATCAAGCTCTGCAATTTCTGCATCGTTTGCCTTAACCTTTTCCTTGATTTCGTTCATACGAGCCATAATCTCGGAAATGTCGCCGCCTGCCTTTTTGATCTGCGGAATCTGCTTGCTTGCAGAATTCTGCTCCTGCTTCATTGCATCTGTAATCTGCATAAGCTCGCGACGCTGAACGTCAATAGCGAGTACCTCGTCAACAAGTGCATCCATATCCTTATTTCTCGACTTCATAGCCGCCTTGACCAAGTCGGGATTTTCTCTGATTAGTTTGATATCTAACATTTATTATCACTCCTGATAAATATTATTTTCCGTAATTTTCAAGCTGTAATGCAAGGCTTTCGAGGTCTGACTTATCAAAAAACTCAATTTCGAGAACGCCTGCACCCTTCTTGCCGCTTTCTTTGATTTTAACCTTTCTGCCAAGGTTGTTTTTAAGTGCGAGCTCAACCTCGCTGAAAAACTTTTCCTTCTTCTTTTCAGGCTTCGGCTCCTTCGGTGCTTTTTTTGAAAGCTTTACGAGAGCTTCAATCTGACGGACAGAAATATCCTCTTTAATAATCATATTAGCGGTTGCAATCATATCTGCTTCATTTGCAAATCCGAGCAAAGCTCTTGCATGACCTGCTGAAATAAGATTATTTTTTACCATTTCCTGAATTTCTTCAGGCAATTTCAAAAGACGGAGAGAGTTTGCAATCGCCGGACGGGATTTGCCGACCTTTTCGGCTGCCTCCTCCTGTGTGATTTTAAGCTCCTGCATCATATAGCTGTAGCCGAGCGCTTCTTCAAGAGGATTGAGGTCCTCTCGCTGAAGGTTCTCAACCATAGCAATTTCAATGGTTTCCTCGTCGGTAAGCTCCTTGATTATAACGGGAACCTCTGAAAGACCTGCAATTCTTGCCGCGCGCCAGCGTCTTTCACCCGCGACGAGCTGATAACCGCCGTTTGTCATCGGACGTACAACGAGCGGCTGAAGAACACCGTGCTGTGAGATGCTGTCTGCAAGCTCTGTCAGAGCCTTTTCATCAAAAATCTTTCTCGGCTGGTCGTGATTCGGCTCAATTTCCATAAGCTTCAGCTTATTTGTTGAAGCGTTGATTTCTTCAACGGAATTGTCAACGAAAAGAGACTCAAGTCCCCTGCCGAGACCGTTTCTTTTAACTGCCATTATTTCACTACCTTTCCGTTAAGCTTTAAAAATTCATCGCTGAGTGCATCGTAAGCGAGCGCACCCTTCGAGGTTTTATCATAATAATTGATTGGCAAGCCGTAGCTCGGTGCCTCAGAAAGCTTTACATTACGCGGAATTACCGTATTATAAACCTTTCTCGGGAAAAATCTCTTAAGCTCGTCCACAACCTGATGTGTAAGGTTGAGTCTGCCGTCATACATTGTAAGAAGCACACCTTCCATATCAATCAGCGGATTGTAGAGCCTTTTAATCTGTCTGATAGTCGCCATAAGCTGTGAAAGACCTTCGAGCGCGTAATATTCACATTGAATCGGCACAAGAACGGTATCAGCCGCACAGAGACCGTTGAGTGTAAGCAGTCCGAGTGACGGCGGACAGTCAAGGAAAATAAAGTCAAAGCTGTCCTTTACAAGCGCAATAGCGTTTTTAAGCTTTGATTCTCGTCTGTTCATATCAACAAGCTCAAGCTCTGCACCCGCAAGATTCATACTTGAAGGAAGCACCCAGAGGTTATCAAACTCTGTTTTGACCATAACCTTTTCAATCTGCATCGAATTTACAAGCACATCATAGGATGAAATCTTCAATTCGCGCTTATTTATGCCGAGACCGCTCGTTGCATTACCCTGCGGATCAATGTCTGCAAGGAGTACGCGGAAGCCTTTGGCAGCAACGCAGGCGGCAAGATTGACGGTTGAAGTGGTTTTACCCACACCGCCCTTCTGATTAACAACTGCAATTGTTTTAGCCATTATTATCTCTCCAAAAAATTACTGAAGATTATTATAACATAATTATTTTTAAAATTAAAGTATAAATCATTATTTTTTATAAAAAAGATAAATGTTTCACGTGAAACATAAGAAAAGAGCTCTCCTACCCTGTTTCACGTGAAACATTCAGTTTGTTTTATTTATTCTGACGGTGTATTCTATGTACTCATCCGTATCATTTCTTGTTGCTCTCGCATTTATACCGCTTTTTCGCATTGTACTGACCGCATGGTTAAGAGTGTTTATAAATATCCTTACATCCTTAAAAACCATTACAGTCTTCCCCTTCTTGCTTTTATCTGACGGCTTTGACAGCATTTCACTTATAAGCTGATCTGTTGCGCTGACGGACATCCCCTCCTCGACTATTCTGTCAATTGCCTGCTCCATAAGTGAGGTTGTCGGTAATTTTAGTAAAGCGCGTGCATGGCGCTCAGTCAGTCCGTAAAGCATAATATTATAGCGTATTTCATCGGGAAGTCTGAGTATCTGAAGCTTATTTGATAATACTGCAACCGATTTGCCTGTTTTCCGGGCAATTTCCTCCTGTGTCAATCCAAATCCTTTTATAAGACGCTCCAGAGCGATTGCTTCTTCAAAAAAGTGCAGATCCTCGCGCTGCAGATTTTCTGTTACTGATAGCAATGCCGCCTTTTCCTCGTCAATATCAATAACAATTGACGGAATGGATGATAATCCTGCCATTTTGCATGCTCTGAGTCTGCGTTCACCTGAAATCAGCTCGTATTTGTTATCATTCTTCTTTCGTACGGTAATCGGCTGTAAAAGTCCGTTATAATGGATGCTTTGCGAAAGCTCCTCCAGATCGTCCCAATTAAAGCCTGTTCTGAGCTGATGCGGGTTCGGTAATATCATCCTTGCGGGAATCTGTATAACCTCATTGCTTCTTTTTGGTTTATTACGGTTTTTTAACATAAAAAGCCTCCCTTAAAATACCAAATATAATTTAGCATTCTTAAGAGAGGTTGTCCAATGTTTTCGATTGACTGAATATTCTGTATTTTTCGTAAATTCTGCCTTATGCGAGCGGCTTTTTTGAAATCTGTGCCGAAGCACGCGGATATTTTGGCGGAGTTTGCGATATTTTCTTTGTAATAATGATGCATCTTTCACCGCAGTTTGCAATATCAAGGTGGCAGACCTTGTCAACCTTGCCGCCGAGAAGCTTTATTGCACCTTCTGCACTGTCAAGCTCCTCATCGGCTTTCGCAGCCTTCATCGGAGCAAAAATACCGCCGACCTTGGCAAAAGGCATACAATATTCGCTCAAGGTATTCATATTTGCTACTGCACGTGCCGTAACGAGGTCAAATTTTTCGCGGTAAGCCTTATCTTTACCTGCAAGCTCTGCGCGTGAATGGAGAATCTCTGCATCAAGACCGATTTCGTCCAAAACTGAACGGATAAAATTAAGTCGCTTATTCGTACCGTCCATAAGGGTAATTTTTATGTCAGGTCTCGCAATGAGAAGAACTACACCGGGAAATCCTGCACCTGTACCGACATCTATAACCTTTGCGCCTTCCTTGAGGTTAATAACCGTCAGAAGGCTTAAGCTGTCAATAAAATGCTTATAAAGTATCTCGTCAGGCTCTGTGATAGCGGTAAGATTAAGAGTTTTATTTGTTTCTACAATCATTTCAGCGTATTTATCAAGACGGGTAAGCGCAGTATCGTCAAGAATGATACCGATTTTATCAGCTTCCGACTTAAGAAGGGTAGTATTGATCATTTTCTGCACTCCTTTTCAAGATAAATAAGCAGGACGGATATATCAGAAGGACTGACACCTGATATTCTTGATGCCTGACCGATATTATGCGGGCGGATTTTTGAAAGCTTTTCTCTGGCTTCAAGGCGAAGACCGTGAATTGAGTTATAATCCGTGTCTTCCGGCAGCTTTTTGACCTCGAGGCGGTGCATTTCATCAACCTGTGCCTGCTGACGTCTGATATAACCTTCATATTTGATATCAATTTCGACCTGCTCAAAAATCTCGTAGGGCAGGGGAGGACGGTTTGTATCAAAAGCGGTTAATATCTCATAATTGAGCTGAGGACGCTTAAGAAGCTCTGCAAAACGTACACCCGTGTTCAGCGGCGATGTTTCACGTGAAACAAGTAGGTCATTTATCTCTGCTGACGGTGAAATAACAAGATTTTGCACGCGTTTTTTCTCAATATCGATAAGCTCGAGCTTTTTGAGATATTTCTGGTATCTTTCTTCGCTGATAAGACCGATTTCATAGCCGATCGGTGTAAGTCTGCGGTCAGCATTGTCCTGGCGGAGCAGAAGTCTGTATTCTGAACGTGATGTCATCATTCTGTACGGGTCTGAGCAGCCTTTTGTTACAAGGTCATCAATAAGTGTACCTATATAAGAGTCTGAACGCTCTAGTATAAGCGGTTCTTTACCCAATATTTTGTGTGCGGCATTGATACCTGCAACAAGACCTTGTGCGGCGGCTTCTTCGTAACCTGATGAGCCGTTGAACTGTCCCGCTCCGAAAAGACCGCTGTAATCGTTAAATTCAAGGCTTGATTTAAGCGCAAGCGGGTCAACACAGTCATATTCGATAGCGTAAGCCGTTCTCATAGTCTCTGCATTTTCAAGACCGGGGATAGAACGGATGAATTTAAGCTGAACATCCTCGGGAAGGGAAGAGGAGAGTCCCTGAAGGTACATTTCCTCCGTATTTTCACCGCATGGCTCGATAAAAATCTGATGTCTCTCTTTTTCTGCAAAGCGGACGATCTTATCCTCGATGCTCGGACAGTATCTAGGACCTTTTCCGTCGATTTTTCCGCCGTAAAGAGGGGAGCGGTGCAGATTTTTAAGAATTATATCCTTTGTTTCAAGGTTTGTATATGTAACATAGCAGGGGAGCTTGTTCTGAATTTCAATATTATTATCGAAGGAGAAAGGAACAATAGTCGGATCTCCTTCTTGAATTTCTAATTTAGAAAAATCAACAGTTTTTCTGTTGACACGTGACGGTGTACCCGTCTTGAAGCGTCGCGTCGGAAGTCCTATATTCTTGAGAGCAACGCCTAATTTATTAGCGGGGAACATTCCGTCGGGACCGCTTTCGTAGGAAACATCACCGACATAAACCTTACCGGCAAGGAAGGTGCCCGTTGCAAGGATAACACAATCGGCTGTATAAACTGCCTCAAGATGAGTTTTAACCTGCCATGTACCGTCTTCGAGCTGAGAAAGGTCGGTAATCTCCGCCTGACGAAGGTCGAGATTGTCCTGAAGCTCAAGGACGTGCTTCATATAGTCGGAATAGAGTCTGCGGTCAATCTGAGCGCGCAGACTGTGGACGGCAGGACCCTTGCCGAGGTTAAGAATACGGCTCTGCAGGGTATTTGCGTCAGCCGCCTTACCCATTTCACCGCCGAGAGCGTCAATTTCGCGTACGAGATGACCCTTTGATGTGCCGCCGATGGACGGATTGCACGCCATATTGCCGACCCAGTCAAGATTTATCGTAAAAACGCAGGTTTCGCATCCGAGACGCGCCGAAGCAAGTCCCGCTTCAATGCCCGCGTGACCTGCGCCGATTACTATTACCTGATATTTTTTTGCAAAATATTCCATAGACTTCCTTACTTTCCTACACAGAATTGTCTGAATACCTCATCAACAACGGCTTCGCTTGCCTTTTGACCCGTTAATTCAAGGAGGGCGGCGATTGCATCGTCGATGCAGACACCGATTGCATCAAGTGTCAGACCGA
Organism: Clostridia bacterium; assembly: GCA_017379935.1. GTDB lineage: Bacteria > Bacillota > Clostridia > Oscillospirales > Acutalibacteraceae > CAG-488. Next base: position 48,970 of record JAFNVC010000010.1, read on the forward strand.
AATCAATTGCCTCAAGAGCCTCTTTAAGGCTTGTAACGGCATTTTCACAGCAGAGACGCTGTCTTTCGTTGGCAAGCATAGCCGCAGAGGTGTCAAAATCCTTTGTTCCGATAAGGGATGTAACCCTTTCGCATAATTCATCGTAGCCGTCGCCGTCCTTTGCAGAAATTGCAACGCATTTGCCGAGTGAATTTTCTATAACAGAAATATCAGCCTTACGTTCAAGGTCTGTTTTATTTATAATAGGTATAACCGTTCTGCCCTTGCACATTTCAATAAGCTCGAGATCCTCGGGTGAAAGCTCGCGCGAAAGGTCAAACACGGCAAAAATCACAGCCGCGCGCTCTAATTTTTTACGGCTGCGGTCAACACCGATTTTTTCAACGAGGTCGCCTGTCTCACGCATACCGGCTGTGTCAGAAAGGCGGAGAATACATCCGTCAAGGCTGACGGTTTCTTCGACAACGTCGCGGGTTGTGCCTTCAACGGCGGTAACGATTGAACGGTCGTAGCCCGTAAGAAGATTCATCAGCGTTGATTTGCCGACATTCGGCTTACCGACGATTGCCGCGTCAACGCCCGTAGTGACGGCCATACCGCTGTCAAAGCGCGAAAGCAGCAGATTTATCTTGTCAAGTGCCGCTTGCACAGTGCTTCTGAGGTTGTTTTCGTCAATTTCCTCAATCTCATCGTCGGGATAATCCACCCAAGCGGCAAGATGTGCCGCAACGGAAAGGAGAGAGGAGTTGATTTTTTCAATTTTTCGGCTGAGTGATCCTTCGAGCAGGTTATAGGCGGCATTTGCACCCTGTTCACCCTGCGCGGAGATGAGCGACATAACGCCTTCAGCCTTCGAAAGATCCATTTTTCCGTTGAGAAATGCTCTTTTTGTAAATTCACCGGGCGCGGCAGGGGAGGCGCCGTTTTCAAGAACAAGGCGGAGTATCTTTTTCATAAGGAAAACACCGCCGTGGCAGTTGATTTCAACCACGTTTTCGCCCGTGTAACTGTGCGGCGCTCTGAAAACAAGGCAAATTGCCTCATCAACAGCATTTTCGCCGTCAAAAATTCTTCCGTAATGCGCCTTATAGCCCTCGGAATCCGCGAGAGCCTTACCCGAAAAGGCTTTGAAAATCTTATCCGTGATTTCCATAGCGTTTTCGCCCGATATTCTTATAATTCCAACGCCGCCTGTACCCATAGGCGTGGATATGGCGGCGATAGTTGTCTTGTCTGTCATAGTAAAAATCCTTTATATAACAAGATTTACGTTTATGCCCTCGAGCCGCTTGGCAATACGGTGAAAGGCGGACTTTGCGGGGGATTTAAGAAGGGTCTGCATACCCGTGACGGAGCAATACGAGAGCTTTCTGTCCTCGGGAACAACTCCGATAAGCTGAAGCACGGTTGCATCAATAACCTCGTCAATGTTGAGGTAGTGTCCCTTGGTTGTAAGCTTTTTGTTGAAGCGGTTGATAATCAGACGAACCTCTTCAATGCCGAGGGAGTAGAGCTTGTCACCTGCATACTGACCGACGCGTACGCAAACGTCATCGGGAGTTGAAACGATAATTCCCTCGTCAGCACATTCTGCCGCGAGAAGAAAACCTCCGCTGACACCCGCAGGTGCATCAAAAAGAATGTAATCAAAATCTCTGTCATAGGAAGCAATCATTTTTCTGACTGAATCGGCTGTGAATGAATCGTCGTTAGCTGTCGGAGCGACGAGAAGCTTCGGGCCGATTGTTGAGCGCAGAGCAGTTTCGGGCTCGCAGATGCCGTTTACAACATCGCCCCAGTTGAAAATGCCCGTATCATCAGCGGCAAGAATAAGGTCGAGACAGCCCATGCCGATATCAAAATCGATAACGAGCGTTTTGAAGCCGATTTCGCACAGAGCGATTGCAATACCTGCCGTCAGCGAGGATTTGCCGACACCGCCCTTGCCGGAAGCGAATATAATTTTTCTTGCCATAGTTTTCACCTCGTAGGGTGACGGTAATAATCCGAACCGTGTTTTTTATCGGATGATTTCCGCCACTTCTTTGTTAAAATACTCGCCAATCCGCAAGGATTGCCTGCGTTTTTGCCTTGAATTGCCAAAAATCCTCTCGATAAAAAATCTTCGACCCGAAAGCTGAGGATTTTCAGATGATTTTTGGATGTTTCGGATGCCGACAGGCTGACGCCTTTCAAAGACGAAACGCCGAAAAGAGCTGAAAAGTCGCGCTTTCGGGCAGGTTCGGATTGCTATCGTCACCCTAATAAAGAAGACTGCTGTTTACATCCGTATTAATTTCGTCATCCGAAGAATCGGAGGAGTCATTAGTTTTATCTTCAAAATAGTAGTTGTATATATCGCACGCAACGGGAGCGCATCCGCCGCCCGAGGTTGCACCCTCAACAGCGACAGCAACTGCAAGCTCGGGATCGTCGTAGGGTGCAAAAGAAATGTTGAAGCCGTTTGTGTAGGTCTTTTTTGTGCCGTTTATAACCTTATCAACCTGTGATGTACCTGTTTTGCAGGCAACGGCAATATCAAGAAGACCGAAATTATACTGACACGAGCCGTTGGTAACAACAAGACGCATTCCCTCGTGAACAGTTTTGATGTTTTTCTCTGAAAAGCCTGTTTCAACAACAACCTTCGGTTCTTTTTCAAGAAGCGTCATCGTGTTGTCGGCTGTGAGAACGGATTTGATGAGGTGAGCCTCATATCTTGTACCGCCGTTTGCGATAGTTGCAACATAGTTGCACAGCTGAAGCGGAGTGAAGAGATTACCTGCCTGTCCGATAGCGGACTGAAGCGAGAAGCCGGGCATCCATGTCTGACCGATTGATGTGCGGTAGCTCGGGGAGTCAAGAACGCCTGTATTTTCAGCAATTTCAATGCCCGTCGGCTGCCCGAGACCGAGCATTTCACGGTACATATTCATTTTATCGATACCGAGCTGCTCACCGCCGTAAAAATAGAAGAAGGAGTTGCACGAATCCTGCAGGGCTGTGCGAACGGTAAGTGTTCTGTTTGCGTGATTGATCTGGCAGACGAAGTTGTGTCCGCGGTAGGGATAGTTATAAGCGCAATACTTGTCCGATGAGCCGTCGATGATTCCCTCCTCAAGGCAGGCGATAGAGGTCGAAACCTTTGCCGTCGAGCCGGGCGCATAGGTGCTTAAGGTCGCGCGGTTGTAAAGAGGGGAGTTAGTATTCTGAGCGAGCTTGTTGTAATCCTCATAATATGTTGAAAGGTCATAGGTCGGGTAGGATGCCATTGCAAGAATTTCACCCGTTTTGCAGTTCATAACGACTACTGCGCCGCCGCCCGAGTTAGCCGTGCCGACGGAATCGCACTTTGCCTTGAGAGCATCCTGTGCAATCTTCTGCAGCTTCGCATCGATTGTGAGAACGATGTTGTCGCCGTTTCTGAGACCTGAAATCTTCGTCTCCTGAGTGCCGTCCGTTGAGGTTGTGACGGTCTTGATGCCGTTCGTACCCTTGAGATTTTCTTCGAAAACCTTTTCAATGCCGCTCTTGCCGAGGATATCGTCCATCGCATATCCCTTTGCTCTGAGGGTAGCGTACTCTTCCGCATTGATAACGCCTGTTACACCGAGAATGTGAGGCGCGATTGTACCGTCCGTATATTCGCGGTAGGTTACAATCTGAACGTCAACGCCCTTGTAAAAGCTGCTGTTTTCCTTGACGACGGAAACAACCTCATCGCTGACATCCTGAGCAAAAACGTAAGGGTTAGCGGTATTGAATGCCGTCTGCTTCATATTACAGCAGACCGAAGCGATGCGGAGAATATCATTTTTCGAATAATTCTCAAGCTTATATTTTTCAACGATTTCCTGCATACAGTCGTCTGCTGTTGCGTATTTGTTGAGGTGGAGCATATCACGGGACTTGAGCTTTGCAATATCTGACTCTCTGTCCTCGATGAACTGATAATTTCCGTTCGCATCAAGGGTGATGGGCAGCTCGTTAATCCATTCCTCACCCGTTTTGTCAAAAAGATTGACAAGCGAAAGGATGATTTCGTTGCGCTCCTCCTGATTGCTTAAGGAGGGAAATTTGCCCGCGTTGAAAATAATATCATTACCCTGACGGTTGCCGACGAGCACGTTGCCGTTGCGGTCAAGAATCTGACCTCTCATTGCCTTGACGGTCGTCTGCGAGGTCGAGGCGGTGCTGGTTGCGGCATATTTATCGCCGTTGATGACCTGAATATTGATCAGTCGGGCACAGAAAAGAAGAAAAAGGCAGACGAAGATTGATATAAGGGCAATAAATCTGCCTTTTTTCTCTTCTCTTGCCAGTCTCATCTTGTATACTCCTTTAAAAATTTTAGTTTTCTTTGAATTCTTTGAAAATTGCACGGACGATGATGTAATAAAGAGGAGTCATCAGTACCGTGAAGATTGCCGAAGCGAGATAATATCTGAGATAAAAAATAAAATGATTTTCTAACGTGTCGAAGGCGCAGTAAACGAGAAATGAAAGCGTCGTGTAAAAAAAAGAAACAACGGCTGTCATAATCGTCGCGCAAAGCAGATTGTTACGCATAAGATAGGTTATCAGTGCGCCTGCGGTAAAGCCTATGACCGTGAAGAAAAGCGAATTGAAAACAACGGACTGCGAGCTGAAGGAATCGAGCATAACGCCCGACAGCAGGCCGAAGAAGATACCTGCAAATTCACGCTCGAACATCGCGATGCAGATTGTCAGCGGAATCAGCAGAAGCGCCTTTATTCCGAAGGGGGAGAGGAAAAGACCTCCCGTGTTCTGAAAAATAAAAGTAAGAACGGCAAGCGCAATCAGGATAGCACGTCGCTCAACCGTTTTTTTACCGCCGAGTTTACCGATGTAATCCATACCGTAGCCGTTCTCCTTCCCTTATTTTTTTAAAATTCAGTCAGCCGTGACCGTTACAACGCCCTGACCGTCAAAGCTTTTGATGATAAAGACCTCCGAAAGCTCCTCAAGGTTGACCGCCGAGCGTACCGTTGCAAAGGATGAGATTCCGTCCTTCGCATCGTCAACCTCGACAACCGTGCCGACGATAAGATCCTTAGGATAAATTCCGCCGCTGCCCGAGGTTGCAAGGATTCCGTTGGGAGAAACTGCCGTCTCCGCCGTAAGTCCGGGAAGCTTGCAGTAGACTCTGTCCTTCGCGTTGCCTGTGCCTGTTATATAGCCGACCTCGCCCGTATATGTTTCGTAAACGCTGACGTTCACGTCGGGATTTGCGATTGTGCTGACCGTGCAGGATGCGGGTGAAACCGAGGTAACAACACCGACAAGATTTGTTCCGTAAATGACGGGATCATTGACCTGAATGTCGTCAAGCGAGCCCTTGCTGAGTGTAAATGACTCGTAGGGGTCGGTTGAATCCCTGGAAATTATAGTTGCACTTTCAAAAATAAAGTCAGGATTCTCTTCCTTGACGCCGAGGAAATCCTCATAGGTTTCGAGCTTCTTTTTAGCCTCGTTGTAGCCGATGATTTCCTTCTGGTACTGCTCGATCTGTGATTTCAGCTCCTTGTTCTCCTTTTCAAGAGTTGCGGAGGACTGAAAATTATCGTTGAAGTTGGAGAGCTTGTAGCTCAGGTAAGCGGAGACACGCTGAAGCGGATATAACGCCGTGCTTGTTGCCGCAGAAAGGGGAGTATTGTTGCTGTGGGAAAGGGCGGCAATGACCGCACCGAGAATTATGGCAATGATGACACTTACAAATGCCTTCAATGCACCGCTCTGCAGAAATCTGCGCATATCGCTTCACCTCCTAAGCAAAAATAAATTTTTGCAGTGATATAAGACCTGATGGTCTTGTGATATGTTGCTTACGCAACGTGATATATCGGCTTTGCCGATGTGATATATTTTCCTTCGGAAAATGTTAATGATGCTTTTCAAGGCAGATGCCCGTACCCTCAACAACGCAGTCAAGCGGATTGTCGGAGATTGTAACGGGAATCTTGACCTCCTTCTCAATGAGCTTGTCAAGTCCGCGCAGTAGCGCACCGCCGCCCGTGAGAGTGATACCGCCGTCAATGATGTCGGCTGAAAGCTCGGGGGGAGTGTTTTCGAGTGTTGTGCGGATTGCATCAAGCACCTGTGCGATGCTGTCCTTAAGAGCCTCGCGGATTTCGTCAGCGGAAACCTCAACATCCTTCGGCAGACCGTCAATAAGGTTTCTGCCCTTGACGTTCATTGCGCCCTCGCCCTCGTAGGGGTATGCGGAGCCGATCTGGATTTTGATATCCTCTGCAGTTCTTTCACCGATGAGAAGGCTGTATTTCTTTCTTATGTAATTGATGATTGCCTCGTCGTAGCTGTCGCCTGCAACCTTAACGGAGCGTGATGTTACGATGTCTCCGAGGGCAACAACAGCAACCTCGGCAGTTCCGCCGCCGATGTCAACGATCATTGAGCCCTTCGCAGCCTCAACGGGGAGACCCGCACCGATAGCCGCAGCCATGGGCTGCTCGATAAGGCTGACGTATCTTGCACCCGCACTCTTTGCCGCGTCATTAACCGCTCTGCGCTCAACCTCGGTAACGCCCGACGGAACGCATATCATAACGCGAGTCTTGCTGAAGGGAGAAGCCGTAACAGCCTTGCGGATGAATTTTCTGAGCATTTCCGCAGTTGCGTCAAAGTCGGCAATAACGCCGTTACGCAACGGGCGTACGGCACCGATTGAGCCGGGAGTTCTGCCGATCATATCCTTTGCCTCGGAGCCGACGGCAACAACACGAACGGGATTATATCTCTGATCAACGGCAACAACCGAGGGCTCACGGATGATAATACCCTTACCCTTTACAAAAACGAGGGTATTGGCTGTGCCTAAATCTATACCGATGTCCTGTGAAAACAACATATCAATTACTCCTAAAAATTATTCTGCAGTTGAATCCTCTGAGCTTGCCTCGGTTGGCGGAAGTGTAGGTCTTACGCCGCCGAGATCCTTGAGTACATAGGCTTTTTCGATAGCTTCCTTGATTTCTTCCTCTGTGAAGCATCTGTCGTTGGCAAAGAACTCGATCTCAAAGGCAGCGAGTCCGCGCTCAACGAGGTAGTAGTAGAATGTACCGCCCTCACCGCTTGAACCGTCCGTACGGTAAGAGATTACTCTTGCGGGGAGACCGAAGATTTCGGATTCATATTCCTTGAGGTCGCCGATATTGAACTGGCTTTCAGCAAGCCAGCGTGCGGGACCGAGATATTCCTTATAAAGATCATCGCTTGCAGACATCACGTTCCATTTGATTTCAACCTGACAGCGAGCCTCCTGCATATCAAGGCATTCGCCGTTATGCTGGATAGAAAGCTTGTTGTTGGCGCTGAAATTATTCCAGCCTCTCGGAATTGCAAGCTTGATGAAGGAATTTTCGAGCTTATTGCCTCTTTTATTAGTGACTCTGTCGGGGAAAATGAAGCCCTTTGTCTGAGTTTCGCCGAGAGCATCCGTAACGACCTCGAAAAGTCCGCCGAATTCGTCCTGAACGAATTCACCGTGCTTGTCCGTAAGAATAATGTGCTTTTCACCGTTATCGTCATAGATAACGTTCTTTTTACTGCAAGCAGTAAAAGCTATTGAAAGAACAAGAATAAGAACAGAAATAACTGCAATTGATTTTTTCACAAAAAACGCCTACTTTACAATTTTATTCAGTTTAATAGTATATCATTACACCGTCAAAAAGTCAATGCACAATAAGGCTTTTATGGCGTATTTATGGTTGACAATAAAATGTTTTTTTGTTAAAATAAAACGCATCTAAGCCCCTTTAGTTAAATGGATATAATAAACCCCTCCTAAGGGTTAGTTGTGGGTTCGATTCCCGCAGGGGGTGCCAACAAAACCGCTTTTATCTTCGGATAAGAGCGGTTTTGTCATACCCATATATTATTGAAAAGAACAATGTTCCGTGGTATAATAATTACGGAGAGTGATTTTATGAAATTTATGTCCTTTAATATTCAGCACGCGACGGATTACATCCGTCAGGTGATTGACCTTGAATATTTTGCAGAGGAGATCAAGCGTCTGAATCCGGATTTTCTCGGTCTTAACGAGGTTATGAACGAGGGTGACGACGAGGAATATACCGATCAGGTCGGATTTTTCTGTGAAAAGCTCGGCTGGAACGGATTTTTCGGTCTCGGCGATTTGATCGACGGCAATAACCCCTTCGGCAACGCGATTCTGACGAAATATCCTATTTTCGAGGTTGAAAACTTCCATATTCCCGACCCCGAGGATAAGAGCGAGCCCGCATATTATGAATCGCGCTGTGTTATCCGCGCGACGGTTGACATCGACGGCGTTGAGGTCTGCTGGCTCGTGTGCCATATGGGACTGGCAAAGCTCGAGAGGGTGAACGCGGTCGAGCTTATTACGCTTCTTATCGACTCTACGGACAAGCCGATTATTCTTATGGGTGATTTCAACGTTGAGCCTGATGATCCCGTGCTTGATCCTATCCGCGAAAGACTGCTCGACACAGCCGATTTGTTTGAGGGTGCGAGGGAATGCACTTATCCGTCGGACAAGCCGTTCAAGAAGATTGACTATATCTTCTTCCGCGGACTTGAGTGTACAAGCGCAGAAACCCTGCACGATGTTATCGCAGACCACCTGCCTGTCGTCGCGAATTTCGAGGCACTTGAGAATCCGAAGCTCAGAATTGTATAAAAAACGAAAGAGAAGCGAGTTTTCCGCTTCTCTTTTTGCATATCATTTTTTCTTTCCGACCAGCTTTTTTATGACGATTACCGCACCAGCAATGGGGATGGCGCAGATTGCGATAAGGACGATATATTTCATCGGGATAAGGTCATAGATTTTATCGCCGAGGATTGTGAAGGCGATAACTCTCGGTGCGAGTCCTGCGACCGAGCAGAGGAAATAGGGTAGGAATTTAAAATCGAATGCGCCCATAAAAAGTGACGAAAAATCAATCGGGAATGCGGGTACGAAGCGGATGATGAAGGTCGCGAGATTTTTATTTTTATCCTTCATCGAAAGCAGCTTGTCGCCGCCCTTTGTACCCTTGAGCTTCTTTTCGACGGTGTCCTTACCGAGGAATTTTCCGAGGAAGTATGTGATGATAACCTCGATTGCGATGCCCGCGACGTTGACGAGCACGGCGGTTTTCGTATCGAGCGCAACACCGACGGAAATATAGATTACCGAAGCGGGGAGGACGAGCAGAATTGCCTTTACAACATACACCCCGAGAATGAGCATTATCGCAACGGCAAGGCTCGATGCGCCCGCGACGAGAAGACGGATGTCGAGGTTCGACAGGGTTTTGTAATTGAGAGCCGCCGCAAGAAAAATTACCGCCGCAACGGTTATTTTTATAACGTTAAGAATTTTGTCTTTTTTGTTTTTATCCATATTACACCTCACGGATTTGCTTTTATTAGGATAACACAGTTTTCGGTAATTGTACATAAACAGATTAAAATTTATTTTCAAGCAGAAAAGGAAATAAAAATCAGGATCCGATTGTCAAATTTGTGACAATATTTTCAATATCATCTTGAAATTGCTTTTCCTTTATTATATAATAAAAAGGATTTAGGCAAGTTCAACTTGCACTTGGTATTTTAATCAAGAGGAGGAAAATCATTATGAATGAAAACTTCACTTACAAAATGAAGCTTACTGATGACGAGGTTGCCATTCTTCACGGCTCAAAGGGCGAAACAATGGCAAAGGTTATGAAAACTCTCGTTCTCTACGGTGATGCTTTCGGCGCAGAAAAGTTCGTTTCTGTTGCAGGCAACAAGGGTCACCTTGTTACAAGCTTCGGTATCTCTGTTCTTAAGCCCGTGTTCAATATCACACAGGAGCTTATCGATGCAGGTCTTACAGTTGACGAGACCTTCTCTGTTGACCCCAGACCTATCGACTATGAAAACGTAAAGTGCAATCCGCTTCAGAAGCTTATTTTCAATAAGATTCTCTACGGTATGCAGGATTCTTATGAGGCTCAGCTCAAGAAGCTCGGCATCATGAACAGCAATGCTTTCACATGTACCTGCTATATGGACGAGGTTGGCAACAATCCGAAGAAGGGCGACATCCTTTCATGGGCAGAGTCTTCAGCTGTTGTTTACGCTAACTCTGTTATCGGTGCAAGATGTAACCGTAACTCCGGTATCATCGAGCTCTTCGGTTCAATCCTCGGTAAGGTTCCCGCTTTCGACCTTGTTACTGACGAGGGAAGAAAAGCAAAGTGGATTATCGAAGTTAAGACAACAAAGATTCCCGAGGCTCAGGTTCTCGGTTCAGCAATCGGTATGAAGGTTATGGAAGACGTTCCCTACGTCAAGGGTCTTGACAAGTGGATCGGCACAGAGCTTGACGATAAGACAAAGGCTTATCTTAAGGATTTCGGTGCTGCAACAGCTTCTAACGGCGCAGTTGGTCTCTACCATATCGAAAACCTTACTCCCGAAGCAGTTGAAATGGGCGAAGACCTCATCGTTGAAGGCGCAAAGACTTACGTTATCGACGATGCAGAGCTCGAGAGAGTTTACAAGAACTATCCCGTTATCTGGAAGGATAAGAACGCAACACCGAAGCTTTGCTTCATCGGCTGTCCTCACCTTTCCTTCGAGCAGCTCGGCGAGTGGGCTGACAGAATTGATGACGAATGCAAGAAGCAGGGTCAGAAGAAGGTACAGATCCGTACTGTTATGACAGCTGCTCCCGACGTTCTTGAAAGATTCAAGAAGGAGAACAAGGCTGCTTACAACAAGCTCCTTCTCCGCGGTGTAAATCTTTCTTATATCTGCCCGCTTATGTATATGAACAACCCGCTCTGCGGCGGCGACTCAAGCAACGTTATCACTTGCTCAAACAAGCTCCGTACATATACAACAGCACGTTATTTCACAACAGACGATATCACAAAAATTGTTGTTAAGGGAGGTTATTGATTATGAGTAAAACATTTAAAGGCCGTCCTGTCGTAGCAGGTAAAATCGATAAGGGCGAGGCAGTAGTATCTCACAACGGTGTCAATACTCTTGCTACTTTCCAGAAAACTGCTCTTCTTCACGACATCCCCGTTCTCGGTAAGGATTACGTTATCGGTTCTGACCAGAACAATCCCGATGTTTACGGCAAAAACCTTACAGGTAAGGTTCTCTGCCTTCCTCAGACAATCGGTTCAACAACAGGCGGTATGGTTATCTATACTGTTGCTGCTCTCAAGCTTGCTCCGAGCGCAATGCTTTTCTCACAGCCGATTGACTCACTTGCAGCTGCAGGCGTAATTCTTGCAGACGTATGGACAGACAACTCAATCGTTGCTGTTGACTCTCTCGGTGAGGATTTCCTCAACGCAGTCAAGGACGGCGACAAGATCACAATCCAGGAAGACGGTACGGTTATCGTTGACTGATTGACTTTAACTTCAAGGGGGCTGGCAACAGCCCCTTTCTCTTTATCAGGTGAAAAATATGAAAAAAGAAGCTGTAAAAGAACCCGTTGATTGGTTCAGATATGAAAACGAAGCCAAGGCAGAGGGCTTTGGCATTGTCTGCGGTATTGATGAGGCAGGCAGAGGACCGCTCGCAGGTCCCGTATGCGCCGCCGCGGTAATCCTTCCCGAGGGTTGCGTGATTGACGGCGTTAACGATTCTAAAAAATTAACAGAGAAAAAACGCGAGGCTCTTTTTGATGTTATAAAAGAAAAGGCTCTCGCTTACAGTATAGCCGTTGCCGACGAAAAGGAGATTGACGAAATCAACATTCTGCAGGCAACATATCTCGCGATGCGCCGCGCGTTTGACGGCCTTTCGGTAAAGCCCGATATGGCGCTCGTTGACGGCAACCGTGACCCAGGTCTCGGTGTACCGACAAGAACAATCGTCAAGGGTGATGCGAATTCAATGTCGATTGCCGCCGCATCAATTCTCGCGAAGGTGACGCGAGACAGATTTATGCTCGAAATGGACGAGAAATATCCCGAATATCAGTTCGCGAAGCATAAGGGCTACGGTACGAAGCTCCATTATGAGATGCTGACAGAGTACGGCCCGTCCGAAATTCACCGTATGACATTTTTAAAGAGCTTCTATGGAGATAAATAAGCAGGGAATATGGGGCGAGATTTTTGCGGTCAGGTATATGCGCGACCGCGGCTACACGCCGGTAACGATAAATTTCCGCTGCCGTGTCGGCGAGATTGATATTGTTGCGCGCAGGGACGGCTATATGTGCCTTGTGGAGGTAAAAACCCGCGGAGAAAATGCGATTTCCGCGCCTGCAGAGGCGGTTGACACCGAAAAGCAGAGAAAGCTGATCGCCGCGGCAAAGATTTTTGCCCGCGCACATCCGCATCCCGAGCAGGACAGATTCGACGTCTGCGAGGTATACCTTGACGAAAATATGAAGCCTGTAAAAATCAATTACATAGAAAATGCGTTTAACGGTTGAGAGTATTGACAAGGTATGATATAATATTTCGGATGAAAAATAAAAACCTTTTCCACGAAGGAGAATGAACAATGTTATATACAAGCACAAGAGACAAATCGATAAAGGTAAGCTCCGCCGAGGCTATTGCCCACGGTATTTCAAAAGAGGGCGGACTTTTTGTTCCCGAGTCAATTCCGCAGATTTCGATGGACGATATCGTCCGTCTTTCAAAGCTCGATTACATAGGCAGAGCAAAGGAAATCCTTTCCCTTTACCTCACAGATTTTTCTGCCGAGGAGCTTGATGCCTGCGTAAACGGCGCATACGGCGAGGGCAAATTCTCGAGCGAGAAGGTATCTCCGCTTCATACTCTTACAGAGGGTACAGAGATTCTCGAGCTCTGGAAGGGCCCGACCTGCGCCTTCAAGGATATGGCTCTCCAGCTTCTTCCGCATCTTCTCACGGTTGCTTCTTCAAAGTCAGCACCCGATAAGGAGATTGTAATCCTCGTTGCAACCTCAGGCGATACAGGTAAGGCTGCGCTCGAGGGCTTCAAGGATGTTAAAAATACAAGAATTCTTGTTTTCTACCCCAACGACGGTGTCAGCCCGATGCAGAAGCTTCAGATGACAACTCAGGAGGGCTCTAATGTCGGCGTTTGTGCAATCGAGGGTAACTTCGACGATGCACAGTCAGGCGTTAAGAAGATTTTCACAGACAAGGCTGTTGCCGCAAAGCTTGAGGAAAAGGGAATGATGTTCTCTTCAGCAAACTCAATCAACTGGGGCAGACTTGTTCCGCAGATTGTTTATTATGTTTCCGCTTACTGCGATATGCTCGAAAAGGACGCAATCAATGCGGGCGACGAAATCAACGTTGTTGTTCCGACAGGAAACTTCGGCAATATCCTTGCCGCTTACTATGCAAAGGAAATGGGCGTTCCGATGAAGAAGCTCATCTGCGCATCGAATGCAAACAACGTTCTTACGGATTTCCTCAAGACAGGTAACTATAACCGTGTAAGAGATTTCTATACAACAATCTCTCCGTCAATGGATATTCTCATTTCTTCAAACCTCGAGAGACTTCTCTTCCTTCTTTCAGATATGGACGATGCTCTCGTACGCGATTGGATGAATTCACTTTCAGCAGAAGGAAAGTACAGCGTTAACGAGGCTGTTTTCGCGAAGCTTACAGCTCTCTTTGATGCAGGCTGCTGTGATGATGAGGGTACTCAGGCGTGCATCGCAAAGACCTTCAAGGAAAACTCTTACCTCTGCGACACTCATACAGCTGTTGCTGTTTCTGTCTATGACGACTACAAGGCTGTGACAGGCGATGCAACACCGACGGTTATCGCATCAACTGCTAACCCCTACAAGTTCAGCAAGGCTGTTCTCGATGCAGTGCATCCGGGAATGAGCGAGGGTATGGATGAGTTTGATATGGTTCTCGGTCTCAAGGTTGAGACGGGCGAGGAGTGTCCTCCCCAGCTTGCAAACCTCAAGGGCAAGACTCCGCGCTTCACGGGCTGCTGCAAGAAAGAGGATATGGAGCAGGTCGTTTTCGATATGCTTAAATAAGAAACGAAAATGGGCGTGCCTTATGCACGCCCTTGTTTTCCCTAATGCTTACTTGTTTGCGTTTGTGCCCGGTTCAAAGGTTGCACAGATTGTATCTGCACAGGTGCAGGCGCTTGAAGGGCCGATTTCAACGTGACCTGCAACGCATCTGCAACCGTCCTCGTTGTAGATACAGTTGTGAGCATTACACTTGATTTCCTTGATTTCTTTTTTCATTTCAGGTAACTCCTTAATTTTTTTAGTGACAAACGGTCACACTTTTATTATGAAAAAATTTTTTATGAATATACTGAAAAGAGGTGAAGAACAATGTCTTTATTTGCTATTGCCGATACTCATCTTTCCTTTTCCGTTGACAAGCCGATGGATATTTTCCGAGGCTGGCAGGATTTTGAAAAAAGACTCGAAAAAAACTGGAACGCCGTTGTCGGCGAGGATGATTTCGTTATAATTCCCGGTGACGTTTCGTGGGGAATGAATATGGAAGAAACGCTTGAGGATTTCCGTTTTCTGGAAAAGCTAAACGGAACGAAAATTATTATGAAGGGCAACCACGACTATTGGTGGTCGACGAAAAGCAAGACGGAAAAGTTCTTTGCCGAAAATGATATAAATTCCGTTAAGGTGCTTTTTAACAACGCTTACCGGGTCGGTGATTATACCGTCTGCGGAACAAGAGGCTGGTTCTTCGACTGTGAAAAGAAAGAGGACGAAAAGGTGCTTCTCCGCGAGGCGGGCAGACTGAGGATGTCACTTGACGAGGCAAAAAAGCTCGGCGGTGAGCCGATAATCTTCCTGCATTATCCGCCCGTCAGCCTTACTCAGACCTGCTCCGAGATTTACGATATAGTCGTTTCGTCGGGCGCAAAGCGCTGTTATTACGGTCATCTTCACGGTCCGTCGGTCAACTGGGCGTTCCGCGGAGAGCGTGACGGAGTCGAATTTGACCTCGTTTCCGCGGATTTTCTCGAATTTTGCCCGAAATTGTTGGTAAAATTTTGATAAAAGTCCAAAAATATATAAAAAAGGTATGGAAAAAGCAGAAACTATCTGCTATAATGTAGGGTGACGATAATAATCCGAACCTGCCCAAAAGCGAGCCTTTTCAGCGCTTTTTGGCGTTTCGGCTTTGAAAGGCGTCAGCCTGTCGACACCCTCAACATCCAAAAATCATCTGAAAAATCTCAGCTTTCGGGTCGGAGATTTTTTATCGAGAGGATTTTTGGCAATTCAAGGCAAAAACACAGCAAATCCTTTCGGATTTGCGAGTATTTTAACACAGAAGTGGCGGAAATCATCCGATAAAAAACACGGTTCGGATTGTTACCGTCACCCTATGGTTAATGGTATGTGTGGGAGTATCGCTCACAGGCAATGCCAAACAGGAGGAAGTTTTTAATGTTAAAATCAGCAAACAAAACAGAAACAAACATCTACACACTTGAAGTTGCGGTAAGTGCAGAGGATTTCAAGGCTGCTGTTCTCAAGGCTTATAACAAGCAGAAGAACAAGATTCAGCTTCCCGGCTTCCGTAAGGGCAAGGCACCTCTTGCAATGATCGAGAAGTTCTACGGCAAAGAGGTATTCTACGAGGATGCACTTGACATCGTTTATCCCGAGGCAGTAGGCGCTGCTATCGAAGAAGCAGGCATCAATCCCGTTGCAGCTCCTCACGACGTTGAGGTTACAAAGATGGACGAGACAGGTGTTGAAATCACACTTAAAATCACAGTTATGCCCGAAATCACAATCGAGGGCTACAAGGGCATCGAGGCTGACAAGGGCGACGCTTCAGTTACAGCTGACGATGTTAAGAAGGAGCTTGCTTCTATGCAGGAGAGAAACTCCCGCACAGTTACAGTTGAGGAAGCAAGAAAGGCTAAGAAGAACGATATCGCAGTTATCGACTTCGAGGGCTTTGTTGACGGCGTAGCATTTGACGGCGGTAAGGGCGAGAACTTTGACCTTACTCTCGGCTCAGGTCAGTTCATCCCCGGCTTTGAGGATCAGGTTATCGGTCACAAGGCAGGCGAGGAATTCGACGTTAACGTTACTTTCCCCACAGAGTACGCTGCAGAGCTTGCAGGCAAGGACGCTACCTTCAAGGTTAAGCTTCACGAGCTTAAGGTTAAGGAGCTTCCCGCTCTTGACGACGAGTTCGCAAAGGATGTAAGCGAGGATTGCGAAACACTTGCAGACCTTAAGAAGAGCATCAAGGCTGACCTCGTAAAGACAAAGACAGAGCAGATCGACCGCGAATTCGAGAGCAACGTTCTTGAAAAGGTTGTTGAGCTCGTTCAGGGCGAAATCCCCGAGGTTATGTATGACAACAAGCTCGAGGATGACGTTAAGGAATATGAGCAGAGACTCGCTCAGCAGGGCATCGGTCTTGATATGTACCT
Organism: Clostridia bacterium; assembly: GCA_017379935.1. Classification (GTDB taxonomy): domain Bacteria; phylum Bacillota; class Clostridia; order Oscillospirales; family Acutalibacteraceae; genus CAG-488. The sequence goes on from JAFNVC010000010.1 coordinate 65,406, forward strand.
TCAGTACATGGGTATGGATAAGGATGCTTTCAAGGAGAGCATGAGAGCTAACGCTGTTAAGCAGGTTAAGCTTCAGCTTGCTATCGATAAGATTGCAGAGCTCGAGAAGATCGAAGCAACTGACGCTGATGCAGAGGCTAAGATTCAGGAAATGGCTGATATGTATCAGATGGAAGCAGAGCAGATCAAGAAGTTCATCCGTATCGAGGACGTCAAGAAGGACGTTGTCGGTCAGAAGACAGTTGATTTCCTTGTAAAGAAAGCAAAGGCTATCGTTGCGGAGAAGCCGAAGAAGACAACAAAGAAGGCAGCTGCCAAGAAGACAGAGGAAGCTGCTGAATAATCAGCAAAATAAACGACAATATTAGGGTGGGGATAGTGGAGCAGAATTCAACTGTCACCACCCTTTATTTAAACAAGATATCGAATGGAGGAAATAAATATGGCTTTAGTACCTTACGTTATTGAACAGACCAGCAGAGGCGAGCGTTCTTATGATATTTTTTCACGCCTTCTCAACGAGAGAGTTATTGTTCTTTCTGACGAGGTGAACGATGCAACCGCAAGCCTTGTTGTTGCACAGCTTCTCCACCTTGAGAGTCAGGACCCCGAGAAGGATATCAGCCTTTACATCAACAGCCCCGGCGGCTCGGTTACCGCAGGTATGGCAATTTATGACACAATGCAGTATATCAAGTGCGACGTTTCAACGATCTGTATGGGTATGGCTGCTTCTATGGGTGCGTTCCTTCTCTCTGCAGGCGCAAAGGGCAAGCGTTACGCTCTCCCGAACAGCGAAATTATGATTCATCAGCCGCTCGGCGGTGCAAGAGGTCAGGCTACGGAAATCAAAATCGTTGCTGACCATATCCTTAAGACAAGAGATAAGCTCAACAGAATCCTTGCTGAAAATACAGGCAAGTCAATCGAGCAGATTGCTCTTGATACAGAGAGAGACAACTACCTTTCAGCTCAGGAGGCTATGGATTACGGCCTTGTTGATAAGGTTCTTTATAAAAGATAAATCAGAGGTGTAACAATGCCGAGAGATGAAGAAAGACGCGATAAGTTTGTCCGCTGCTCCTTCTGCCACAAAACCAAGGATCAGGTTGAAAGATTGATCGCCGGTGAAGGCGTTTATATCTGCAACGAGTGCATCGAGGTTTGTCAGGCGATTATTGAAGAGGAAAGCATCGGCCATTCAAGCAAGAAAAAGAAAGCAAAGACTGTTCAGAAGCTTCCGACTCCGATGGAAATCAAGAACGGCCTTGACGAGTATGTTATCGGTCAGGACGAGGCAAAGATTGCGCTTGCCGTTGCGGTTTATAACCACTATAAGCGTGTTTTCAAGGCTGAAGAAAGCGACGTCGAAATCCAGAAGAGTAACATTCTCCTTCTCGGACCGACAGGTGTCGGCAAGACTATGCTCGCACAGACTCTTGCAAAAATTCTGAACGTTCCCTTCGCGATTGCCGATGCAACCACTCTCACGGAGGCAGGCTACGTCGGTGAGGACGTCGAGAATATCCTTCTCCGACTCATTCAGGCGGCAGATTTTGATATCGACAAGGCAGAGCAGGGAATTATCTACGTTGACGAAATCGATAAGATTGCAAGAAAGTCCGAAAATCCGTCAATCACCCGTGATGTCAGCGGTGAGGGCGTTCAGCAGGCACTCCTCAAGATTGTTGAGGGCACGGTTGCCAATGTTCCTCCGCAGGGCGGAAGAAAGCACCCCCAGCAGGAGTGCATTCAGGTTAATACATCAAATATTCTTTTCATCTGCGGCGGTGCATTTGACGGCATTGAAAAGACAATCGAAAAGAGACTCGGCGGCTCCTCCGTCGGCTTCGGTGCAGAAATCAAGAGCAAGAAGGATTTCTCACTCGAGAAGGCTGTCTCCAAGGTTGTCCCGCAGGATATCACAAAATACGGTCTCATTCCCGAGCTTGTGGGCAGACTTCCCGTTATCACAACGCTCAAGGAGCTTGACGAGGAAGCGCTCATCAGAATTCTTACCGAGCCGAAGAATGCTATCGTCAAGCAGTATCAGTCACTTCTCGGAATGGACGGCGTAACGCTTGAGTTCACTCCCGAGGCTCTGGCAGCGGTTGCGAAAAAGACACTTGCCAGAAAGACAGGCGCCCGCGGACTGCGTGCGGTTATGGAAGAAATTCTTATGCCGATTATGTATGCCGTGCCGAGCGACAAGTCAATCGTCAGCGTAAAAATCACTGAGGATTGCATCAACAACGGCGACACACCGCTCGTTGAACACAAGGGCAAGAAAAAGCTCGAAGCATAAAATTTTCCCCGATTGGTCAGCCAATCGGGGATTTCCTTTTAATATGTAATTGTGTAATCCTTTTCGAACGTATATCCGACAGCAACATCGTGAGTACCGAACATACTGATTGTAAGGTCAAGCATTACGGGAGTTTTATAATTCGAATGAATCATCCTGCCCGTTGTCTTGTCGATTGTTGCCTTGATTTCACAGTTTGAATAGTAGGTATCAAACTTCTTGATGAGTGAGACCTTTTCTGCAATCTCATAGCCCTCAATAACGTCGCATACCGCACCGACTCCGTTACCCGCTGTGGGATTTTTCTGATCCTTGAGCTTGAAATAAATCTCGTAGGTCTTGCCGTTATCAACACAGGTTGCCTTGACAACCGTTGACGGCTGAAGCTTGCTTACATAGTCCTGATCGGGAACGATGTATTCGTTGCGGATGTCCTCTTTTGTTGAGTAAACGATAGGCTCCGTGTCATCGCTCATATATTTTTTCATCATTTCGCGGCCTGTATCCTCAAGACCTGCGGGCATCTTGAGCTGCTCCTCGTTGACGGTACGCTTTTCGTAATTCTTTACGACCTTTTTAGCGTCCTTTTTGATTTTGTTTGCGCTTGTGTTGAAAAGAGCGACAATCTCAGCTGTTGTCATCTGCTTGGAGGCTGTCTGAGTTGCAGTCTCGCTGTCAGCCTGAGTTGAGTCAGGTGCTTCTGCTACATCGGTGCTTTCCTCGGTGACATTGTCAACTGATTCGTCAACGATAACATCTGTTACGTCCTCTGTCGGAGTGTCAACGGTTTCGTCAGTGTCTTCGTCAGCTGCAGCATCGTCTGATGTACCTGTACCTGCTGCTACGGTGCCGCCGAGCTTAGCAGCCTCCTTTACAGCATCCGAGTAGTTGCCGATTGCAACAGTTGATGTGATGCAGACAACTGCTGCGCATATAACTGCGGTGATTGCCCTGATGATTGATTCTTTCATAAAAATGACCCCTCAATTATTTGTTTTTGTTGCGGGTGTTTCGCTGAAGCTCGTTATATTTAACCATTTTTATCGCACGCTTTTTTCTTCTGCGGTTGTTGGAAATAATAAACATTACCGCATACGCCGCAACAAGAATTATCACGAGCGCAAAAATGATTTTAAAAACTGTTTTCGATGTGACACGCTGAATCATCGCCTTCGCGTAAAGCAGAACGCTCATATTTGCATCCTCTGCGATGACAAGCTCCGCCGTGCCTATCTGCTGGCCTGCAAAAATAATCTTTGCCTTGCCGATTTTTTCCCCCTTTTTAATGGGTGCATCAATGCTTTCGGGAATGTCGTAAGGCTCAAAGCTGACGCTTTCGGAATTGTTACCCTGCGGAACGAGTGCCATAACCTCGTTGAGAGCAACAAGTCGGATTGATTCGGAATCCCATGAGTAATTCAGCGGAAGGGAGCAGATGAACTGACCCTCGCGCGTTACAACCTCGTATTTGAGATTCTTGAAAGCCCAGTTGTACATATGGTTGGTGTCCATAAAAGCCTGGTTTTCTTCAATTCCGTCACCGTCGGAGTCGCGGTAGTCACCGCCCATCGCAACAGCGAGGTAATTGTAGCCGTCCTTTGAGGCGTAGGAAATAAGACATTTACCGGCATTATCGGTTGAGCCGGTTTTGATACCCTTTACATTCCTGTTGTAATAGGAAACGTAAGCAGGATTGATAAGAAAATTCGTGTTGACGAGCTGGCGCTCCTTGTTCATATTTGTTTCGGGCATTGTATAGGTTTTCTGTGCAACGATTGTTTCGAATGCGGAGAATTTCAGCGCCTCCCTTGCCATAATCGCAAGGTCCTTAGCGGTTGTTTTATGTGTCGGGGTGTCGAGTCCGTGCGGGTTGTCAAAATGTGTGCTTGTGCATCCGATTTCCTTTGCGGTATCGTTCATCATTTTGACAAAGCCGTCAATTGTTCCGCCGTATTCAATGGCGAGTGCCGCCGCCGCATCGTTACCGCTGGGGATAAGAAGGGCGCAGAGCATATTGTAAACGCTCATCTGCTCTCCCGATTTTATGCCCGAGGTCGAGCTGCCCGTACCCGCGATGCTTTCGATGGCGAGCGGGCTGACAGTCATAACGCGGTTCGTATCTTCGGTGTTTTTAAGAACAACGAGCGCTGTCATAACCTTGGTCAGCGAAGCGGGTGAAAAGGGCTTATCCGCATTTTTTTCAATAATAACGGAATTGTCGTCAAGGCTTATCAGCAGGTCAACCTGACAGTTGAGACTGATGTCCTCTGTCTCCACGCTTCCGATATAATTCTGGGCCGATACAGGCAGAACAAATGAGGATAAAATTATTGTTATTGTGCAGAGAAAAATTATCAATTTTTTCATAGACAAGACACCTGATTTTGTAGTATTATATATGTTAGATTATAGCAGATATTTTTGCAAAAATAAACAATGATTTTAAAAAAATGTCGATTTTGAGGAGTTGACTTGAGATGATTTACGTCACAGGCGATATGCACGGTGATTACCGCATCTTTTCGCAGAAAAAATTCAAGAATATCAAAGAGGGCGATACGCTTATTGTTTGCGGAGATTTCGGTTTTATCTGGACAGGCGATGCCAAAGAGAAAAAAATCCTCGATAAGCTTGCCAAGAAAAAATATAACATCTGCTTCGTCGACGGAACTCACGAGAATTTCGAGCTTCTTTCGAAATTTCCCGTTGTCGGCTTCGCGGGCGGAAGGGCACATAAAATCAGGGACAACATCTTCCATCTGATGCGCGGTCAGATTTTTGAAATCGAGGGTGAAACAATTTTTGCTATGGGCGGCGGCGAAAGCCCCGACGTTGACCTGCGCTACGGCAATGAGAGCTGGTCAAATGCAGAAATTCCGACCCGTGAGGAGATGCGCGAGGGTGCGACGAACCTTGAAAAATACAAGTTCAAGGTTGATTATGTCATCACTCACGAGCCCGCACAAAAAATCAAGAATTTCCTCAAGCTTAAGGATAACGAGCCGTTGCTCGTCAGCGGACTCAACGCATATTTTCAGGAGCTCAGCACAAGCTGCGATTATACGCGCTGGTTCTTCGGCTCTCTGCACGAGGATAAATTTGTTTCCGCATCACAGATTGCGGTCTTTCATAATCTTATCGATATCCGCACGGGTGAACTGGTTAAATAGGAGGATTTTATGGATATAAAAGAAATTTTATCAAGGGTTGACCACACGCTTCTTTCTCAGTCCGCGACGTGGGAAGAGATTAAAGCGATTTGTGATGACGGAATAAAATACGGCTGTGCATCCGTCTGCATTCCCGCTTCTTATGTCAGACAGGCGGTTGAATATGTTGACGGCAGACTCCCGATCTGCACGGTTATCGGCTTCCCCAACGGATATTCGACAACTGCGACGAAGTGCTTTGAAGCAAATAATGCCGTTAAAAACGGTGCCGAAGAGATTGATATGGTTATCAATATCGGAGCACTCAAGGATAAAAAATATGATTTTCTTCTTGAGGAAATCAAGGCAGTCAAGGCGGCTTGCGAGGGCAAGCTTCTGAAGGTTATTATTGAAACCTGCCTTCTGACCGACGAGGAAAAAATCAGGATGTGCGGAATCGTTTCCGAATCAGGTGCCGATTACATCAAAACATCGACGGGCTTTTCGACGGGAGGTGCTACCCGTGAGGATGTTGCACTTTTCGCGGCTCACGTTGCACCGCACCTTAAAATCAAGGCAGCGGGCGGAATTGCTTCGCTTGAGGATGCCGAGGATTTCATAAAGCTCGGCGCGTCGCGTCTCGGTACGAGCAGAATCGTAAAAATCATTAAAAACGAAGAAGCGCAGGGCTATTGATATGGACAAAAACGAGCTTATCCCGCTTGCGCTTGAGGCAAGAGAAAATTCATATTCGCCGTATTCCTCCTTCAGGGTCGGTGCAGCCTTGCTGACAAAGGGCGGTAAAGTGTATAAGGGCTGTAATATTGAAAACGGCGCGTTTTCTCCGACGAACTGTGCCGAAAGGACAGCCTTTTTCTCTGCGATTGCAGAGGGCGAACGCGAATTTTCCGCGATTGCCGTCGTCGGCGGTAAGGATGAAATCAAGAATTTCTGTCCGCCGTGCGGTGTCTGTCGTCAGGTTATGAGCGAATTCTGCGACGAGGATTTTAAAATTCATCTCTATAACGGCGAAGAAGCAAAAACATATACCTTGGGCGAGCTTTTGCCCGAAGGATTTAATTTATAAGGAGTAAACTATGGACGAGAAACTTTATTACGGCAGAGGTAAGGACTGCGATAACAAAAAGCTCATCGCTTTTCTTGACGAGGTTTTCTTCATCGATGATGACGAAGCGACAAAGCGCGATTTCGTATCCATTCTTCCGAAAATATATCACGATGAATACAGACCTGCTTACAACAACTTTGTTGTTCAGGAGGAAAACGGCGATTTCCGTGCCGCTGTCGGTAATTTCTATATTGACCTTGATGTCTGCGGTGAGGCTGTGAAGGCTTGCTGTATCGGTAACGTTGCGGTCGGCATTGATTTCCGCTCAAAGGGTTATATGGTTGACCTTATGGAAATGAGCGTCAAGGATATGGCGGAAAACGGTGCGGACCTTGCTTATCTTGGCGGTCAGCGTCAGCGCTACGGCTATTTCGGATTTGAGGCTTCGGGCGTTTCATATAATTTTGAATTCAACAAGAAAACAGCAAAGCATATCTTCGGCGGCAGAAAATCAAAGCTCCGTGTTGAAAAGCTTAAGGAAAACGACCTTGAGACAATCGCGAAGATTGATGAGCTTTATCAGAAAAATGTTATTAAGGCGAGCCGTCCTCACAAGGACTATTACAGAATCGTAACATCGTGGAGACACACTCCCTACGTTGCTTATGACGGCGACGAATTTGCAGGCTACTTCCTTATGGGCTACAGCTACGAATGGATTTCAGAGTGTGCCGTAACGAAGAACGAATATTATGCGGATCTCGCTCTTGCCGCCCTTGAAACAAGCGGAAAGGATTCTGTCCGCTTCAACGCGGCTCCGTTCGATAAGGAAAAGCACGGGTTTTTCACAGTAAATTCCGAAAACATTTCCGTCGGCGGATGTGAGTCCCTCCTTGTTTATAACTATGAGAAGGTAATCCGCGCTTATCTTAAGGCGAAGGCAAGCTACACCGATCTTGCTGACGGTGAGCTGACAGTTCTTATTCACGGCAAAAGAGCAGATGAAAAGCTTAAAATTTCAGTTATTAACAATGAGGTTAATGTTGAAAAATTTGACGGTGAGCCCGAAATCGAGTTCAGCCATACTCAAGCAACGAGAGCCTTCCTCTCGAATTTCACCTTCGAGCGTGAAAAGCTGAACGGCGCAGCACAGCAGTGGTTCCCGCTTCCCGCATTTATTTTCAGTGCAGATCAGATGTAAGGAGAAATGATATGAAAACTAATATTTCACATTACGGCTTTATGCCCGACGGCAAGGAAGTCAAGCTCTATTCAATCACGAATGACAACAACGTAACGCTTCAGCTTATCAACCTCGGCGCAACGCTTCAGGCGCTCTATGCTCCCGATAAGTACGGCAGAATCAACGACATCACCGTCGGCTTTGACAGCCTTTACGGCCACCTTAACTTTACCGATTATCAGGGCAAGGTTGTCGGCAGATATGCAAACAGAATTGCGAACGGCGCATTCTCTCTCGGCGGCAAGGCTTATCAGCTCACTCAGAACGAGAAGGAAAAGACCTGTCTCCACAGCGCAGGCGAATTTTCCGATGCGGTATGGACAGCTATTGTAATTGATACTAATTCGGTTGAGTTTTCCTACACAAGCCCTGACGGAACGGCAGGCTTCGAGGGCAACCTCACTGCAAAGGTTACATATTCACTCACCGATGATAACAGAGTTGTGATTGCTTATTCCGCTGTATGCGATAAGGATACGGTGATGAATTTCACAAACCATGTTTATTTCAATCTTAGCGGCTCGGCAATGAGTGACGTACTTGACCACGAGATGCAGATGAACGCCTCCCACTACACACCGATTGATGCCGATTCAATCCCGACGGGTGAAATCCGCGCAGTCGAGGGTACGGCATTCGATTTCAGAACACCGTGCACAATCGGAAAGCGTATAGACGATAACGACGAGCAGCTTATTCTTGCAAGAGGCTATGACCACAACTTCTGCCTTGACGGTAAGGACGGTGAGGCGGATGTAACGGTTAAGGACAGCGTCAGCGGAAGAAAGCTCGAAATGTTCACCGACCTTCCGGGCGTTCAGCTTTATACGGGCAACTTCCTTGACGGTACAGTCATCGGTAAGGGCGGTATGCCGATCGTGAAGCACGCAGGCTTCTGCCTTGAAACCCAATTCTATCCCGATTCACCGAATCAGCCGGATTTCCCGTCCTGCACATTTAAAGCGGGCGATAAGTTTGAATCAACAACAATGTTTAAAATCAGCGTTGAAGAATAAAAATCAAGCCGTGAGAATTTTCTCACGGCTTTGCTGTATATAAAAAGAAAAGGCAGAGCTTTCACTCTGCCTTTATGTATTTAATCTTAAGGATTAAAGAGTCGGGAGGAGACCAAGAAGAACGTCTGTGATACCCTGGAAGAATGTGAGGATCTTAATAGCCTGCTCGATAGCCCAAGCCTTAAGTCTCTCTTCCCATGTGGGAACCGGAGGAGTCACGATAACGTGACCTGCAACAACGGAAATAACGCCGCCGCCGATATCAATGCAGTCGTACTCGTATGTTGTGTCGTTGCAGATTTCGATCTGTGATGCTGCGAGTGCTGTGTACGGAGTGTCACGGTAGTTGTCCCACTGTGCAGCGCCGATCTCAAGCTGACAGTCCATCTCTGTGCCGTCTTCGTTGTAGCCTGTGTACTCGGGTGAAACCTCAACTTTTACGTTAGCGAGAAGGAGCTTTTCCTGATTAAGGATGCTTGCATCTGTAACCATGAAGTTGAAGTTGTTTGTGAAGCCGTCAACAACATCAGCACCGAAGAGCTGATAGCCTGCAAGAGCCTGAACTTCAGCTGAAGGAGTGATAGCTTTGATTGTCATGAGGTTAGCATCAAAAGCCTGACCGATAAGAGTGAGGTTCATACCAACAAGGATGTACTCAGGATCAGCGCAAAGCTCTGATGTATAGTTTGATACGAGGTAAACAGGGATGTCATAAGTTCCGCCTGCTTCAACGTATGTGTTCTCACTTACAAAGTTGATTTCGCCCTCTGCCTGTGCCGGGAACTCGGGAAGAAGGATACCTGTGTTCTCTTCTTCGCCCTCAGCAAAAGCTGTAACGCCGAGAGTGAAAACCATAAGTGCAGCGAGAAGGATTGCTAAAATCTTTTTCATAGTAGATTTCTCCTTTTCTTTGTTGCGTTTTCACGCTTTTTTATTTTACGTCACTTTTTACTGATTTGACAGCGAGAGTAACGTATTTTCTATATATTAGCACAAGAGTTTTATTTTATAATTCTTTTTTAGAAATAAAAGAAACTTTTTATTAACTTTATTTTACTTGCAGACAGCCTGCATAACCTTGTTTACAATCTTACCTGCGCCTGAAAGACCAGATCCAGAATTTTCTGCAACGCAGACCACAGCATATGGTGTTTCGGGGTCGATTGAGAAGCCGACAAACCAGGAGTGAGGCTCGCCGTCATCAATCTGCGCCGTACCTGTTTTTCCGCACATTTTAAGTCCGGGGAAGGCGGAATCCGAGTAATAATTGACGACATTTGATCTCATAAGCTCTCTCATACGGTCGGCGACCGCCTTGTCGAGGGTTATAAGTGCGCTCTGCTCTGTGGTGCCCTCTACGGTGATTTCTCCCGAGGGAGAAACAATATCCTTTACGTAATACGGCTTGACGGCAACTCCGCCGTTAGCGATTGCGCCCATAATTGTCAGCATATGGCAGGGATTGACGAGGGTTGTATACTGACCGATGCCTGCCCAGCCGAGGTCAACGTCATTTGTGCTGCTGACGTCGAAGGTGCTTTTTGTTATCGGGATTTCACCCATATAATCCTTTGCGCCGAAGCCGAGCTGACCTGCGGTTGTCATCAGCTTTTCCCTGCCGAGCTCGATAGCAAGCTCAGCGAAGGCGCTGTTGCAGGAGCGGTTAAAAGCTTTTTCAAAGCTGACGGTGCCGTGCGTCGAGTTACAGATAACGTCACCCGAGCTTGTGTGATACTTGCCCGTGCAGGTAAAGGTACGCTCTTCGATATCGGGAATATTCTGCAGCGCGCAGATGGCGGTTATAGCCTTGAAGGTGGAGCCGGGGGTGTAGACACCCGAGATGAAGCGGTTGAGGTAAACGCCCTCGTATTTTTCATTGCCGTCCATATTCTTCGGCTTATTCGTCGGGTCATAGGTCGGGGCTGATATCATACAGATGATTTCACCTGTTTTGTAATTGTATACGCCGATTGTACCCTTTCTGCTGCCGAACGCGTTGTAAGCGACCTTGCAGATTTCAGAGTCGAGCGTAAGGTTGATGTCGTTACCGCGGTTATACTTTTTAAGATTGTATACACCGTTCACAAAATCGTAGCCTGAGAGACGCGAGCTGTAAATGGACTGAACTCCCGTTGCGATGAACGAGGATTGATCACCCACGGCGTGGAGAGTTGCTTTTCTTACGGCCTCGCTTTTGTGATATTTACGGACGCCGTTTTCACTGTAAGCAAGGGCAACACCCTCGCAATCGTAAATTGCGCCCGCGTTTGCAATCTGTCCGTTAGAATAGATATGCTTGTTGACGAGGTTCGACGTCCATTCGCCGCCGTTTATGTAAAACGACCATACCATAAATCCGAGACCGACCATAAATGCGATGATGAAAACATAAAGCACATAGGCTCTTCTGGTAGTATTATTCATCGTTTTGCCCTCCCGTTCGAGGCTGCCTTACGGCTTATCGGAACATCCTTTGCTGCTGTTGTCCGTCTTGCCGTGCCCGTGCTTCTTGGTGTTGATGTACGTGTTGAGGAAGAGGCAGCGGGCTTTCTTCTCGTCGCAGTTTGTCTGCTGACAGGGATATCCCTTGAAGCAGTACGAGAAGAAGCGTTTTGGGCAGTTGTTTTTCTTGCCGATTGCGAATTCGTTTTCTGATTTATCGGATCACCGACAACTCTCGGCACGGATACCTGACGCTTTGCCGTCGGGCGTGTTGTGCGCTTACCGATTTTAATATCGGGGGGATAAAGCGGATGATCGGGAAGAATTGTCTTTGAAAGCTTCGGGTAGGTGCGGATGTCTGCCGCCTTGATAAAGGCAAGAAGTCCCCATGAGCATATCATACTCGAGCCGCCTCGGCTGATAAAGGGAAGGGTAACGCCCGTAAGAGGAAGAATGTCCGTTACGCCGAAGATGTTGAGTGCCGTCTGGAAAAGCATAAGTCCCGCCGCCGCACAGGCAGCGATTGCATAAAAGGCCGAGCGTGTTGTGCGCGCAACCTTGATTGCATAAAGAAGAATGAAAACATAGGTAAGGACAATAAGGAACGCAACAATCATACCCCATTCCTCACAGAGCATACCGAAAATGAGGTCAGTGGTTGAAGCAAAAATATCCTTGAGCTTACCGTTGCCGATGCCGAGACCGAAAAGTCCGCCGCTCGCGGAATAAATCAGCACGCGTGTCTGCTGCATACCGGCCTCGTTGATCTGCTCCCAGATATGGCGGTATGTCGAAAAACGCGCCGCAACCGTCGGGCGGAAATAGATAATCATAATCGCGCCGAGTGCCGCCGCAACACAGACGAGAGCAATCGTTCTGACATCACCCGAACGCATAAACGCGATAATCATAAAAGTAAAGAAGAAGATGAGAGCAGTACCGAAATCGCGCATAAGGAAGAGTGCGCCGACACAGCCGAGACAGAAAATGAGATATTTTGTAAGACTCTTTGTACTCTGGAGCTTGTCCAGCGAAGCCGCACCGACGAAAATGAACGCGAGCTTGACGAGCTCAGACGGCTGGATGGAGAAGCCTGCAACCGTAATCCAGTTGAGTGCGCCGTTATTGTATTCCGCAAGCAGAAGATTGACGGCAAGCAGACCGACGGCGGCAAAGGCAATCGGCATCCGAAGATTCATAACGATGTCCGTGCGCCGGAGAATAATCAGCAAAAAGATAAATACGAAAAGACCGAGCAGAATTGAAATCATCTGCTTGAGCGCGTAGTCGTCGTAAACGCTCGCGCAGACGGTCAGCCCTATTCCAGAGAAAAGGAAGCCGATTGTTTCAAGCTCAAAATTATTCTGACCGCAGAAGCTTGATGCGATGAAAAAGTAAATCCATTCCGCGGCGATGTAAGCGGCAAAAACCGCAAGAAGCTTGAGGTTGACCTCGTCCCTGACGATAACAACGGTTGATGTCAGCGCCTGAAAAGCGGTGACAATAATCATCATCAGTCCCCAGTTAAAACGCTTGTTAAGGTTTTCGTTACTCACGGCCCGCCCTCCTTTATAAAGATATATATAGTAATTATAAACCAAACTGATAACAATCTCAACAGTTTAAGAAAATTTTACAATTAACAACCCTACGCACTCAACTTAAATCAGCGCGGTAGGGCGGGGGCTTGCTCCCGCCGAAGGTTTTGTACCGTAAAAAAAGGAACAAACCATTGCGGTCTGTTCCCTGTTGTTATCAATATCCTAATTTCTCCATAATTTCGGGGTCGCAGGTATCGGCAAGTGAGCCGATTTCCGTCCACTTTTTGTCCGCCTTAGCCCTCCATTCGGAGAAGCCGTGCGGTGTGTCGGGGTATTTGTCGTAAAGCACGGCAATCTCGAGTGCCTGCTTGAGTCCCTTGATAACCTTTCCGACTGCCGAAGCGCGGATTTTCTTGTTTGCAACGCCCTTTGCAATTCCTGCGAGCCATTTTGCCACAACATCGAGCTTTAAGTTCAGATCCTCGCCGTCCATACTGTTGAAAAGCGCTTCGCTGAATACAATCTCGTTTTCAAACATATATTCAGCCTCGTCGTAGTTGAGACCGACAACGCCGATAAGAAGCGGACGCATAAAATCGAAGCCCTTACCCTGCGCGACCATATAACGCTTGTTGATGCTCCACATATTTTCCTTAGAAAGCGGAAGGTCAGCCTTGAGAAGCTTTGAGATAACGTCAACGGCAATTTCTGCCTGAACGAGTGAGGATGTGCAGCCCTCGCCGCAGGTCGGTTTTGTAAGGCAGGCGGCATCACCCATAGCGATGAAGCCGTCATCAACGAAGGAATAAACCGAGCGGTGGTACGGCGTCATACCCTTTTCGACCTTCTCGACGGTGTATTCGGGATATTTCACGTTTCTCGAATAATGCGCGTTGAAAATTTCCTCGGAATATTCGTAGGAGTAGCTTCCGCCGATGCCGAGAATCGCGTCATAGCCCTCGCCAGCAGGTGCGGACCACGCCTTGTACTGCATAAAGAAGCCGTCGAGCGCGCGCGGATCAACGTCCTTGTCAACATATTTTATATAATAGAGAACAACGTAGAAGATATCTCTCGGAGTGAGCCTGAAATTGCATACGGCGGATGTGCCGGGGAGCTTTGTTCTCGCAACGGACGGAATACCCGAGCAGTCTGCAACAATTTTTGCGTAAACCTCCTGCTCGCCGTCTGCTGTTTTGTACCTTGCGCCGACAATTTTGCCTTGCTCATAGATGAAATCTGTAAAAGCTGCGCCGTAAATGAATTCGGCACCGCTCTTCTGTGCTTTTTCAGCCATAAGCATAATGTAATCGTGCTTATGTAAGCCGATAACGGGGGAATCCGCGCCCTTTTTGCGGTAAGTGCCGTAGGGTGAAATCATATTTGAATGCTCGTAGCGGAATCCGCGCACGGGATTTCCTTCCTCGGGGATCTCAAGGCCGAAGCGCTTCATATCCTCCTCGCCCATGTGGAAGATGTCATACTCGCGCGAAACATTCTCGGGCAGCTGCTTTTCAATCACAAGCACCCTTGCACCTGTCTGCGCCATTCTGTCGGCAAACCAACAGCCTGTCGTCGAGCCGCCGACGATTAAAACATCATACTTTTCCATAAAACCCCTCACTTTCTTTTTATAAAAGAATTATATCGCATTTGATTTACCGTTGCAAGTATAGTATAATATTTTTATCTTGAAGAAGGATTGATGTTATGGATAAGAAATTTTTTGATTACATAATTCACGGCGGGGACTACAACCCTGACCAGTGGATAAACACTCCTGAAATATGGGACGAGGATATGCGGCTGATGAACCTTGCAAACGTCAACAGCGCGACTGTCGGCATCTTTGCGTGGTCGATGCTCGAGCCCGAGGAGGGTGTATATAACTTTGAATGGCTCGACGAAATTCTCGATAAGCTTCACGCGAACGGTAAGGACGTTATTCTCGCAACACCGTCAGGCGCGAGACCCGCGTGGCTTGCACAGAAATATCCCGAGGTGCTCCGTGTTAATGAAAACGGAATCCGCAACGAATACGGTGTGCGCCATAACCATTGTCTGACCTCACCCGTATACCGCGAAAAGGTCAGAAAAATCAACACGCTTCTTGCGGAAAGATACAAAAATCACCCTGCCGTCAAAATGTGGCACATTTCCAACGAATACTGCGGCGAGTGCCATTGCGAGCTTTGTCAGGAGGCGTTCCGCGATTGGCTCAAGGTGCACTACGAATCCCTCGACGAGCTTAACGAAAAATGGTGGAACGGCTTCTGGAGTCACAAAATGACCGATTGGTCACAGATAAATTCACCCAAGGACCGCGGCGAAAACCACGTTGTTGCAATGAAGCTTGCGTGGCGCCGATTTGTCTCGGACAGTCACATCTCGTTCTATGAAAACGAGATTGCACCCTTGCGCGAAATCACTCCTGACATTCCGATTACGACAAACTTTATGAGAATGTACGACGGCATCGACTATCAGGATTTTGCAAAGCATCTTGACCTCATCTCGTGGGATAATTACCCTGCGTGGGACAAGGGCGAAAATGCGGACGAAGCTCTCGAAGCCGCATTCGTTCACGATACATTCCGCTCGATGAAGGACGGTCAGCCGTTCTTCCTTATGGAAAGCACTCCGTCGATAGTCAACTGGCACGATGTGAATAAAATCCCGAAGCCGATGAGACAGGCGCAGTCGTCGATTCAGGCGGTTGCTCACGGTGCGGACAGCGTGCAGTATTTCCAATGGCGCAAGAGCCGCGGAGGCCACGAAAAATTCCACGGTGCGGTCGTTGACCATTGCGGACACGAGAATACACGCGTTTTCCGCGAGGTGTCGAAGCTCGGCGCAGACCTTCAGAAGCTCGGCGGCGCGGTCGGCAAGGGCTATAACGGCAAGGTCGCGATTGTTTACGATTGGCAGAATAAGTGGGCGGTTGATGTCTTCTGCGGATACAACAACACAAAGCGTAATTATCTCGCCGAGTGCCTCAAGTGGTACAGACCGTTTTACGAGCGCGGAATAGCGGTTGATATCATCCCGATGGACGGCGATTTTGCAAAATACGACCTCGTTATCGCACCGTTCCTCTATATGCTCAAGGACGGTACAATCGATCGGATTGAAGGTTATGTCAGAAACGGAGGAAAATTCGTCGGAACATATCTCATGGGTATCGTTGATAAGGACGACCTGTGCTACCTCGGCGGCTTCCCCGCAGGAAAGCTCAAGGATGTTTTCGGTCTCGAGGTCGAGGAACCGGACTCACTACCCGAGGGTATGACAAATACGGTCAGCTGCAACGGCAAAAATTATACCGTGGTCGATATCTGCGATATTCTTCATACAACGTCGGCACAGACTCTCGGCAGCTATAAGGCGGATTTCTATAAGGATACGCCTGCCGTAACGGTGAACAGCTACGGCAAGGGCAAGGCGTATTATGCCGCTTTTGCAAACGGCGGAGATTTTATGACGGATTTTATAAGGGATATCATCGCCGACCTCGACCTCGGCGCACCCGCATTTGAAATCCCCGACGGAGTAAGCGTAAGAAAAAGAGGCGACCTCACGTTTATCCTCAACTTTGCCGACGAGGAAAGAACAGTAACCCTCGACAAAGAATATACAAATCTTATCACCGACGAGAAAATAACAGAAATCACCCTCCCCACCTGCGGATACGCGGTGGTGGAGTAAAAGATATAAAGAAAAGGGAGGATTCGTAAATCCTCCCTTTCTTGTTGGTGCAGAAGAAGGGACACGCCCGTTTCACGGGCTGCGTCCTCGGCGACCGTTGCCTTGCAACAGTACCCGCCTCGGACTTCGGAGCTAAAAACAGTCCGCCGGACTGTTTTCTTAACGCTCCTCACCCTCTTAGGGTTCAAGTCCTAAACAAAAAAACACCCTGACACCATAAGGTGTCAAGGTGTTTTTGGTGCAGAAGAAGGGACTTGAACCCTCACGAATTTGCATTCACTAGAACCTGAATCTAGCGCGTCTGCCGATTCCGCCACTTCTGCAAGAAAAAACCCTCGATTTTTACACGGCGGGGTAACCGAGGCGGAGCTTACTTTTAGTTAAAAAGCTTAATCCACAAGAGAATTATATCACATAACAAACAAATGTCAAGCGAAACCACCCGAATTTTGTCCGACAAATCGGAGGTTGCAGGAATGTTTGGTAACGTAGAATATTTACAGCCATCCTTGTAAGCGGAGGGTGGCACGGCGCAAGCCGTGACGGGAGGATTGTATTGATTTCCCAAAACAATCCCTCCACCACTTCGTGGTCCCCCTCCCTTTAGGCAAGGGAGGCTGGTTTTTTGCAAATTTCTATTCATCCCGACAAATTAAAATTTTGCATATCGCGGCAGAGATAACCCTTCAGACCGTAGGGAACGCATTGATGCGTTCCGAAAACAGAGCTGAAAAAATCAGCAAAAATCCCGTGTTATGCAAAGCAAAACACGGGGTGAGTTTTATTTATCCTTCTTCGCAAGGTCGTTCGTATTGATTGAATTGCGGAAGACGAAATATTTCTGATAGAGGAACTCAAGCACAAGATTACTGAGCATCACGAGCGCCTGAACAAGATATTCGTTCCAGCCGTGCTCGGTTGCAAATGTTCCGAGGTATGACGAAACAGGTGTGAATATAAGATAGAAAACCGCAACCTTGAACATTGCGATCGGCACATTGCTTGCCGACTTGAAGGTGAAGCGGCGGTTGAGCGTGAAATTCCAGAGCACCGACAGCACGAGCGACGGCACGTTGCATGCCCAGTACGGCCATTTCGCAAAGCCGAGGAGTGCGGGCACCTCGTTGAATGCGGTGAACGATACCGCCTGAATAATTCCTGCCGAGAGTGAGAAGAGTGTGAATTTAATCACGTGCCAGAGACTTTCTTTTTGTTTCTTTTCTTCCATTTTAATCACCTTATTTGTTCTTTTTTATCAGCTTGATAACATATTGGAACGCCTCGAAAAGAGCAACCGCAGAGATGAAGAAGCAGGCAACGATAGCCGACCAGCGGATTGTAACCATATTGAAAAGAAGCATATCGACCGTTGCCTCGATTGCGATGAGGTAAACCGCGATTTCGACACTGACGAGCGACAGCGCGTGCAGACCCTTGAGCTTACCTGCGCTGAGCAGTGCCGCATCAACGCTTATGAATACGGCGGCGAGAATGAACAGCGGAAGTCCGACCTTATAGAACCAGAAAATATGCCCTGTCTTACCGATTATGTACGCGACGTACGACAGAACGGAGAACAGACAGATGAGCGCTGTCACGGGTGCGGGTGTAACGCGGAGAACGGGAAAAACGGAAACGATCCAAGAAACGATAAGTGCGCCGACAACGTATGTACACCAGCCGTCATTCCTGTGAAAAACAAGGTCAAGTGCGATGCAGAGCGTTGCAGGAAAAACCATAAGCGCCGTCATCACGGCGGCGTAGCCCTTTGCACCGTCGGAAGGACCCTTGAAGAAGCTGAGCTTCTTGCCCGCGGGCTGAGAGGGAGGGGCAGAGAGGTTTGAACCGCAGTTGCCGCAGAAGTTTGAATTATCGGGAATTATGCTGTTACAGTTAGGACATTGCATAAAACGACCTCCTTTACAATATTTATTATACATATAACGGAGTAAAAAAGTCAACACGCAAACATGCCGTGCAGAAAGATTTAAAAATATCTTAAAAATTACTTAAAATAATATTGACAATTGCAAAATGTTTTGATAAAATGATTAGGCTGTTACAGCAACAAGGGCCATTAGCTCAGTTGGTTAGAGCAACCGGCTCATAACCGGTTGGTCCGGGGTTCGAGTCCCTGATGGCCCACCAGAAAAATATAGGGGTATAGCTCAGTTGGTAGAGCAGCGGTCTCCAAAACCGCGTGCCGAGGGTTCAAGTCCTTCTGCCCCTGCCAAAAAGAAACGATCACCAAAAGGTGGTCGTTTTCTTTTTTAGTTGAGTACAAACGGTTTGAATCCGAGGCACGCGGAGCGTGTCGAGGGGCGCGGGTCTCCGGTGGAGACCTCTGCGAAGCAGAAGCGCCGACCGAGCCGGCAGGCGAGACCAAGTCCTTCTGCCCCCTGCGGAACACAAAAATTATTTATCCGTCTTGTTTACTTTTTAAAACAAATCAAGTATAATATCACCATAAGAGGGAGGTTTTCTATAATGATGAAAATTACGAAAAAAATCATTTCATTTTTATTGGCGGTGTTTATTATGGCAGGAATTTCAGTAACAGGCTTTGCGGCTGACGGAGAAAAGGCTTTGCAGTTCGGCTCAGACGGAAAGTTCAGCATTATGCATATTACCGATACTCATCTTGAGGATTACAATGTCGATGATTCCGTGTGGCTCATCGCGAAGGCCTGCGATAAGGAGAAGCCCGACCTTGTGGTTGTAACGGGTGATAACGTACTCAACTGTGACGATGCCTCAAAAACCAAGGGCTATATCGACAAGCTGATGTCCGTTTTTGAGCAGAGAGGCATCCCCACGGCGATCACCTTCGGCAATCACGATTCCGAGGTCGGCGCAATGTCCCGCGAGGCACTTATGGCATACTATAATACATATTCCTGCTCCGTTTCTGTTGATGACGGCGAGGCTCTTTCGGGCTGCGGCACATACAATCTCCCGATTATGTCCTCCGACGGCTCAAAGGTAAAGTTCAACGTCTGGATGTTTGACTCGAACGATTATGATGACGAGGGACACTACGGCTACGTCAAGGCTGATCAGGTTGAGTGGTACAAGGCAAAGTCCGACGAGCTTACAGCTGCTAACGGCGGCGAGGTTGTTCATTCAATCGCATTCCAGCACATCATTGTTGCGGACGTTTATGAGGCTCTCAAGAAGACGGACAGAAAGCGCCTTTACTCATACAGCCATATGTATAACAAGGATGAATATTATATGTTCGATCCTGACCGCGTGAACCACGGCACACTCACGGAAACTCCGTGCAGCGGATATTATAACGACGGTCAGTTCAGCGCAATGGTTGAAAAGGGCGATGTGCTCGGCATCTTTACGGGCCATGACCACTCGAACGCATTCGGCGTTGAATACAAGGGTATCGAAATCGGCAATACTGTCAGCTCACGCTACAACCGCGATATGTTCTCCTCGCAGTACGGCTACAGAATGTTCGAAATCGACGAGAACGATACAAGCAAGTACACAACGCGCTGTGAGCACTGGTTCGATATGCTCGACGGCGACGATGTCAAGGAGCTTCGCAAGTCGGGCGACGATTACGGCTACAAGCTCGCACTCGACGTCAACTTCAGAGGCTTCTTCAAGAAGCTCGGTATGAAGCTCGGCGTAGCGATCACTACACTCTTCTCGGGCAGACAGATTTCTTATCCCGATTGATAAAAACAGCTTCCGGGCAGTCAATGTTCTGCATTGACTGCTTCTTTCTTTTTTAGTATAATAAAGCTATTAAAGGAGGTTTTTCCTATGATGACAAAGCTTATAAGTATTCTTGTTTCAATTCTGATGTTTTTTTCTCCCGAGCTTCCCGCTTTTCTCGACCTTCCCGCAATTGCGAAGGGTCAGGCTCTCAATCTCGACGAGCGCTTCGAGCTTGTCTGGGAGGATGAGTTTACGGGAACGGAGCTTGATAAAACAAAGTGGGACGATAATCAGTCTGTCGATACCCTGCACTGGGGTCCCATCCGCAAGGGCGGCTACTGGCACAAGGATATGATTGACGTGCGCGACGGCAATCTCGTCATTTCCACGGAATACAAATCAACTCCGCTCGAGGGTCCGACCTTCGGCTCGCCCGATACCTACGGCGAGGGCTATTACACGGGAATGATTGCGACCGCGGGCAAGCACGAATTCAAGTACGGCTATTTTGAGTGCCGTGCGATTCTGCCGAAGGCTACGGGAATGTGGTCTGCCTTCTGGATGATGAACGGCGGTGTATACGAGGTCAATAATTCGGGTGAGGACGGCACGGAGATTGATGTCTTTGAATCAATGTTCTATAAGGACGCGTGGTGGGGCGCAGGCGACTGTGTTCAGACGGGCATCCACTATGACGGCTACGGCGAGGGACACACGGGTGTCGGACTCGGCAAGTATTTTGCAAACAATCCGTACGAGGAGTACAACACCTACGGCGTTGAATGGAACGAGAATGAATATATTTTCTACATCAACGGCATTGAAACTGCAAGAACATCGGCGGGCGGTGTCAGCAAGAATCCCGAATATCTTATCCTTTCGTGCGAGGTTGCGGGCGAAAACGGCATTGCTTATGCTGACCGCCACGGCGTAGGTCCGATTGATATTGAGCCCGGCGAGCGTGCAGATTTCATCGTCGATTACGTAAGGGTTTATCAGTATAAATAAAAACGACAGAAAAAACGGAGGCGATTCGCGTGAATCGTCTCCGTAAATTTTTGTTAAATGTTATGCGGCTCTGTCGAGCATAATCTGTGCTGCCATTGAAACCTTACCTGCGTCAGCATTGTAGAGGGGATATGCGTGAGTTTCTGCGATACCTTTGTAGTTTTCCATATACTGAACTACGCGGTCGATATCGTTCACAACTGCTGCTGTGTATACGTTTGAGCCCCAATAGAATGCGTCGGGATAATCAAAGTTTACCCAGTCATACTTCTCGCAGAACTTGTTGTAAAGATTGAGAGCTCTGTCAGAACGCGGGCAGATGAGACCGAAAGCGATCGGGAAGAGCTGTGCTGTTGCGCTCGGATAATACTCATTCCAGGAGAACTTGATTGCATCAAGGTTGAGAGTCTTCTTGACAGCTACCTTGTAGTTACCGCAGAGTGATTTCCAGAGCTTGTTTTCAACTGTATTGTAGATGTCGTCAACAGCCTCTGCGCACTGTGTCTCGATAGCCTTGCTCTTGTCACAGCTTACCTTTGTGAAAAGCTCACCGCAAGCCTTAGCGCCTGCATAAACCTCACAGTTATCCATAAGATACTTGATTTCATAATCGGGCTTTGCCATTGTAAGACCGTTGTGGAGAGTTGAAAGCATTGCGTTCACGATACGCTGAATGTTGCCAACGTTGCTGAGGATGTATGCGCTGTCACCTGTCTTGTCATAGTACTTGTTAAGAACCATAAGGAAGGTAGCGGCATAGGAGTCGGTTGAATCGTAGGAGCCGAGACTCTTTTCCTCGACGATTTTGCCGTCAGCCATCTTGATTTCATAATCGTAGATTGTGCCGTCAACGCCGTTGTAGTCGGAGGAGGAAGTGTTGAGATGGGCAAAATGCCAATCCATATATTTTTTGACGTTGCCTGCATAATCGTCGGCTCTGTCGAGGAGAGCAAGAGCGGCAAAGTCTGCAAAGTAGGGGTTCATTCGGAGTGTGCCGTTTGCACTGTAGGTCATCGGGATTGCGCCGTTTTCAAGCTGGAGTGATGCGAGCCATGCTGTTTCGCTTTCGACGATTTCCTCGAAAAGTGCGAGCTGCTCGGCTGAAGCGACCTTCTCGGAATCAGGTGTTGACGGACATTCGCCGAGTCCGACACCGAAGATTGAAAGAATAGCTGAAAGTACTAAAGACAAAAATTGTTTCATAACAATTCCTCCTTGTATTTGTTAATTTTATTGTAGCACTTTAAAAATAAAAATCAATATGGCTTTACGCCTAAAATTGTTGCAAAATCTTGTTCAATATGTTATTATAGTCGCAATAAAGTGCGAAAATTTTATAAAAATTTGACAATTCGGAGAAAGAAATGAAAAATACGCTGAAATTATTCGAGATTTTCTTCTGGCTATATACTTTTGGTGCACCGGCTTTGTACTTCCTGCTGTACGATAAGGAAATATGGGAGATTGCGCTTTGCGTGCTCGCGATGAATTGGGTATATATAATTGTATGCCGGCGCGGGAAAACGAATTTATATACATATAAGCCGGTGTTCAGATATCTTAAGCTTTTCTTGCTGATTGCCGTACCGCTTGTGCATTTAGTTCTGGGTGTTCTTATTGATTTCGGTGTGTTGCCGAAGCCTTGGGAGGTTTAATATGAAAAAGACAGTGAATATATGGGAAGGCTTGTGCTGGGTTTTGACCTGTGTTATGCCGGGCGTTTCAAAATATTTAATCCCGTATCCGTTTTCTGTTGTTGCTTGTGCAGCAGTGCTTGCGCTGAACGTCGCTTATATTGTTTTCTGCTTTAAGAAAAAGCAGGCTCTTGCGAATCACAAACGCATCTGTCAGGTGTTGGAGATTGCATTTTTTGTCATAATACCAATAGGCTTTGCTGTCTGCTTTGTTGCGTACGAGCTGAAGGGTATTAACAATCTCGTATATTGACGAAAATAAACGGTGTGTCCTCGGACACACCGTTTCAGCTTATTCCGAAAGAACCTTCATAAGTGTTGCAGGCTCTCTTGTTGTAATATTGTCGGGCGCAAAGGCGAGCGCTCTTCTCATATGGCGCGGCTTGCTGACCGTCCAGACGGAAACGAGAAGTCCGTTGCGGCGGAAGGCGTCAACAAAAGCCTTCGTTACTGCCTTATGACGGCAGTTGATTCCGACGGCGCCGCAGTCCTTTACCTTCCTGATAAGAGAATTGATGTATTCTTCGCCCTTGTTTTTCTCGACATTATAGTTGAGGTAGTACGGTACACCCGGACATTTTGCCTTAACCGTTCCGATGTCCTTTTCGAAAAGACCCGTGAAGAAGATACGCTCTAGTATGCCGTGCTTTTCTGCGAGAGGAACAACCTTTTCGAGGTAAGCTGTGGTCTTGACGTCAACGTTTACGAGAAGATCCTTATATGTGCTGACTCTTGCGAAAGCCTCGTCGAGTGTGACCTCGCCGCCCTTAGGCTCGTCGTGGGAAAGCACGGGCTCACCGTTTTTATCATAGCGCAGGTCGATTTCAACAATCTGCACTCCGCAGTCCGCGGCAACGTCGATTGACTCGAGTGAGTTCGCGGGAGTATTCATACATCCCGTGTGACCCGTTACGGTGAAATTCGCGGGCAGACATAACGGCTGCTTGTGTTTTTTGAAAAAGAACATTGATAACACCTCGTTGACATTTATTTTCCCTTGTGGTAACATAATTAAAGAATTTTAACCCTGAAGGGGATTTTATATGGCATACGATATCGTAAGATGGGGCGTAGGACTGATTGCGTTTCTTGTTTTTATTGCCGTTCTCGTCCTTTTTACAAAGAAAATAGGCAAAGCGGTTCTGATTTCGGCGTTCGCCGCCGTGATTATGGTTGCCGTGTCGCTTCTTATTCCCGTTGAAAACTATTTTTTCAGCTTCAACTCGGTCGAGTCTGTTTATAATTACAGATATCACGAGGATCTGCTGACATACGCCGAGTGCGACGAGGGTGTTTTCTGTGTCGGACAGAAGGATGCGGTGAGCTTCGTTTACTATTCCTTCACGAAGGATGATGACGGCTATAAGCTTCCGGAGCATCTTGTTTCAAAAACCGTTTTCCGTTCAAGCGAGCACGGAGTTTATCTCTTTGAAACGTTTGAAAACCAGACGATAATTATGACTCAGGTCGTAGGCTCAGCCTACAAGGGCGAGGAATTCAAGCCGTGCAGTAATGGCTATTACTCCTTCACCGTCGTTGACGGCGAGCTTGATTATTCCGCACTTTCGCGCGACGGCGAAAGGGTCCGCCTGATTTAAGGCTTATAATTTAATGTTTACAATATCTTCGTTTTCCGTATTGCTGCTGATGCTTTCAGCGGCAATATTGTTTTTATCACAGATAATGAAAAGTAAGGTTGCCATAAGTCCGTAAGGCATCGGGCAGAATTCACCCGGATTTACGAGAGACATAAGGAAAAGTCCCGCGTAAGAAATGAAGAGTGTGATGTTGAAATGGGTTACTCTCTTCCATACGGTTGACATTCTGTTATAGAACTGATAGCCGAACGCCGCAACGCCGAGAAGGCCGAAGCTTCCGATTACCTGGAACGGTGCGGAATGGTACCAGCAGAGTGCAAATTTCGCAGGGTCGTGAACGTCTGTGTTGCCCATATAGCCGAGACCTCTGCCGAAAAGCACATTGGATTTGAAATCCTCGATTGCGCGCATCATAAGTCCCGAGCGTACGTCAACGCTTTCGATTCTCAGTATAACGGGAACGAAAAATTCAATCAGCGGCTTTGTGAAAAGCGCAAGAATAACAACAACGGCACTCGCAATGAATATGAGTGTCTTTTTTCTGTTCTTCGGGTCGGAATAAACGACGGCAAAAAGACAGAGCGCAAGCTCAGCCGCACCGCCGAGTGCGCCGCCTCGCGAGCCTGTGAAAAGGATTGCGATATACTGGAGAAATCCGAGGAAAATGCACGGATATTTCTTGACGGAAAGGAAGAAGGCGAACGGAAGAGTCAGCATAAGGAAGGTGGAAACGTTGTTTCTCCACTGGAAGTCGAGCGGACTCATCTTTTCCATAAATCTGTCCCAGAAAACGATGTAATGATTGATAATCATAAACGTGCAGAAAATGCCGAGCACCGTCATCGCAAAAGCAAAGTGGAAGCGCAGGACGTAATGCTCGCTCTTCGGCTTGTAGTGGGTGTTCATAATGAAATAAACGATGAGCATTCCGAAGCCGAGGCCGAAGGTATGATAGAGTGCGGAAAGGTTGAAATATTCGGGCGCTGTGATTTTGCCGAGACCGCCGAGTGTGACGGCAACGGCTACCGCGGCGACACCCTTCCACGTTTTACCCCAATCCATCTTTTTCCTGTATACAATCATATGGAAAAGGAATGCAACAACGGGAATCGGGACAAGCCAGAGGAACGGCAGGAAAAACTCGAACGAGTCATAGCATTGAATCGAAACTGCCGTTGCGAGCAAAAAGGGCAGGAGAGTGGAAATGATATCGTCACAGACGATGAGGTTGAAGCAGATAATAAGTCCGAGCGCGACGATGCCGTAGCCGAGCGCCGTATATCCCGTTCCCTCAAAGGCGGGCAGACTGCGCATAACAACAAAGGCGGCGGCAATAATCCCCTGAATAAGCATCGCTGTCTTCGAAAGAACAAACTTACGAAGGACGGCAATTCTCGGGTTGAGCTCCATTTTTTCCGAAAGTCTCACCTTGTTCATATCGTACCTCTCCGATCTGCAAAGTATACTATTATAAATATAGCACATAATAATCAGTTTATCAATTATATTTTATCGTGAGCGTGCAGAAAGGCAAAAATTTCTTCGCGGTTGACAAAATGGACAGAAATGATATAATCATCTGGCTTGGCACGAATCCTATACTGACTGTTCTGAGAGGCGGTTTTTATGTTAAACGAACTTGTTTCAATGTTACCGAAATCAGCGGACGGTGTTCTCATCGTATCGGAGACCAACCGCAGATATTTCACTTCCTTTACTTCGAGCGACGGTATTCTCCTCGTTACGCGCAAGGGCTCGGTTTTCCTTACGGACAGCCGATATATCGAGGAGGCGCAGAATACCGTGAAGTGCTGTGAGGTGGAGGAGCTTAAAAAGCTTTCCGAGCAGCTGCCTGAGCTTTGCCGCAAATTCGGCGTAAGAGTGCTTATGGCAGAAAGCGAGAGGCTTACTGTCGCACAGCTCGGCGCATACCGCAGGCTTCTTAAGGGTATAACGGTTACGACTGTCGGCACGGATAAAATCATCGACACCCTCCGTATGGTGAAAAAGGATTTTGAAATAGAGTCCGTTATCAAGGCACAGCGTATTGCTGAAAAGGCTCTCGACCACGCTCTGGGAATGATCAGGGTCGGCGTGACGGAAAGAGAGCTTGCTCTTACCCTCGATTTCTTTATGCTTAAAAACGGAGCGCAGGCGGTTTCTTTTGAAACAATCGCGATTTCGGGCGCAAACACCTCGAAGCCGCACGGAGTCCCCACGGATAAAAAAATCGAACGCGGCGATTTTGTTACAATGGATTTCGGCGCAGTTGTCAACGGCTATCATTCGGATATGACACGCACCGTTGCCGTCGGCGAGGTCAGCGATGAGCAGGTGAGAGTTTACGAAACCGTGCTTGAAGCACAGCTGAAGGCGCTGGACATTCTGCGCGAGGGTGTAAAATGCTCGGATGCGGATGCGTGTGCGCGTATATATATAAATGAAAAGGGCTACGGCGAATATTTCCGCCATTCACTCGGCCACGGTGTCGGTCTGGAGATTCACGAAAAGCCAAATCTTTCTCCGAAATCCGAGCAGGTGCTCAGAGCCGGAAATATCGTTACGGTCGAGCCGGGAATCTATATTCCGGGCAAATTTGGCGTCAGAATTGAGGATATGGCAACAATTACAAAATTTGATTGTGTAAATTTAACAAAATTTACAAAGAATTTGGCAATATTATAAGTATTGACCAAAAGGTTACAATATGTTACAATTGGTAACAGATTGTTTAAGGTGAGCAGTGGGCTCATCAAACGAAAGGACTGTATAAATGACTAAACCCATATCGACAAAAAAGATGATAATGTTTATGCTTTCATTAGCTGCAACAATCGTCATTTTCTTTGCAATGAGTTTGAGTGCAAGCGCAGCGGCATATCCGTCAGTCAAGCTTGATGTACCGCGAATCAGCCAGGCACCGGGCAGAGGTGACTGTGCTATTGCTTCAATGGCTACGGTGGAGGCTTATTGCCACGACCTGCCGTCAGGTGACAGCAATTCGAAGGCATATCAGGCGGTTTATTCGACTAACGGCTATTCAGTCAGCGCAACCTGGTCGAAGCTTGGCTTCAAGCCGATTGAAGGCTTCAGCATGACAACGGCATATAACCAGCTTAAGACAGGTTATCCGATTATCGTTCACAGATCATCACAGCATTATTCGGTTATTTACGGATATAACGGCAATTCAAACTATCTTGAGCTTTCGGGCTTCCTTGTTGTTGACGTTGACGATTCGTACAACAGCCAAACCGCTTATTTCACACTCGATAAGTGGAGAAGAAGCGGCTCGCTCGACAGAATGGTTATCCGTCAGGACGGACTTGCAATCAGCACAAGCAAGCTTAAGATTACAACCAATCATCCTGCAAAGGAAACCGCAAAGGGTGAAAGCTTCACCCCGTACGGAAAGATCGTTTCCGATTGCAAAATCACAAGCGTTTCTGTTTCCGTCAACAATGCGGCAGGCGCACAGAAGCAGTATTATTCGGCAAAGCCGGATGCAACAAGCTTCAACCTTTCAAAGGCGGCGTCAAGCATTAAGATTTCCGAGCTTCCGACAGGAACATATACCTACTGGATAACAGCCAAGGATTCTTCAGGTGATGTTCAGACATATAAGTACACCTTCACAGTCGGCAACTATCAGGCGCCGAGCGTGAACATCAAAGAGGTCTCCTACAAGGCGATTGTCAAGGCGTCTCCCTCTCTCAATCTCAGAAAGGGCGCAGGTCTTGAGTACGATGTAATCGTTTCCATTCCTCAGAATGAGGTAATCAGCGTTACTGCTGAATGTAACGGCTGGGCAAAGACGACATACAGCGGAAAAACAGGCTGGGTTTCAATGGAATACATTGAAAAATACGGTGAAAATCCCGATATCAACCAGTCTCCGTCAACTCCTTCCGTTCCTGACACCTTCGCGAGCTACTATGCGCGTCTGAAGGCGAGCGGTGAACTTAAGGAAAAGGCAAATGTTTTTGCATCGACGGTTGCAAAGGTTCCCGCAAAAGCGATTGTTAAGGTTATCGGCGAATCCGACGGCTGGATCAAGTTCGCATACAAGGGCGTTGTCGGCTGGATGCGTAAAAATGCATTCGTGGCAAACCTCGGCGACCTCAACGGCAGCGGCACTGTAAACTCTGCGGATGCGCTTATCATCCTCAGCTCGGCAACGGGCTCATACACTCTCAACGATTCGCAGAAGGCGGCGGCTGATTTCAACGGTGACGGCAAGGTCAATTCGATCGATGCTCTTACTGTTCTTCAGGTTGCAACAGGCTCATTTAAATTTGATTGATAAACAAAAGCCCGTTTTTTACGGGCTTTTATTGTTTTTATTATGAAAACACTTGAAAAAGCAATTAAAATGGTATAAAATAATAATGCTAAAAAATATGTCGGGGCTGTTAATTCCGCCTCGTGTATATCAAGAAACAAAAACGGAGGAATAACAGTATGGTTTCAGCAGGTGATTTCAGAAACGGTGTAACATTTGAAGAGGACGGCAACGTTCTTCAGGTTGTTGAGTTCCAGCATGTTAAGCCCGGTAAGGGTGCTGCTTTCGTAAGAACAAAGACAAAGAACGTTCTTACAGGTGCAGTAACAGAAAAGAGCTACAACCCCTCAGCAAAGTTCCCGACAGCTTTCATTGAAAGAAAGGATATGGAATATTCTTACAGCGACGGCGGTCTTTACTACTTTATGGATCAGGAGACTTACGAGCTTGAGCCCATCAACGAGTCAGATCTTTCAGACAACTTCAGATTCGTTAAGGACGGTATGGTATGTAAGGTTCTTTCATACAAGGGTAAGGTTTTCGGTGTTGAGCCGCCGACATTCGTAGAGCTTGAGGTTACAAAGACAGACCCCGGCTTCAAGGGTGACACAGCTACAAACACAACAAAGCCCGCTACACTTGAAACAGGTGCAGAGGTTAAGGTTCCTCTCTTCATCGAAGAGGGCGAAATGATCCAGATCGACACTCGTACAGGCGAATATCTCGGCAGAGCATAAGCCCTGTACCCATTCTATTTGAAAGGATGATTTTACAATGATGACAGTTACAGAAAAGGCTGCATATCTTAAGGGCCTTGCAGAGATGGCACATCTCGACGCTGATAAGGACGAGGTTAAGCTCATCAAGGCTATGGTAGACACTATCGAGGAAATGGCTCTCACAATCGCTGATCTTGAGGACGAAATCGCAATGCTCGAAGAGCTTGTTGACGAAATCGACGAGGATCTCGGCGATGTTGAGGAGTATGTTTTCGACGAGGACGATTGCGACTGCGATTGCTGCGATGATGATTGCGATTGCTGCTGCGATGACGACTACGTTGAGGTTGAGTGTCCTGCTTGCGGCGAGATCATCTGTCTTGATGACAGCATTCTCGACGAGGATTCAATCCTTTGCCCCGCTTGCGGCGAGACACTTGAGTTTGAGTTCGATTGCGACTGCGACTGCGATTGCGACGAGGACTGATTTTAAAAAATTGGGGGCAACCGTTCGGTTGCCCTTTTTTATTGGAGTGAACACGATGAATCTTGATGAAAAAATCGTTAAGAAAAATTATATATATAACGGAAGAATAATCAATGTCCGCCGTGACGATGCCGAGCTCCCCAACGGCAAGCCGTGCATCCGCGAGGTTGTCGAGCATCCGGGCGGAGTCTGCGTTGCGGCTCTCACGGATGAAAACGAGCTTCTTTTCGTGCGCCAGTTCCGCTATCCTTATATGGAGGTTATCGCGGAATTGCCTGCAGGCAAGCTCGAAATCGGTGAGGATCCCTTCGAGAGCGGTAAGCGCGAGCTTGAGGAGGAGACGGGATGTGTTGCAAAAACCTACCGCGATCTCGGCAAGTTTTATCCCACTCCGGGATATTGCGGCGAGATTATCCACCTCTATGCCGCAAAGGACCTTGAATTCACAAAACAGAACCTTGATGAGGATGAATTTCTCAATGTAGAGAGAATTCCGCTCGATAAGGCGGTTGAAATGGTGCTCAATAACGAGCTTCGCGACGGCAAAACTCAGGCGGCGGTGCTCAAGGTCAAGATGCTTCGCGATAAGGGGTTGTGGTGATGGCAGAGATTATACTTGCTTCCGCTTCTCCGCGCAGACGCGAGCTTCTTGCGCTTGCGGGTGTTGATTTTACCGTTAAGGTTGCCGATGTTGAGGAGATAATCCCGGAAAACGCAAGTCCTGACGAGGTGGTAAAATCCCTCGCGATGCAGAAGGCACAGGCTGTCGCAAAGGATAATCCCGACAGCATCGTTATCGGCTCGGATACAGTTGTTGCACTCGGCAACACTATCCTCGGCAAGCCGAAGGATGAGGAAAATGCGGTGGAAATGCTGAAAATGCTTTCGGGCAGAAGCCATACGGTCTATACGGGTGTTGCACTTGTTCACGGCGAAAAAACCGCGAATTTCTGCGAAGCGACTCAGGTTGTTTTCCACACGCTTGACGAAAGAGAAATCTGCGATTACGTTGCAACGAAGGAGCCTATGGATAAAGCGGGCGCATACGGCATTCAGGGAAAGGGCTGTGTGCTTGTTGAAAAAATCGTCGGCGATTATTTCAATGTTGTAGGACTTCCCGTATCAAGACTTTACAGAGAATTGAAGAAATTTTAAAAAAGAGCGTTGAGATTGTCTCAACGCTCTTCGTTTATTTTTGCGAGAAGTCCCTCACAGCCTGCGAGCACGTCGCGGTAGGTGACGTCAAAGCACCGTGTATACCACGGGTCGGCAACGTCGCCGCCCTTGATTGTGTAATCCATAAGCTTGCGGATTTTGCCGTCGGGGTCGCCGCCGAGGATGCGGTGCATATTGCGTATGTTCATACTGTCCATTCCGATGAACAGGTCGTATTTGTCATAGTCGAAGGGACTCAGCTGAACGGCACGCTTGCCCTCGCACGAAATGCCGTGCCTTGCAAGCTCCGCCTTTGCGGGAGGATAAACGGGATTGCCGATGCCGTCCCATATTTCCTCCGTGCTTGTGGCAGAGGATTTAATCAAGAAATCATTTTCTCTGCCCTGTTTTTTCGCAAGGTCTTTTAATATAAATTCCGCCATCGGCGAACGACAGATGTTGCCGTGACAAACGAACATTATTTTTGTCATAATTTACTCCTGTTTAAAAGCGAGCAACGGTTTTCCGTCGCTCGCTTTTTTACTTTATGCCTTAAAGAATGCGGAAACTGCCTTGTTTGTCATATAAACGTCGAGCTTTGATACGACCTCATAAGGTGCGTGCATTGAAAGCACGGGTACGCCGACGTCGACAACGTCAATATCAAGGTTTGCAACATACTTGGCAACTGTACCGCCGCCGCCTGCATCAACTGCGCCGAGCTCGCCCATCTGCCAGCATACGTCCGCATTGTTGAAAATTCTCGTAACCTCGCCGACGAATTCTGCGCTTGCGTCGGATGTGCCGCCCTTACCGCCTGAACCCGTGTACTTTGTTACAACGATGCCCTTGTTGATATAAGCGGAGTTCTGCGGTTCAAAGGGTGAGGGGAATGTCGGGTCGAATGCGGCGTTAACGTCAGCGGAAAGGCACTTTGATTTTGAAAGCGCATCTCTGCCCATAAGACCCTCCATTCTTGCAAGGTCAGCGATGAAATAGCGCAGATATGATGACTGAAGACCCGTGTTACCGTCGGAGCCTGTCTCCTCCTTGTCTGCAAAAACAGCAACCGCCGTATGCTCGGGAGCCTCTTCAAGGTCGAGAATAGCCATAAGCTCGGGGTATGCGCAGACACGGTCGTCGTGGCCGTAGCCGCCGATGAGACTGCGGTCAAAGCCGATATCATTGACCTTCGCTGCGGGTACCATTTCAAGCTCTGCCGTGAGGAAATCCTCCTCGACGATGCCGTATTTGTCGTTGAGCATTTTGAGAATATTGAGCTTTACAAGCTCGCTGCCTGAATCAGCCTTGAACGGGAGTGAGCCGACAACAACGTTGAGCTCCTCGCCCTTGATACCCTGACCGAGCTTTCTTTCGCTCTGCTCACGTGCAAGGTGGGGGAGAAGGTCAGTGATGATGAACTGAGGCTCGCCCTCTTTTTCGCCGATGTTGATATCGATTTCCGTGCCGTCCTTACGAACGATTACGCCGTGCATTGAAAGAGGAACTGTCGGCCACTGATACTTACGGATTCCGCCGTAATAGTGGGTCTTGAAAAGAGCAATTTCGTTTGACTCATAAAGCGGGTTCGGCTTAAGGTCAACTCTCGGGGAGTCGATATGTGCCGCCGCGATGTGCGCGCCCTCGCCGATGCTCTTTTTGCCGATTACCGCAAGGATAACCGCCTTTTTGCGGTTGAGGTAGTAAACCTTATCGCCTGCATTGTACTTCGCAAATTTATCAAATTCAACGAAGCCTCTTTTTTTAGCCTCTTCAACGATAGCCGCCGCAACCTCGCGCTCGGTCTTGTTATCGTTGAGGAATTTTTTGTAGCCCTCTGCAAAATCCATAGCCTTCTGCATTTCTGCATCGTCAATAACCTTTGCGGCGTGCTTTTTGTTAAGGCAAAGCTTTTCCTGAAGAAGCTGAACCTCTGTCTTTTCTTCGCTCATTTCGAGTCCTCCTGACATTTATTGATTAAAAAATATATTATATTCTGCTGTGCTTTGACAACTTACGCGACGGGTCGGGATTATAATAAATTTAGCTCGTCGGCAAGAGTGTACGGCGCATAATTTCTGATGATAATATCAGCGCGCTCCTTATAGTATTGCTCATCCTTCTGCGCTTTTATGCGGAGCATTGCGGCATCCTCGGTGAGTCCGTCGCGCTTGAGGATGCGCTCAAGGCGGATGTCCTCGGGAGCGGTGACGACAATCATTTTTGTACAATAGCGTCTGATGTCGCTGTCGAATATTGCCGCGGCATCAATAACGGCACCCTTATGGTCTGCAAAATTTTTCTTTATAAAATCAATCGACCATTTTGTAACGGCGGGATGAGTGATTGCGTTTAGCTTCTGTCTGTTTTCCTCGTTGGCGAAAGCCTTTTTCGCGAGTGCAGAGCGGATAAGCTCGCCGTTTTCGTCAAGGATATCCGAGCCGAAGAACTTTGCTAAATTTTCAAGCACGGGCGAACCCTTTTCGACAACCTCGCGCGCGGCAACGTCGCCGTCAACGATGAGATAGCCCTTCTTTTCAAGCTCTTTGGCAACAGTGCTCTTGCCTGCGCCCGTCTGGCCTGTAAGACCGTAAATCACGGGCGGAGTCAGAATTTTGAATGCGGCGGCACGCAGAAGTCGGTTGTAAACACCGAGACCTACACCCTCGCTTGACGGTGCGCGGACGAAAACTCTCTTCGCGCCCTGCTCGTCAAAGCTGCGAAGCTGTGCGAAAAGCAGATGTGCCTGCGCCTCGGGATCTGATTCGTCACCAAAGGGAAGGGACGGGATCGGAAGGTCCGCTTCTTCGCCGTTGAAGCAGAGTGCCATATCGCCCTGCTGCATATCGCTGTCGACGAGGAACTTGAAGCTTTCGAGGCTTCCCTCAACTATATATACTTGAGCCTTAGGAGAATAATGCTTATATTTCATACCCGGTGAAGCGGGAGCAACACCGTCCTCGAGCTCAGAGATAACCGCGGGGTCAACCTCAACGTGACCGAGCACCCCTTCGAGCTGTTCAACCGTGATTCCGCCCGGACGAAGAAGCCTCGGCGGATTGGTTGCGAGCGTGATGACCGTCGATTCAATGCCGACGTCACATTCACCGCCGTCTACGACAGCGTTGATTTTGCCGTCAAGGTCGTGCAGAACGTGCTGTGCCGTTGTCGGACTCGGTGAGCCCGAGGAATTTGCCGACGGTGCGGCAAGCGGACAGCCCGCAAGCTCAATAATTTTTCTTGCAATCGGGTGTGACGGCATACGAACGGCAACTGTTTCGAGTCTCGGCGCAACCTCGCGCGGAACGAGGTCGGATTTCGGAAGAATCATCGTCAGCGGTCCCGGCCAGAATGCATCGGCAAGCGCTCTTGCACTCTCGGGGAAATCTGTGACGAGCGGATGAATTTCATCTATCGACGAGATGTGAACAATCATCGGGTTATCCGTCGGTCTACCCTTCGCTTCATATACGCGGGTGACTGCATCGCCGTTATACGCGTTGGCGGCAAGACCGTAAACGGTTTCGGTCGGAATTGCGACAAGTCCGCCGTCCTTTAATATCTGTGCGGCCTCGAGAAGCTCGTTTTCGTCGCACTTTTCATAGAATTTCGTAATCAAAAAATCACCTCGGAATTATTCCGATTTCAGCTTCTCAGCGGTGTCGGCGGTGATGAGAGCATCAATCACCTCGTCAAGGTCGCCGTTGAGAATAGCCTCTAATTTGTATAAAGTAAGTCCGATTCTGTGGTCGCTGACGCGGCCCTGCGGATAGTTGTAGGTGCGGATGCGCTCGCTTCGGTCACCTGTACCGACCTGCGATTTGCGCTCGCCCGCAATTTCCTTGTTCTGCTTTTCGCGCTCAGCCTCAAGAATACGGGAACGGAGAATTTTCATCGCCTTGTCCTTGTTCTTGTGCTGGCTTCGCTCGTCCTGACACTCAACGATTGTTCCTGTCGGAATATGAGTGATACGGATTGCGGATTCGGTTTTGTTGATATGCTGACCGCCCGCACCGCTTGAACGGAAGGTATCTATCTGAAGGTCGGCGGGGTTGATTTCGATGTCAACGTCCTGCGCCTCGGGAAGAACGGCAACCGTAACGGTGGAGGTGTGGATTCGTCCCTGCGATTCCGTTTCGGGAACGCGCTGAACACGGTGAACGCCGCTTTCGAATTTGAAGCGCGAATATGCGCCGTCACCGCTTATCATAAAGCTGACTTCCTTAAAGCCGCCGAGCTCCGTCGGGTTTGCGCTCAGGATTTCGGGCTTCCAGCCTCTTGTCTCGGCATACATCGAGTACATTCTGAAAAGTGAGTTTGCAAAAAGTGCAGATTCCTCACCGCCCGCACCGCCGCGGATTTCGATGATAACGTTGCGGTCATCGTTGGGGTCGCGCGGAAGAAGCAGAATTTTCAGCTCCTCGCCGATAACCTCGGCCTGAGACTTGGAATCCTCGAGCTGTTCGAGCACCATTTCGCGGAAATCCTTGTCAAGTCCGCCCTCGTCAAGAAGCATTTTCGCCTCCTCGAGGTCGGCAACAACCTTTTTATATTCACGGTATTTTTCAACTATCGGTGTAAGATGCTTGACGTCCTGCATCAGCTTGCGGTATTTCTCCATATCCGACACGACGTCGGGGTCGCAAAGCTGTGCGTTGATGTCCTCAAACTTTTCTTCAACCGATTTTAATTTATCAAGCATAAAATCCTCCGGATGTTATATCTTTTTAATTTCCTCGTCCCCGCGGAGGATTTTACGGATGTTTTTCTCTGCCTTGACACGCGGCACCATAACCTCGTGACCGCATTTTTCGCACTTGATTTTAAAATCCATTCCCGAGCGTAATACATCAAAGGTATTACAGCCGCACGGATGATTTTTCTTCATAACGAGCTTGTCGCCGACACGGACATCCATTATTATCCCTCCTGTTTTAAAATGACATTTCTGTCAATTTTATATTATATCACATCATTTCGCAAAGGGCAAGAATCCGAAGCAGAAGATAAGTAAATTTTAATTTGTAGGGGAGTTTCATTTTAGAAGTGATTGGATTAAAGCGACGGCGCCCCTGAAAGGGGAGCTGTCGAACGAAGTGAGACTGAGGGAGTGTTGCGAAGCAACGAGATAAAACTGATATAAAGGGGGAAATTGCCCTTCGGGCAACCCCTCTGTCTGCTCCGCAGACATCTCCCCTTTCAGGGGCGACTGCTTCTGCGCACCAATTTAATTATAGCCAAAAACCTCGACAAACACCAACTTATCAAGCAAAGCCTGATTATATTTTTGTCATTAACAAATAAATTTTTCATATATTTTAAGTAGAAAAACAAAGGTGGTAAAACAATATGCAAAAATTCAAGCCCGAGGGACAGCTCATCGGCACTCCCTCAAACCGCGCAATCCTTTCCTCTCCCGCTTCGCTTCACGAGGCTTGCCTGACGGGCGAAACCGTCGAGGCACGCGCCCTGCTGTGCGACAAAAACCACGATCTGCGTGTTGATCTCGGCTGTATGTACGGTGTGATTCCGCACGACGAGGGTGCCGTCGGCATCAGCGACGGCTCAGTCAGGGATATCGCGCTCATCTCGCGCGTTAACAAGCCCGTGATGTTCCATATTCTCGGCTTCCGCCGCGATATGAACGACAGGGAATACGCTGTTCTCAGCCGCCGTTCCGTTCAGCAGGACTGCATTGATAATTATATTTCAAGGCTTCGGCCGGGTGATGTCGTCGAGGCGAAGGTTGCTCACATGGAAAGCTTCGGCGTTTTCCTCGATATCGGCGCAGGCATCAACGGTCTGCTTCCCATCGACAGCATTTCCGTCTCACGAATTCCGCATCCGTCCGTGCGCTTTCATATCGGTCAGATGATAAAGGTCATTGTCCGAAGTGTTGATGACCTTGGCAGAATCACGTTTTCTCACAAGGAGCTGCTCGGCACGTGGGAGCAGAATGCGGGCGAATTTTCACCGGGCGAAACCGTGCCGGGAATCGTGCGCTCAATCGAGAATTACGGAATTTTCGTTGAACTGACACCAAATCTCGCGGGGCTTGCGGAATATTCCGAGGGCATTACGGCGGGCTGTCACGCGGGTGTGTATATAAAAAGCATGCTGCCCGAGCGTATGAAGATAAAGCTTATCATCGTTGACGCCTTCGAGGCGGAATACCCCACACCGCCGATTAAATATTACACGGAATCAGACCATATTGACCATTGGATTTATTCCCCCGTTCAGTGCTCAAAGGTGATTGAAAGCACCTTCTGATATTTTTCTATCCGATATCCACAAATAATGACTTGCATTTTAAGTAGTTTTGCGCTATAATAGCATTAGGAAATTATCGGCAAAATTCATCCTTTTATGCAAAGTTGGGGGGATATTGAAAAATGACGGCAGATTTACATTGTCACACGAAGCTGTCCGACGGTTCAATGGGTATTGATGATATCATTGTGCTTGCGCAGAAGCGCGGCGTTGATACCCTTGCGATTACCGACCGCGATTGCCTTGCAGGTACTGTAAGAGCAAAGCTCATCGGCGAGAGACACGGCATCAAGGTTATTCCCGGTGTTGAGCTTTCTTCTTACGACAGCGAAAACAAGTCGGAGGTTTATATCATCGGATATCTCAGCGATTCTCCCGACCGTCTCGAGGGCTTGTGCCACCGCAATCTTATGGCAAGAAAGCGCGCGGCTCAGTATATGATGATCAAAGCGGCGCAGAAATTCCCGATTTCTGCTGACCTCGTTCTTAAATGTGCGCAGGGCTCGACCAACGTTTATCCCGTGCATATTATGACCGCGCTTATGGAAAGCGGAATGACAACCGAGCTTTACGGCGAGCTTTATAACGAGCTTTTCACCGAGGGTAACGAAAACAGCATTCTTGTCCGTCCGAAGCTTCCTGAGCCTGAAGAGGTTATAGAGGCTATCCACGATGCGGGCGGTATCGCTATTCTTGCTTATGCAGGTACATTTGAGGGTACAAACATGCTTGAAAAGCTTATCGCGGCAGGTCTTGACGGTATTGAGGCGTGGTGTCCTCAGCACGATGAGGAAACCGCGGCAGGTCTTGCGAAATTTGCGAAGAAGAACGGTCTTCTCGCAATAGGCGGAAGTGATTTCAAGGGCAGAAACAATAAATATTGCGTAAGCATCGGCTCTTGCACAACACCCGAAACAAACTACAGCGAGTTCGCAAACTATAAAGCAAAAATCCGCAGACAGCAGAAAAAGAATGCGGCAGAAGAAAAATAACCCGTTGGGAGAAGATTGAGATGGCTGACGACAGAGATATTAAAATCTATGTCAAAAAACCGATGAGTGAGACAACTGAATTCAAGTTCATAACAGAAGAAATTCAGCTTCACGCTGCAAACGGTAACAGAGAAAAGGCTGTTGCACTCGGCGAAGCTCTGGCGAAGGTTAAGCCGGAGGATAATGTCGTTGATCTGAGCGGCTTCAATATGACGGCGGCTCTGCTTTATCAGATAAGAGTACTGTTCACCTTCGTTGCAGAATACTGCATTCAGCGCAAGCTTCCCGCCCAGTTTCTTGCAGATACGGCGAGCTCCGCAATGTACGATTATTTCAAGGCGAATGAAAGCGGATATTACGACAATATTTCCGACGGCGCTGCATTTACCTTTTATCTGCTTGCTCTTAAGAAGGGCGGCGATGTTGCCGAAAACATCGGTGAGGAATTTTCAAAGCTGTGCAACATCAGCTGGCAGGAAATCATCGACCTTGGCAAACGCATTTTCACTCAGGCGTCGCAGTATTTTGACGGTATGATTGATGCAGTAACCTTTGAAGAGGTTTAAATTAAAAAAATAAAAAATCCAACGCAGAACGATGAAAACTGCGTTGGATTTTCTTTATTCGGTTTCGATAGAGTCTTTCGCTCTTACCGTTACCTTACGCTCGTAGCAGGAGAAGACCTCCTCAACATGCTTCTTGTCGGGTGCCTTCGTCATAAGGCTTACTACAGGAACGATTACAAGTCCCGCGAGCATACAGAATGCTCCTGCGTTGATGGGTGACTGAAGGAGAGCAGGGAACATATCCTTTGCAAGGATGTTTGCAATCATAAATACCGTTGAGAAAATGAAGCTTGCCCAACAGCCTGCCTTGGTCGTGCGCTTCCAGTACAGACCGAAGAGGAACGGCGCGAGGAATGCGCCGGCGAGTGCGCCCCACGAAATACCCATAAGCTGTGCAATGAACGTTACGCCCGATTTGTACTGCACGATTGCAATGATAACGGAAATCGCGATGAATACGACGATGAGTATTCTCATAATAAGAAGCTGCTGTTTCTCGCTCATATTCTTTTTGACGTTACCC
Organism: Clostridia bacterium; assembly: GCA_017379935.1. GTDB lineage: Bacteria > Bacillota > Clostridia > Oscillospirales > Acutalibacteraceae > CAG-488. The sequence continues at coordinate 104,851 of JAFNVC010000010.1, forward strand.
TTAAGGAAGTCGAGCGTGAGCGTTGAGCTTGAAGTGAGCACGAGGGATGAAAGCGTTGACATTGACGCCGAAAGAACAAGAATTACAACGACAGCAATAAGAATTGTCGGAAGACCTGAAAGCATTGTCGGGATGATTGAGTCAAAGCCGTTTGCTGCGATGTCGATTTCGTCAGAGAAGAGTCTGCCGAAGCCGCCGAGAAAGTAGCATCCGCCCGCAACGACAGCGGCGAAGAATGTTGAAATAATCATACCCTTGTTGATAGCCTTTTCGCTCTTGATGGCATAGAACTTCTGCACCATCTGCGGAAGTCCCCACGTGCCGAGAGAGGTGAGTATCATAACCGCAAAGAGGTTGACGGGATCAGGACCGAAGAAGGATGCAAACACGCCGGGTGCATCGGAAACTGTGGGATCTGAAATCTGTGCAAGGCCCTCGAGCGATGCCATAAAGCCGCCCTTTGAGTTAAGAACGGCGACAATGACTGCCACGATACCGACGAGCATAATTATACCCTGAATAAAATCGTTGATTGCGGTTGCCATATATCCGCCCGCGATAACATAAATCGCGGTGAAAATCGCCATAATGATAACGCATACGGAATAATCAATATCAAACGCCATTCCGAAAAGACGGCTCAGACCGTTGTAAAGAGAAGCGGTGTAGGGGATGAGGAAAATAAAGATGATTGCAGACGATGCGAGCTTGAGGGACTTTGAATTGAATCTGCTCTCAAAGAACTGCGGCATCGTTGCTGAATTGAGGTGTTGGGTCATAACGCGCGTTCTTCTGCCGAGAACAGCCCACGCGAGAAGCGAGCCGAGAAGGGCATTTGCAATACCTGCCCAGGTCGCGGCAATACCGTATTTCCAGCCGAACTGACCTGCATAGCCGACAAAAACAACAGCAGAAAAATAAGACGTGCCGTATGCAAATGCCGTCAGCCACGGGCCGACGCTTCTGCCGCCGAGAACAAAGCCGTTAACGTCGGTGGAATTTTTGCGGCAATAAAGGCCGACACCTATCATCACACCGAAAAACAGAACTAACATACCTGATTTGATTAACATATCTGCCATAAAAACTCCTCCTTAACTGCAGATTTGCGGAATCTCGTTAAAACCGTGTTTATCACTTTAAAGTTTTAACGCTTTAAAGTTTAGCACTTTTAATCGCTAAAGTCAAGGGCTTTTTGAAAAATTTTTTAAAGCGAATTTTTGTGTTTATTGCCTTTTTGCGATATGTATGATAATATCTTTTTAAAAGGAGTGGTCACGATGGCTGATGTCAAGACTTTTTTAAGAAAAAACAAGCTCTGTCCCGTATGTACGGCTAAGAAGCTGATGGCTTCAACTCAGATTCATCTGAACGGCGCGGACAGATTTTATAACGGAACGGCTCTGACACCGCCGATGGGCTGGGCGAGCTGGAATCTTTTCAGAAATCATATAAATGAAAACCTGATTGAAGAAATTGCCTCAGCAATGAAAAAATCGGGGCTTGTCGACTGCGGATATACCTATGTCAATATCGACGACTGCTGGATGTCCTCGACTCGCGATGCAAACGGCAGACTTCAGGGTGATCTCGCAACCTTCCCGCACGGCATTAAAGCTCTTGTCGGAAAGGTGAATGATCTCGGACTCAAGCTCGGCATCTACACCTCGAACGGCACGCTGACCTGCGAGGATCTGCCGTCGAGTCTCTATCACGAGCGCACGGATGCAGAGACCTTCGCCGAGTGGGGCGTTGAATATTTCAAATACGACTTCTGTCACAACATTCCTATCCCGACCAACGCGCCCGAGATTTCGACCGTGACGCTCACAAAGCCGAATTGCAGCGACGGAATTATTCTTCACGCCGAGGATGCGGAGCTTCGCGGTAATGCAATCCTGCTCACGGACGGGAAAATGGCAGGAACGGGCAGATATGTTACGGGACTTGAAGCGGGCGGCGGCTCAATGTATTTCAATAACGTTGAAATCGATGAGGACGGCGAATATACGCTCACTCTCGGACTTCACAAGGCGGGACTTAAGGATAAATATCTCGAAATTGTCATCAACGATACGGATGTTTATTCTCTGAACGAGCCCGGCACGAAGGGCTTTACCCACGACGGCAGAAATCAGATAAAGGTTCAGCTCAGGGCGGGCAGAAATTCCTTTAAATTCCACAATCCCGTCGCATCGAAGATGGATTCCGCGGCGAAGCAGTACCGCAATATGGCAAAGGAGCTTCAGCGTGCAACAAGGCTCGTTGCCGAAAGAGAGGGCAGGGAGGAAAAGCCGATCTGCTTCTCAATCTGCGAGTGGGGCTGGAACAGACCGTGGATCTGGGGACATACTGCGGGCAACCTCTGGCGGACGACACCTGATATCAAGCCCTTCTGGGTATCGATTATCGGAATCTATGAGAGAACGGTGCTTCTTTATAAGCATGCGGGCGCGGGCAACTGGAACGATCCCGATATGCTCGAGGTCGGTAACGGCAAGCTTACCGATGACGAGAACAGAGCGCACTTTTCACTCTGGTGTATGCTTTGTGCACCGCTGATTCTCGGCAATGATATAAGGTCGTTTATCCGTCCCGACGGAACGGTTGATGAGGATAACAAGGTGCTGAAAATTGTGTCGAACAAGGCAGCGATTGCAATCAATCAGGATGCGCGCGGAATTCAGTGCCGAAGAATAAAAACAAACGGTCTTACGGATGTCCTTGTAAAACCGCTTGAAAATAAGGAGCTTGCGGTCTGCCTTCTCAACAAGGGACCGAAGGAAATGAGCGTTTCATTTAATATAAAGGATATTATAAAGGAAAGCTTCGTTGATCTTCCCGAAGCGGACGAATATGAGGTGTACGATATCTGGGACGACAAGGAATTTGAAATAAAATCCTCCCATACCGCAAGTCTTGCACCACACAGCGTAAAGCTTTACAGAATTAAAGCTGACTGATAAAAATTAAGAGCAGTAATAACCGCTTTGGCTATTACTGCTCGTTTTATTTATTCTGTTATTCTGCAACCTTAACGCCGAGTGTTACCTTCTCGCCGTTGATGTTCCATTCTGCTGTATGGCCGTCTGTCTCACCGCAGATGATTTCGTCTGCAACAACTGTTGTGAAGATGAAATCCTTGTTCTTTGTGATGAGCTCAGAGATCTTATCATTGCCTGCAACATAGATGATGATGCGGTCAGTAACGTTGAAATCTGCATCCTTACGCATTGTCTGGATTTTGCTGATGATTTCACGGACAAAGCCCTCTTCGATAAGCTCAGGTGTAAGCTCTGTGTCGATTGCAACAGTTACACCGAAGTCTGAAACAGAGAAGAGACCGCTCTTCTGGATTGCTTCAATAAGAAGGTCGTCTGCAGTAAGCTCGATTTCACCGATGCTGATGTTAAGCTTGATGCAGCCGTTAGCGTCGAGCTCCTTCTTTGCAGCTGTGCCGTCAAGCTCTGTGAGGAGGTTGCGGATTTCGCCGAGCTGCTTGCCGTACTTCGGACCGAGTGTCTTGAGCTGCGGCTTGAAGTTATAGCTCATAAGCTCGTCAGCCTCGTCAACGAAGGTGATTTCCTTGACGTTAAGCTCTTCCTTGATGATGTCTGCAAAGTAGCCGTCAAGCGCGCCGCCTGCATTTACGAGCATTGAGCCGAGAGGCTGACGGTTCTTGATGTTTGCGCCGTTTCTTGCGGTACGTCCGAGACCTACGATGTTGAGAACACTGTCCATATTCTTCTCAAGGTCAGCGTCAACGTAATCCTTGTTAACCTCGGGGAATGAGCAAAGGTGGATGCTCTCCTCAGCGTTCTTGTCAACTGAGCATACAAGGTTCTGATAGATATCCTCTGCCATAAACGGAATCATCGGAGCGGCAGTCTTTGCAACTGTTACGAGAGCGTTGTAAAGGGTGAGGTAAGCGTTGATCTTATCCTGATCAAGCTCCTGCTTCCAGTAACGCTCACGGCAGCGGCGTACGTACCAGTTACTCATCTCGTCAACAAATTCCTGAAGTGCCTTACAAGCCTCGGGGATTTTGTAGTTTTCGAGGTTGTTGTCAACAACGCCCACCATTGTGTTGAGCTTGGAAAGAAGCCATTTGTCCATTACGGAAAGGCTTTCATAGTTAAGCTCGTACTTTGTCGGATCGAACTCGTCGATATCTGCATAAAGCACATAGAATGCGTAAGTGTTCCAGAGTGTACCCATAAACTTACGCTGACCCTCTGTAACAGCCTTGCCGTGGAAACGGTTCGGGAGCCACGGAGCAGAGTTTGTATAGAAATACCAGCGGATAGCGTCTGCGCCGTAGGTTTCGAGTGCATCGAACGGGTCAACGGCGTTACCCTTGGATTTACTCATCTTCTGACCGTTTTCGTCCTGAACGTGACCGAGAACGATAACGTTCTTGAACGGAGCCTTGTCGAAGATAAGAGTTGAGATTGCAAGAAGTGAATAGAACCAGCCTCGTGTCTGGTCAACAGCCTCGGAGATGAAGTCTGCGGGGAACTGTGACTCGAAGAGCTCCTTGTTCTCGAACGGATAGTGGTGCTGTGCGAAGGGCATTGCGCCTGAGTCGAACCAGCAGTCGATAACCTCGGGAACACGCTTCATCTCGCCGCCGCATTCGGGACACTTGATTGTAACAGCGTCGATGTATGGACGGTGAAGCTCGATTTCGTCGGGACAGTTGTCGGACATTGATTTAAGCTCCTCAATGCTTCCGATTGAATGTCTGTGACCGCATTCGCATTCCCAGATGTTGAGCGGAGTACCCCAGTAGCGGTTACGGCTGATGCCCCAGTCCTGAACGTTTACAAGCCAGTCGCCGAAGCGGCCCTTACCGATGCTCTCGGGAATCCAGTTGATAGTGTTGTTATTCTTGATAAGGTTATCCTTAACCTTTGTCATCTCGATGAACCATGACTCTCTTGCGTAGTAGATGAGCGGAGTGTCACAGCGCCAGCAGAACGGATAGTCGTGCTCGAACTTCGGTGCGGAGAAGAGGAGCTTTCTGTCCTCAAGGTCCTGAAGGATAGGCATATCAGCATCCTTTACGAAGAGACCGCCGAAGGGAGTGTTGTCTGTCATATGACCTGAGCCGTCAACGAACTGAACGAACGGAAGGTCGTACTTTCTGCCGACCTTTGAGTCGTCCTCACCGAAGGCGGGGGCAATGTGAACGATACCTGTACCGTCGGACATTGTAACGTAATTATCGCATGTTACGAAGAAGCCCTTTTTCTTCTGCTTTACAGCAACCTCGCCTGCGCATGCGAAGAGCGGCTCGTATTCCTTATGCTCGAGGTCTGTGCCGACGAACTTCTCAAGAATTTCGTAAGCCGGTGCATCCTCTGCTGCGAGTGCGCCGAGAACCTTGTCGAGAAGCTCGACTGCCATATAGTATGTGAAGCCGTCGTTTGCCTTTACCTTTGCGTATTCGTCATTCGGGTTTACGCAGAGTGCAACGTTTGACGGGAGAGTCCACGGTGTTGTTGTCCATGCGAGGAAGTAAGCATCCTCACCGACAACCTTGAAGCGGACGATTGCTGAACGCTCCTTGACGTTCTTATAGCCCTGAGCAACCTCGTGAGAGGAGAGGGGAGTTCCGCAGCGCGGGCAGTAGGGAACAATTTTGAAGCCCTTGTAAATAAGGCCCTTGTCGTAAATCTGCTTGAGTGCCCACCACTCGGATTCGATGAAGGAGTTGTGGTATGTTACGTACGGGTCGTTCATATCAGCCCAGAAGCCGACTGTGAAGGAGAAGTCCTCCCACATTCCCTTGTACTTCCAGACGCTTTCCTTACATTTTTCGATGAAGGGCTCGAGACCGTACTGCTCGATCTGCTCCTTACCGTCAAGGCCGAGAAGCTTTTCAACCTCAAGCTCAACGGGGAGACCGTGAGTATCCCAGCCCGCCTTACGCGGTACCTGGTAACCCTTCATTGTGCGGTAACGGGGGATCATATCCTTGATAACACGTGTGAGAACGTGACCGATATGAGGCTTGCCGTTAGCTGTCGGCGGTCCGTCATAGAAAACATAGGACGGACCCTGCTTTTCGCAGGTTTTTTCGAAAATCTTGTTGTCTGCCCAGAACTTTTCAATCGCCTTTTCACGCTCAACAAAGTTCAGGTTTGCGGGCACTTTCTTATACATTCGATACACTCCTTACTCATTGTGAATAGGAACAAAAAATCCCGTCCCGTGTGAAACAGGACGAGACAAAACTCGTTAACCACCTATTCAACATACTATAATATGCGTTCCCTGTAACGGAGGAAATCCGTCGGTGCTTACTGCTTTCAGCCCGAGGCTCGGAAGTGATTTTCGGCAATGCGTACATCATATCGGGCTTACACCGTCCCCGACTCGCTCTGATTTCGCGCAAGGCTTACTGTCTTCGTCAACGCCGTTCTTTATTACATTATAAATAAAGATAGCATAAATATGTTGCTGTGTCAAGGGTAAAAAGGCACGGAAAACGCCGCTATAACGCTAAAATGATAAAAGTTTAACAAAATACACAAAAAAACCTTGAATAAAAAACCAGATTTGACAAAGTTTTTTCGGGATAAAAGGTTTACATCTTGCGATAAAAGTGTTATTATCTACGGTGGTAAACTAAAATTACTGAATTTATCAATAAATTTAGGGAGGAAAAAACCAATGGCAAGAATGAAACAAACCATGGACGGTAATACCGCTGCTGCTCACGTATCTTATGCGTTTACAGAAGTTGCAGGTATTTATCCTATCACACCGTCAAGCCCGATGGCAGACTATGTTGATCAGTGGTCAGCTCAGGGCAGAAAGAACATCTTCGGCACAACTGTAAAGGTTGCAGAAATGCAGTCAGAAGCAGGTGCTGCAGGTACAGTACACGGTTCACTTAATGCCGGTGCTATGACAACAACTTACACAGCTTCACAGGGTCTTCTTCTTATGATCCCGAACATGTACAAAATCGCAGGTGAATTGCTTCCCAGCGTTTTCCACGTATCTGCTCGTTGTGTAGCTTCTCACGCTCTTAATATCTTCGGCGATCACTCAGACGTTTACGCTTGCCGTCAGACAGGCTTCGCAATGCTCGCTGAAACAAACACACAGGAAGTTATGGACCTTGGTGCAGTTGCTCACCTCACAGCTATCGAGAGCCGTGTTCCGTTCATCAACTTCTTCGACGGCTTCCGTACATCTCACGAGCTCCAGAAGATCGAGATCTGGGATTACGAGGATCTTAAGGAAATGTGTGATATGGATGCTGTTAACGCATTCCGTGCACGTGCACTCAACCCCGAGCATCCTGTAATGCGCGGTTCTCACGAGAACGATGATATCTTCTTCCAGCACCGTGAGGCTTGCAACAAGTTCTATGATGCAGTTCCTGCAATTGCAGAGAAGTATATGAACAAGGTTAACGCAAAGCTCGGTACAGATTACAAGCTCTTCAACTACTACGGTGCAGAGGACGCAGAGAACGTTATCGTTGCTATGGGTTCAATCTGTGACGTTGCAGAAGAAGTTATCGACTACCTCCTTGCTAAGGGTGAGAAGGTTGGTCTTATCAAGGTTCGTCTTTACAGACCCTTCTCAGTTGAGAGCTTTGCAGCAGCAATTCCCGCAACATGTAAGAAGCTCGCTGTTCTTGACAGAACAAAGGAGCCCGGCTCAATCGGCGAGCCTCTCTATCTTGACGTTATCGCAGCTCTTGCAGCAGCAGGTAAGTCAGGCATTCAGGTAATCGGCGGCCGTTACGGTCTCGGTTCAAAGGATACTCCTCCGTCAAGCATCTTCGCAGTATACGAGGAGCTTGCTAAGGATGCTCCGAAGGCACACTTCACACTTGGTATCAACGACGACGTAACTTACCTCTCTCTCGAAGAGAAGGAAGCTCCGAACACAGCTGCAGAAGGCACAATCGAGTGCAAGTTCTGGGGTCTCGGCGGCGACGGTACAGTTGGTGCTAACAAGAACTCAATCAAGATTATCGGTGACCACACTGATAAGTTCGTACAGGCATACTTCCAGTATGACTCAAAGAAGACAGGCGGTATCACAGTTTCTCACCTTCGTTTCGGCGATAAGGCTATCAAGAGCCCCTACTATGTAAACAAGGCTGACTTCGTTGCTTGCCACAACCCCTCATACATCGAGAAGGGCTTCAAGATGGTTAACGACGTTAAGCCGGGCGGTACATTCCTTATCAACTGCCAGTGGGATGCTGCTGAGCTTGCAGAGAAGATGAATGCTGAAACAAAGCAGTTCATCGCTAAGAACAACATCAAGCTTTACACAGTTAACGCTATCGACCTCGCTCAGAAGGTTGGTATGGGTAAGAGAACAAACACAATCCTTCAGGCTGCATTCTTTGCACTCGCTAAGGTTATGCCGATCGAGGAAGCTGTTGACTATATGAAGGCAGCTGCTAAGAAGTCATACGCTAAGAAGGGTGACGACGTTGTTAAGTGCAACTGGGATGCTATTGATGCAGGTGTTTCTGCATTCGTAGAAATCGAAGTTCCCGCTGAGTGGGCAAACGCTGTTGACGCTGCTGTTGAAACAAAGACAGAGGGTCCTGCAAAGCTCACAAAGATGGTAGACAGCATCATGAAGCCGGTTGGCCGTATGGACGGTTACAGCATTTCTGTTTCAGATTTTGTTGATCACGCTGACGGTACATTCGAGCAGGGCGCATCAGCATACGAGAAGCGCGGCGTTGCAGTTATGGTTCCCGAGTGGAATGCAGAGACTTGCGCAAAGTGTAACAAGTGTTCTTATGTTTGTCCGCACGCTACAATCAGACCCTTCGCTCTCAGCGAGGAAGAGGTTGCAGCTGCTCCTGCAGTTATGAAGAAGGCTCCGAAGCCGATCGTTAAGACAAACTACACTTATACTCTTGCAGTATCTCCGATGGATTGTATGGGCTGCGGCGTCTGCGTAGGCGTTTGTCCGACAAATTCACTCGTTATGGTATCTCGTGAGAGCCAGGATGCACAGCAGGCAGCATTTGACTACTGTGTAGCTAACGTTACAGAGAAGGCAGAGACAACAGAGAAGATGACAGTTATCTCCAGCCAGTACAAGAAGCCGTTGCTTGAGTTCTCAGGCTCATGCGCAGGCTGTGCTGAGACAGCTTATGCTCGTCTTATCACACAGCTCTTCGGTGACAGAATGTATATCTCCAACGCAACAGGTTGTTCTTCAATCTGGGGTGGTCCGGCAGCTACATCACCGTACACAACTGACAATAAGGGTCACGGTCCTGCTTGGGCAAACTCACTCTTCGAGGATAATGCTGAGCACGGCTACGGTATGTACCTTGGTCAGAACGCTATCCGTAACAGCCTCATCGAAAAGGTTAAGGCTGCTGCAGAGTGCGAAACAGCAACAGCAGAGCTCAAGGCAGCTTGCGAAGGCTACCTTGCAACAGTTGCTGACGGCGCAAAGAACGGCGCTGCAACAGAGGCTCTCGTAGCTGAGCTTGAGAAGTGCGGCTGCGATACAGCTAAGGAAATTCTTGCACAGAAGGAATTCCTCTCAAAGAAATCAGTATGGATCTTCGGCGGCGACGGCTGGGCATACGACATCGGCTTCGGCGGTGTTGACCACGTTCTCGCATCAGGCGACGATGTAAACATCATGGTATTCGATACAGAGGTTTACTCAAATACAGGCGGACAGGCTTCAAAGGCTTCTCAGGTAGGTCAGGTTGCTCAGTTCGCAGCAGCAGGTAAGGCTATCGCTAAGAAGAGCCTTGCAGAGATCGCAATGTCTTACGGCTATGTTTACGTTGCACAGATCGCTATGGGTGCTGATATGAACCAGACACTCAAGGCAATCATGGAAGCTGAAGCATATCCGGGACCGTCAATCATCATCGGCTACGCTCCCTGTGAGATGCACTCAATCAAGGGCGGTATGGTTAACTGCCAGGCTGAGATGAAGAAGGCTGTTGACTGCGGTTACTGGAATATGTTCCGCTACAACCCGGCACTCAAGGCTGAGGGCAAGAACCCGTTCTCAATGGATTCTAAGGCTCCCGCAACAGAGGGCTACCGTGCATTCCTCCTCAACGAGGCTCGTTACGCTTCTCTTACACGTTCCTTCCCCGAGAGAGCAGAGGAGCTCTTCGCAAAGGCTGAGGCAGACGCTAAGGATCGTTATGCTCACCTTGAGAGACTCGCAAAGCTTTACGGTACAGAGGAATAATTTCTCAATAATTTCAAAGGCAGTCGGAACAACCGGCTGCCTTTTTGCATATAAAAAAGAAGGGGAATAGTTTATATGTTTAAGAGGTTTTGTCAAGTTGCACAAACTTGGTCGGTTTATCCGACACTTAAAGCACAATATGTTGTGCAATTTAATAAATTTTGCCAAAAACACAAAAAATCGTATAATTTTTCTTGAAAAATTTGAGTAAATATATTATAATTGCATACGAGGAAGAGTGTTCCCCTGGTGCTTTCTTCGGATTGCTTTGCACAGAAGCGGTACTAACGTTATACCACTTTCAAGACAAGTGAGAGCACAATACCTCAAATATTTTAAAGGAGGAATTGTAAATGGCAACAAAGATCATTTCATTCATCTTGTCAATCGTCATGATGATCATGACAAGCATCTTCCCGGGCTTCACATGGCCGGGAACAGAGACAATGGAAAATGGCGCATTCTTGGCTGAGGTAGGCAAGGCTTTCGGCTATGCTGTACCTGACACAGGCGACACATACTTTGGTATTGAGCCCGGTGACGAGTATTACAACGCTGTTGCAGCAGCAGCAGAGTACGGTATTCTCGTTGACTACAGCGAAATCAGAGTATTTGATAACGCAGACACAGAATTCGTTGCAACTGTCCTTGTTAACGCAGCAGGTCTCGAAATCGATGAGTCCGCTGTAATCGCTAACGCTGAGGATTTTGCAAACATTTCCAAGGTTTCAACAGCAGTTGTTAACGAGCTCATTCCCGTTGACAGCGAAGGTAAGGTAAGCACTGCTGCAATGTCCAGAAACGATATCACCGCAGCTATCACGGTAGCTCTCGGTCTTCGTTTCGTTCCCGATGAGGCTATCGACCAGCTCGACCTCGTTGACGGCGTTAAGACAGTATGTGATTACGAAGTAGCAGACGACGCTATCGTTCTTGACGCAGCTTCAGACATCGAAGCAGGTGACGTTTACGTTCTTGAACAGTCAGATGCTATCGTTACAGGCGCAGCTTACAAGGCAGAGTCTGTAGAAATCGTTGACGGTCAGAAGATCGTTACAAATTCAGAGGTTGCTATCGACGAAGTTATCGAGAAGATCGATTACGAAGGTTCAACAGACGTTGAGTTCGGTACAGCTATGATTCTCGACGGTAACGGCGCAGTTATCAGCGATGGTTACTTCGACACAGAGGGTCTCTCAAGAGAGCAGATCGACAACATCATCCACGGCATCCTTCTTACAATCGGCAACATCAGCTTCTCAGTCGGAAAATTCGATATCGACGCTGAGGTTACAAAGACAGGTCTTGATTTCGGCATCTCAACATCAATCGTTGACGGTGTTGTTCTCAAGAAGGAGTACTCAATCTCCAACCTTTCAGTTGATGCTAAGGCTGATATGAACATCGAGAAGTTCAACATCAACGAAGCTTACCTCAACTTTGAGTATGATCTCGTTGACAAGACAACTCTTGCAGGTTCTTACTATAAGGAATTCGGCGAGATGGTAGAGACAACAGGCGAGAAGCTTGAAGGTAAGAATAAGTTCGAGGAGCTTGTTAACAAGTACATCCTCAGCGAGTTCGATTCATCAGCTATCAAGCTCTTCACAGTTGTTGTTCCTCTCGGCACAACTCCTCTCACAATCAACTTTGACATTATGCTTAACATCGACGTTAACGGCAGAATGACAATCACAGTTACATCTGAGGAGTATCACGGAATCTCCGTTATCAACAACAAGGTAAGCCGCGTTAATGACGTTAAGGTTCTTGACCGTGTAGTTGATATCTACGGCGAGTTCGAAATCAAGCTTGGTCTCGGTGTAGGCCTTGGTCTCTTCGGTTACACAATCATCGACGTTGAGGTTTACGGCGGTATCGGTGCTTGGGTAGAGGCTACAGCTAAGTTTGTTGACGCTGACGGTAACGTTATCCAGTCAACTTATGCAGTACCCGTTGACTATCTCGCAGAGGTAGCTGCAGGTATGGACGTTGAAGGCGAAATCATCATTCAGGGTCATGCTGACATTTACGGCATCCTTGAGGTTGGTCTCGGCAACAACAGCGTTCTGAGCATCGTTGGTCTTTGCAAGACATGGACCATCTATGACAGAAGCAACGCAACATTCGCTTCATTCGTAATCTGATCATCAGATTAGTTTAAAATTTTCAGGCCGTCGGGGCAACCCGACGGCTTTTCCTTTTGTTTACAGTTTCTTTCAATTTCTGTTAAATCCTATTAAAAAAGTAATGTCATCATTTAAGAAGAAATATTTTTGAAAAAGTGCGAAAAATAATCCAAAAGCATTTGCAAATGCGTTGAAAAGTGATATAATACCTTGTAACTATGGATTATTATGGTTATTTATACCCGTATGATCGTAGATACTAATTTTCAACCGAAAAAACAGGTTGTTTGAAAGGATTGTTTTTATGGCTGACAAAATGAAGCTTAATTACAAGAAGACCATACTCACGGGCTTCGGCTTCCTCGCAACGTCAATCGCGTGGGCGGTTTATGACCCGTACATCACGAAGATTCTTAACAAGATTCTTTCTGAAAGCGCATTGATTGCACAGTGGAGTGAGGCTATCGGTAAGGCTATTCCGTGGATCGGTAAGTTCGCAGAGGCGCAGGGCGAAAGCACGGTTGCTCTCGGCGGCGGATTTACGCTCGTTCCCTTGTTCATAGGTATTATTATGACTTTTGATAACATCTTCGGTGTTATCTTCCAGCCTACCTTCGGTAAGCTTTCGGATAATTGTCATTCAAAGCTCGGTAAGCGCCGTCCGTTCATCGTTGCCTGCGCCCCGATTTCGGCAGTCCTTTTCACTCTTATCCCGATTGTTGCTCTCAACGTTCAGGGCGAAGCAAGACTTCCGATTACAATGTTCGTTGTTATTCTTTTTGTTTTCTCAATGTCCTTGTGGCGTGCACCCGTTGTTGCACTTATGCCCGACCTTACACCTCCGCAGCTCCGCTCAGAGGGTAATGCCGTTATCAACCTTATGGGCGGTATCGGCTCAGCAGTCGGTATGGTTGCCGGTACGCTCGGCATTGCACTCTGCACACTCATCGCAGGCTACACAAAGGCAGAAATCAAGGCTAATGAAACACTTTCATTCCCCTACGTTTTCTTTATCGGTTCTCTCGTTATGATTATCGGTATGCTCGTTCTTCTCTTCTTCGTCAAGGAGGAGGATACAAGCATCCGTCTCAAGGGCGAGGCTAACCAGTACGCTGATGAAAAGGCAAGAAGAAAGGCTGAAAAGGAAGCTGCAAAGGCACATAAGGCTGCTCTCAAGGCTGAAAAGCTCACAAAGAGCGAAAGAAAGAGCCTTCTCTTTATGCTTGGCTGTCTGTTCTTCCTCTTCTGCGGTACAAACGCAATCACAACCTTCTTCTCACTTTTTGCACAGGAAATCCTTCATATGATCACCTCAGAGGCTACCCGCATTATGCTTATCTTTGCGGTATGCTCGGGTGTTGCGGCTCTTCCTGCAGGTAAGCTCGGCAAGAAGTTCGGCAGAAAAAAGACTATCATTGCAGGTATCTCTGTTTTCCTTACAGCATTCATCGTTTTCTTCGGTGTGTTCCTTGTAATGCTCGGCGGACAGGATCTTTCAATCAAGAGCTACGTTGAGGTAAATAACGCATACATCGCGGTTAATGACCACGTCAACACATACAATTCAGCAATCAGTGACCTTGCCAAGGCAGAGGGCAGAGACCTCGCAGAGGCAGAGGTTATCACAATGGATAATTATATTGCGTATAAGCTCGGCAAGACAGTTGACGGTGCACAGTATTATGCAGAGTTTGACAAGTACTTTGCAGAAAATGCAGGTGTTGCAACTGAAGAAGCTGTAATTGCTGTTGCAGAAAAGATTCTTGCCCTTGAAAATGCTGATTTCGCAACCTCTCTTGAGGCTATTTCAAATTCAGTTTCAGGCATCACAAAGATTCTTCGCGTTCTTATCTATCCCGTTCTTATCCTTGGCGGTGCTGCAAATATGTTCATCACCGTTAACACACTTCCGCTCGTTCTTGACATCGGCGGTGTTGAAAAGGTCGGAACATTCACCGGTTACTACTACACAGCAACCTTCTCTGCACAGATTGCTGCTCCTATCGTTTACGGCTTTATCCGTATGTTTGCGGGAACGTATATGTCGCTGTTCTATTTCAGCCCGATTATGTTCGCATTCGCAATATTCTTCATCCTCTTCGTTAAGCACGGTGAGTCGAAGATTACGGACGAGATGATCAAGGAAGCACAGATGGCAGATGACTAATACCCCGGTTTGGAGGAAAAAATACAATGAGTGAGACTTTATTAAAAGTCAGAAATCTGAAAAAAAGCTACGGCTCGCATCAGGTGCTTAACGGCGTTTCCTTTGATGTGCCGTCAGGCAAGATTGTCGGTCTTCTCGGCCCCAACGGCTGCGGCAAGACCTCGATGATCAAATCAATCGTCGGTCTTATCAACGATTACGAGGGCAAAATCCTCATCAACGGCAAGGAGCCGGGCGTGGAGTCAAAGGCAATCGTTGCCTACCTTCCCGAGAAGAATTACCTCGCACCGTGGATGACCCCGAAGCACGCTATCAGCTATATGGCAGATTTCTACAAGAATTTTGACAAGGAAAAAGCTCTTAATATGGCACAGACCTTTAACCTTGACTTAAACCAGAAGATCAAAACAATGTCAAAGGGTCAGCAGGAAAAGCTTCAGCTCATCCTTGTTATGTGCCGTAAGGCAGACCTTTATATCCTCGACGAGCCTCTCGGCGGTGTTGACCTTGTTTCAAGAGAATTTATCCTTGACACGATTATGAAAAATCACTCGGAAAATTCTACAATTCTTCTCTCAACACACCTTATCTACGATATCGAGCGCATCCTTGACCGTGTACTTATGGTCAAGGGCGGCGACCTCGTTGTCAACACGGATGTTGAAAAAATCACGGCAACCGGCAAGAGTGTTGAAGATTTGTTCAGGGAGGTGTTCAGCTATGCTGTCTAAGCTTATCAAGCACGAGCTTATCGCAACGGGCAGAATAATGGGCGCTCTCTATGCGGTGGTCGGCATTCTTATGGCGTACATCCTCGGCTCATATTATATCGGCAAGGGCGGCGCTGAGGCTGCTACAACGGGACAGATGCTCGGCATGATGGTGCTTCTTATCATCTCCTCCTGCAGCTTCTTCCTGACGGTAATTGTTATGATTTCCAATTTTCAGCGCTCACTTTACGGCGATCAGGGCTATCTTACCTTTACTCTTCCTGTAAAGAGCACGGCGCTCCTCGCATCCAAGATTATTGTTTCAACAATCTGGTTCATTGCCGCTTTTGTCTGCCTTATGGGCACAATGGCGATAATGTATTACGTTATCAGAGAGGATTATATCGGACAGGAAAGCTATGCGATGATTGAGTCGATGCTTCCGCTCATTCTCGGCGGCAAGTCGCTCGCGACAATGGTTGCATCAATCGTGATTTATCTTGTTTCCTTCTTCATCCGCTTTGCAGTTCTTTCCATTGAGGTTTATTTTGCAATCAGCCTTGCGAACACCAGACTTTTCCAGAAGAGACATCTTCTCTGGACTATTGTTTTCTCAATGGGTACGATTTATATTGCGGAGAGCATCTCCACACTTATTTCCGATAACATCGATTTCGGTCTCGCAATCACCGCTGACAAGCTGACATTTATCACAAATCAGCTTCAGGTCGGCGCAAGCGCAACCTACATCAACCTCGTGACGATTATTATTTCGCTTCTGTTCGGCGTGGGCTTCTTCTTTGCAACTCACTACGTTATGAACAAGAAGGTCAACATCAGATAATGCGTATCGGAATTTTCGGCGGAACCTTTGATCCGCCGCACGCAGGGCATAAGAAATATGCCGACGAGGTTAAAGGGCAGCTGTCTCTTGACAGACTGATTGTTATCCCGACCGCGACTCCGCCCCATAAGCAGAAGCAAACGGGAACCTCATCCGAGGACAGGCTTAATATGCTGAAGCTTCTCTTCAGCGATGACGGCAGGGTAGAGGTCAGCGATATGGAAATTGTGCGCGGAGGCAGAAGCTATACCTTCGAAACGGTAACGCTTCTTCGCGGACAGTATCCCGACGACGAGCTGATTTTTATGCTCGGGTCGGATATGCTTCTTTCCTTTCACACGTGGAAAAATCCCGATGTGATTCTGGAAAAGGTTAAAATCTGCGCCGTTACACGCGACGGCGACATTGACGAAGCAGCACTCGGGGAATATGCCGAAAAGCACTTCCCCGAGCAAAAAGACAGATTCATCATCTGCACCTTCGAGCCGATTGAGCTCAGCTCAACCGAAATCCGCGAAAAAATAAGAAACGGCGAATCGGTCGACGGTCTTATCGACGGGCAGGTTATGGAATATATAAAAGAAAAGGAGTTATACCTTTGAACGGCTGGACTGATGAA
Organism: Clostridia bacterium; assembly: GCA_017379935.1. Classification (GTDB taxonomy): domain Bacteria; phylum Bacillota; class Clostridia; order Oscillospirales; family Acutalibacteraceae; genus CAG-488. The sequence continues at coordinate 121,541 of JAFNVC010000010.1, forward strand.
AGAATCATTGATCTCATAAGGTCGAAGCTTGAGGAAAAGCGTTTTCAGCACAGTCTGAACGTTGCCGAAAGTGCACGCTATCTTGCTGTAAAATACGGCTACGATGCGGATAAGGCGTACACGGCGGGACTCTTGCACGACATTATGAAAAATTCCTCACCCGAGGAGCAGCTGGGGGTTATAACTGAGGCAGGGATTGAGCTTCTGCCCGAGGAGCGCGCCAACAAAAAGCTCTGGCACGCGATTGCGGGAGCGGCTTATATCAAAATGGTGATGGGCATTGACGACAGGGAGCTTTACCGTGCCGTCAGATACCACACAACGGGAAGGGCAAAAATGACCTTGCCCGAAAAAATTGTTTATCTTGCGGATTACATATCGGCGGAGCGCAGCTATCCCGGCGTTGATGATATGCGCCGTCTCTGTGACGAGTCAATGGATGAGGCGATACTTTATGCGCTTGAGTTCGGTATACCTGACCTTGTCAGACGCGGCAATGTTATCCATCCGGACAGCGTTGACCTTTATAACGAGGTCGTAATCAGAAAGCAAAGGGGCGAACAGATATGACATCACTTGAAACGGCAAGAAATATAGTTAAGATTCTCGATAACAAAAAGGCGATTGATATTTCGCTTATCGAAACTAAGGAGCTTACAATCGTTTCGGATTATTTTATCATCGCAAGCGGTACCTCGGGCACTCATGTCCGCTCGCTCGCAGATGAGATTGATGAAGAAATGGCAAAGCTCGGCGCAACACCCGAGCATATCGAGGGCAGGGCAACAGGCTGGATTCTCCTTGATTACGGCAGTGTGCTCGTTCACGTTTTTGACCCGCAGTCCAGAGAGTATTACAACCTCGAAAGACTCTGGGGCGACGCTGCTCACGTTGACATTTCCGACATCATCACACCGGATTGATTAAGAATATATTTGTAGGGGCGGATAATATCCGCCCGCGAATTTGCATAAACTCGGAGGAATATTGAAATGGGTTATGATTTTAAATCAGCAGAGAAAAAATGGCAGGACAAATGGGAAGAGGAAGGCGTTTTCCATGCGGAGGATTTTTCGGAAAAGCCTAAGTTCTACGCTCTCGTAGAGTTCCCTTATCCCAGCGGTGCAGGTATGCACGTCGGCCACATCAAGGCTTATTCAGGTCTTGAGGTTGTATCAAGAAAAAGAAGAATGCAGGGCTACAATGTCCTGTTTCCGATCGGCTTTGATGCTTACGGCCTCCCGACTGAAAACTACGCTATCAAAACGGGCATCCATCCCCGTAAGGTAACGGATATGAATATTGAAAAGTTCTCAAGCCAGCTTAAGAGAGTCGGCTTCTCCTTCGACTGGACAAGAGTTGTTGATACAACTCAGGAGGACTATTATAAGTGGACACAGTGGATTTTCCTCAAGATGTTCGAGAACGGTCTCGCATTCAGAGACAAGACTCTCGTTAACTACTGCCCCTCCTGTAAGGTTGTTCTTTCAAACGAGGACTCACAGGGCGGTAAGTGCGACATCTGCCATTCCGACATCGTGCAGAAGTCAAAGGATGTATGGTATCTCCGCATCACGGAGTATGCCGATAAGCTTCTTGAGGGTCTTGAGACGGTTGACTACCTTCCGAACGTTAAGCTTCAGCAGCAGAACTGGATCGGCAAGTCAACAGGTGCATTCGTAGACTTCGATGTAAAGGGCTCGGATAACGAGAAGCTCAAGGTTTATACAACACGTCCCGACACACTCTTCGGTGTAACCTTTATGGTTATGGCTCCCGAGCATCCGATGATTGACAAGTACGCTGAGCGTATCACAAATATGGCTGATATCGAGGCTTACAGAAAAGAGTGCGCGAAGAAAACAGAATTCGAAAGAACTCAGCTCGTCAAGGATAAGACGGGTGTATGCATCAGCGGTCTTTCAGCTGTAAATCCCGTCAACGGTAAGGAAATCCCGATCTACATATCTGACTACGTTATGATGGGCTACGGTACGGGCGCAATTATGGCTGTTCCCGCACATGATGACCGTGACTACGATTTTGCAAAGAAGTTCGGCATCGACATCATCGAGGTTATCAAGGGCGGTAACATCGAGGAGGCTGCTTACGCAGGCGAGGGTGAGCTTGTAAATTCAGAATTCCTCAACGGCATCACATCAAAGCGTGAGGCTATCGATACAATGGCTGAATACCTTCAGAAGAACGGTATCGGCGAAAAGGGTGTTCAGTACAAGATGAAGGACTGGGCATTCAACAGACAGCGTTACTGGGGCGAGCCGATTCCCATTGTTCACTGTGAGCATTGCGGAATGGTTGCTGTTCCATATGAGGAGCTTCCCCTTAAGCTGCCGCAGGTTGAAAACTTCGAGCCGGGCTCAGACGGTGAAAGCCCGCTCGCAAAGATTGAATCTTATGTCAACTGCAAGTGTCCGAAGTGCGGCGCACCCGCAAAGCGCGAGACCGATACAATGCCTCAGTGGGCAGGCTCATCGTGGTACTTCCTTCGTTATATCGACCCGAATAATACAGAGGCTCTTGCAGACGGTGAGAAGCTTAAGTACTGGGGTCAGGTTGACTGGTATAACGGCGGTATGGAGCACGTTACACGTCATATGATTTATTCCCGATTCTGGCATAAGTTCCTTTATGACATCGGCGTTGTTCCGACAAAGGAGCCGTATGCAAAGCGTACCGCTCAGGGACTTATTCTCGGACCTGACGGCGATAAGATGAGTAAGTCAAAGGGTAACGTTGTTGACCCGAACGATGTTGTTGACGAGTTCGGCGCAGATGTTCTTCGTTCCTATGTTCTCTTTATGGGTGATTACGAGAAGGCTGCTCCGTGGTCCGCATCATCAGTTAAGGGCTGTAAGAGATTTATCGACAGAACCTGGGGCCTTCAGGATATTCTCACCGACGGCGATGAATATTCAAAGGAGCTTGAGACAATCTTCCACAAGACTATCAAGAAGGTAACTGAGGATATCGAGAATATGAAGTTCAACACTGCGATTGCCGCATTGATGACACTTCTTAATGCAATCTATGACAAGGGCGCAATCAACAAGGCAGAGCTTAAGACCTTCGTAACTCTTCTCAATCCGTTTGCACCTCACGTTACAGAGGAAATCTGGGCACAGCAGGGCTTCGGCGGTATGCTCGCTAACGGCAGCTGGGTAGATTTTGACGAGGCAAAGTGCGTTGATGACGAAATCGAAATCGTTGCACAGATCAACGGTAAGGTAAGAGCAAAGCTTATGATTCCTGCTGAAATCGAGGCGGCTGATGCAATTGAGCTTGCAAAGAAGGACGAAAACGTCGCAAAGGCTATCGAGGGCAAGCAGATTGTCAAGGAGCTTTATGTCAAGGGCAGACTCGTTAATATCGTTGTAAGATAATTCGGCACCCTTCTCCGCTAATTTTCGTTAAAACGAAAAAAATTGTTGACATACAGAAAAGTGTATGCTACAATAAGGTGTATATTAGAAAATTGCCCCTGCAAGTAGCGGAGGGAGGGAATACAATGAGTCAGGTAAAAGTTAAGGAAGGCGAATCTTTAGATAACGCTCTCAGAAGATTTAAGAGACAGACTTCAAGAGACGGCGTTATTCAGGAAGTTCGTAAAAGAGAACACTATGAGAAGCCGTCAGTTAAGCGTAAGAAGAAGTCTGAGGCTGCTCGTAAGAGAAAGTTCAAATAATCAATTAAGTGAGTGTCTTTTGACGCTCACTTTTTTGTTTTCTCGTTGACAGTCAACAGCCGATATGATATTATTTTTACAGATCAATTAAGAAAGAAGACTGTAAATGAACGCAAAACATAACAAATTCATCACAAACGTGCTTGTACCGATTTATAAGTGCAAGTATCTGCCGGTTTTACATATCGCAAAGCTTTTCAATCTGCCGAAAAAGGTTATTTCAATCGCGGATAAGGGCGTTGCGAAGCCGGGCGACCCTGTTTATTTCACCGCTCACCGCGGAGTAACATCCGTTGCACCCGAAAACTCAATCCCTGCTTACAAGGAGGCTGTCAGACTCGGCTACTATTCTGCAGAGTGCGATATCCAGCGTACGAAGGACGGCGTATGGGTGCTTCTTCATAACGATACGGTTGACCGCCACTTCTGCCAGAAGGGCGCAATCAAGGATGTAACCTTCGAGGAAGCAAGAAAATACAGCTTCAAGGGCGGCTCGAATTTCTGGGCTTATGAGGACCTGAGAATCCCGACTCTTGACGAATTCCTCGACGTTTTCGTCGGAACAAAAACCAGACCTCAGATTGAAATCAAGGCAGAAACCTACGACACTCTCCACGAGGTTGTTGACGCCGTTGTGAAAAAGGGACTCGAGGACAGCGCAATCATTATTTCTTTCGATCTTCAGCAGTTAAAGGAGATTTATAAGCTCAACGATAAGATTGAGCTGTGGTATCTTGTTGACCGCGTAACGGAGGAGAATATCGCAGAGGCTAAAGCGATTTCCGATAAGGTATGGCTTTCTCCGTGCTTTGACAAGAATGACAAGGAGTCATTTCAGCTTGCGATTGACCGCGGAATCAATGCTTCATACTGGACGGTCAACACTATTGAGGATGCAAAAATGCTCTATGAGCTTGGTCTGAGATATTACGAAACCGATATTCTCACAAACTGATGAGGTGATTTTATGGCTAAGGCAAAAAAGGCTGAACCCAAAGAGAAAAAAGAGCTCACTTATGAGGATTATTCCAAGGCTGTCCTGCTGACGGGCTTTGTTGCTGCTGTCAAAAATGAGCTTCAGCACGGCGAGCATATTTCTGCGGTGCGCTTTGTTCCGATTCTCGACGGATATCACATTTTTTTCAACAATGATATAAGAGAATGTAAAATTGCCGTTGAAAAAAGAAGGCTTGCAAAGGGATATAAGGTGCGCAAGCTCGAGGACGGATTTAAAAAGGTATCCTGCTCGCTTAAATCAAAGGACGATTATGAAAAGGTAATCGCAAAGGTTTTTAACAAACCGAAAGCAAAAAAGAGCAAGAAAAAATAAAGCAAAAGTAAACGCCATCGGTCACCCGATGGCGTTTCATTATATATTCTTAGTTATATTTCGGCATCCAGTCACCGTGAACCTCGATGAGCTCATCGACCATCCTGACGATATCGTCAATGCTTAATTCTGAGCCTGTATGCGGGTCGAGCATAGCCGCCTGATAGATGTGCTCCTTCTTCTTTGTAACAGCGGCTTCGATTGTAAGAAGCTGCGGATTGATGTTTGTCATATTCATCGCAGCGAGCTGAACGGGAAGTCTGCCCATATGGCAGGGTGTTACGCCGCTTGAATCGACAAGGCACGGCACCTCGACGCAGGCATCTGCGGGAAGGTTGTCGATAAGACCTGTGTTGAGAACATTACCGCCGATTTTGTACGGATTATTCGTAACCATAGCCTCCATAATGTAGGAAGCGTATTCCTTCGAGCGTGTGTGAGTTACCTTGCCGTCAGCGAGAATTTCGTCTCTCTGCTTTGCCCAGCCGGCAATCTGGTCGATGCAACGGCGCGGATATTCGTCAAGGGGAATGTTGTAATCTGCGATAAGATTCGGGTACTTGTCCTTGATGTAGAACATATTGTATTCGGAGTTATGCTCGCTCGACTCTGTGCAGTAGTAGCCGAGACGCTTGATGTAATCAAAGCGTACCATATCATGGTGCTTCTTTTCGGGATCGTTTGTTGCGAGCGCCTTCTCGTTGATTTCGAGTGCACGGCGTCTGATTTCGGGATAAAGGTCGTTGCCCTGCTTGTCGTGGATTTCAAGAAGCCACGCCATATGGTTGATACCCGCGATTCTGTCGTAGAAATTATCCTCGCCGACCTGCTCAAGCATTCCGACGTGGTCAAGCAGGTCTCTTGCACAGGACTGAACGCTGTGGCAGAGGCCGACAGTCTTGATGCCCGAATAGCGTGTCATATATCCCGTAAGGATTGCCATCGGATTAGTGTAGTTGAGGAACCACGCGTCGGGGCATACCTCCTGCATATCGTGTGCAAAATCCTCGAGCACGGGGATGGTGCGAAGACCGCGCATAATACCGCCGATGCCGAGAGTGTCGGCAATCGTCTGGCGCAGACCGTATTTCTTCGGAATTTCAAAGTCCGTGATTGTGCAGGGGTCGTAGAGACCGACCTGGATAGCGTTGACAACGAAGCTTGCGCCGCGGAGCGCATCCTTGCGGTTTTCTACACCGAGATAGGTGCTGATTTTTGCCCTGCCCTCGTTGACATTTTTATTGATAGCCTTCAGGATGATTTCGGAATCCTCAAGGCGCTGCTTGTCGATATCGTAAAGTGCGATTTCTGCCTCGCGAAGAGCCGGTGTACACATACAGTCGCCGAGAACATTTCTGGCGAAAACAGTGCTGCCCGCACCCATAAATGTAATTTTCATAAAGGGAACACTCCTTTTTATAATGATAGTTAAAGTATAAAATTTAATATTTGCTTTGTCAATAAACCATTTGCTTTTTCGGCATTATTGACACAAAACAGCTACCGTGTTAAACTAAAAGTACCAAAGATTTTTGAATTTTTCAAGGAGGCATCACTATGATTTTTGCAAATCATGCCCACGTCTTCCCCGAGGACATCAAGCCCGTCGGTACAATCGATAATCTCAAGCGTCTTATGGACGATTGCGGAATTGATAAGGCAGTCTGCTTCGCACCTTTCCCGGATCGCTTTGAGGAATCCTCAAGAACGGATACTCCGAACGAGTGGCTTGCAAAGGCGATAAAGAATGACCCTGATCTCTACGGCTTCGGCACGGTGGATTTCACGAAAAATCTGCGTGACGAGGTTGACCGCATTGCCGATTTCGGCTTCAAGGGCATAAAGATGCATCCTCCGTATCAGGAGTTTGATATCGACGGCGAGGATGCCTTCAAGGTATATGAAAGGGCAGAGGAGCTCGGACTTTTCATCTCCTTCCACTGCGGTATGCATTGGCACAGACTCAAGGGTGTACGTCCGATTCTTTACGATGAGGTCGGCTGGTTTTTCCAGAATCTCCGCTTCAGCCTCGAGCATCTCGGCGGCTATCATTTCTTCAACGAAAAAGTCTTGCCGTAATGTGCAATAACTCACGAGGCGGCATTCAGCCGAGAGTTTTTGCGGGATGGACCTCCGTCAGTGACCGCGACGGCAAGGATGAGTGGACACTCACGAATGAGCAGCTCGAAACAATCATCTTCCAGACTAACGATGAAAGCTCGATTTTCGGTCTCGATTTCCCGTTCAAGGATGCGGCTTACATCAAGTATGAAATTGAGCGCTATAAGAGTCTTAACATCTCCGACACCGCAAAGGAAAACATCCTCGGCGGAACGCTCAAAAAGGTGTTAGGTGTATAAAATAAGGCTATTGTCAGATCAGAATCTGCAACGTACGGCAGGGCTTCGGCTCTGCCGTATTTTTTTGATAAAAACTGAAATTGTTCACTTATGGAAAAAACGGTATTGTTTAATTGTTAAAAATTTGACTTTTATCGAACAATTTTGTTGAAAGATGTTTACTAATTGATTTTATTATGTTATAATGCAATGAACATTATTATAATGTTGTAGTGCGGCTACCGAATGTTAAAAAAATAACATTCTTTCCCCGAGGCGAGATTTTAATGCTTTCGGACTTGAAAATGTCGCCTCAGAATTTGAAAATTGTTGTAAAGGAGGAACTACACAATGCTCAAGAAAATCAGCAAAATCCCGTTCAAAGGAACACCCGAGCAGGAAGCACAGTTAAAGGCTGTTATTGAGGAGTGTAAGGACGACAAGAGTATGCTTATGCATGTAATGCAGCAGGCACAGGCAATCTACGGTTATCTTCCCTTTGAGGTTCAGACCATGATTGCAGACGGTATGAACATCCCGCTTGAAAAAGTTTACGGTGTTTCTACCTTCTACGCTCAGTTCGCACTCTCTCCGAAGGGTGAGTACAACATCTCTGTCTGCCTTGGTACTGCTTGCTACGTTAAGGGCGCTCAGGATCTTATCGACAGAATCTGTGAGAATCTCGGTATCTCAGCAGGTGAGTGCACAGATGACGGAAAGTTCTCTGTTGAGGCTTGCCGTTGTATCGGTGCTTGCGGTCTTGCTCCCGTTCTTACTGTTAACGATGAAGTTTACGGTAAGCTCGTTGCAGACGACATCGACGGTATTCTTGCAAAGTATAAGGCATAAATTATCGGCTTGAAATACGGAGGGAATTATGCGGGAATTATCCTTGAATGTTCTTGATATTGCCCAGAATTCAATCTCTGCCAACGCACCGCTTATTGAAATTGAGGTGCTTGAAAATACCGCAAAGAACGAGCTTCTGATCGGCATTTATGATAACGGCAGGGGAATGACGGAAGAACAGGTGAAGAACGTCAGAGATCCGTTTTTTACAACGCGTACCACCAGAAAGGTCGGTATGGGTATTCCGCTTTTTAAGCTCGCTGCCGAGCAGACGGGAGGTCACCTTGACATTCAGTCTGAGGTAGGAGTGGGAACGAGAGTTACCGCTGTTTTTAAAACTGACAGCATCGACTTTACCCCCATCGGCGATATGAATTCCACCGTTTTAATGCTTATTACAATGAATACCGACCGTGATTTTATTTACCGTTTCGGTATTGATGAAAGAATTTTTACTCTTTCCACAAAGGAGCTGAGAGTCATTCTCGGCGATGTTCCGTTTTCGGAGCCGTCGGTTTCAATGTGGATTAAGGAGTATCTCGAAGAACAAACACAAAACATACGTGGAGGTGTACTATAATGAAATCACTTGAAGAATTGATGGCTATCCGTGACAAGGCGAGAGCATCAATGACAGACCGTGAGGGTAACGGCGAGGGCATCCGTATAGTTGTCGGTATGGCAACCTGCGGTATCGCAGCAGGCGCAAGACCCGTTCTCAACGCTTTCGTTGAGGAGGTCGCAAAGAGAGGTCTCAAAAACGTTACGGTTGCTCAGACAGGCTGCATCGGTATGTGCCAGTACGAGCCCATCGTTGAAGTATTTGCACCGGGCAAGGAAAAGGTTACTTATGTTAAGCTTAACCCCGAAAACGTGCCCGAAATCGTTGCTAACCATATCGTAAACGGCAATCCCGTCGTTGAGCTTACGGTTGGCGCTATCGTTAAAGACTAAGGAGGAAAAACAATGTATCGTTCACACGTTCTTGTCTGCGGCGGTACCGGTTGTACCTCCTCTCACAGTAACGAGATCATCGAAGCTCTTGAGTCAGAGCTCAAGGCAAAGGGTCTCGAGAATGAGATTAAGGTTATCAAAACCGGTTGCTTCGGACTTTGTGCATTAGGTCCCATTATGATCGTATATCCTGAAGGCTGCTTCTACAGCGAGGTTAAGGTTGAAGACGTTCCCGAAATCGTTGAAGAGCATCTTCTCAAGGGCCGTATGGTTAAGCGTCTTATCTATGATGAGACAATCACTCAGGATGAAATCAAGCCCCTGAATGAAACAAACTTCTACAAAAAGCAGAACAGAATCGCTCTTCGTAACTGCGGTGTTATCGACCCCGAAAGCATCGAAGAGTATATCGCAATGGACGGCTATCAGGCTCTTGCAAAGTGTCTTACAGAAATGACACCGGAAGAGGTTATCCAGGTAGTTAAGGATTCAGGTCTTCGCGGCCGTGGCGGCGGCGGATTCCCGACAGGTCTCAAGTGGAGCTTCACAGCTAAGAATGCAGCAGATCAGAAGTATGTTGTATGTAACGCTGACGAAGGTGACCCGGGCGCATTCATGGACCGTTCAGTTCTTGAGGGTGACCCCCACTGTATCGTTGAGGCTATGACAATCTGCGGTTACGCAACAGGCGCAACTGAGGGTTATGTATACGTTCGTGCTGAGTACCCGATCGCTGTTAACCGTCTTGATAAGGCTATCAAGGACGCTCGCGAAAACGGTCTCCTCGGTAAGAACATCTTCAATTCAGGCTTTGACTTTGATCTTCACATCCGTCTCGGTGCGGGCGCATTCGTTTGCGGTGAAGAGACAGCTCTTATGACATCAATCGAGGGCAACCGCGGTGAGCCGCGTCCCCGTCCTCCCTATCCCGCAGTAAAGGGTCTTTTCGGCAAGCCGACAACAGAAAACAACGTTGAGACATTTGCTAACATTCCGCAGATCATCCTTAACGGTGCAGAGTTCTTCTCATCAATGGGTACAGAGAAGTCAGCAGGTACAAAGGTATTCGCTCTCGGCGGTAAGATCAACAACACAGGTCTTGTTGAGGTTCCGATGGGTACAACTCTCCGCGAGGTTATCGAAGATATCGGCGGCGGCATCCCCAACGGTAAGAAGTTCAAGGCTGCTCAGACAGGCGGTCCTTCAGGCGGATGTATTCCTGCTTCTCTTATGGATACACCTATCGACTACGACAACCTCACAGCTATCGGCTGTATGATGGGTTCAGGCGGACTTATCGTTATGGACGAGGACAACTGTATGGTTGATATCGCAAAGTTCTTCCTCGACTTCACAGTTGATGAGTCCTGCGGTAAGTGTACTCCGTGCCGTATCGGTACAAAGAGAATGATGGAAATTCTCGAAAAGATCACAGACGGCAAGGCAACTCTTGCTGACCTTGATGAGCTTGAAAAGCTTGCTTATTACATCAAGGAAAACTCACTCTGCGGTCTTGGTCAGACAGCTCCCAACCCGGTTCTTGCTACACTTCGTTTCTTCAAGGATGAGTATATTTCTCATATCGTTGACAAGAAGTGTCCTGCAGGTGTATGTAAGGCTCTCCTCAGCTACTCAATTGAGGCTGACAAGTGTAAGGGCTGTACACTCTGCTCAAGAAAGTGCCCCGTTGGTGCAATTTCAGGTGCAGTTAAGGAAGCTCATACAATCGACACTTCAAAGTGTATCAAGTGCGGTGTATGTATGGATTCCTGTAAGTTCGGCGCAATTATTAAGAAATAAGGAGTGTGTCAGATATGGAAATGATCAATATTAAAATAAATGGCATGCCCTACAGTGTGCCTAACGGTATTACAATTCTTGAGGCTGCTCGTTATGCAGGTATCGAAATCCCGACACTCTGCTACCTCAAGAAGATGAACGAGATCGGCGCTTGCCGTATCTGTATGGTTGAGGTTAAGGGCGCAAGAAGCCTTGTTTCAGCCTGCGTATTCCCCGTAAACGAGGGAATGGAAATTTCTACAAATTCACAGAAGGTCCGTGAGTCAAGAAAGACTACTCTTGAGCTCATCCTTTCTACACATAACCGTAAGTGCCTCTCCTGCGTAAGAAGCGGCAACTGCGAGCTCCAGAAGCTCTGTAAGGAATATGGTGTTGACGACGAAGGCCGTTTTGACGGTGTTCTTCCCGAGTTCAACTTTGATGATTCAATGGCTCACATGGTTCGTGATAACAGCAAGTGTATCCTTTGCCGTCGTTGCGTTGCAGCTTGTGACAATCAGGGCATCTCTGTTATCGGCGCAAACTCACGTGGCTTTGATACAAGCATTTCTTCTCCCTTCGAGAAGAAGATTCAGGAATATTCATGTATCTCCTGCGGTCAGTGTATCGTAAGCTGCCCGACAGGCGCTCTCTACGAGAAGGACAGCACAGCTGACGTTCTTGCAGCTATCAACGATCCCGATAAGTACGTTGTTGTTCAGACTGCTCCCGCAGTCCGCGCAGCTCTCGGTGAAGAGTTCGGCTACGAAATCGGCACAAACGTTGAGGGCAAGATGGTTACAGCTCTCCGCCGTCTCGGCTTTGATAAGGTATTCGACACAAACTTCGCTGCTGACCTTACAATTATGGAAGAGTCACAGGAGCTTATCGAGAGAATCACAAACGGCGGCAAGCTTCCGATGATCACATCATGCTCACCGGGCTGGATCAGATACTGCGAGTTCTACTATCCCGAGCAGCTTGACCACCTTTCATCCTGTAAGTCTCCTCAGCAGATGTTCGGTGCAACAATCAAGACATGGTACGCTCAGAAGATGGGCATCGATCCTGCAAAGATTGTTTCCGTCAGCGTAATGCCCTGTACTGCAAAGAAGTTCGAAATCGGCAGAGACGATCAGAACGCAGCAGGTCTTGCTGATGTTGATTTCTCAATCACAACACGTGAGCTTGCAAGAATGATCAAGGGTGCAGGCATCAACTTCAACATTCTTCCCGACGAGGCGTTCGACAGCCCGCTCGGCGAGGGCTCAGGTGCTGCAGTTATCTTCGGCGCAACAGGCGGTGTTATGGAGGCAGCTCTCCGTACAGCAGTTGAGAAGATCACAGGCAAGACTCTCGATAACGTAGACTTCACAGAGGTCCGCGGTATGGAAGGTGTTAAGGAAGCAACCTATGCAGTCGGCGATCTTGAGGTTAAGGTTGCTGTTGCAAGCGGTACAGCAAACGCAAAGACACTCATGGAGCAGGTTAAGAACGGTACAAGCGAGTATCAGTTCATCGAGATCATGGGTTGTCCCGGCGGTTGTATCAACGGTGGCGGTCAGCCGATCATCGACGCAACAACACGTAACTTTGAGGACTTCAAGGCAAAGCGTGCTTCTGCTCTTTACACAGCAGATAAGAACAACGCTAACCGTAAGTCACACGAGAACGAGGCTATCAAGCGCGTTTACAGTGAGTTCTTCGGCGAGCCGGGTAGCCATAAGGCACACGAAATCCTCCACACAACCTACGTTAAGCGTAGCCTTTACAACAACTGAGTATAAAAATAACGCCCTTACTCCGGTGAAAGAGTAAACTAAAAGTAGACACAAAAAAGTGTCTACTTTTTCTTTTTGTGATATAGTAAAACAAAGGAGTGATAACATGAGAAAAAACAGAATATATACAGCTGAATTTAAGATAGAGGTTGTAAGAAAAATAATAGATGAACAC
>JAFNVC010000004.1 GCA_017379935.1 Clostridia bacterium
AGGTTATCCAGAAGATCTGTGCAGAGTGCGACTGTAAGGTTGACGTTGAGGAAGACGGCAGCGTATTTGTTTGTGCTCAGGATATCGAGAATGCAAGACGCGCAATCTTTATGATTGAAACAATTGCAAACGATCCCGAGGTAGGCGCAATCTACAAGGGCGTTGTAACAAGAATTATGGAGTTCGGCGCATTCGTTGAAATCGCACCGGGTAAGGAAGGTCTTGTTCACGTAAGCCACCTCGACGTTAAGAGAACAGAGAACGTTACAGACGTTGTAAACGTAGGTGACGAGGTTATTGTTAAGGTACGCGAGATCGACGATCAGGGCAGAATCAACCTTTCACGCCGCGAGGCACTTATCGAGGTTGAGGGTCTTGTTCCCGAAAACGAGATTTCTGATGCACCCCGCCGTCCGTTAGGCGACCGCCGCAGAGGTAACGGTAACAGAGGCAGAAGAAACTAATTGAATAAAACCGGAGACCGACAGAGTAATCTGTCGGTCTTTTTGCATCTTGAACGTCCATGATAAATATTGTATAATACATTTATCAATTTACGGAGGAAAAACTATGACAGCGATTATATTCACTCTCAAAAATATATTTCACGGCGCTGTTGCCGTATTTATGCTTATTCCGATTCTGTTGACAATGGGTGAGGCGGGCGACCCGAATACTCCCGTAGAGACATATCCCGAATCGGAGAATCCCTACATCACGGAGTATCTTGATCCCGATATTTCTGCCCACCGTTCGGGCGCGGGAATCGCTCCGCAGAACACTCTTATGGCGTTCGAAAATATCATCAGTCAGGCTGATACGATTGGTGTCGATACTCTTGAGTTTGACGTGCAGATTACAAAGGACGGCGAGCTTGTCCTCCTTCATGACCTTACCTATGACGGCACGACAAATGCGGTTGAGGCTTTCGGCAGAAAGAACGTCTTTGTTTCTTCAATAACTCTTGAAGAAGCGCGGGTGCTTAATTTCGGTGAGAATTTCAAGGGAAACGGCGACTATCCCTACCGCGGATTGCGCGGCGATGATATTCCGTATAACCTCCGCGTTGTTACCTGTGACGAAATCATCGATTATATCGAAGCCAACTGCGGCGATAGACAGTATAAATATGTTATCGAGGTCAAGAGCATCGGTATAAACGGCAGAAGGGCTGTCGATAAGCTTTACTCAATCATTACCGAGCGCGGACTTGAGGAGAGAGCAATCTGGTCAACCTTTGCTCCCGACGTTTCGTCATATATGAAAAATCATTATCCCGGAATTGCGCGTACCGCCGATGCAATCGAGGCTGTGCAGTTCTATTTCTATTACAGAATGGGTTGGGATTTGCAGGATGTCAGTCCCTCCTACGTTGCCCTTCAGATTCCTTACGGCGAGTCAGCGTTTGATAATCTTATCAATCTCGGTAACCGCGAAATGGTCAATTACGCTCATAAGAACAATATCGCACTGCAGTACTGGACAATCAATAATGCTGACGAAATCCGTCATCTCACCCTCGCAGGCGCAGACTGCATTATGACCGACTATCCTCAGCTGGCTTATGAAACCGTGAAGGAGTGCAGATGATTTTATGGCAAAATTTTTTCAGATAATCGTTTCGGTTTTTACAACTATTTTTATGTTACCTTCAATGCTTGGCGTTGCCCTGTTTGGTACGGATAACGTCAATACGAACACCTACGGCGAGGTGCGCCCCGACACATGGGTTGCGGTTGACGGTCTGGGAAGAACGCTTCCGACCTATGAGGAGGTAGGGGAGAGAGACGGTGAAAAATTCGTCGGTCTGTTCTACTGGACATGGCACTATAATTTTGCGAGCACTCTGGAGGCGGATAATGCAACGGAGATTCTTGAGAAATATCCCGAAGCGTTACACGATTTTGACCATCCCGCGTGGGAAAATACCTATGACGGTAAGCCGTACCATTGGAATGAGCCGCTTTTCGGATATTATCAGAATCTTGATGAATACGTCGTCCGTAAGCACGCGGAAATGATTGCCGATGCAGGGGTTGATGTTATCATTTTTGACTGCACAAATGCTTCGGAAACGTGGAAGCCTGCTTATGACAAGCTTTTTGAGGTTTTCGATGAAGCAATCAAAGAGGGTGTCAACGTTCCGCAGATTTCATTTTTGCTTCCGTTTTCCGATGAAGAGCATGCCACGGTTTCGCTTCGTCAGCTTTATGAGGATATTTATTCTCAGGGCAGATATAAGCACCTGTGGTTTATGTGGGACGGCAAGCCGCTGATTATGGCTCGTGAAAGTGCCCTCGATAAAAAAGATCCGTATGAGAAGGAGATTATAGATTTCTTCACCTTCCGCGAAAACAGCGGAACGTATTTTGATAAAAACATCTCAATCACCAAAAATACCTGGGGCTGGTGCAGCACCTATCCGCAGACTGAATTCGGCACATCTCCGTTCGGCTCAACGGAGCAGATGTGCGTTTCTGTTGCGCAGAATGCCGCCGACGGTCAGCTTGTCGCGATGAATTCGGGCGGCAACGTTCAGGGCAGAAGCTTTACTCACGGAGATTATTCGTATGCATATAAGAAAGGCGCCGAAACCGTGACTGTCAATTCTGAAACGGAGAATGCACTTCTCTACGGACTCAATTTCCAGCAGCAATGGGATTACGCTATTGCGTGCGATCCCGATTTTATATTCGTAACGGGCTGGAACGAATGGATCGCAGGCAGGTGGAAGGAATGGCAGGGTACAGAAAATGCCTTCCCTGACCAGTTCAGCGATGAATACAGCCGTGATATTGAGCCCGCCGCAGGTATACTCAAGGATCATTATTATTATCAGCTGTGTGCAAATATCCGCCGCTTCAAGGGCGTAACAGAGCCTATGAAAACTGAGGGCGGACAGACAATCAATATCTACGGAGCTGACAGTCAGTGGAATTGGGTGAATAATGAATATTTCCATTATACGGGCAGCACGCGCGACCGCAATGCCGCAGGCTGGGTAGGTCTTCACTATGAAAATCATACGATGCGCAATGATTTCAAAAGTGTTAAAGTGACCTACGACCATCAGAACATATATTTCCGTATCGAGACAGCTCAGGATATCACGCCCCATACTGACAAAGACTGGATGCGCATTCTCCTTGATACCGATCCGACAGGAAGCTGTGCGAATTGGGAGGGCTTTGAATATATTATCAACCGTGACTCTGCAAGCGAAAACACCCTCAGAATTGAAAAATCAAAGGGTGGCTGGTCGTTTGAGGAGACAGGCAC
Organism: Clostridia bacterium; assembly: GCA_017379935.1. Taxonomy (GTDB): domain Bacteria; phylum Bacillota; class Clostridia; order Oscillospirales; family Acutalibacteraceae; genus CAG-488. The sequence goes on from JAFNVC010000004.1 coordinate 3,280, forward strand.
GGCGCGTTACCGTGTCGACGGTAATATTATGTATGTTTCTGTACCTGAAACAGCTCTCGGCTTAGGAAGCGCAAACGAAATTCACTTTAATTTCAAGCTTTCCGATAATATGCAGACGGACGGCGATATAATGGATTTCTACCGGAACGGCGATGTCGCCCCCGGCGGAAGATTTATGTTTGCGTTCTGAATAGTGCAAAATGCTACATTAGTTAACCTAAAATTTTTCATATCAATTACTTGACTGTTTTCGCGTTATCAAGTACAATATATATGTATATTTAACAAAAAGGAGGCGGAGTATGGCTACTGAGTTAAAAGAACCTCAGGTTGACGAAAAGGCTCACCGACAGATGCCGAAGGGCAGACGCTACGTCGGCGCAATGGAAACTGCGGCGTATATCGCGCAGGACTTTGCTGACAGCTTTTCAATCGGTAAGTATAAAAACCGATTCATCTGGGACGTTGTTGGTATTGACTTTACTATCGCAGGCTTTGTTGAGCTGTTCACCGGCGCATGGGATATCTTCAACGATACCTTCATCAGCGCGATGGTTGACCGCACAAGAACGCGTTGGGGTAAGTTCAGACCTTTCCTCTTGTGGATGAAAATGCCGCTTACGCTGTTCGGTATGCTTTATTGGTTTATGCCGATGTTTTTCCCGAACACGTCGACGACATTTGTTCCGAAGCTGATATTCTATTTCGCGTTCAACGTTATCAACGAAACAGCAGGTACGTTTATCTCGATTTCGCAGACTGGCTTGCTATCGACTATAACGCCAAACCCTGAAGAACGTGTGCGACTCATTGCGAGCGCAAAGCTTTTCTCTAGATTTTTGGGTGAGCAGATACCTGAATGGGTTATGGGTATCCTCATTGACCTTATCAACACCAAAACCGTCAAGTGGAAGCTGCAGAATATCTTTATCGGAATGGGTGCAGCAACAAGCATACTTTCCGCTGCAATGACAATCTGGTTCTATATGGTTTCCAAGGAGCGTGTTCTGCAGTCTGTTGAAAAGCCGAGCATCAAGGACGGCTTTAAGGCTATCCTCAACAACAAGCCGCTTCTGATACTGACGCTTTCAGACTTCCTTGGCGGCTTCAGCATCGGACAGAGCCGTTCGGACTATTATATCGACGTTCTCGGCTCGGCATCGTTGCAGACAATCGTCGGCATTCCCGCATATCCGATTCTCAACCTCAGCTATACATGGGTTGCACCGCTCAGAAAGCGCTTCACATCCAAAACGCTGTGGATTGTAGAGGATATCTGGACTGATATGTGCTGGTTGATAGTCTTTGGCTTAGGCTCGATAAACAAGAACTTTATGAAGCGAAGCTTTATGATACCGACAATGGCGATTGAAGAGGTCGTTGAAATGATGGTTTACGGTGTGCGTCACACCATACCGGATGAGCTTTACAACGAGTCAATGGACTATTGCGAATGGAAAAACGGTTACCGAGTTGAGGCTATGACAGGCGTTGCAAGAGGACTTGTCAAGAAGATGCAGAGTGTTCTGATGAATTCTGTCAAGAACTTCGTGCTCGCACGTGTAGGCTATGTTCAGGGTGCTGCAATCGGCACGCAGACAGACAAGGCGAAATGGTGGCTGTTTGCTCTTGGTACGGGTATTCCGATCATCACGAGCAGCCTTGGCATTATACCGAAGTTCTTCTATCCGATTGATAACAAGATGAAGGATACAATGTATGCAGACCTTGCAGAGCGCCGCAGCGCAGTTGCAAAGGAAATGCAGACAATCAGCGACAGCGTCGAGGCATAAATTTCAAAAAAACAATCACAAGGACGGTACGCCGACACCCCGTAAGGCAGTATTTCTTTAAAATGTAAACTTTTGGCACAATAAATCGTTAAACCCTCCCGATAAGCGTCAGCTTTATCGGGAGGGTTTGCCTTTTCTTGCACTCAAAAATTTACTTTTAAAGTGCTTCGCAGTTTCGTAAGATAAGAAAATTTCTTGTGTTGAAGCCACAAAACGTAGCAAGGCTGCCGCCTTGCGAGGCTTTTGGTAAAAACACAGGGAATTTTCATCGAGAAACAAATACTTCCTTATGGGGTGGCGGCGTGCGCCGTCCTTGTTTTTTTGTCTGATAATACCCGTTGGCTGAATTTTAATTTATCGCGTTCCGTATTGTCATTCTGAACGAAGTGAAGAATCTTAAACAACAGCAATAAAGCTTTTTCGGCAAGCCTCAGAATGACAAAAAATACAATCAACGGGGTAGGGAGGTGGCTTGCTGCCGCCAAAGGACTGAGGGATCGCAAAAATAAAGAAAAAACCTTCTCACATTACGGTGATTTTTCCGCAATGAAATAATAACAAAGCTATATGAAAAAACATAACGCTGTTCATCAAAAAAACACAAAAAAACTATATTCTTTTAACAAAAAAATAATTGACATTTTTGACTCTTTAATATAAAATAATTACCGTGTGAATATAGGTGAAAAAGCATCTGTGCCACGCAATAAAAAGGGTTATAAAGCCCGCGATACGATGTCGATTTCCCGTTAGCGTGATTCTGAGCGAAGCGAAGAATCTTTGCTTGAGCGAAGGATTCTTCTCCTTGCTCAGAATGGCAGCGACCGGTTTTCGGAACACCGTAGGCTGCGGCGGCAGCAAGCCACCGCCCTACCGCCTTATCACAAGGGGAGCTGTCTGAAGGAATGAGGGATTGTTGCAAAAGACAATCCGCCCGCAACGGCGCAAAGACGGCATCAAATCAAGGGATTTAACATATAGACTCTAATAAATTCGGAGGTAATTTATGAAGAAGATTGGAAAAAGGATATTATCAACAATCCTTGCAGTGGCAACGATAATGTCGTGCTGGGTGTGGATGGCACCTGAGCAGAGCGAAGCGGCAGCTGCCACGACAGACGCGAAGGATCACTACCTTTTCGCGTACTTTACGGGTACAAGTAAGGAAGGACAGACAATTCACCTTGCTGTTTCGGAGGACGGATATAATTTTACCGCTCTTCGTAACAACGAGCCGATTCTCATCCCCTCTAAGGGTGTCGGTAACGTCCGTGACCCGTACATCTGGTACAACGAACAAGACCACTATTATTACATCATCGCAACCGACCTCGATTTTACCGATGGCGGCGGTGACTATTATAACAGATGGGCAATGAATGAGGATACCGATTACAGTGATAACTCGCAGAGCTTCCTTATCTGGCGTTCAAGGGACCTTATCAACTGGTACGATGAAGTAATGATTGACGTTGCTGCAATGTCACACCTTATCGGTGATACGTCAAGAATGACCCAGGTGTGGGCTCCTCAGGTTCTCTGGGACGGCACATCCTATATTGTTTATTTTACACTCTGCTGTGAACAAACAAAGATAGACGGTTCAACCCGACATGACTGGACACCCGCTAAGGATGGCGAAGATAACGGCAGAAACATGGAGATTGTTTATCTCAGAACTTCTGATCTTCTCGACCGAGATGCATACTACGAGTATGGTGTTCTCTATGATAATCCGGCCAAAAACACTATTGACGCTGATATCATTTATAACGAGAAGAACGGCAAGTATTATCTTTTCTATAAGAACGAAGACGGATACGATCCGGAAAATGTTCAACAAATTTATGACAAAATTTTGACACGTGACTGGAAATCTGTTCACTATCTTGTAGGCGATAGCCCGACAGGTCCCTTCACAAAACCTGCTGCTTCACATGATGATTATGGATTCCGTGTCTTCGATGGTATTTCAGAAAGACTTGAAGGCGGTAACGGCTTCTTTGATAACGAGGGCCATCTTGTAGTCTATGCCGATGCATACGATAAAGGCGATGCATACTTCTATGTTGCAAGATCTAAAAATGATAGCTTTACAGAGTGGGATTATATTAATGAATCAAACAAAGGGAGTTACGGCATCAGCACCTTCAACATCAACTCCCTGTCTCCGCGTCATGGTTCTGTTGTAAAAATTACAGTTGATGAATATAACCGACTTCTGGATAATGCTTATTCTATCAAATCCTCATCATTCCCGATGGGCGAAAACCTTGAAGATCACCTCGTCGGCAGATTCTTCACAACAACAAATGCTTTGGAAAATGCCGTTGAAGGAAAGCCGAATTTAGATTCAGCTAACGGTATTACAATGGAGAAAAGATCGGATACAGGCGAGTATTGTGCAAAATTCTCCACGACTCAGTACGCATCTATTGACCTTGAAAAGCTGTTTACGGAAGACCTGAATTATGACGACGGCTTTACAATTACCTTCAAGGCAATGGCAAATTCACGAACTGACGGAAATCACCAGAAGATATTTGATATTGCGGATGTATTCGGTAAACGAACCGGAGCAGAAAGCTATATCAATTTTTCAACAGGTGACGGAACCGCTGCCTACCTTGACTCTTATTACGGCCCCGGTAACACTAAAGCGGGCTTGGGTACGGACGTACATTCGTGGGCAAATGATGATAATACTAACCGTACGGACGGCAAGTGGCACGAATATCTTATAAGCTCCGCAAACGGAAACCTTCTTGTTTATATCGACGGTAAGCTGGCGATGTCCCGAAACCGATTCACAACGGGTCAGCGTCCGAATAAGTATAGCGACAAAGAAAACTTTAGCGACAGAGTGCTTCAGGTGCCTGTCAGATACACTGACGAATGGTATAAGGTAATCGGTAATTCAACGATAAATATCGGTAAATCCGGCTGGAACGATCCCTATTTCCAGGGCTCTATCACCAACTTCTGTATCTACGACTGCTCGATGTCATATTACGATATTGAAACTGTTACAAATGCACAGGAAAATGCAGCGGGCATCAAGCCGGATACGGTGACTACATATTCAACCTTCTCCTCAGCGATTCCTTCTTTTACTCATTCGAGCACATCGCAGATGGCATCGTTGGAGGGTAAAAATTTCAGCAATATTCTGTATTCTCCTCAGTATACCGATTTACCTGACGGTACAGATAATCCTAACGGAACATTTGCATTAGCACCGTTTGAAGATAATGGTTTTTATTTTGCTCTTTATTATGCAAAGAATACGGTTTTATTTGTTGACGGTGCTTCAACTCCAAAACTTCCTGTTTTTGCTGGACTTCGTGTAAAAAATAAAAGAGATGCCGATGTTACGCAAATCTATCCGATTGTTCATCAAACTAATGATAAAAGTGACAGTAAGATTTTTTCACTTGTAAATCGTTGGCATGGTTGGCACAATTCTTCTAAATTTCATGAGTCTATAAATAATCCGGATGGTATCACAACGGGTCATAATTCAACTACATCTGGTGCTTGTGATCTTGATAATAGTGATAACGAACTTTGGTATATAGGTAATACGTTGTCACTAAATACAAATGCCGTAACCTTTAACAATGGTTATCAAAAGGTGATTTTGTCGTGGCATCTTACTTATGACTGGCAGGAAAAAGGAACTTGGGGTTGGAAGGATTGGCAGACAAATAGGACGAAGGATTTTTATGTTAAAGATGCTCCAATTTGGGTTATCGACCTCAGACCGTATGTAACTCTCCGCAACACTGCTGTCAGTGAATATGTTACTTATGTCACGAAACAAAATGTGTGCCCGGGTTCAATAGCAGCGTATAAGGCTGTTGTTGAAGAAATAATGAAATTTAACCCCCATAACTATTCTTATTCGTCAGGCACAGAAACTGCGGTTAAGGCATGTGCAGCTCAGATTGCTAAGCTTAAGCAGGACTATGCCGATGCTAAATCAAAAATTGCTCCTTGTAACAGTACTGTTATGCCCGGTAAGGCTCCGACCTGTGCTGCCAACGGCGTTACAGAAGGTAAATACTGCACAAATTGTGGTACAGTCAGTGTTGTGCAGGAACCTATCACAAAGCTTCCTCATGATTTCGGTGATACCACAATAACCGAGCTCGCAACAATTCAGTGTAAGAATTGTGATTATTCATATATGGTTCAGGAGTGCGAGGTAAGATACGGCAATCTCTTCAACCTTAGTAAGTTTATGTTCACCAATAGTGCAGGTGTAACAAACAACTTAGGCAAAGTTAATATAGATACACAAAAGGACACTATAACCTTCCGAAGCGTCGCTGAATCGGGTGAGGCTATAACAAATGCCTCCAACGGCACAGGCAGAGATACTACTCATGGTAACTATGCTATCCCTGTGGATGGTGGTGAAACCTATGTTCTTGAGTATTTACTCGCTTCAACGGGTGTTGATACGGACGTATATATCTTCTGCTATGATGTTGAAAACAAATGTGTGGCCAATACATATGGCAAATATTGCTCCGACTCTAGCGGAAAACCAGGTAAGTACACCTACGGCATTACTGTTCCTGAATCAACGTGCTATGTAGAACTGCGTTTTGACGTCGATACCCCGGGTGGTACCGCAATTTTCTCAAACATCGGCTTCTATAAAAAGGAATCGTACGATCTCTATGCAACAGAAAATCCGTATGCAAGACTCGGCTTCCTGACAGGTGAGAGCAAGGAGCTTTATATTCCTAAGAAAACAGGCTATAATTTCCTCGGCTGGTATACATCAAACGGAAGAAAGATTGAAAACACAAATCAGCTTAATTGTACAGAAACCGTTTTCCCGCGTTGGGAGAAGCTCGGCTACAGCGTCAACTATAACGGCAATCTCTTCTCATTGACAGACTTTGCAAAAACAAATGACTATAATATGCAGGGCGGAAATCCCGATGCTCATGTCTGGGCTGACTTTGAGGACGGTGTATTCCACACTCTTTCTGCCCGTGAAGGTGTTTACAGAGCAGACCTTAATGAGGCGCAGAACCTTGATGCTTACAATACACCCGGCTCGTACAAGGTGCCCGTTACTGCTGGTCAGGAGTATGTTTACACAATGACTCTTGCAAACAAGCAGGCTTATCAGTGTTACCTCTGGTTTTATGATTCAAGCGGTAGGGGAGTAACCTTCCCTGGTATGTCATCAAGCTGGATTAACCACGGTACAAATGTTGCAACGGCAAAAGCAACATGGGAAGGCAATACACTTGTTATCAGATTCACTGCTCCCCAAGGCGCAACACACATAAGCTTCCGTATGGGTACAACAGGCAAGGCGGGATTTGTGCAGTCATTCTCAGATATTGGTCTTTACACCGTTAAAGATTACGAGATTATGAAGGATGCTGTCAATTGTCCGGCAACTGTATATGTACCGGCAGGCGAAACTGTTACACTTGCAACTCCGACAAGAGACGGCTTCACCTTCAGAGGCTGGAAAACAGGTCAGTTTGGTACCGGATCAGATTTCACAAGCACAAACACATCTTCTCTGTCAGCTTCCGCAAAGATTTATCCGGTATGGCAGATTAACAATCTTGCTCTTACCAAGGATTCCTATGCTCTTGACTTTGACACATCAATCACATTTGACCCTCTTGATAACGATGCTATCGCTAAAAATGAGGCAGAATACACAGGTGGTAGCTATGTGCTCAAATCTGTTACATCTTCAAATGCTAAGGGAACATTCGTAATCAACGATGATAATACAGTAACTTATACCCCCGCTATCGGTGAGAATGCGACGATTGATTATACCGCAACTCTCGACGCTTATGGTCTGAAAACAGAAGTTACAGGCAAGATCACAACAGTTCTTGCTTCAAACATTCTCTACGAGGATAATGTGTTCAAGGTTTCAGCAACAGATACAGGCAAAGAATGGACTTTAGGCACTCAGGACACTGTAACTCAGGCACTTCCCTCTGCAGCTGATGTTTACGGCTTCGATCCGATGTATGCTAACGCAAACACCTATTCAAACGGTTCAGTTAAGCAGGTCACTGTTAACGCCGGCAACAAAACATCACAGAAGCTTACGTTTAAATTCACAGGCACAGGCTTCACTCTTAACGGTGCTTGCGGCAGTGACACAGGTGTTCAGGTTATCGCAGTAAGAGACGGAAATAACAATCTCGTTAAATCCGCTGTTGTTGATACATATTACAGCGACACATACGGTACTCTTTATCAGGCTCCTGTTTATAATGTCAGCGGTCTTACACACGGCACCTACACCGTAGAGGTTACTGCAGCTTATCTGCCTTCAATCTCAGGTGCGGTCAAGAATGATTCAAGCACCTTCAGCTCTATGTCAGCAAATGACAACGATCTTGAAGCTGCACTCGCAGACCTTGGTCTTGATTATATCCTCGAGGCTGACGATGTTGATGTTGAGTGGTTCGATGATAATTCAGTTCTCAACGGTGGTACAGGTGCTTACGATCCCGAGTCATTCAGCACTCAGGGCGTTACTGAGCTCAAAAACTATGTTGACTCAATCCGTGTCTTCGAGCCTGTTCAGAATGCTGATGAGCATTATATCGACAGCGAGAAGAATGCAAGATATTACAACATTGCTGATATGCTCCTTACGAAGGAAGGCTTCCTTCAGGGCTCCAACGGCTTTATTTATATTGAAGGAAAGAACGGCGTGTTTAATGCTGAGGACTACAAGAAGAGTGGCTCAAAGCATGAGGTTTATCTTGCAGGTACAACAAATGCTTCAGAGGCTCTTACCTTTAAGGTTGAAGGCTACAGTGCTGATTCAAGAGTAATGATCAGTGCCCGTGCGGCTTATGGTGTTCCCAATATTAAGCTCGGCGCTGAAAGAGTGGATACCATTATTACACCTAAAACCGAAATGTATTACGACATTACTGATTTTGTCGCAGCTGATGGTACTGTAACAATTCAGAATGTTACTGCAGGCTCACTCCTCGCAATCGGCTACCTCAAGCTCACAGGTGAAACAAGTCTTCAGGCAATGTCAGACCTTTCAACGACTATCGATATGATCGAAGCTCCGATTGAAGGCGAAATCACGGCATCAGGCTCAATCACCAATGTTGAGTACACTCCGTCAACCGATTCTCATAACTCCTTCAACGTCACTGTCAACGGCAGACCGACTATGATTCAGTTTATCGAGATGGACGGCGGCACAAGAACCTATGACCGTAACAACAAGAACGTTGTTATCAAGTCTTACAACGCTGACGGCGTTGAGGTAAACTCACTTGACCGTACGGTTGCTTACGAGGTTTGGACAATCAATACAAACCTCACAGGACCCGACGTGAAGGTGCGTGCAAAGTATATCTCAGACGGCGCTTACAAGTGGGAGAATGAATGCTATTCCTTCACTTACGAAATCCTCGAGCCCGAGTACGATGCAGAAATCAGAGAGATCACTCCCGCTGCTGCTTCGGGCAAGAAGGGCGCAGTTTCCGTCAAGGTGGTTACAGGTCCCGATGCTCAGGGTATCCGCTTCGTGATGCCTGACGGCTCAACCTGCACATACTATGCAGCTAATGCTGTTCAGCTCGAAAACGGCAACCTCGAATTTACAGGCAATGCCTGGATGAACGAGGACGGTCTCAACTCTATTTCTGTTAACGTTAAGGTTAACGGTGTATGGAAGGACCTCGGCGCATTCGATTACACAGTTGAATAAACTAAAAGGCAACCGAGCGATCGGTTGCCTTAAGTTTTATCTCCGTGTCCCGTGTTGACTTTTATATATAAAAGGTATAAGATGTATACATATATATTACAAGGAGGCTATGCCTATGTATATTATGGCTCTTGACCAGGGTACGACAAGCTCACGCGCGATTGTTTTTGACAAGCAGGGCAAAATCGTTTCTATGGCGCAGAATGAATTTGATCAGATTTATCCTAAAACGGGTTGGGTTGAACACAATCCTATGGATATTCTTTACAGCCAGATGAAGGCTATTACATCTGTTATAAACTCGGGTGACTTCGATGTCCGTAAAATTGCAGGTATCGGCATTACTAACCAGCGTGAAACAACGATTATCTGGGATAAGGAAACCGGCAAGCCTGTCTATAACGCTATCGTATGGCAGTGCCGCCGAACAGCTGAGCTTTGTGAGCAGCTTAAGGCGGAGGGACTCGGCGATTACATCCGTGAGCATACGGGACTTCTGATTGATGCCTACTTCTCGGGCACAAAAATCAAGTGGATTCTCGATAACGTAGAGGGTGCGCGTGAGAGTGCAGAGAACGGCAAGCTTCTTTTCGGTACGGTTGAAACATGGCTCATCTGGAATCTTACCGGAGGTAAGGTTCATATTACGGACTATTCAAATGCATCAAGAACAATGCTTTTTGATGTTGATAAGCTCGAGTGGGACGAATATCTCTGTGAGAAGCTCGGCGTACCTATGTGTATGCTTCCGAAGCCCGTTGAATCCAGCGCGATTTACGGTGAGGTTGCACCGAATATTCTCGGTCTTGAGGAGCTTTCCGGCATTCCGATCTGCGGTGCAATCGGCGACCAGCCTGCCGCACTTTTCGGTCAGGCGTGCTTCAATCCGGGACAGGCAAAGAACACCTACGGTACGGGTTGCTTCCTTCTTATGAATACGGGTGAAAAGCGCGTTGATTCGAAGCACAATCTTCTTACGGGTGTTGCGTGGAGTCTTAATGGTAAAACTACATATTCAATTGAGGGCAGTGCCTTCAATGCGGGCTCTGTTATCAAGTGGCTGCGCGATGAGCTTCGTCTTATCGACCATGCGAGCCGATGCGATGAGCTTGCCGAAAGTGTACCCGATGCAAACGGAATGTATCTTGTTCCCGCGTTCACGGGACTCGGTGCACCGTATTGGGATATGTATGCACGCGGTACGATTGTCGGTCTTACACGCGGTGTCAGCCGTGCCCATTTTGCGAGAGCTGTTCTTGAAAGCATCGCGTTTCAGGTGACAGACCTTCTGGAAGCTATGGCAAAGGATTCACAGATTACACTTTCAGAGCTTCGTGTTGACGGCGGTGCAAGCATAAGCAATATTATGATGCAGATTCAGGCAAACCTTATCCGCACAATGGTCAACCGTCCGAGAACGGTTGAAACTACGGCACTCGGCGCAGCATATCTCGCAGGCCTTGCAGTCGGAATGTGGAAGAATCTTGACGAGATCGAGCAGAACCGTGAGGTAGAAAAGGTGTTTATTCCGAAAATGGATAAGGATGAAAGAGATAAGCTCTATAAGGGCTGGCTTCGTGCGGTTGAGCGTTCGAAGGGCTGGGAGCAGGAATAAAAACGGACATTTCCCTTTAGGAGGATTTACATACAATGGATTACGCAAAAGAATCTCTTAAGCTCCACTATGAATGGAACGGTAAAATCGAGGTAGTGGCGAGAGCAAAGGTTGATAACAAGGAAGCACTTTCACTCGCATATACGCCGGGCGTTGCACAGCCCTGTCTTGAAATTCAGAAGGATATAAACAAAAGCTATGAGCTGACACGCCGTTCAAATCTCGTTGCGGTTATAACAGACGGCTCTGCTGTTCTCGGTCTCGGCGATATCGGACCGGAGGCAGGTATGCCTGTTATGGAAGGTAAATGCGTTCTCTTCAAGGAGTTCGGCGGAGTTGACGCTTTCCCGCTTTGTATCCGTACGCAGGATGTTGATGAGTTTGTCAATACAGTTGCGCTTCTCTGCGGAAGCTTCGGAGGCATTAACCTTGAGGATATCGCGGCACCCCGTTGCTTCGAGATTGAACGAAAGCTTAAGGAGAAGGCTGATATTCCGATTTTTCACGATGATCAGCACGGAACGGCAGTTATCTGCTGTGCGGCTCTTATCAACTCGCTGAAGCTTGTCGGCAAGAGGATTGAGGAATGTACCGCAGTTTTCAACGGTGCGGGAGCGGCAGGTGTTGCTATCGCAAAGCTGTTCAAGGTGATGGGCATCGGCGATATTATTATGTGTGACCGCAAGGGCGTTATCTGTGACGGTGACGAGCTTGCACCTGCAAAGCAGGATATCGCAGATTTCACGAACAAGAACCGAATCCGCGGTACGCTCGCAGATGCTATGAAGGGCGCAGATATCTTTATCGGAGTTTCCGCTCCGGGTGTTGTGACGCAGGATATGATCCGTTCAATGGCAAAGGATCCGATTGTTCTGGCTATGGCGAACCCTGTTCCGGAGATTATGCCTGACCTTGCCAAAGAGGCGGGTGCGGCGGTTGTCGGCACAGGCAGAAGCGATTTCCCGAATCAGGTAAACAATGTACTCGCGTTTCCCGGAATTTTCCGCGGTGCTCTCGATGTCAGAGCAAGCGACATCAACGAGGAGATGAAGATTGCGGCGGCAAAAGCACTTGCGGATCTTGTTTCCGATGAGGAGCTTAATCCCGAATATGTTATCCCGAAGGCATTCGATCCGAGGGTAGGCGGTGCGGTTGCGGCGGCAGTTGCACAGGCAGCAAGAGATTCAGGTGTTGCAAGAATATAAAAAACGGAGATGATTTCAATCGGAAATCATCTCCGTTTTAACTATTTGATCCAATTTCTGACGCGAAGCTCAATTTCCATTTCGTCCGCAATTTTTTGACACCGTTCAATCTCCTCTTCGGAAATCGCATCAACCAGCGTGAACTTAACGCTCGGTATATACTTTTTGCAATCCTCTGAAAATTTGAGAAGAGCGGAGTAGGCTTCTTCGCCGAACTTCGGACGGGCAACACGCTGATAGCTTTCGCTGTCGGGAGCATTGAGGCTTATTGAAATGCTGTCAACAACACCCTCAAGCAGATGCGCGGTCGGCCTGCCGTTGATAAGGTCGGAAAGTCCGTTTGAATTAAGTCTTATTTTAAGTCCGTGCTTTTCCTTAAGATACTTTGCCGTTTCGATAAGAATATCGAGCGCCTGAGTCGGCTCACCGTAGCCGCAGAAAACAACCTCGCTGTACGGTGAAAAATCGAAGGCATCAATCTCTGCCTTGATTTCCTCGAGTGTCGGATCCTTTTTCAGCCAGAGTGATTCAGCCGAGCCGAGACCGTCGCCGTTGCTTCTGATGCAGAAAATACATCTGCACGGACATTTGTTTGTAATATTCATATACGCACTGCCTGCGTAGGTGTAAATTATATCAGCCATAACCTTCAGACCTCCGTGTCTGTTATATTTTACTTTTAATATTGATTTTGTCAAGAGCAATTGCAAGCGGAACAAAAACAGCTGCGCTGCCGACAGCCTGTGTTACGCTACCGGGGACAGAGTAAAGTGCAGCCGTCCACGGAGCAGGGGAGAACAGGTAATTTATAAAGCCTTCGGCACCTGCAGAAGAAACCGAGAGAAGCACAGCTTCCGCAATGTAATAACCCGCAATTGTAATCAACGAGGCGATCGGCAAAGCCAGCGCGATTCGTCCGGTCATAATCTTAGTGCCTTTATTGCTGAAGGGGACAACGAGCAGTGCTTTTATTATGAGTGTGGGCACTATATATAATGTATAACCGCCGAGTGCATCTGCAAGCATACCGCCGAGCCCTGCACATACCATCGCAAGGGGAGCGGGTAACAGAGCAGCGGTAAGATATATCAGAGCATCCCCAAGGTGAATGTAACCGTTATGAGAGGGGATTTTAACAGAGAAGGTCAGCACGGTGATGCTTGCTGCAAGCACGGAGGCAAGAACGATCTGCTGCAGTATTTTCTTTTGGCCGTTTCTGTTCATAGTCATACCATCCTTTATGTTAATACAGAAAATATTGCTTTTTCAAAAAGTAATATCCCTGATAAGAATTACTGCTTGCGCATTTACAACAAAAATTTTATCACCTTTTTGTATCATCTGCAACACCCTACAAAGGCAATATTAAAATTTCGTTCAATTTGCTGAAAAGTTGACAAAACGTTTGCGAAATTTCATATCTTTTTTATTAAAAATCTATTTACAAATTGGTTTTTATTTGATAATATTAGTATAAGCCAAAGTGTATTAGTGGGCTTGTATAACTATTCCCTGATACATCTACAGTGTTTACTTGGCAACTTAAATGGAGGTGTTTTTAGATGAAACAATCTAAAAGACTGTTGTCCGTGCTTCTTGCGATGCTGATGCTGGTTTCAGTATTCACCGTCGGCGCAAGCGCGTACAAGACAAACTATGAGAGACCTGCGGGTTATGACACAATCAATACCCCGTATTTCTCAAATGACCAGGCAGCTTCGGCTTTGCTCGACTTCCTTGACGACGACCTTCTTTCAGGTCTTGACGTTAACGAAGAAATCGTTGGTATTGAGATTAAGATTTACTCCCTTGACTCTCTTTTCGACTCAGTTAACAACATCACATCCAGTGCCCTTTACGGTATCGCTACGATTCTTGACCTCGGTGATATCGAGGATTGTGATTGGACTATTCCTGAGGATGAGAACTTCCGCCGTCGTTCACCTAACCTGAGCGACCTTCAGTTCTTCAGAAAATTCCTTGAGTTCGTATCAGTTAACTCTGATCCGCTTTATAAGCTCATCGGTAACGACCTTGACCTCGGTCTTATCGGTAATTTCGTTAACCTCAGCGAAATGATCCCGATGCTCGACGACCTTCACGGCTTCCTTACATATACTATCTATAATCTTCTTATAGATCCCGATATGCTTGAGGAAAACTATGATAAAGCAGGCTCAAATCTTGACGCTATTGTTAACGATTTCCTCCAGAATCGTATGATGTCATTTATCTGCGACCTTACTGCAGATGCAGAGACAGGTGAGAATGTAATCGCTGATTTCCTCGGTCTTGAGACAAATCCCGACGGTACTCTTGCAGAGGAAATGGGACTTCTCGGTCTCTGCCCGTCACTTAGTGCTGACGAGGTAGATATCACAAAGGCATCAATCTATGATTTCGCAAAGGATATCTTTTCAGCACTTATTGATGACGTTGTTATTCCCTTTGCAGGTACACTTCTCATCGACCTTCTCGGTATTCCTGTTGATGATCCGACAGCAGAGGAAATGTCCTATGTTGATATGGTTATCAACCTCTTCGTTACTTATGAGACAGTAGGTCTTCCCGAGACTGCATCAGCTGCAGAGATTATGGAAGCCTTCCTTACAATGGTAGGCTGCCCGAATCCGTCAGCTCCGAACAACCTCGACAAGATCAACTACGGTCTTGAGTACGTTCTTAAGGAAGGTATCACAAGCTACGTTTATCTTCAGGATGACGGCAACGGCGGCAGATACCTCACAGTTGCTCCTGACCTTATGGCTCAGCTCGGTGACCTTCTTAAGGGTGTTCTCCCCATTCTCCCGACACTTATTTCTGACTTCCCCGTTCTTTCAGAGGAAGACAGCGCATACCTTGATACAGCATCAGAGGAGCAGGTATTTGCATTCCTTGCAAAGTTCCTTCTCGAGGCATTTGTTGACGGCTTCTACTTCCCCGACAACTGCGATACCATCAAGTCGCTTGCAACATATACACTCATCAACATCGCTGCTGAGGTTATTCCTTCAGTTGACTTCGAGGCTATGATTGAGCGCGGTGAGCTTATTCCTGACTCAATGCAGTGTCTTGATGTTCTTGCAGCAGTTCTCAGACATTATATCATTAAGCAGTTGGGTTACAAGCCCGGTAACGTAGAACCTGCATATCAGGCACTTCTTGACAACCCCACACCGACACTTGACGAGCTCCTTAACGGTGTCTTCGATCAGCTTCTCGGTCAGTATGCTGTTCTCTTCAACCTCTATCCGAACGATTCCTATAAGACAGAGGCTAATATGAACAGCCCGTGGTATAAGCTTTATATGACAATTGGCCAGGTTATTCCTCTTACAAACGTATTCTACGGCGTTGAGGATAGCCAGTACGGTATGGAGAACCTTTTCATTGACAGTATTATCGGTAATATCCTTGAGTTCGATATCAACGGACTTCTCAGCATTATCGGTAGAAGACCTGCAGGCGAGTCTGAGCTTGATAAGCCGCTTTCACAGGCACTTGTTAACCTTATCGCACGTGTTCTTAACGGTCTTGTTCGTTGCCCGACAGAGAAGGATTCACTTTCAAAGCTTAACGACAACGCATATCAGCTCAGCCTTGTTGTACCCTACGCTTATACAACTCTCGATGAGCTTCTTATCGAAAGAAATACAACTGATACAGGTGCTTCATATCCCGCAAGATATAACAGCAACGCTGCTCTTAACGGCACAGGTCTCCAGCACACAGCTCAGAAGCTTCTTGAGTACCTCATCAATCTTACTGATGCAGATGCACTCTTCGGCAAGTCAACAGACCTCGTTGCAACACTTATCGGCATCATCGACCTCGACACCTTCGATTATATGAAGGTTCACTATGAGGATGAGCTTGCAAACAATCCGGGAATGTCTTACACAATCAAGGAGCTCAGAGCTCTCTATGAGGAGCGTAAGATTCCTGATAACGGAACACGTAAGTATTATGACGAAGCTTATGCTTATATGACAGATGTTGACTATGATATCTGGGCATTTAGTGCTTATGAGGATGCACTTGATCATGCAGCAAGCATTATCAATGCTTATGATGCTTACGAGGCAGATCCCGATGTCAACGAGGCTCCTGCACGTTCGGATATCACTTATGCATACTTCACACTTGCACATACTTACCAGGATGTATTGCTCTACTATCCGACAACAGCTGACAACTATCAGCTCAACAAGATTTACCAGAAGGCTCTTGCAGGTAACTACTCTAACGAAGGCGAAATCTACACAAGACGTACATGGGATGCTTACGAAAAGGCATTTGCGTTTGCTCAGAAGGTAATGAACGAGTACGCAAGCTATGCAGCATCAGGTACACTCGGCGATTACCCGCAGTCTAAGGTCAATATGGCCCGTGCACAGCTTCGTGACGCTATGAACGGTCTTAAGCCGAACAAGGGTGACGCTGACTATTCAGAGCTTATAAATCAGCTCGATCGTATCACTTATCTTTCAGACCCGAAGCTCTTCTCCGACGAAACTGTTAACGCTGTTGTTGACGAGTACATTGAGGCATTTTTGTTCAACGGCGAGATTCCGTACGATATCGACAGCCAGATCATCGTTGACGGTGTTGCCGAAAGACTTCGTAACGCTATCGACGGACTTGAGGCTATTCCGGTTCTTGAGTATTACGATCCGTCATTGAACTGCACTGACAATGAGTTCAGATACACTTTCGGCTATGAAGAAGGCTTCTATCCTCCGGAGGAAGCAGAGATGTGGGGCGATGACTTCTACTTCTTCTACTCTATTTATTACGGATATCCGACAGCTGGTGAATCAATGACCTTCGAGCCGACAGAGGCAGGTAACGGTACAGGCTCAAAGATCAGCATCGTTTCTGACCATGACTATGACGGCGATTACGATATCGATACTCAGTACACAATGATCGTCTTCGGTGATATCACCGGTGACTCTTTCATTGACGGTCAGGACGCTGTTCTTATGAGAGCTTACGCTGCTTCAATGCTTCGTACAGGTAAGTCAACACACCACATCCTTTATGCAGGTGATATTGACTTCAACGGTACAATCGGTGCAGGTGATGCTGCAATCACTGAGCAGGCAGGTCTTAAGAAGACAACTGTTAACCAGCTCCCCGAGCAGTACACAAACAAGCAGTTCACATTCATTGATCTTATCAGCGAGAAAATGGCTCAGCAGGCTTCTGAATAATTTGTAGCTAAATAAATCTTCACCGATGTGCTTCGGCACATCGGTGATTTTTTCGTTTTGTGCATTTTAAACATCCGTTTACATTTATATTCTACATCGAATCGGTTTGACTTGCACCTTACATTGTGATAAAATACATATGTATAAGTATAAACTAGGTAAATTATAATTGATTCTGGTGGTGTAGTGTATGAAAAACATTAAAAGGCTTGCAAGTCTGATTATTGCTTTCGCATTGATTATGACATCTCTGCCGTTCACAATAACAACTGCCTCGGCAGCTCCGGATATTTCGGCAAACTCTTCGCTTGCAATCAGACGACCGATGGCTATTGTAAATGTAACGGATGTCACGAGAGTTGCCTATGCGGTTAATTCAATGCGTTCTCCCTCGGGCAGTAATTCGGTCATCGTCAAAGCAACTCCGTCAGGTATACCTGAGCTGGGAGGTGCGTTTGCATCATCAATCGCTTATGCCGGTGAAACTCCTGTTGCTACACAGATTGCCTTTACTCCCGGCGTTGAGCTTTCCGAGGCACCTAAGATTTCGTGTAACAACACTACTGTTACCATAAGTGATTATTCATATTCCAACGGTACTTATATCTGGTCCGTGCTCGGCGGTACGGCAACTGTCGGTACAACTCTTCTCTTTTCGGTTTCATATACTTACACCGATTACAATCAGATTACCGGCAAGGAATACAAGCGTCTTTACGAAACGCACGGAACTTCTTATGTAGAGGCTATTTCGGTTCCGTCGGGTCTTTATTCATACAAGAGAACCTATGAGGATTTCTTTTTCGGTCAGAGTAACAAGAATAAGTCCTACCTTGCCACATATATTCTCGGCTCGAATACATACGGCTCCTTCTATGACGGAGGAACGGGTACGGGCAGCATTGATTTTGAAAGCACGGGCTCAGCACCCGGTTGGACAACATCATACGGTATGATGAAAAACTTCGACGGCCACAGCGCCAACAGAGATCTCAATGTCGGTTATGCGGCAGACTACAACAGACCGCTTTCATATGTCTATTTTGACAGAAGTATCCATTCAACGCTTTCTGACCTTAATCTCCGTCTTGTAGCCTCGATTGTCCAGCATTCTGATGTTGAGGCGGAAAGAGTAACGGTTACCCTTCGCAATACCTACGCGAATCTCGGCATAACCGGAACCTATTCGGGAGATTCGGATGACGGCGAGCCGTTCAATCACGGTACAGCTGTTTCACAGCTCGGAATGTCGGGTTACTCGGGTTCAATTTATAATCCGGGTGAAGCCTTCCCGATATACTTTACCGGTACAGGTCCGAGCGATGCTGTCGGCACATACGATTACACCGTAACGGCTAAATATAAGACCTCTGCACAGTGGAATGAGGTTTTTGTCGGCCACTCACACAGTCTGGAGATTATTGTCTGTGATAAGGGTGCGTTGAGAACTCTCGTTGAAGGTATCCGCGGCACCGATCCGTCGGTAATCACAACGGATATCGGCATTGATGAATTCAAGGGCTATAATCCGCAGTCATGGTATTATTCTGCAGGCTGGGAAAATTTCTTCAATGCATACAAGGCAGCTACATCATGTCTTAATAAGCCGAACGCATCTCAGTCAGAGATTGACGAAAAATATACCGCTCTGCGTGATGCATATAATTCCCTTGTAATGAGAACTGCAGACTATTCCGTGACATCGACTTATTATAATCAGGCAATTTCCAAAAACCGTAACAACTATACATTGTCTTCGTGGGCTAAGGTGCAGAATATTCTTGATAATTATATTGAAAATATCAGCTCTATCTATCAGCCGGCAGCCGATAAGCTCGGTCTGGATCTCAAGGCTGCGATGGATGCACTCGAAGAGGCGCAGGCCGACTATTCCTTGTTTAACAGACATCTCGGCACCATTAACAATCTTATTAAAAACTGTCCGATCACCTATGGCCGTCCGGTAGAGGATTGCTATAATAACTGGGATAAGCTGGTGTCAGTTCTTGTCAAGTCAGGCTGTGTTTATGATGAGCTTGACGGATTCGTTGTTGCTGAGCCCTTGCTCATAAGTGATCAGGCTACGGTAAACGGCTATGTTATTCTTCTTGAAAGAGCACTTGATGCAATCACTCTCAAGGCTGCTGACTTTACCCGCGCGGCGCAGTCGGAGGCGGCATATAAGAGAGTTGAGCTCTCGCATCTTGTTGAAGACAGTGCGGCACAGCTTACCGCTGCTTATAATGAGCTTGTCGCTCTGAAGGGTAAGGATCTTTCATATCAGAAAAAAATCGATGAAGCGACCGCTAAGCTTGACGATATACTTAACAGACTTGTTTATAAGCCGGCGGATACGAATGCAGCTTATGATGTTCTTGCTGTGGCATACGGACTTGACCGTTCAATCTATGACGATCTGTCTGCAGTTGATGCCGCTGTAAGCAACCTTGAAGCAAAGCTCGATTTGGATATCCGATATCAGAATGATATCAACCGTGCTGTTTCCGCCCTTGACTCGGCAATTAACAGCCTTCTTAAGAATGCGGCTGATTATTCGATTGTCGATGATGCGATCGCCGCGGTTCAGGAGCATGAAAAGGAGATTGCTGAAAGCTACGCTGCTTACGGCTTCACGGCAGAAACCTTCTATTCCAACTGGTCAAAAGTTCAAGCTGCGATACAGAGTGTTGTCCGCGGTCTCGACTTTACTTATCAGGAAACCGTCAATGCTTATGCAGCGGATATTCTTTCAGCTCTCACCTCATTGACAGAAAACACAGCAGATTATACACGCGTAAGGGAGCTTCAGGACGAGGCTTACGGTATTGTTCAGTCAGGCTCAGGCCTTTATACTGAAGCGAGCCTTGATAATCTTACAATAGTATACGCTTCCGTTATCAATAATAAGCCGATTAGTGAGCAGGCGACGGTCGACTCTTATGCAGATTCAATACAGACGGCTATTGATGAGCTTGAGTATCTTTCTGCTGACTATTCCAAGGTTGCGGAACAGCTTGCGCTTGCACAGGCTGAGTTGGAGCGTGACGAAGCATATTCACAGGCTCACCCGGGATATACATATTATACTCCTGATTCGCTTTCACAGCTTAATGTTGCAATTGCAGCTGTTGTAGACGGACTTGATATCAGATATCAGTCAGAGGTTAACGGCTATGCGTCAACGATCGCTGAAGCAATCATTGCGCTTGAATGTGCACCTGCCGATTACACTCAGGTTGACCTCAAGCTTCTCGAAATACCCGAAGACCTTTCCTTGTATACATCACTTTCAGTTGCAACACTCAATGCAACTGTAAAAACAATCAACCGCACATATACCGCGGATAAACAGTCGACTGTTGACCGTTATGTAACAACTATCGGCAATGCAATCAAATCCCTTAAGTATAAGTCGGGCGATTATACGGCAGTTAATGCGGCGCTTGCGAAGGTTCCGTCTGATTCTTCACCGTATACGCAGGACAGCTGGAATTACCTTCAGGAGCAGATTTCTGCGGTAGTTTACGGTCTGGATGTTACTCACCAGAGTGAAATTGATGTCTACGCGCTCGCAATTGAGCAGGCGATCGAATTCCTTGTGCTCAATAAGGCTGACTATACCGATGTAGAGAATGCGATTGCGCGGGCGAGAGCCGAAATTGCTACAGGCAGATACACAGCCGAAAGTGTAGCACTTCTTGAACAGGCAATTAGCGCAGTTGTTTATGATTTACCGCTCGATAAGCAGTCTGAGGTTCAGCAATTTGCCGATGATATAGTTAATCTGACCAATGAACTTAAGTTAATTTTGGCAGATTATACAGAACTTCAAAAAATTCTGGATTTGCTTGACAATTCGTCTTCAGAGATTTATACTAATACATATAAGAATTTCAATGAGGTAATGTCCCTTATTGTTTCTTATAGAGAAAATACAGTGTCCAAGAATATGGAGCTTCCGCTCGATTCACAGGCACTGGTCGACGAAATGACAGCCACTCTTCAGGGCTATATCGACTCACTCGAGCCGCTCGTCGAACGCTTTGAGCTTAAAAGCACAGCGAAGGTCAAAACTCAGGGCGGCGTGAACTACATCTACGGTCTCCAGACCAACCTTACAAAGGTGAAATTCCAGAGCACCTATGTTGACTATGAGGGTGTAAAGCTCGAATACGAAATGACAACTTCACGTTATCTCGGCACAGGCTCTAAGGTAATCGTCAGGTCTGAGTCAGGTAACCTCATCGCAGAGTACATAATTATCATTTATGGTGATGTGGACGGCAGTGCGACGATTAATTCCAAGGATTCACTCAAAATTGCTGATTCTCTTATCGGAGGAGCAGTGCTTACGGGTGCGTCAAAGATGGCAGCTAATGTTGAGGGCACAAGAGTGAAGATTAATGACAAGGATATTGCTGTCATTAATTCAGTTGTGGCGGATGCAACAACTATTGATCAGGTAACAGGTAAGACTGTAAATTAACGGCTTTAATCCATTCCAATGGATTTAAGATATAATTTTTAGGAGGAAATATTATGGCAAAGAAACTTTTATGCATCGTTCTTTCAGTTGCTATGCTTCTTGGTATGTTTGCTGTTGCGGTTTCAGCTGGTAATTGTTATGATTACACTCGTGAAGAAGCTGAAGCTCTGATTGCAGAACAGGATTGGTATGTAGATTACGAAGAAGACGTTGATTGGAAAGACGAAATCGACAGAAGATGGCTTACAGGTACAAAAGAATATGATGGTAGTTCACCTGTAGCAGCACCTCAGGATGTTCTTGAGTACAACCTTTTCTTCTGGGCAGACGAAATCATTGAAGCTTACAATTCAGCAGCTTCAAACGAGGATTACTGGAACCTCTACAACAAGATGGCTACTCCGGAAATCCTTGACTACACTTATGTAGACGGTGACGAGACAGTTACAGAATGTGACATTCTTTACGATTATGCTTATGAGTATCGTGAGGAATCAAAGGCTGTTTTTGAGCTTGATCTTCAGACAGATGCTGAGTATGTTAAGGCTGGCGATGTTGTTACTGTTGAGGGTTATGCAACATCCAACTTCCTTACAAGTGTTGTAAGAGGTGGCTTCTACTATGACAAAGCTTCTCTCGATCCGATCAGCTTTGATTTTAACACAGAACTTGATCCCGGTTGGATTTATCTTGGTACAACATTTGATCAGGGCATTACTAAAGATGAAGATGGTAATGTTACCAACGATCGTAGAGATGATTATTGGCCCGCTGATATGTACACTCCCGAAAACCTTGAAAAGTACGGCATTTTGGGCTTTGCTTTTTCATCGGATCAATCTAAGAACGTAGGCACATATAATCATGCTAGACAGTTCGAAAATGAGCTTGTATTCACAGCTACTTTTGAGGTTAAAGCTGATGTTGCTGACGGCGCAGAAATCGAGTTTTTCCTTCCGGAAGGTTGCGTTTCAACTGTAGATGATTTGGGTGCTTCTGAGTACGGCGACGGTGAAGATGCTGCGACATGGTCATTTGTTCGTTGTGATTATGTTGGTCTTACAAAAGATACAATTGACAGACAGGCGGATTACAACTCGTTCTGCGACCAGACTGTCGTTGTTAATCCGGTGAAACTTATCGCAGGCGAAGAGCCCGCTCCTGCAGTTAAGGGCGAAATCGTTGACGTTTACTTAAGCGAAGCTTATGTTGGCGATGTAACAGAAGTTGATATCGAAGTAACAGGTTCTCCCGAAGCTCTTCACTTTATGGAAGCTGACGGCGGATATAAGAGAGTTGCTCGTGAGACTGCAACTATCATAGAGTTCAACGGCAACGAATTGTGGACAGTTGATCTCTTCGTAGCAGATGAACTCTTGGAGTACACAGTATATGCTGATTACGGTGAGCTTGGTTCAACAGACGGTAAAGAATTCGTAATCGTAGGTCAGCTTAGAAAGGATCTTTCAATCCACTCAATCGAGATTCCCGATATGTATCCGGATGCTCAGAACGGCGGTATGATCATCGCTGGTAAGCATGACATCATCATCAAGACAAGCACAGATGTAGTTAAGGTTCAGTTCTATGCAGAGGACGGCACAACTTACACATACACCTCATGGTCAGGTGCAGGTAAGATGCCTTATGAAGATATCGACGGCGAGCGCGTATGGACAATCAGCCACGCTTTCGGCCCCTTCGGTTATCAGTCTCTCGTTATCAGAACACGTGCTGAGTCAACATTCTTTGCTTCAACCGGTTCTACACTTGATGCAACTGTTGTTTACTAATATCAATTACTAAGCATTAGAATTGCATAATATTTTTTCTTGGCCCCGTGTTAACTCACGGGGCTTTGATTTTTGTGTAAGCGCTCTTATTGACAAAATCGCCCTGTTATGTTAATATGTCAAGGTTGCAGCAGACATCCCGAACGATTGTCTGCTATTTTTTTAGGTTAATAAGGAGATTGCAGTTTTGATAAGTACAGTTAATGTCAGCCTCCAGTACGGCGGCAGAGAGCTCTTCAAGGGCGCAGATTTAAAGTTTACAAACGGCAACTGCTACGGCCTCATCGGCGCAAACGGAGCAGGTAAGTCAACGTTTTTAAAAATCCTTTCGGGTGAAATTGAACCGAATAAGGGCGAGGTTATCATCACTCCGGGCGAAAGAATGTCAGTTCTTCGTCAGGATCACTTTGCATTTGATGAATATGATGTTATCCGCACCGTGCTTATGGGCAATCCGAAGCTTTGTGAAATTATGGACGAGAAGGAAGCCCTCTATATGAAAGAGGACTTTTCCGAGGAGGACGGAATCCGCGTCAGCGAGCTTGAGGAGGAGTTTGCCGAAATGGGCGGCTGGAGCGCAGAAAGCGATGCCGAAATTCTCCTCAACGGTCTCGGTGTTACAAACGAATTCCACTATTCACAGATGAGTGAGCTTGATAACGAAATCAAGGTCAAGGTGCTTCTTGCACAGGCTCTTTTCGGAAATCCCGACATCCTTCTTATGGACGAGCCGACCAACCACCTCGATATTGATGCAATTGCGTGGCTCGAGGAATTCCTCATTGAGCTCGACAGTACGGTTATTGTTGTTTCCCACGACCGTCACTTCCTTAACAAGGTATGCACACATATCGTAGATATCGACTTCGGTAAGATTGCTATGTATGTCGGTAACTACGATTTCTGGTACGATTATACACAGATTGCACAGCGTCAGCTCCGCGAGCAGAACAAGAAGGCGGAGCAGAAGATGAAGGAATTGCAGGAATTTATTGCGCGATTCAGTGCTAACGCTTCAAAGTCCAAGCAGGCAACAAGCCGTAAAAAGCTCCTTGATACCCTCGTTATTGAGGATATGCCTGTTTCCTCGCGTCGTTTCCCGTTCGTTTCTTTCAAGCCTGACCGTGAGGTCGGTAATGAGCTTCTTACCGTCAGCGGTATCAGTAAAACAATAGGTGACCGCAAGGTGCTTGACAACGTCAGCTTCACAATCAAGCCCGACGATAAGGTAGCGTTTGTCGGAACCGACTCTCTTGCTAAAACAACACTATTTCAGATTCTTATGGGAGAGATTGAGCCCGACGAGGGTACGTTCAAGTGGGGTGTTACCACGTCGCAGGCATACTTCCCGTCAGATAACTCTGAATTCTTCGACGGCTGTGAGGATAGCCTTATCGACTGGCTTCGTCGCTATTCCGACCTTATTTTTGAGACCGATGTCCGCGGTTGGCTCGGCAGAATGATGTTCTCGGGCGAGGAAGCAACTAAGCAGGCGAAGGTGCTTTCCGGTGGTGAGCGCGTCCGTTGTATGCTCTGTAAAATGATGCTTTCGGGCGCAAACGTTCTTATCTTCGATGAACCGACAAACCACCTCGACCTCGAATCAATCGCATCACTCAACGAGGGAATTATCAAATTCCCCGAAACAGTTCTCTTTACGTCACATGACCATCAGTTTGTCGAAACAATCGCAAACAGAATCATCGATGTGACACCCGGCAATTTCTACGATAAAGAAATCACCTATGACGAGTATCTTAACGAATTAAAGGGCGAGTAATATGAAATATTCGGTTATCCCGCGTCCCGTGCGCTATGATGAGAAGGAAGATTCCGTTATCATTTCAGATTTAACGGCGGTGACCTGCGTGCGCGAATTTGTCAGTGTGGGTGATGAGCTGTCGCGTTATCTGCATACCCGTTCGGACGCAAACGAAAACGAAATAATCATATCCAAGGCAAAAAGCATCGCCGCGGAGGGCTATGCCATTTATACGGAAAACGGCAATATCCACATCAAGGCTTCGACCGTAAGGGGCGCATATTATGCCTTCGTTACGCTTAAATGGATTCTGATGCAGGTCAAGCGCGTTGACGGCAAAAAGACGCTGACGGGCTTTCTTATTGAGGATAAGCCCTGCTACCGTCATCGCGGTATGATGCTCGACGAATGCCGCCATTTCTTCGGTATGGATACGGTCAAGAAGCTTCTTGACAATATGGCGCTGCTGAAGCTCAACACATTCCATTGGCATCTCGCCGATGATCAGGGCTATCGCATTGAATCGAAGGCTTTTCCGCTTCTTAACGAGATTGCATCAAAGCGCCGTTACGATAATTTTGCGAAGCGTAATCAGACTGATGATCAGCCGGAATACGGCCCGTTTTATTACACTCACGATGAAATCCGTGAGATTGTAAAATACGCCGCTGACCGACAGATTGCTGTTATTCCCGAAATTGATATTCCGGGTCACGCAACGGCTATAATCGCGGCATATCCCGAGCTTTCATGTGACGGCGAGCGTCCCGAGGTTGTATGTAATGGCGGTATTTTTCCGTCGATCCTCTGTGCGGGCAAGCAGAGCACTTTTAATTTTCTTGAAAAGCTTTTTGATGAAATCTGCCCGCTGTTTCCGTGCCCGTTTTTTCACATCGGCGGTGACGAGGCGCGCTACGGTAAGTGGAAAAAATGCCCCGACTGTCAGCAGACTATAAAAGAGAATAATCTTAAAAACGAAAAGCAGCTGCAGATGTATTTTATGGGCAGAGTTAACGAGATGTTAAGACACCGTGGCAAAAAGTGCATCGCGTGGAACGATTGTCTTGGTGACGGACTTGACAGCGATATCGTCTGCCACTACTGGACGTTCAAAAATGCCGCTACGGTCAGAAAGCAGGCAAAGAAGCGTGAGGTTATCCTCTCGCCGATGCTCAGCTTTTATTTCAATTACGGCTACGGCTCAATCCCCCTGAAAAAGACCTACAAGTTCAACGAGAAGGCTAAGGGCTTCCGCAGAAAGGGCGTACGGGTGAGGGGAGTCGAGGCTGAGCTCTGGACAGAGTGGATTGACTGTCCCGAAGCGGTTGAATACAGCCTTTATCCGCGCCTTTCCGCACTCTCTGAGGTCGCGTGGACACCGCTTGAAAAGCGCAGCTTCAAGGACTTTTCACAACGTCAGAAATTCTATAAGCTCTACCTTAAGAGTAAGGGCGTCAATTATTATCTTCTCGACGGCAAAACACGCCGAAAGCTCATCGCAGTTTTCAGCCGCGGTAAGGACGGCAAGGAGTTTAAAAATAACGAAAAAGCGAAAGCTGTTAAATAAAGCAAAAAAGCACTTGCGTCTGCAAGTGCTTTTTTGCTGGTATGAGTGTTGATAACGGATTTACTAAGATTTTGTTTTAAGTGAAATATTTTCTTGCGAAAATATGAAATAATCATGCGGATTGTGAAATTTTCTGCCAACGCAGAAAGTGAAATTAAATCCACCCACCGCCGCAGCGATTTCACACACCGTAGGTGTATTTCACATTGCGAAGCAATATTTCACCCACCCATAAGGGTGGATTTAGTTGAAAAAAGCACTTCTTACGAAGTGCTTTTTTCTGGCTGGGATGGCTGGATTCGAACCAGCGAATGCAGCAGTCAAAGTGCTGTGTCTTACCGCTTGACGACACCCCATTATTCGGTTTAAAAATAAATCTGCAAGAAGGGACTTCTTGCAGATTTTTAATTGGGGTGGATAGTCGGATTCGAACCGACGGTCTCCAGTGCCACAAACTGGCGCTTTAACCAACTAAGCTATACCCACCATATGGCGCGCTTGAAGGGACTCGAACCCCTGACCCACTGCTTAGAAGGCAGTTGCTCTATCCACCTGAGCTACAAGCGCATATTTAGCCCCTTTTTGCTATTGCAGAGGTTTAGGGGAATTTGGAGCGGGTGATGGGAATCGAACCCACACGACTAGCTTGGAAGGCTAGAATTCTACCACTAAACTACACCCGCGTGTGTCTGCAACGCTTGATATTTTAACATAGGTTATCTGTTTTTGTCAATAGTAAAAACGGATATTTTTAAATAAATTTTAAAATAAGTTCAAAACCTGTAATCCGGATGTTTTGGGCGGCCTACTTATTTGACTTTCTGTTTTTTTGATATATAATAATGAACATCAGATATAAAGAAAGGAAGACTCTTAAATTCATCTGATGGTTGAGAAAAGAAGGTGGTTTGTTATGAAAAAATCCTACAAAATTCTTCTCATAATAATCGGAATAGAGTTTTTATTTGTTGCGCCTTTGTTGAACGAATTAAATGTGCAGGTACAGTCTTGGCTCGGTAATGCAATCGGTGTATTTGTCAGCTTTTTGCCGATAGAAATCCTGTTGTATTTATTATCCAAGGACGAAAAGCTTTCCGTGTTCAAAAGGGGTTTTGCAAAAGTTGCTTTTTGGTTTATAACCTTTAGTTATGTTGCGAGCGGCGTCGCAGAGGCGATTCAACGTTTTATTATATGAATCTCTGCATAACCTTACTGTAACGGTTTCACGTTAAAAGTCTGTCGAGACTATCAGTCGGATATAACAAAAATCAAATTGCGCATTGTTGCGTTTGACTTTCCGTTTTTTCTGATATATAATAATGAACATCAGATATGAGAAAGGAAGACTCTTATGATGAAAACTAAAAGAATTCTTGCCTTACTTCTTACGGTTGTTATGCTCTGCACCGGCTCAATGTCTGTTTCCGCAGCAACAACCTCAGCAGAAGCGTGGAGCAATTACTGGAAAACGGCCGACGAAGAAATCGGTGCCGCTGTTATGCTTACACCCGGCAGTGACGATTCTGAGCGTTACGTTTCCTGGTACTCCGAGAGTGAAAGCGGAAGCGTTGTATTGCTTGACTCGAACGGCAAAAAGCTTGATGAATTTACCGCATCTGCCAACAAAACACATCAGGACGATTACCGTCTTTGCGCTGTTATTGATTCACTCGAGGACGGAAAAACCTACGGCTATTACTGCAAGTCAGGTGACTGGACAAGTGAAACCTACACCTTCACAACAATCGACGGTGACAGCTTCACCGCAATGTATCTGACGGATATACATATCACGGGTGAGGATTATCACGAGGACGGCATCCGCGACAACTCCTATAATCTCAACCTCACTCTTGAAACAGGTCTTGCAAAGGCACGCGCTCAGGGAAAGAATATTGACCTTCTTCTTTCAGCAGGCGATCAGGGCTCAGACGGCAGACGCGACGAGTATACAGGTCTTGTTGCAAGCCCTCTTGTGCGTTCAATTCCGTTCGCTACAACTGTCGGCAATCACGATAAGAAGGGCGCAGATTACCGCTACTTCACACATCAGCCCAACACTGCAGATATGAATATCCGCTCATACGTCGGTACGGACTACTGGTTCGTCAAGGGTGACGTTCTGTTCCTTATTATGGACAGCAATAATACAAGTATGACAGATCACCGCCGCTTCGTTAAAAAGGCTGTCAAGGCTAATGAGGACGTCAAGTGGAGAGTTGCAATGTTCCACCACGACCTTTACAGCGCACGAATCGAAAGCCGTGAGAGCGAGAACGCATTGCTCCGTCTTATGTGGGCTCCGATTGCTGATGAATTCGGCATTGACCTCTGCCTTCTCGGCCACAGCCATTACTACACGATTTCCAACGTTCTTTATAACAACAAGACCGTTGAGGCTACCGAAAACGGCGGCAAGGTAACTGATGCTGAGGGTACCGTTTATATGGTATCAGGCTCTGTCAACCGTCCGAGAGATGATGAAAATGTCGGACTCAGCGAAAACATCGGTCACGCATATCTTACACAGGAGAAGATTTACAATCTTATCGATTTCTCCGAGGACTCAATCGTCATCAATTCCTATACGGTCGAAAGTGACGAGAATATCGGAAGTCTTACAATTGAAAAGACCACTGACGAGGGCGGTCACAATTACAGAACAATCGGCAGACTTTACTATCCGCTTGTCAGCGTAATCGGATTTATTGCGAATATTTTCACCAATATCGGCGACGCTTATGACAACAGACAGCAGGGCTTCAAGATTCCCTTCTTTGAAGGTCTTTTCGGCTAAAAGAAAACCCGAAGCATATCACCTGATGTGCTTCGGGTTTATTGTTTCATTTAACTTCCATTTGTTCTATTTTATCTCTGTCGGGCGTGACGTTTACGGAATAGTAAACGTGGTAAATAACCTTGCCCGGAGGAGCACCCTGAGGCTTTTTCAGGTGCCTGACATAGGTGTAATCAACGGGAACAAGCTTGGCGTCGCGCGCCTTGCTGTGATAAGCCGCAATCTCTGCTGCTTCAACGATTGCATCGTCGCTGATTTCCTGACCGTCGCTGACGATAATGACGTGTGAGCCGGGGAATTTCTGCGTGTGAAGCCACATATCACCCTTCTGTGCGGTCTTGAGTGAAAGCTTGTCGTTCTGCATATTGTTTCTGCCTACAAGCACACGGAAGCCGTCCGTAGTGCGGTATTCCATCGGAGGCAGGAGTTTCGGCTGCTTGGAGTTGGTTTTCTTTTTGAATCTCATAAAACCGCTGACAGCAAGCTCGTTGCGGATTTCTTCAATCTCCGCCTGAGTGCTTGCGCGGTCGAGCGCATCTGCAACCGTTTCAAGATATTGCAGGTCATCCTTGCCCTTTTCGATAAGCTCGGTGAGCATGGCTTCGGCAGTTTTCGCCTTGCGGTAATCCTTGAAATATTTCTGCGCGTTCTGCGCAGGGGATTTTGACGGGTCAGCCTTTATTCTGATAACCTTGTTTTCATCGTAATAATTCTCAAGGTCGTAGTAGGCTGCTCCTTTTTCGAGTCTGTAAAGATTAGCGTTGATAAGCTCAGCACTGATTCGCAGAGCTTCACGGTCTGCACATTGCTTAAGCTCTGCCTGCTGAAGGCTGATTTTCTTTGAGATTCTGGCAATCGCGGAATTGAGGAATTTAACAAGATCCTGCGCCTTCTGTCTCGTTCTGTCGAGTCTGTCACATTCGTAATAGAACTCGTCAAGCAGCTCGGAAAAGCTCGCTTTTTCCTCGGTGCTGTATTTTGCACCGTACTGGCGGATAGGCATAAACGAGAAATCGAAGGGCTTGCCCGTCTCGTCCTTAAGCATAAAGGGAAGACCCTTTCCGCTGACGGCAGTATCGCGCAGAGTGTCAATTGCCTTTGCGAGCGTGTCGAAGGATCTGTCGCTAACCTCGTCAACGAAAAGCTCGCTGTCCTCACCCGCAAGCTCACGGCTAGTAAGAGGGGAGACACCCTGCAGAGTGCAGAGAATAGCGGATGCAAGAGTTTTTGAAGGATAGGTTTTGATCTGAGCGATTATGTTATCTGTTGTGTGCAGAGTTATGTTTAGCTTGTTCTGCGGCGGGGGAGAGGTGTATCTGAAGCCGGGCAGAATCTGTCTTACCGTTGATTGACTCAGGTCAACACGCTTGAGCGCATCAACGATTTTTCCCTCTTCGTCAAAAAGAATGATATTGCTGTGCTTTGCCATAATTTCAATGGAAAGCGTCAGCTTTACTCTGTCACCGATTTCGTTTGCAGCGTCAAAGTCGATGTAAAGCACGCGGTCGAATTCCGCCTGACGGACGTCGGTGAGTGCCGCGTTGACGAGACGTTTTCTCATCAGCATACAGAACATCGGCGGTGTCGCGGGATTTTCGGGCGCGTGGGATGTGAAATGAATCCTCGGGCTGTTCGCACGGACGCTTAAAAGAAGCTTCCTTGCGCCGCCCTTACCGCGCAGATGAATAACCAGCTCCTCGCGCGAGGGCTGGTGTATTTTTTCAACGCGGCTGAATTGCGCGCCGTCGAGTATTTCTTTTTTTGCAAGACTTAAAAGTATACCGTCAAGTGCCATAATTACTCCGTAAAATTAACTGGATTTTTCTGTTTTATGTCAATAATTTCAATATCCGGGAATTGCTCCTTGAGCTTTTTAACAAGCACGGGAACAACGGGATATTCAGTTTCGTGGTGTCCTGCCGCAATGAGTGTTATTCCGATGTCTAGCGCATCGAGAAAATCGTTGTGCTTGGCATCACCCGTAATGAAGGCGTCAATTTCTCCTGCCTCATACATCAGCGAAGCGCCGCCGCCCGTACACATCGCAATTTTTCGGATAGGCTTACCCGAATCGGCATAGCGCACTTTAGTACCAAGCGTTTTTGCAATATGCGAAGCAAGACTCTCTGCGGAGGCTTCTTCAATATTGGCAAAGCGCATTATCGGGTTTTCCTTTTTGTACGCCTTGAAGCCGAGAAGCTCTGCGAGAGTATCATTCGTACCGCCGTCAGCAATGTCGAGCGGAGTATGCATACAGATTGCATTGATTGAATTTGAAGCCAATTCGAAGGCAACACTGCCTCTTGTGAATTTCTTCATCGCGCTGAAAATAACAGGATGGTGGCTGACGATGAGATTCGCGCCAAGCTCCTTCGCTTTTTCAACAGCATTGATATCAATATCAAGCGCAACTGCAGCCGCCTGCACCTCAGCGTTCATATCGCCGACGAGCATACCGCTGTTGTCCCATTCCTCCTGAGTCTCAAGGGGAGCGAGAGTGTTAAGATATTCAAAAAAATCTCTGACGGTTGTCATCGGTTCACCTCATCAATAATTCTTTTAAGAGCCTCAATTTCCGCGTTATCTGCGTCGGATTTTCCGAGCGCGTCAAGTCTGACACGAACACGGCGAAGCTTCTTTTCAACAAATGCCGCCGAAGCCTCATCGTCCTTTTCTGCAAATCCGCCGAGGAGTATCTGAGCTTCGCTGTGAGCGGCGGATTGTCCGGTATAAAAGGCGGACATACAGATGTAGCTCTTGCCGTCATCGAAGCACGAAGCCTCCTCAGATATTTCGAATCCGTTATCCCAGAGCCATGCACGCAGCACCTCGTCGTGTGACTGCGGCTGAAGGATAAGCTTGTATTTTTCGTTTTTCACCCACGGTGCCGCGCTGAGAATTTCAGAAATGAGAATACCGCCCATTCCTGCGATAACGATATCGTCAGCCTCATCGGGTGAAATAGCGGTAAGTCCATCGGAAAGACGCAGCTCCACCTTGTCGGCAATACCGTAAGCCTTTACGGTAGCTTCAGCGTTTTCCAATGGACCTTTTCTCAAATCAGCGGCAACGGCACTTTTTACGGTGCCGTCGAGTATAAGCGAGGCGGTGAGGTAAGCGTGGTCCTTGCCGATATCGGCAAGGCGCGAATCCTTCCTTACCATCTGCGCCGCCATATTCAGTCTTGATCTGAGC
The DNA here is from genome assembly GCA_017379935.1 of Clostridia bacterium. Taxonomy (GTDB): domain Bacteria; phylum Bacillota; class Clostridia; order Oscillospirales; family Acutalibacteraceae; genus CAG-488. The sequence goes on from JAFNVC010000004.1 coordinate 36,450, forward strand.
TTCAGCATAGCTTATTTGCTTGCAAGATAAGCGTTGATATCAGCAACAAGATCCTCAACGTCAACGCCGTGAACCTGACATGCCATCTCAAGGCTTTCGCCTCTTGCAGAGGGACAGCCGAGGCAGTGCATACCCATATCAAGGAAGAATTTTGCGGTACCTACATCAGCGTCGAGAATATCACCGATGATCATATCTTTTGTAACTTCTGTCATAATAAAACCTCCGATAGAAATCAATTAAAAATTACATATATATTATACACGTTTCTGTGATTTTTTCAAGTGATATAAAATTTTACTTTTCAAATTGCGACAAAGATGATATAATAGCACCAATTACTAAGAACGAGGTACTTGAAATGAAAGTAACTTACGATGCGGCGGCAAAAATCAACCTTATGCTTGATATCCTTGCACGCCTTGAAAACGGATATCACAGCCTGTTTATGCTGATGCAGTCTGTTGATCTTTACGATACGGTAACGGTCGAGACGAATGACAGCGGTAAAATCAGCATTACCTCGAACGAGGAGGGAATTCCGTGCGATAAGCGCAACATCGCATACAAGGCTGCCGAGGCCTTCTTCAAGGCTACGGGAGTGAAAAATACAGGAGTGGCAATCCACCTTAAAAAGCGCATTCCCTTTGAAGCGGGAATGGCGGGCGGAAGTGCCGACGGCGCCGCAGTAATTGCTGCGCTTAACGATATTTTTGAAACTAAGCTTTCTTCGGCAGAGCTTTGCAGAATAGGTCTCACGGTCGGTGCAGATGTGCCCTTCTGTCTGACGGGCGGTACCTGTCTTGCACAGAATGTCGGCGAGATTCTGTCTCCCTTGCCTGCGCTTGACGATTGCTATATTGTCCTTGCAAAGCCTGAAAAGGGCGTATCAACCAAGGAGGCATTTGCGGCATTTGATTCTGCTGCGAGCATCCGACATCTCGATACCTGCTCGATGCTCTATGCTGCATCTCAGGGCAATCTTTACGATATCTGTAAATATACCAAAAATGTATTTGAACAGCTTATTGAGGTGCCTGAGCGCGTGCCTATCAAATCCACGCTTAACCGCCACGGCGCGCTTGCCTCGTGTATGAGCGGAAGCGGACCGACTGTTTACGGAATTTTTGATGACGAGTCCAAGGCGCAGTCAGCCGCATCGGCACTCAAATCGCTTGTAAAAAACATATACATCACAAGACCCGTCACAAGCGGACTGGTTAGAAAAGACTAAAAAACAACGGCTTGAGTCAAGACTCAAGCCGTTAATTTTATGCTGATTCAATTTACTGCCAGATGAATGTAACTGCGTTCTTGGCATAGTTGACATAGTAGTTCTGATTCTTGACAAAATCAATGCTTCTTGATGTCATTGTAGCGTTATGCTCAACCTTTGATGCTTCCTCAAGACCCTCGATGAAAGCGTTCATCATCTCGGCATCTGTGAAGGTGAGGGTTGCGTTGAGTGAAAGGTCGTCTGTCGCTGTCGGCTGTGCGCCCCAGCCTGTAAGAGCACCGGGAACAAAGCCCGTGAGCCACCAGGAGTACTGCTGACCTCTTGAGAAGAGGTTGGTATCGTTACGGTAGAGGCTCATACTCATCTTGATAAGAAGATCGTCGTCAGCACACTTGAAATAGTTAACGCCGTTTTCGTCGATGAGCGGATTGTCGAAGTCACGGTAGTAGAGACCGATTTCAGCACCGATGAGCACCCAGCCGTACTGACCCTTCCAGAGCTGAACCATCCATTCCTTGTTATCGTATTCGAAGAAGATTCTGGTTGTATCGAACCAGCAGATGATAGCCGGAGCGGCAACGTCATAGATGAAGGTATAACCGAAGGTTCTCTGCCATGCGTTGCTTGAAGCGTAGAAAACGCTTTCCTTCGCATCGTATGAGAAGCCGAGGAGACCTGAGCCGTCAGTATTTGTAACCGTACCTGTCGCAGGGTCATACCAGAAATTACCGAAGATCTGAACTCGTCCGCCGTCAGTTGTGGCACCTGCGGGGAAGCTTGTGATTTTACCTACTGAGAAGTGAAGAACGTAAAGTGCGTCTGTTGAGTTTATTTTACCGTTACCGTCAACGTCAGCCGCCTTGATTTCGGCATCGGAGAGCTTCTCCTGGCCTGTGGAGTATCTTACGATGATAAGCGCATCAAAGGAATTGATTGCACCGTCGCTGTTGGCATCACCGAGAGAATTGTCCGCAGCAGAAACGCTTACCGCAAAGAATGCTGAGGTGCCGAGTACAATTGCGAGTGTGAGAAAAACGGAAATAATTGATTTTGCAATTTTCATTATTTGTTCCTCCTCATAATTATAAGGTCTGTTGAATTCCGACTGTGAACTGAAGAATGTTCAGCGCATCGAGGGAATTGATTTTACCGTCCTTTGTTACGTCAGCCTGAGTCAGGTTTTTATCCTTAAGAGTGATGTTGCCGACTGAGTGCTGAAGCACGGCGAGTGCGTCGATTGAGTTGATTTTAAAGTCTCCGTTGGCATCGCCGTAGAGATAAGCGTCCTTCGCAAGGAAGTTTACCGTGAACGGAGATCTCAGTCCGCAGAAGGTAGCGTACAATGTTGTGTACCCGGGCTTGGCACTGTCAACACCCTTGGGAACCGACCAGCTGATGAGCTTGTTGTCATCGTAGGAGATGTTTTTGATTGTACCGTTTTTGTATTTCACCTTAAGCACAAGTCCCGAAAGATCCAATTCCGTGAATTCAACATCGCCCAGACCGCTTAATACCCAGTCCTTATCCTCAAAAAGAATTGTCTTTTTCGGAGGGTTGATAATTGAAATCGAATCGACAGCAACGAACTTTAAGGTGAGGGTTGTGTAAGCTGACGACGGGAAATCCGTACAGCCGATTTTTGTTGCATTATCACCGACCGTCCAGCCGCCGGCAACGGATGATGCATACATGTTCGGGAATTTATTAGTCACCTTGTATTCTACGGTCTTTGAGTTATAGGAAAGGACCATGCCTGAAAGGTCGATGCCTCTGATAAGTGAGATCTTTCCGGTTTTGTTATATGACCAGTCGATACCCTCGTAAAGGATTGTTTTTTTCGGCGGAGTGACTATCTTGATTTCAGCCGCAAGAGCAAAGCTCATACAAGAAAAAGCCACGATGAATGCGAGCAGAGCGGCTGTCACAGCCTTGAAATATGATTTTTTCATTCCTTTTCCTCCTTATATCAGTATATATTCTATGATATTATACATTAAAATTAATTCGGTGTCAATTAAACAATTATTTTTAATAATAGTATATGTTAACCACTATTTTCCTATTGACATAACAGACAACATAGTTTATAATACAACCGAGTATAATGCACAAGATGTAGTGTTATGCACTTTTTCGGTGCGCACCAGTATTTATGAAAGAAGTTAGAACAATGAAAAACATTTCTAAAAGAATTCTGGCTTTGCTGATGTCACTTATAATCGCTTCGGGTTTAGCCATGACCGCAGGTGCAAGCGAGGCTGTATACGGTGACCTCAACGGCGATTCTAAAATCAACTCTATCGACGCGCTTATTATTCTGCGCCACAACGTTCAGATTGAAACGCTTCCCGAGGAGCGTATCGATATTGCGGATGTCAACGGCGACGGTAAAATAAATTCGATGGACGCTCTTGAGGTTCTTATGATTGCTGTCAAGCAGCTGCCGTATTTCTCAAGAGAGATTACTGTCAAGGCGCCGAAGAACGATAACGAGATTCTTGCTCTTTATAACAACGCGCTGACGAAGGCTCGCGAGGATATCCCCGCATACAAGCTTGCCTTCAGCACGAAGGCAACGGATGTCAAGCTTTCAGGTACATTGGTTGACGGCCTTCCTGATGATCAGCTCGCTGATCTTAAGCAGGACCTGCTTCAGGAGGATAACTACTCCAACATCTTCCACCAGGGTGCTGCGAACGCTATGAAGAATCTTCCCTTGCTCAGCGGAATCACGGACGCTTCAAAATTCAAGAGCGTTTCTTACGAGAGACTTTCAACGGGCGAATACAGCGTTATGCTTAAGCTCAAGGATGAGAAGAATCCCAAGGCAGACAGTGCTGTTGTCAAGCTTTTCGGTCTTCCCGATTACGAAACAATGGTAAAGAGTATGACCGAGGAAACCTCCGCATCAACAGGTGAGAACGAGGTTTCTATGACAACCAAGGTCGGCGATATGTATTATAAGAACGGCTACATCTCGTTCGTTCTCGATCCGAGAACGGGAGAGTTCGTTTCAATCGATATGAGCGTGGATATGTCATTTACCTCAAAGACTGCTATCGCAATTATACTCACTCTTAACCTTGACGCAACAATGCGTACAAGAATGCAGTACACTAATTTTATTTACTAAGCTTTAGCTCATCGGCGGTTTCGCCTAAATCGCGGATGTCTAAATATATGCACTCCGGTGTAAATTTATAAAGGAGAAAATGGTGATTAACTATGAATAAAGTTGCTAAGATTTTATCAGCAGTTGTTTCTGTAGCGGTTGCTCTCAGCCTTGCTCTTGTAATGCTTACATCAGCTCTCGCTGCTCCCACAACAACCTTCTCAGTAAACGTTGTTGAAGATACAGCTGAAAAGATCGTTGTTACAGTTGTTCTTGAAGACGGTGGCTTCGAGTCAATCGACTTCGGTATTGACTATAACACAGCTAAGATCGAGAAGTGCTCAGCAATGGTTCCGACCACTGCTTTCACAGCTACAGCTAACCCTGTAACCTGTCTCTTCTCAGCAGCTATCGTTGGCGGTTACAGTGTAAAGGATGCAGTTCTTGCTACCTATACATTTGACAAGATCGACGGTGCTGAGATTGCTCCCGAGGATATCACTCTTGTTGTTGATGTCTGCGGTTCAATCACAGAGCAGTATGATGTTGTTATCGAAAACAACATCCCCGAGATCGAAGCTCCTTCAGAGCCTTCAAGTGAGCCCTCATCTGAGCCTTCTTCAGAGCCCTCAAGTGAGCCCTCATCTGAGCCTTCTTCAGAACCCTCAAGTGAGCCCTCATCTGAGCCTTCTTCAGAACCCTCAAGTGAGCCCTCATCTGAGCCTTCTTCAGAGCCCTCAAGTGAGCCCTCATCTGAGCCTTCTTCAGA
>JAFNVC010000011.1 GCA_017379935.1 Clostridia bacterium
GTGTTCATCTATTATTTTTCTTACAACCTCTATCTTAAATTCAGCTGTATATATTCTGTTTTTTCTCATGTTATCACTCCTTTGTTTTACTATATCACAAAAAGAAAAAGTAGACACTTTTTTGTGTCTACTTTTAGTTTAATCTTTCATTCAGAGTGGGCGTTTTTGTTTTTATAGGGTTGTTTGTAGATTTGTTGAAATGTTAATATGAATATGTTATAATAAATTCATTAGTGAGCGAGGAGGATTAAAGTAGTGGTAGTTTACGATATTTTATACGATAGTATTTTTGACGCCCCGCGTTTAATGGATGCCGTTTCAGGTGTTGTTATGTGTGCATTGTTTTTGTTATTGTTATTTTCAACAAGAAAAAGTTTTAAGAATAAAAAGATATTTTTAGGAACATTAGTTTTTCTTTCTGCAATAACCATCTTCCAAAGTGTAGGATTAATCGGAGAATGGTCAGAATATAAAAATAACGATTATTTATCCGTGTATAAATCTGGTGAATATGAAGTTGTTGAGGGAAAGGTTAGTATTTTTGATAAAGAGGAAGAAGATGGTCTTACCTTTTCAGTTAACGGTGTTGAGTTTAATACTATCTCTAATGGATATAACAACAGAGGTTTTCATACAGAAGATTATGATGAGTCATTTATAACGGATGATATTATTAAAGTGTATTATATCAATAAATTGGAAACTTCATATCATAACCATGGTGATAAAACAATTGTCAAAATTGAAAAAATAAATTAGAAAATAAATACAAGGACACTTAAAGTCTCACTCCCCGTAGCCACAAACTACGGGGAGCTATTGTTTATTTACGCTACTTTATCAATACCCACCATAAACTGCCCAAAGTCAATATTAAATTCAAACTTAAGCTTATACCCTCTGCTGACCTCAACCCGTTTAATCAAGCAATTCACAATCATTTTCTTCTTTTCAATCCTATTAAACAGGCTATAAAAGAATTCAGTTTAACTCAAAAGAACACTATACCAAATCTACTTAGCAAAGAGTATTCACTATAGATTATTATCAGGGGTGCGTTTTCACTTGTTTCGTGAGAGCGCTTGAAAGGCATTGGGGAGGTCAAGAGTTCGATCCCCACCGTATCTGCCCCAAAAACGCTTCGAAAGCGGCTTCCGGATTTATTAACTTGTAGAGTTGATGCTTTTGTATCCTTTGCGTTGTTGCTTCAGATTTATTGAAAAGTTCATATGCTTCTGATATAATTATCTCGATAAATGATAATTTGAAAGGAAGATTCTATGCTTTTGAAAATAGTTTCGTTTATTGCTTCAATAGTGCTGCTGTTTACTTCTTCAGTAACGATGCCTGATAAATCCGAAGCGCTTGCAGAAGTGCTTGACAGCTTAAGTGAAAACAGAACGGCGGATGAGATAAATGGTGCAGGCGGAACAAAATTCTATATTCTGCGACCGAAAAGTGCTTCGCTCAATGAGGTTAATGCAGCTGCATTTGGATTTTCGGAAAGCAACGAGGATAATTACGCCGCTTTTCAGAGTGCGCTTGACTACTGCTCACAACATCCTCAGACAAAACTTGTTATTGATACGGGAACATACTATTTCAAAAACATCAACGGACTTGATGCCAATAATTGTACAGATTTGTTGATTGAAGGAAATGATGCGACATTTATTTTTTCATCAACCGGTTATAAATTTTTTATAAGAAACAGTGATTGTGTTGAAATCCGCGACCTTAATTTTGACTGGAACTGGAAGGAAAGCCCTCTGGCATCGGTTGTCACCGTTCAGAACAGCAATGCCGATACTCACACGCTTGATCTCGTTTTCAAGGATGCGGAATACTGCGATGAGAATAACTGTCTGATGGCAATTACTCAATGTGACCCCGAAACATATACATTCGGTGCTAAATATTCATCAAAAGAAAGTTATCTTTATCAGGATGCAACGAGCATAAAATCCGTTCAGAAGATTGCGGATAATACCCTGCGCGTTGCGCATAACGGCTGTATGGATAATTTCGGGAATGGTGAAACATACATACTCAGACATTTCGTCTATGACGGGACAATTTTCAGCATCAGAAATCATAGCAGGAATGTAACTTTTGACAATGTCAGCATTTACGGAAGTCCCGGTATGGCATATATTTGTGAGGATAATTGTTCGCATTTTCAGATTATCAACAGCTTTATCGGCGTTAACCCTGAATACAAAGACAAAAGATGTGTATCCTTGACTGCTGATGCTATTCACATTGTTAATACCGATGGTTGCTTCAATATTTCGGGCTGTGACATAAGCGGAATGGGGGACGATGCGGTTAATGTTCATGACGGCCTTGGCTATGTTTCGGCAGTAAACGGTAACACTATCACTCTTATTGCTTCAGCGATGAGATTAAGCGAAGGCGATGTTCTTGCATTTAAAAATAAAAAGTTTGAAAAAACAGAATTTACTGCGAAAATTGTTTCCGTGAAAGCACTTGAAGGAATAACTAAAGAGGTTGTTGTTGAAAATTTACCTGAAGGTGTTTCGGAAGGCTTCGTAGCCTGCAGTACGGAATGTGACAGCAGCAATTATGTTATCAGAAATAATTATTTTCACGAAAACAGAGCGAGAGGTTTGCTGCTTCAATCCTCAAACGGACTTTGCGAGAATAACCGATTTTATAAAACCATGGCACAGGCAATAAAGGTTGTTATGGATATTGAGCCCACTCTCTGGCAGGAGGGCACGGGAGTTGATAACCTGATAATCCGCAATAACACCTTTGAAAAGTGTAATTACAGCGATTGGGGTTCTCTGATTGAAATCGGCACAAATATTGCAGGCAACAGTGCAGAAACAGCCGTTTTTACGAATGTTGAAATAAGTTCAAACAAGTTTACGGATATTTCGTCAACGCTGCTCAGAGCGGATAATATAAATGCTTTTGCTTTCTGTAATAACACGATTGACACAGGTGAATTCTTTGATAAAAATTCAATTCAGGGCAGAGTTCAGTTCGGAAAATATTGTTCAAACATAACCTATAAGGATAATACTTTTGTAAGCAGTGGATTTTTACGCTTCAAAGAAATTGCAAAAGCAGATAATATTTATGTCTGGGCTCAAATCAATTCACAGCTCTGAACCAACATTTAATAAATTATAAAAAATTCAGCTGAAGAATAACCGTAAAACGATTGACGAAAAAAATCTTATGGTGCGGACTCGTGCCGATAATTATCCCGATTTCAGCGATGAACAGTATGCTTATACCGATGCTTGCGGCTCGCATATCATTACAACCGATTACCCGCCGCGCTCCGTAAGGCTCAGGAGCATACCTACGACTTTGACGGCTATACGGTTAAGCTTCTCAGATAAAAAACGACACCCTTGTAAATCGAAAGTGATTTGCAAGGGTGTTTTTGCATTTTAATTCAGTTCTTCAATATATTCTTCGAGACAAATTCCTTTTTCGTACATTTCCGCCGCGGCGGACTTGCCGACGTAGCGATAGTGCCACGGCTCGTAGATTATGCCCGTGATTTCCGTTTTATCGGCAGGGTAGCGGTTGATAAAGCCGTATTTATGCGCGTTTTTTGCCAACCAACCGTAAACATCCTCCGCCTTGCATTTTTCCTCGTCAGCGTTGATGTCAACCGCGATGCCGAGCTGATGCTCGCTTGTTCCGGGAACGGCGACCCACTTTTCGGCAAGCTCCTTTGCCTCCTCGGGGGATTTACCCTCGGCTTCGTAAGCCTTGCGCTTCTGCTCGGCAGAGGTTCTGTAGCCGTGTGCAACATAAAGTGCAAGACCCGTTGCACGCGCATCGTCGAACATCTGCTGCAGCTCGGGATAGATGCGCTCGTCAACCCTCTCGCCGTTGGAGAGCTTGAGGAGCGTTACCTCGTAATCCTCGGGTATGTAGTGATCTCTGTTGACAAGAATCAGCTCCCACCCGTGCTCTGTCGTTGCATAGGTCCGGGTATCGGGCGTCTTGAACAGCCTCGGGAAAACCGCACCGCTCGCCGCTATAAGGAAGGTGACAACAAAAATGGTTATCACGAGCAGGACTGCGCGCAGGAATTTTCTGTTTTTCTTTTTATTCTTAGCCATTCGCATCACTCAAAGGTAAATAATCATAGTTGTTAACATCTTTCAGCAAAACCCGACATTCATAAGTGTCGGTGTGTGTTCTGCCCGATTCGTCAACGTCGGGCTCGGTGATAACCTGCTTACAGTCCGCGTACCATTCTCCGTCAATTTTCAGAAAATCAATATAAATGTGCATATCGGTGATATGCCACCAGTTTGTATTGAAATAGTTGAATTTAAAATCAAAGGGCTCGAGTGCGAGGAAGATTTCATCATAATCCGCCATAATGTAAAGAGCCTTGGATCTGACGATAAATCCGATGTCATATGTTCCGTATTTACTGCCGCGGATTTTGAATTTACCCCTATCCTTGCCCGGTACAACTGTTTTTTCGTCTTCATAACTGTAGTACCGCTCTTCACATCTGACCCGTTCGCCGTTATAGCTTACGGTATAATTCACAGTGAATCGGTCGAAGGGATAGACGCGGTAATATATCGGCTTGACCGTATACACAAGCACGCATACGATAAGCAACGCCGCCGCGGCAATTACTGATTTTTTGATTTTCTTCTTTTTCATTCTTACCACCACAGAAGAGCTTATTTTGAATTCCGCACCATTACCGTCGCAACAGAGCCGTCGTTATATGTGATTTCCATAACCCTGCTGTCACTTGCACAATATCCGAAAACGACACCCTCACCGAGGAGCTTTTCTATCTGATTCTGATCCGTGATATCGTTATGAATCTGGTCGAAAAGACGGTAGTAATAAACCGGATCCTTATTATCCCTGATCCATTGTGCCATCTGCTCGCTCGTCCAGTATGCGCCGTAGAAAATCGGATAAACCGCAGAGTTTTCATAATTTCCGTCGCAAAGCTCTGCCATGGTTGCGAGCTTAACGGATTTTACGTCCTTTGCCGTGAGTGTTCTTTCAAAGTGCTTGAGAAGATCGTGCTCAGTAAGGTAAGCGACGGTATTCTTCATTGCCTTTGTGACAACAACCGTTTTGATGTCGAAGGAGTTTATGTTCCACGAGGTTTCGTGCGCAGTGCCGTCGGGCGCGTTAATGCTGTCGTCCTCTTCAATTATCTTATCATCCTCCACCGTAACTGATTCGATTCCGTTGAAAATATTTACATAATCACTCCACGATTCGTAATTTGAATCGCTCAGACCGAAGGATAAAATACCGATTTCGTCCTCAGCGGAATGGTTGAAATACTGGTTTGCGCTCATATTTTTGATGTCCGTGATGATAGCGTCGTAAAGCTCTCTGTCTATGTAGCCGAGCTTGTAGCCCTGGCTCATATCTGTCGGGAAGAGGTAGCACGGCTGCTGTGCAAGGTAGGAAAGCGTTTCGTTGGTATGGGTGAAGGCCTCGTTACCCTCGTAGTAAGGGTATACCTGACCGTACACCTCGGTATAGCCGTCTATATCAAGATAGCCCTCCTCGTCTGCTCCGATAACCAGCTGCTGATTGTACTCGAAGCCTAAATCCCTGCTGAGGTAATTGAACAGCCTTTGATTGAATTCATCGCTGTCATTGAGAGTCAGAAGCTTAAGCGTCGTACCCTCCGTAGCCTCCGTGTAATAGCGGGTGAAGGTCTTTCCGTTCTTGAGTGTGTAAGAAATGATTATTTCAGAGGCGCAGGAATGTGCGCCGTTGTTCTTTATTTTACCGTCACGGATAAAACTCTCGTGAATTTCGAGCACCTTTTCGATATCCTGATAATCTGAATATATAATTTCGGGTATTCTGTATTCCCTTGCGTATATTGAACCGTCAATATCAGGGTAAATAGCATCGTAATTTACTGAGGTGACCTTGAGTGCATATTCCGAGGAGCCTGAAAAGCTCTCGTCAAGGAATTTATAATAGGGTGAAGCGACCGAAACGCTTTTAATGTCATCAGCCTTCGGGAGTTTTGACGAATAGCCGAAAAGTCCGAAGCTGAATACCATAAACACGGCTGCGAGTGCCATAGCGTAGGCGGGGAAGCGGTTGAGTGATTGCTTGAGCTCCTTGCCGCGCTTGTAGCCGAAAACGAGCTTGAATATGATGTAAGCGGCAACGAAGGTGCACGCACACGCGAGATATGTCAGGAAATTTGCGTCGCCGTGACGTGTTCCGAGTATATAAAGCCCGATGATGTACGAGGCGTAAAAGCCGACAACAGCGCCGACGATTTCATTCATACCTCTTGCGCGTCCCCACGTACCGCAGATTTCGTTACGGCGCTTTTTAAAGCCGAGGTAACCCAGAGCAATGATAACTGCGGAATAAACCGCACACATAATAATTCCCGACCAGTAGATAAAGCTGATTTTTTCGTTACTGCTTATCTCGAAATACGATGTCATAACGCTTTGATAGAGGTTTTTAAAAACCTCGAACGGATTTGCCCAGTTCCAGTCTGAGATAACCTCGTAATCAGAGCCGGGGATAGCAGCACCGTGTGTGAACTGCCAGAAGGTGTTTGCAAGAAAGGCCTTAAGCACCATCGGGAAAAGTGCCAGAATAAAAGTGAAGAGGATTCCCTCGATAACGTTACCCGTGTTCGCCATAACGGCAGAGCTGAGCGTAAATGCGAGCACATAAACCGCAAGGTAAGACAGCATCGTGAACGCCGCCATAACGAAGAAGCGTCCGTTGACAATGAAATTACCCGAAACGTTCGCGATCGTTTCGATAACTCCTGCAAGGGTTAATGAAACAGCCATCGGCACGATACCGCCGAGGATTCTTGCAAAGTAAATTTCGCTTTTCTTCATACCGAGCGAGAAAATAACGTTTGACTGCTTCTTGCTCCAGGCGAAGCTGAAGCACAGCACGGCGTTGAGCATACCGGCACCGAGGAATGCGAGGTTAGCGAAATCCTCAATACCGCCGGAGCGCAGATCGTCGAAGAAGTGCGCTGTATCGTAAATGTAGTCCGGCTCGAAAGAAGCGTAGCCGAAAGCCGTAAAGAGCATAAAGCACAGGAATGCACATATCGCCATAACCGATGACGGTAGCATCGTCTGGCGTAACATCGCCGTAAATTGCTTGCGGCTGTTAGGTTTAAGATTCATATTTTTTCCTCCCTTGTGTTACAGCCTTCCCCTTGAGGGGAAGGGGGACCGCTTGCGGTGGATGAGGTGGCAAACTCCAATTTAATGAACTAACTTCGTCACGGCTTGCTCCCGTAAAATAATCGGAATTTTATTCCGCTGTGCGCACCATCACCGTTGCAACGGCACCGTCGTTATATGTTATTTCTACAATTTTGCTGTCGTTTGAGCAATATCCGAAAAGCACAGCCTTATCAAGCAATGCCTGAATTTCAGCCTTATCCGTGATTTTTTCAGCATCAGTTTCCTTGAAATACGAGCGGTCAAAGCCCCTCGCGGCATCAACAACATCGTGGTTGAATGCGCCGTAGAACAGCGGAAGATTAAGATGCTTTTCTTCGCTGTCGTAAAGCTCGCTGAGCTTTTTCGTCTTCACATAGCTGATGTCGTCAACGGTGCGCACGTTTTTGAAATATTTCATCAGCCCGCTCTTTTCGAGATAGCTGACCGTGTTCGTCATATCCTTTGTTATAACAAAGCACTTTGCCGTTGTCGGGTTGATGTTCCAGCTCGTCGTTCTGTAATCATCGCCGAGCTTCTCGCTGAGCTTTTCGCTTTCCTCATTGTAATACGTGAATTCCGTATCGTAAATGTAGGTCAGCACGCCGAGCTCATCCTCGGCTGAATGGTGGTAGTATTCCTGCGCGCTCATAGCCTTGAGGTCCTCTTTGAGCGCGTTGAACAGCTCATCATCCAAAGCGCCGATGTTATAGCCTGCTGACATATCCTTCGGGAATAAATAGCTGTAACAAGCGTAGAGATTGCTTGACTTATCCCTTACCTCTGCCATCCATTCCTCATCATCATAGGGCTTGAGAAGGGTGTTTTCGTCATATTCGTCGTGAAAGCCGCCAAAGTAAAGGTCGATTTCGTTATCAACACTTTGCGTATCATTGAGTGTCAGCAGCTTTTGTGCGGTCTCCTCAGTCGTGCGGAAATAGCTTCGTCTGACGTAAGTGCCGTCGTTGAGCCTGTATGTTATCAGAACGGACGTGCCCTGCGTATCCTCAGCCGAACTGCTGATGTGACCGTCCTTTATGAAGGCCTCGTGAACCTCTCTTACCTTGTCGATTTCATCGGTGGAATAGAAGGTTGCAACGCTGTTGGTGAACAGCTCGTAATATTCTTCCTCCGTGTACCAGATTCCCCAGAAGTCTGATGTGTAAAAATTATCCACTCTCTCGTCGAACCTGTCACGCTGATTCATCATATAAGTGCCTCTGTTTGAGGAGCTTGAAAGCCTGTCGTCAAGACCCTTGTAAAAGGGCGTTGAAACGCTTGCATATACGATATTGTCCGTCTCAGGTACGTATGAAGAATAACCGAAGCCGCCGAGGTAGCAGCAAAGCAAGCAGGCGAGGAGACCTGCCGTATATAACGGAACTCTTTTGAGCGAGCGCTTGAGCTCGCGCAGTCTCTTGTAGCCGAAAATCTGCTTGAATGTGAAATAGCCGAGGAAAAAGCACGGGATGCTCGGGAGAAATTCCGTGAACGTACCCTCGCCGAAGCTGACGAGATTGTTAAGCACACAAGCGATGAAAAGTCCTGCAACAACCGCGCAGAATTCCGTGAAGCCCCTTGTTCTGCCGAAGGTCGCCGCGTACTCGTTCTTCTTTCTTCTGAAGAGGTAAAAGCCGACTGTCACGGCAATCGCCGTGTAAATGACAGACATAATAACGCCCGACCAGTCGTAAATTGTGATTTGCTCAAGGCTGTCCGCGTGGAAATAGGGCTTGACCTCGCCGTAATTGTAATAATCGTCAAAAATGACCGAAAAATCGTGTATAAACGGAACTGTCCAGTTCCAGCTTTGCGGAACACGGTTTGTGTTTAAAACGTCGAGGAATTTTTCAATATCCATATCGCTTGCGCCGAGCGTGTAAGCGCAGAAAAGCTTACCTAAAAATTTTCTGAGCACTGACGGTGCCAGCATTGTGATAAGGGTGAACACTCCGCCCTCAATCACGTTCGCCGTGTTTGCGATGACCGCCGAGCTGACACAGAAGCAAAGGATGTACGGCGTGATCGCGTTCAGAAAGATGAATGCCGCACCGATGAGATATCTTGCGCTGAGCTTGTAGCCCACAAACAGATTCAGGGTGATTTCAAAGCCTGCCGCAATGCTCATCAGCACAATAAGCGGAAGAATACCTGCAAGCAGCTTTGCGGAATAAATCTGTGTTCTCGTCATACCTAAAGAGAATAAAACATTCGTCTTTTTCTTGCTCCAGGCGAAGTTGAAAAGCAGCACCGCCGTGATTACCGCAAGAAAAGGTGAGAGTATCGGGAAGGATATCAGATTATCGGGGGAAAGATAACCGTCCCAGAAGTAGCCGATAAGATTTTCTTTTGGGATTGCCAACGGCCGATAGAATGTCGGAATAATTCTGCCGAAAAAAGCTATAAGAGGGAATATCGACGAAACCTTCAGAGATTGAAGAAACAATCCCCGATAAGGCTTACGAAAACAGCTTTTCAAAGTCATAATCAGTGTCCTCCATTTCCTCAAGGAATATCTCTTCGAGAGATAACGGGAAACGCTCTGTCAGTACGGGATTTGATACGGCGATGATTCTTTCTGCTTCTTCAAGGTTCTTTGAAACGGTGAAGGAAACTATCTTGCCGTCAGCCTTATAGTTCTTATATTCGATGCCGTTGAACACATTGCGGTCAACGTTTTCGGTGTAGGCGAGTCTGAACTTACAGCGGCTGCCGTTCATATCGTCAACGGCACAGTCCATAGCGATGCTCTTGCCGTTCATCAGCGCAATGTGGTCGCACATATCAGCCAGCTCGTGCAGGTTGTGTGAGGAGATAAGAATTGAACATTCCTTGTCCGCCATATAGTCGAGAAGAAGCTTCTTCGTCAGATTTCTCTTTGCGGGGTCAAGTCCGTCGAAGGATTCGTCAAGAAGAATAACCTTCGGCAGGGTAGAGAGCCCGAGCACCATTTCAGCCTGTCTCTGCATTCCCTTTGAAAATCCCATAATCTTCTTGTGTATATCGAGACCGAAAAGTCCTGCGAGCTTATGGAACGTCTCCATACAGAAGTTCGGGTAAAAGCTCTTATAGTAATTCGCCATACTCTTCATTGAGGATGCAAGTCCGAAGTAGAGATCATCGGGAACGTAGAAAAGCTCCTGCTTCTTTTCGGGATGCTTAAAAAGGTCAATTCCGTCCATCTCGACAGTACCGCTGTCGGGGACGTAAACGCCTGCAATAGTTTTAAGAAGCGTTGTCTTGCCTGCGCCGTTGTAGCCGACAAGTCCGTAAATAGAAGAGTTATTTATCTCAAGCGAAAGGTTGTCAATTGCTGTAAAATCGTCAAAAGTCTTTGTAACGTTAGAAACCTTAATCATAATCAATCATCCTCCGAATAGATACTTTCAATGAGCTTAATCAGATCGTTTTTGTCAACACCCTTTGATTTGATTGAGCGGATGTCGTGCTCAATTTCCCTGAGCGCCTTTTGTGCGATTGCCGTGTTTTCAATCGCACTTGAAGAGACAAAGCAACCCCTGCCGACGAGGGAATAGATAACCCCCTCGGCTTCGAGGTCGGCAAAAGCTCTTTTAACCGTATTCACGTTGATGCCCGTCTGCTGAGAAACCGCCCGTATCGACGGTAGCTGCTCGTCAGGCTTATAAACACCCATACGGATAAAGAGCAGAATCTGGTTTTTGATCTGCTCATAAATCGGTATACGGCTTCTCGAGTCGATTTCAAACATCTTATCACCTTACTTTCGTTTAATGTCCGTTGGGGAATGTTAAAATATATGTAATCTTTCCCTTGATTTTTAAAAATGAACATTCCCACGACGGACTCTGCACACTGTGATAGCAAGTGTGATACCTGTGCTATCACACTTGCATAATAGCATATCACACCCGCCTTGTCAACAATATTTACCAAATTTTAATTTTTGATGCTCCGTGCGTGTTATAGGGATACAGATTGGTTGAGTTTTTGCATATTTTATGATAAAATGATAAAAACCGGTAATTACGGGAGGCTACTATGAGAGTTATACAGACTATAATTTCATATCTCGCGATAGCGGCGGCGTTTCTTTCCTCGCTCTTTTCGTGGGGTGAGCCGTCATTGATACCGTATACCAACGATTATGAAATTCCTGAAACTATACCTGAATACAGCGTGATTTCCGCGGAAGAAAAAACCGACTGGTCTGCAAAGTGGATATGGGACGGGGAGAATATTGACGAGGAAAACGTCTGGATGTGCTTCAGAAAGACGGTGAGCCTCGATAAGGTACCTGCGGAGCTTATCGCTCATATCTCTGCTGATTCAAAATACTGGCTTTACGTCAACGGCGAAACGGCTGTTTTCGAAGGCAGTGTAAAGCGCGGACCCGAGGAAAACGGCGGATATTATGACAGCGTGGATATCGCACCGTTTCTCAGAGAGGGCGAAAACTCAATCTGCGCCTTGGTGTGGTACTGGGATGACGAAACAAGCTATTCCTATAACTCAAGCGGTCAGGGCGGATTTATTTTCGAGGCAGTAAACGAAGATATCTGCATCGTATCCGACAAAAGCTGGAAGGTCAATAGAAATGAAGCTTATATTGACAGTCCCTTTTACCCGCCGAATTACCGTCTTTCTGAATACAGCGTTTATTTCGATGCAAGAAAGGCTGCTGATTGGATAAGCGGGGGCTTTGATACCTCCTCGTGGAACAATGCAACCGAATATGCCCCGGGCGGTGAGGGGAGCTACGGCAGACTCTATCCGAGGGGAATACCCTTCCTTAAGGACTACGGGCTTAAGGATTATGAGAACTCAAGGGATTATGAAAACTACACCGTGAGCAAGCTTTTCGGCGAGAAAATCACCGTGGATGTTCCGTATAATGCACAGCTTACTCCTTATCTTAAGATCATTGCGCCTGCAGGCAAGAAAATCCGCATTACCACAGAAAATACCCTTATCGGCGCGGTTTCTTCAACCTATATTACAAGGGATGGCGAGCAGGAGTTTGAAGCCCCGGGCTGGTTTAACGGTGAGCATATTACCTATAAAATACCGAAGGGTGTCACGGTTGTTTCGCTTAAATACCGCGAAACGGGCTACGATAGCTCCTTCAGCGGTGATTTCAGCTGCGATGATGAGTTTTTGAATTCCCTGTGGCAGAAATCTCTTCGTACCCTTTACGTTACGATGCGCGACAGCTTTATGGATTGTCCTGACAGAGAAAGAGCGCAATGGTGGGGCGATGTCACGAGCGAAATGATAATGACAATGTATTCAATGGACAGCAATTCATACCTGCTTTATCAGAAGGGTGTGGAGGCGATGCTTTCGCACGTTGACGAAACAAAGGTGCTTCAGACCGTTGTACCTATAAGCGGTGACTATTTTGAGCTTCCCGTACAGCAGCTTGCAGGTATCATCGGCTTTCTTACCTACTATGAATACACGGGCGACAGGGCCTTTGTTGAAAAGGTTTATGACGCTTCTCTTGATTATCTTAAGCTTTGGGAAATCGGCGGGGATAATCTCGTTGTTCACCGCGAGGGCTCGTGGGATTGGCCCGATTGGGGTAAAAAGGCGGATATGACGGCAATCGAAAACGCGTGGGTGTACTATGCTTTTTGTGCCGTGGAAGAAATGGCAGAGCTTTTGGAAAGAAATGCGGATATTCCTTTTATCGCTGAAAGAAAAGCTGTTATTGCAAGGGGCTATGAAGCTCTCTGGACGGAAAACGGCTTTAAAAGTAAGGATGTCAGAAAGCCTGATGACAGGGCCAATGCGCTTGCGGTTCTGGCGGGACTTGCTGACAAAGAACAGTACGGTATTATAAAAGCTGTGCTTACAACCACGCAGAATTCAAGTCCGTATATGGAATATTATGTCCTCGAGGCTCTCTGCAAAATGGGAGAATATGAAGCCGCGAATGACAGAATCAAGGAAAGATATGCGGATATGATGGGTGAGGATTATTCGACTCTCTGGGAATTTTGGGATTCCTGGCGCGGCACAAAAAACCACGCGTGGAGCGGCGGCCCCCTTGTTATAATGAGCAAGCACTTTGCAGGTATAACACCGCTTGAGGCGGGCTATGAGAAAATAAAAATTGATCCTCAGTACACCCTGTCCGATACAATGAGCTGTACTGTACCGAGCGTGAAGGGTCTGATTACCCTGAATTATGAAAAAACGGACGATGAATATATCATTGACCTCACTCTCCCGCAGGGGGTAAGGACTCTCTTAGCTGTGCCGAAGGGTGCTTCTGTGAGCATCAATTCCGAACCGTATTACCAAAACGGTGAATATGTAAGCGGTGAGACCGGAAATGTAGAGATAGCTGAAAAATAAATCAGAAAGAGCAGAAAGACTTTTGTCCTTCTGCTCTTAGTTTTTGCTATTCTGATTTATTCAAGGCAAAGCTTTATCAGATCATTGACATCAGCCGTTGCAAGGCACTCTACAGTGTCGGAAGCACCGTAGTAAATTTTAACCTCTCCGTTATCCTCTAAAATGTTACCGCAGGGGAATATAACGTCCTTTCGGAATCCGCCTTCAAGCTCATAATCCTTGTCGCATACGATAAGAGGCTTGTCATATTTACCGATAACCTTTGACGGGTCATTAAGGTCAAGGAGCATTATGCCGGCATAATACTGCTTCTTCCAGCTGTCCTCCCAACCGTTTTTACCTCTTGTAGGATCAAGCTCAACTGCGTGGAAGGTGGTCAGCCAGCCCTTGTCTGTTTTGATCGGCTGTGCTGCGGGTCCGATTTTATCATTCGCAAACGGAACGTGCTCAACGCCCATAACGAGTCTTGATTTTCCCCAATAAACAAGGTCGGGTGATTCCGAAAGCCAGATGTCAAATCTGTCCTTACCGTCACGGGAGTAGACTGGCATCGGTCTTTCAAGACGGACGAAATTGCCGTTGATTTTTTCGGGAAAAAGAACCATATTTCTGTTGTCGGGAACGGAAAGTGAGATAATGTCGAATTTATCGAAATCGTCCGTTCTTGCGATACCGCCGCGCACACCATGCTTCGTACCTACTGCAAAGCAGACGTAGCAGACGCCGTCAATTACCGTTATACGCGGGTCGTAAACGCGGTTGATTTCCTCGTCGTTAAGCTCGAAGCAGGGCTTGTCCGATACATCCCAGTTGATGCCGTCATCACTTGTTGCAAATCCGATATTCGTACCCTCGAAGCTGGTGTTTCTGAACTCGCCGTAATCGTTTCTGAAAAGCATAACGTATTTTCCGTTATATTTTTCTACGGCAGCGTTGAATATCAGTGAGGCACTGTAGGGAATATCGTCTTTAGTGAGAACGGGCTTGTCGAGCTTTTTTATAATGTCACTTGTTTTATACATCAGTTGACACTCCTTTTTGCGTTTTTGAAATCGAGCAG
Source organism: Clostridia bacterium (assembly GCA_017379935.1). Taxonomy (GTDB): domain Bacteria; phylum Bacillota; class Clostridia; order Oscillospirales; family Acutalibacteraceae; genus CAG-488. The sequence continues at coordinate 14,614 of JAFNVC010000011.1, forward strand.
CAGTCTGCTTTTACCGCTGTCAACAGCTATGATGCCGGGTTTTCTTTCGGCTGTGCAGAATTTGCAGTCATAGCGTGCGAATTCCTTTTCGGCAGGCTTGCCGTCAATGTTGAATTTACCGTCGTAGGATACTTCGAGCGTACCCGATGCGGTTGAATAATTAACACAGCCGCAGCCGAAATCAACGGTGTTGCTTCTGATTCGCGATTTGAACTCCTCGAAGGTTTCGGTGTCCGCGTCAGATAATTCAGTGATATAAATATGATAATCACCGCCGTAACGGCATAAATCAAATTCGTTTTCGAGCTTCAGCCCCTCGGGGAAGCTTCTTCCCTTGAGAAGACCGTTTGCGGAATTCTGATTGAACGGCCTGAATTGCATTTCACCGTTTGAAATCAAAGCGACGAAAACGCCGTTTTTTCTCGCGAAAACCCTGTTGCCGTCAAGCTCAAGCTCGTCGTAGAAAACTCTGGGCATATATGCGTGTGTCATTGATGCAATACCCGTTTCGCCGAGACGCTTTTTGTCGGGGATTTTATATATTGTCACGTTGACATTTTCGTTCTGAACGCTCATCGGCAGTCTGCCGTTGCCCACCCAGTAGCCGGGAGATGCACCGTATCTGCCGTTGCCGTCACCGGCGGGATGAGTTGTGAAGAGTGACAGCTCCTCTGCGATGCTCGCGCTCCATTCGTGATCCTGCGCTCCGCACATATCAACGCTTTTGCAGACGGCGGTTGACATTGAATAGTGAGCGTTGCGGTATGTGTAGATGTTGCCTCTGCCGAGCGCAATTCCGTGCGGCATAAGATTAAGCCTTGCCGCAGCCTTCTCCCAATTTACGGCTTTGAGTATGGTTAGATTAAGAAATTTAAAATAGCTTACAAATGCATTGCGGTACATTTTGTTAGCCTTGAGATATCTGATTGTATTTTTGATAACTTCAGGATTCGTGAAGGTCTCTGCGCCCATCTGCGCCATAATCTGATGCGGCTGCTGACCGACGAGTCCTTCTCTGACAAGATCCTCAGGTGAAAGACCGCAGCTCATTTTTGAAACGAATGCTTCCTTTGAAAGCGCAATATCCCTGATTGCCTGCGGAAGGGTATAGATTCCCTTTTTTACTATATCGTTAAAGCAAAGCACGATATAGTTCGGCTCCTTTTGGAGGGATGACTTAACAAGCTTCTTTTGAGCTTCGGAAAGGTGAGGGCTGTTAAGTACATCATCAGCGCCGTCAAATCCCCAGAGAATATTCATTGCAGCCTGAATGCTGTTGCCGATGCAGCTTGCCGCCTTGTTATTACCGTACATGCGCGAGCTGACGGCGGCAAAGCGGTTGTTTACGCTGTTGAGAGCAACGTCGAGCCAGAGAATATCCATTATAATTTTCATCTGCTCAACAGATTTTTCGTCCTTTGAATACGCTATGTAATTTGCCATCGGAGCGATATCCTCGGCAAGATAGTTGTTGCTCAGATATTCCGAAAAGCCGTAGCTGAAGCGCTGCTGCATCCACGCGTCAATGCGCTCCTTCGCCTTTAACTGATGCTCCTTGCCCGTCATACCGTTGTTTGTAAAAATCTCATCAGGCCATTCCTGACCTGCGAGATATTCACTGACAGCAAACAGAATAAGGTGGTTTTCCGACCAGTAGCACATACTGTCGTCGCCGGGCTCATCCATAAAATATTTAAAATCAAGAAAAGTTTTTCTGATAAGCGCTATGCACCTGTCGCTGAGGACCGCCGAACAGTCCTTATAAATTTTAAAAAGCATCTGTGCGCGGAAATCGGCACAGTCAAAACGCTTGCTCATATATTCCGACTGCTTAAGAAGCAGAGAATAAATCTCCTCCTCGGTAAAGGAAGGGGCTTGCTTTTCACCCGTAAGATGAAGATAAAGCGCATCGAAGCTTTTGCCGTTTACGTTAAGTGAGTATTTATCTGCGTCCGCCTTGTCCGGTGAATCGGGAACGGATTTTATCCGCATCAGATGCAGAAGCTCGAATACTGTCAGCAGCACCAAAAAAGCAGCAACGGCGCAGAGAGTATAAATAACAGCCATCTTATGCCATCCTCTCAAGTGACTCAAGAGTAACCTCGTAATTTGTAGGCTCGCCTGCAAGCAGCTTTTCCATTTCTTCCATCATATAGTAAGCCATTCTCTGCGGCTCCTTGCCCGTACTGCCTGCGATATGCGGAGTGAGGATTGCATTCGGAACCCAGAAAAGGGGACAGATGTAGGGGAAAAACTCTTTTTTTATAACATCAGCGACGAAGGTTCTCGACGGATGGCAGAGAAGCGACCACGCGAGCTGATATTCTGCAACCTGTGCGCCTCTGCCTGTGTTGATGAAGGTTGAACGCTTTTTCATTCTTTTGAAAAGCTTGCTGTTGAATATGTTTTCGAGCTCAGGCTTGTTAGCAAGATGGTTACTGATGATGTCACATTCGCTGAAAAGTGTTTCCATATCAACGAGCGTAACACCGAGCTGCTTTGCCGTTTCCTCAGGGATGAACGGGTCGCAGGCATAAACCTCAACATCGAGTGCCTTAAGCCTTTCAGCTACCATTTTTCCTATCGCACCGAGACCTACAAGACCGACCTTACAGCCGAAATTGCCTGTTGCGGAGTTGGCAAAGGCAAGAGCGCGGAGGGGAAGAAAACGGTAATTTTTTTCTGACTGGAAATATCCCTTTGCCGCAAGTGTTATCTGTGCAAAGGTGTATTCCGCAACGGGAACGGCGTTAGCCGCAAAGGCGCTGAAAACCTTTATCCCGCTTTCAAGGAAGGGACGTGCAAAATACTGTACGGTACCTGCCGAATAAAAAACAGCCTTGAGCTTCGGCATATATTCCGCTATTTCTTCCTTTGTGAACTGAGGCATTCCCCAGGTCGAAAAAGCAATTTCGCAGTCCGTAAGAAAATCTGCATTTTCCTTGAGATTGCTCCGGTTGATTTTCTCTGAAAGCACACCGTATTCACCGAGTTTTTTCAGAACCTCGGGAGTGTAAACCTTTGAAAACTGAAGCTGATTTGTACCGAAAAGTGCAATTTTCATTATCTTTCACCTAACCTTGATTTAAACCTTGCAATATGTTTTTTCATGCACGACGGGAAGCCGTACAATCCGCAGGGGTATGTGTATTCGACGAGAATCAGGCCGTCGTAATTCAACGAGATTATTTTATCAAGAAGAGCATCTATATATTTCGGCCTGAAGAAGGGGAACTGATCTCTCGACTGCTCGGAATATGAGATATGTATACATTGTATCAGAGGGAGCGTACGCTCAATTCTGTCAAGATCATATTCAGCCCTCTTGTATCGCGACTGAAAATATGTTCTGAAATTTTCACGGCCGATGTCATTGTGTATTTTCAGAAAAGCATCGGTATTGTTGTTGTATGTCCTGTCGTGACATTCCGGGCAGACGATGAGGCCGTATTCCTTTGCCGCGTCACAGATTGCCCTACCGTCTTCAACGAGCTTTGTGTAGGTCGCTTCATCTGTTACCTCGCTGTCGGAGGTGCCGAGCCATACGCGGACAAAATCAGCACCCAGCGCAGAAGATATCTCGCAGATTTGTTTCCATTCATCAGCCTTTTTGCTTCCTACACGGTAGTAGCTGCCGTAGGAGGAAATCGGGATTCCCGCATCGTCGCAGAGCTGTTTAGCCCTCCTTGCCGTCGGAACATCCTTTACGTGAATATCGCCGCCCCATTCGATGCAGTCCGCACCCGCTTCCGAAGCGATCCTGACTATTTTTTCAATGCTTTTTATCTGTCTGAAGGACGTTGATGTAAAACCGATTTTCATATTCCGCCTCCGGATGTGTTATACTTTAATTTAAAAAAGTATAACACATATTGTTTTAAAAAAGCAATAAAAAGATTGTTTTGAAACGCTGTTTGTGTTAAAATGTCAGTAGACATACTATGTTTACTTCGAAGAAAAGGAAAGGTGAAAAATGAAAAAGGCTTTAAAAATTATCCTTGCACTCGTTCTTGCGGTTATAATCGGCGTTGGCGGCTTTGTAGTGTTCAAAAGCACACAGGGTATTTCTTATGACATTGCTTCGGCACAGAGGGTTGGCAGTGACGTCGAGATAATCAGCGAGGATGACGACAGCGTTACAATCAGAAAGAACAGCGACGGCGACTTCAGGGTTCTGATGTTCACGGATACGCATATTAAGGGTGACAAGACGCTTGACAATATGACGGTATCGTATCTCGTTAAAAATATCAGTGAGCAAAAGCCCGATCTTGTTATTCTGGGCGGCGATAACGTTACATACGGCTTCAATAAAAAACGTAACGTTCAGCTTGCAGAGCTTTTTGAGCAGCTCGGTGTCTATTGGACAACCGTCCTCGGCAATCACGAGGGTGACGGCTTCCTTTCTTATGACAGAGAAAATGTTATAAAGCTCTTTTCCTCCTACGACCATTGCCTTGTAAAAGAGGGTAAGGCTGACGTTGACGGCTACGGCAACAGCACCGTTAACATCCTTAATGCTGACGGCACGCTTAAAGAGGTTTTCTTCCTTATGGATACGGGTGATTATATGACCGCTGAAAGCAAGGCGGAATACGGCGTAACCGATGAAGACGATGTCTATGACGGTGTCAAGACCTCTCAGGTTGAATGGTATAAGGAAAAGCACGATGCAATCGAAGCTGAGTACGGTAAATTCAAGTCTGTTACTGTTGTTCATATCCCCATATATCAGGCGGAGCAGGAATATGCTGAGGATGCTTTCCTTTACGGCGAAAAGCGTGAGGGTGTCTGCGAATCGGGCTTTGATTCGGGTCTCTTCAGTGCTATGAAGGAAAAGGGAAGTGCACAGGCGGTTTACTTCGGCCATGACCACGTTAATAATTTCGGCGTAATGTATGACGGTATTCTTCTTTCCTACATTCAGCCGTCAGGCTACGGTGCGTATAATATGCAGAGCAAGTTCGATGCACCTGAAAGCGAGTGGATTCAGGGCTGTACGCTTCTTAATATAAAAACGGACGGCACCTATACCGCTGAAAGAATATTCAATCATCAGTAAGGAGGAAATCAGATGGGTAAAATAAAAGATTTCTATCAGTCTATGAAAAATAATCCCGATGTTGCTCTCAAGGAGCAGGTAGGCTACGTTTCGGGTATCTTCGGCAACTGTATGGGTCAGGACTGCGTAGGTACATACACCGACCAGTTTATGTATGACTATATGGGTCTTGAGTCTAGGCACATTGTTGCGATGAAATCCGCAACTACGGGTGTCAATATCTTTATTGCGCCTATTGTCGGTGCACTTCTCGATAACAACCGTTCGGGCAAGGGTAACGCGAGACGCTTTATGCTGGCATCGGCAATTCCGTTCACGCTCTCATCAATCCTTCTTTTCATTGTTCCCTCGGCATCGCTTACCTTCAACGTGCTGTGGAGCTTCATTCTTTTTCTTACCTTCAATATTGCGGATACATTCTTCGACGTTGCGCTGTCAACGCTTTCCGTACGAATGACACCCAATGCAAAATCAAGAAAGAATTTCTATACCGTTGCACAGATTGCATCAACCTTAGGCTCACTGCTTCCGGGCGGTCTTGTACCTATTATCATTGATGCTATGGACGGCGACTATAATTCGGAAAAATGGGCGTTCTTTACCGTTGCACTTCTTTTCGGCATCCTCGGTATGTTCACGATGCTTGTGCCGTGTATGACACTTAAGGAAAGAAATCTTGTTCTTCCTCCTAAGACTGAGAAAAAGGTCAGGCTTGACTTGAGGCTCATCCTTCTCAACAGACCGCTTCTTCTTCTTTCACTCAGCCAGTGTGTAGATTCGATCAGACAGGTCTGCTATAACGCTCTTCCCTTCTTCTACAAGCAGACTCTTAATAAATATAGTATGAAGACTTTTGTTGAAGCAGGCTCAGCAACACTTTCTTACGGCTATCTTCTCTCAATCCCGTTTATCGGAAAGAAGCTTTCCTCGCGCGATATCGTTGTTATCAGCTATCTGCATACGGGTATATGCTATCTGCTTCTTGCTATCTTCGGTTATAAGAGTCTCTGGCTTGTCGGTATTCTCATTGCTCTGGGCGGTCTTCCGAATGCAGGTATGAATGCGGCAAGAAGAGTTCTTCTTGCTGACTCAACCGACTATATGGAATGGAAGAGCTATCAGAAATACGGCGTTGCACAGCGTAATGAGGGTATGGTTTTTGCCTTCAATACGATGGTTTCAAGAATATCAGCTCTCTGGAAGGAGCTTCTCGTAAACGGCGGTCTTGCACTCATCGGCTATCAGAGCGCACAGAGAGTCAACGGTGTAATGGTTGAGGCTGTCCAGACTCCCGAAACTCTCCACGGAATTTTCCTTCTCGTTGTTATCCCCGGTATCATCGGCAATCTTCTTCCTGCGTTTATTATGATGTTCGATAACTTTACGGGTAAGCGTAAGGTAAAGATTATGGCAGAGCTTGAGGAAATCAGAGCAGAGTCAAAGAAAAGACTCGAGGAAGCCGAAGCAATTGATGCTGAATAAGGAGTAATTTGCAATGCTACCGACAAAATGGGGACAGGGACAGCTTTTTGCGTTTTCTGCACTTGACGGCGAGTCCTTTTTCAGAGACGATTTCACAGGCACTCTCGCGGGTGATAAAATCGGCGTGATATTCCATACAAAATGCCGCAGAACACTTTTCTTAACTGATGCAGCACATGATTTCAGCTGTGTTACTTCGGATATGCTTCTTTTGAAAAATGCAAGTGTGATTTTTGCCGGAAGACACCTTGTTGTCGGCGAAATCGGCGGTGCAGCTAACGTTTTTGTGAGCGTTGACGGTGACTGTGAAATTATAAAAAAAGCCGATACGGAGATTCACGACACCTCTGACGGCGAGTTCACGGCTGTTTTAAAGAGAAACGGCAGATTTGCCTTCGCATTTGCGAAGGGTGCGGACGAAGCCGCTGAACTCTGCGAAAAGGGTATGTCGCTAGATCCTGAAAAGCTGAAAGCTCAGAAGAAAAAGCCGTATGAAGGCATTCCCGAGGACATGGAATATGCTGCGTTATATGCAAAATGTGTAAGCGTGATGAAAAGTCAGCTGTATTCGCCCGAGGGTAATATAAAAAGGATATGGTCAACACCTGACCGCCTTCCGCACAGGAATATGTGGCTGTGGGATTCTGTTTTCCATGCAATCGGTCACAGACACCTTGATGCGAAGCTCGCAGAAAATCTTATTCTTGCACTTTTTGATGTGCAGCAGGACGGCTACATTCCGCATATGGCAACTCCTGATTTTTGCTCGGGGGTAACTCAGCCTCCCGTCATCGCATGGGGCTCGTGGATGGTTTATGAAAAAAGCTCAGACAAGGAATTTCTGAAGACTGTCTTTGAAAAAAATAAGGCGTTTCTCCTGTGGTGCAGGTCGAACAGAAGAAAGAGTGCAAAGGAGCTCTATTCCTGGCACACAAAACCCGAGCTTAACAACCGCTGTGACGAATCGGGTATGGATAATTCACCGCGCTTTGATACTGCGAGCGACCTTTACGCGATCGACTTTTCCTGCTATATGGCGAATGAGACGCGCGCTATGCAGAAAATTGCATCAGAGCTTGGCGATAAAGACGGCGAGGCCTTCTTCGCAGAATGGAACGAAAAAATAAAAAGCGATATCAATGCCACTCTGTGGTGCGATGAGGACGGCTTTTATTACGATTATGATATTCAGAACGGCTGCTTCAATAAGGTGCAGTCTGTAGCATCCTTCCTGCCGGTTTTCGCGGGTGTATGTGATGAAAGGCAATGTGAAAGACTTGTTGCACATCTTGAAAATCCCGGAGAATTCGGGACGGAGCTTCCGATTCCCAGCATATCGAAAAAAGATGCGACCTTCGGCTCTGATATGTGGCGCGGTCCCGTCTGGATAAATTATAATTATATGATTTCAATGGGACTTAAGGAATACGGCTATTGCGGAAAAGCGGAAGAAATCGTAGCGAAAACGCTTGCGATTATCAACGAATGGTATAGTCTTACGGGTACTGTTTTTGAATTTTATGACAGTGAGAACCGAACACCGCCGTATTGCTTCAACCGTAAGGGTGAGATAGTTGAACCGTACGACTTCCGACTTAAATATCAATCAATCCGTGACTACGGCTGGACATCAACCCTCGCACTCGATATGATTTGTGAAAAATAATTGCTTATATTATCAAAGCATCGCTTCGGCGATGCTTTTTTACCGCCTTGATTTTTTTACTTTATATGCTATAATTTTAATGTGAAATATTGAAAAATTGAAGGAGACTCACTAATGCAGAAGAACGAATTGCTTCGCGGTAAGAAGCTGTATTTATTCGATATGGACGGTACGCTGTATCTCGGCAGTCAGCTCTATGATTTCACGCTCGAGCTGCTCGATACGCTGAAAAATACAGGCAGAAGATATCTTTTTATGACCAATAATTCCTCAAAGAGTGTTGACGATTATGTCAAAAAGCTTGCTTCGCTCGGCATTTCAGCCTGCCGTGAGGATTTTATGACGTCCTCACAGGCAACTGCTTATTATCTTCATAAGCATCACGAGGGACAGAAGCTCTATGTCTGCGGAACGCAGTCGTTAAAGGATGAGCTTATCCGTGAGGGCTTTACGGTCACGGCGGATGTTAACGAAACCGAGTGTATCGTTATGGGATTTGATACGGAGCTTACCTTTCAGAAGCTTCACGACGTCAGCTATATGCTCCTGACCCGTCCCGGACTTCCGTATATTGCGACCAATCCTGATTATGTCTGCCCGACGGAATTCGGCTCAGTGCCCGATTGCGGAAGCGTGTGTGATATGATTTATAACGCGACAAAAAAACGTCCCGTGGTTATCGGCAAGCCGTCTCCGCTTATGCCGCAGCTTGCGATGGAGGCTATCGGTGTCTCCGTAGAGGAGACCTGTGTTGTGGGCGACCGCATCTACACGGATATCAAATCGGGTCTTAATGCAGGAATAACCTCAGTGCTTGTTCTCAGCGGAGAAACAACTCAGGAGATTCTGGACGAGAGCTCAGATAAGCCCCATCTTGTCCTTCAGGATGCAGGTGAAATTCTGGCGGCACTCAAGGAATAAAATTTAAGGGTGATGAAAATGTTTTCGCGTATAGCAGCCTTTCTGATAAGTGTTATTTCTTTCCTGACAGCTCCGTTTTCTCAGGCTTTTATAAAGCTTGAGCTTAAAGACGAGCTGAAGGACGGCAATTATGAAAGTCCGTATATCGTGCGCCCCCTTGAAGAGATAACCGTAAACGGTGCTTCTGTTGACGGATATTGTATAGTAAATCCTGAGGGCGAGCTGTACGGCAATGCGGCAGAAGCTCTTTCAGACGAGCTTTACAAGGCTTGCGGTACGGAGCTTGAAATTTCTTCAGACGCGTCCGGAAAAGCGTTTATCATTGATTCAAGCCTTAATGAGGGCGACACCTTCACCCTCAGGGTTGAAAACGGAAGCGTCTATATAAAGGGCGGTAAAAGCGTCGGTATTTCAAGAGGTATAGCCGCTTTTGCTGATGAGGTTATTCTGGCCTCTGACGGCAGCTATGATTTCAAGGACGGCTACGAATATACCAAAACCTTCACGGATTATGTAACATACGAGGATTTCGGTGCCGTTGGTGACGGTAAGACTGACGATTTTGATGCAATTATCAAAGCACACGAATACGCCAACCTTAACGGCAAAGCAGTTTTTGCGAACGAAACCGCGACATACTATATCGGCGGTGCAGATAAGACCGCATATATCAAAACTGATGTCAGCTGGTCTACAGCACGCTTCATTATTGATGATACCAATGTCGAAAACAGAAGCGCGTGGGTGTTCAATATTGCTCCGTCAGAGAGTGCATACAGTATAACGGACAAGGTCTCTCCGCTTAAGATTGATGCCGAAAATATCGGCACTGCGCTTGGCGAAAGGTGTCTCGTGGTGCTGACCGACTCCAACGTCAAGCGTTATATCCGCAAGGGTGCTAATCAAAATTCGGGCAGCAATCAGACCGACGTTATTATCGTTGATAAAAACGGAGGCATTGACCTTTCAGCTCCGCTTATCTGGGATTTTGATGCAATTACCTCTGCTACGGCGTATCCCATTGATACCGGGACGCTTACGGTAAAGGGCGGTGTGTTCACTACTCTTGCAAATAATGCCTCATCCGAATACAACTACTACACAAGAGGTATCCTTGTCAGACGCTCGAATACGGTAATTGATTCAATTTATCACGATGTTAAAAACGAGGGCAAGACGGGCTCGCCGTATTCGGCATTCGTCAGTCTTTCGTGCTGTGCGGATGTAACTGTCAAAAATTCCACCTTTACGGGACATAAGAAATATACTACAATCGGCTCTGCGGGCACGTCGGTCACAATGGGCACCTATGATATCGGTGCCGCAACGGTGGTCAATGCAAGCTTTGTCAACTGCAAGCAGACCAACGATATCACCGATAACGATTATTGGGGAATAGCAGGCACTAATTACTGTAAAAACCTCGTATACGACGGATGTGCATTCTCTCGCTTTGATGCGCATCAGGGAGTTCTCAACGCGACCGTTATCAACTCCGTTCTCGGCCACCACGGAATCAAGCTTATCGGAAGCGGAACAGCTCTCATTGAGAATACAACAGTTTTGTCCGACAGCTTTATCGATCTGCGTGCAGATTACGGCTCAACCTGGAACGGAGATTTGATTATCCGTAATTGCAAATTCTATCCTACGGGAGTATCAAGTCATATCATAAACGCGGAAAACACCGAAAATCACAATTTCGGCTATACCTGCTATCTTCCGCAGAAAATCGAAATTGACGGCTTATACGTCCACAGACTCGGTACGAGCTACCTTTTCACAAAGGTCAATAAGGAGCATAAAAAGGATTCCTACAATGCTGAATATCCCGTCGTACCTCCTCAGGAGATAACGGTTAAGAATTTCAGCGGACAGCTTTCGGATAACCTTAAGGTTTCAAAAAACAAGGCAATCTTCAAGGTTGAGATTACAAAATGAAGAACAAAAAACGAGGTCACAGCCGTGTGACCTCGTTTTTTTAATATTTCTTCAGTTTTTTTACGTCTCTGTAAAAAGCAAGCTCGCTGTTAAAGTCAACAAACTCAATCATAACAATGCCGTCAAAGCCCTTGCAGTTAAGTTTTTTCAGAAGAGTATCGAGATATTGTCTGTCCTTCTTTCTGTGACGCTGTTCTTTTTTTAAGTCGCGGTAGGAAGCGTGCACATCCTTTATATAATCGAACGTTCTGTCGATGCGGTCAAGGTCATACTCCATACGGAAATATCTTGACTGAAAATAAGTGAGAAAATTATCCCTTTGCAAATCCTTTTTAAAGCGAAGAAATGCGTCCGTGTTATTGTTGAACGTATTGTCGTGACATTCGGGACAGACGGCGAGACCGTAGCCTGCGGCAATGTCGCACATCTTTTTCGTGCTTTCGAGCAAGGTGCGGTATTCCTTTTCACTTGTTTCCTCGCTGTTCTTATTACCCAGCCAGATTCTGATTGAAGCGGCATCCATAATTTTTGCGATTTGGCAGATCTGCACCCAATTTTCCTCATTAAACTCATTGACTTTAAAATAACTGCCGTAGGAGCTGATTTTTATACCCTCGTTGTCACAAAGAGATTTTACTATGCGTGCCTCCTCGGTGTTGGTGACGTGGATATCTCCGCCCCATTCGATATAACGGATGCCTGCTTTTTTTGCAATCAGCACCACCTGTGCGGCACTCTTTTTCCTGAAGGTTACACTGCAAAGACCGAGTTTAAAGCTGTTCATAATACGTCCTCTTCGTTGATCATATTTAAATAATGCTCAAAGCTTTTTTGCTCATACGGCACGGGGGAGACCTTGATAAATTCGACCTTTCCGTCCTTTGTAACGGTCAGATAATCCCTGTAGCATCTGTTTTCTGCTACCGCTTTTCCGTTTTTTACGAATATTGCACCGCCGCGGCTTCCTGTTTCGGGACATTCGGCAACGATAGCCTCAAGAAGTGCCTTCATGCTTGTGAGCATATCCTTATCACGATAATATTCCGCGAGGCTTCTGTGCTTTGGCGGATAGTCGGCAAGCACAGCGGATACCTCGACGAGAAGCGCAACACATCCCTCGTAATCTCTTTTGAAGGATGCCACCTGACTCATTTTCTTTCTGAAATGAGAATAGTCGGCATCGCTTTTCTCAAAATCGGGTTTGTCTGCATCAGAATCGGGAATATTTAATCCGGCTGACGGCTTGCTTTTAATATGCCTTGCAGCCACAAGCCCGCCGACCTGCGTATCGTTAAGGGCAGATCCGCCGGGACGCGAAAGACCGAAGGAGCCGGATGCCTCTCCGATAACGTAAAGTCCCTTTATGTCGGTTTCAAAATTATTGTCCGTATATACACCGCCGTTGTTGTGCTGAGCGCAGACCGCGATGCGAAGCGGATCCTTATGCAAATCTATGCCTTGCCTTAAGTATACGTCAATAGCCTTACTGTTGAGCTTTTCAAGCCTTTCAATCGGTGTTTCGGCATAGCAGTCCGTGTTTTTAATATATTCTCTTGCCTCATCGCTTAATTTTTCAAAGTCGAATCCGAGCGGGTTCTTTGTATAATCGAGGTAAACCGTTCTTCCGTTCAACATTTCGTTATGCACCGCAAGGTCGATTTTTGAGCTTTTATCGGCTCTGTCAGAGGAGAACGGCCACTGATATCCCTTGAGAAAAACAAGGCTGTATGCCTCGTGCAAATCGTCAAAATAATCGCCGAGGAATTCGTGCTCGTTGCCGTCTGTGTCCTTGCTGACAAGTCTCGGTACAACCTGCATAAAGCTTCCCGAAACATTCCAGCGGAAATCCACGGAGGCCATTCCGTACTGCCATTGGGAGAAATTGCACATCCGCACTCCCGCGTCGATAAGCATACCCGTCATACCGTGCTGTGATTCGGGGTAAACGCTGTCCTCATATATGCAGGCGGGCGCACCCGTAGCGCAGATTACATTTTCGGCATAAATATTTTCTTCTGTATCATTATTAAGATTGAGCACCCTTACACCGCAGACAGCTTTGCCGTCTGTCAGAATTTTTGTAACGAGCATCTTGTCAAAAAGGGGAGTGCCGTTTTTTTCAAGAACGACCTGCTCCAACTTTTGAGTCATAGCTCTTGAGGTCAGCGGACCGACGGATGTTGCGCGCAGAGTGTTGTCGTGGTCGGTCTTATAGCCGGGATAACAGCCGTATTTATCAGTCGGGAAGCCGACGCCGTATTCGCAAAGGCGCAGGAAGCATTCGCGGCTGTTTACCGCTTCAATGTACATCCTTTCACCGTCGCACGAGCCGCCCGAAAACATATCGGATGCCATTTTGTACGGACTGTCAGGTGTGAAGCCGTCCATTGAAATTTTATAATATGTCTGCTTGTCACTGCCCGTGTTTCTTGATGTTCCCGAAAGTCGGTCTTCAGTCACCACGGCGATATCTGTTATACCCTCGCGGTAAAGTCTGTCAGCGGCACCGTAAGCCGCGGCACCGCTGCCGATTATCAGGCATTTGTATATTTTTCTCATAAGCGCCTCACGTTGAATCCGCCGTCACAGTCAATAACCGTGCCGGTGCAGAAATCGAAATTACCCTGAGCTACCGAGGCTACACACTTTGCAACATCCTCGGGCAGTCCCATTCTGTTGATCGGTGTAATGCCTTCTGCGATGAGCTTTTCGTATTTTTCTTTTACCTTCGAGGTCATATCCGTTTCAATTATACCGGGTCTTATTTCAATAACGCTTACTCCGTATTCGGCAAGTCTTGCTGCAAAAAGCTTTGTTATCATTGAAATTCCCGCCTTGGAGATGCAGTATTCGCCTCTGTTGACCGAAGCGGTATAAGCGGACATTGATGATATGTTAACGATTCGGGATTTTTCGTTTTCTGTGAGAAGGGGAGCAAGTGTCTGTGTGACGAAGAAAGTACCCTTGAGGTTGATATCTGTCAGAAAATCGAAATCCTCGGGCGTGATGTCAAGAATATCCTTTCTCTCTCTCGGCGCAACACCTGCGTTGTTAACAAGCAGATCGAGCTTACCGAAATTATCCCTTGCAAAGCTGAAAAGTCCTTTTCTGTCCTCCTCGGACGAAATATCGCAGGGAAAGAAAAACACCTTGTCTGCAAAAGAAGTCTTCAGGCTCTTTATATCCTCACTTTCGTTTCTGGCTGTGATGATAACCGTATAATTGATATTAAGCAGCGCCTCGGCTATAGCCTTACCGATTCCGCGGCTGCCTCCCGTAACGACAGCAACCATAATCTCACCTTATTTCTTTAATACGAATTTGTTGTAATAGGGCAGATAAACCTCACTGTCTCTTATGACACAGCCGGAAACCGTACCTGCGCGCATAAGCTCGGAGCATTTACTGCACTTGATGCAGACCTTTGATTTATCAAGAGTGCCGTTTTCTGTGTAATCTTTGTAGAAGGTCGGATACGCGAAGGTCATTCTGCCGAAGCCGGCAAGGTCACCGATACCCGCAGATATAAGCTCCTCGGCATAATTAACGGCATTTTCATCCTCGTATGACAGAGCGGAAACTGCAAATATAATATCAGGGAAGGCATCTGTAATTTCTTTTGTAACGTCGTAAACACGCTTCATTCCGATTCTGCCGTCCTCGGGAGATTTTACCGAATAAGGACGGTTGATATGCGGTATAAGATAGGGGTTGCCTATCGTAAGATTGATAAATTCAAGTCCCTTGTCACGAAGCATTGAGATAATCTGCTTCGTTTCCGTAAGGTCGATTTCCTCTTTTTCGTTAACGCCGAAGCCGTAACCATAGGGGAAGCAGTCGCAGGCGTTGAGTCTCGTTGTGATGAAGGCCTTTTCACCGACAGCCTCCTTTACCGCATCGATACAGTCAAGGTAGAGTCTTGTGCGGTTTCCGAGTGCTCCGCCGTAGCTTCCTTCACGCTCATAAGCGCTTAAAAGCTCGTTGAAAAGATAGCCGTGACAGCACTTGACATCCATACCGTCGAAGCCTGCCTCAAGTGCAAGCTCGGCTGCCCTTTTGTACATTGAGGGGATGGAGGAAAGATATTCGTCCGTTGCAACGGTGAAGGGCTGATCCTCCTTGCCCTTCTCCCAGAGCGCGTTTCTGTATGCGACAATCGGCTCGGGTGTTCCGTTCGGCTTGCTGTAGCGTCCGCTGTGGGTGAGCTGAACTATCATAATCGGCTCAAAGCCGTGAAGCTCACGCGATTTTGCTTTAACAGCACTGACAAGCTCTCTGAAGCTGCCGAGCGTGCTTTCGTTTATGTAAAGCTGACGCGGATTTGCTCTGCCCTCGTTACAGACGGCAGTTGCTTCAAGCCATATAATTCCGGGCGCACCATCCGCAAAACGAAGATATCTGCGCTTTGTCAGCTCATCAACAGCACCCTGAGCGGTACCGTCACAGCCCTCCATAGGCTGAAAGAGTATTCTGTTATGAGCTTTTCTGCCGTGAATTTCAATGGGTGTGTCAAGCAGATTTTTCATTTATCTCACCTCAAGTAATTTATGTATTTAATTTACCATTTTATCAATATAATTTCAAGTGGTTTTGATAAAACAGGCTTATGACCTCCGTAGCCGTGTCATATTGAAATCCCAGTGCAACTATGCTATACTGTCTATGCAAAATGTATAGGAGGTATCTTTATAATGAGCAAGAAACAGCCTAAGCCGCAGAATCCTCTGTGGCAGACAACGAAGCCAGAAAGAAATAGCTACTACACCTATTTCTTCGGACAGAATATGATTTACAATATGATAGCAGGCTATCTTACTACATTTCTTCTTCTTGTCGGAATAAACCCCGTCAAATCAGCGGCGGTTATGCTTGCCGTCAAGGTGTGGGATGCCGTCAACGATGCCATTTTCGGCGTTATTTTCGATAAGTTCAAGTTCAGGGGCGATAAGAAATATATCCCGTGGCTTAAAATTGCCTGTGCCGCAACACCGCTTGCGACCGTGGCAATCTTCATTATCCCCACGGCGGCGAGCGAGACGGTCAAGCTTATATGGTTTGCACTCGCGTATATCATCTGGGATACCGCGTACACAATCTGCGATGTGCCTGCCTTCGGTATTATCACCGCAATGACAAGCAATATCGAGGAGCGTAACACGATTCTCTCTCTTAAGGGAATCACGGGCGGTGTCGGCTCGGCTCTTACAACCGTGCTCGTAACCCTTCTTATCAGCGAATTCGTCGGTCTCGGCTACGGCCCCGTTTCCGTCATTGTTGCGATTGTGGCTATGGCAACGATGTTTCCTGTCTGCAAGCACTGTCAGGAAAGAAACAAAACCGTTGACGACGAGCAGTTTACCGTCAGAAGAATGCTCAGATACGTTATCAGCAACAAGTATCTTCTCATTTATTATATCGGCTATATCTTCTATTCGGGTGCACAGACCTATAACGCCCTTCATATGATTCTCGCATATTATATCTATAATAATTCAGTAGCATCCCTTATTACCGGTACCGTCGCGGCGCTTCCTCAGCTGTTTATGGCTCTTCTTGTGCCGAAAATTATCAGAAAAATCGACAAGACAAAGCTCTTTATGATAAGCACGGTTGCTACCATTCTTCTTTCCTTCCTCATCCTTCCGACGAGAAGCAACTTCATCCTTTTCGTCATAACCTATATGCTTCGTTCAATCCCGCTCGGTATTATCGGCGTTCTTTCCTTTACCTTCACACCTGACTGTGCCGAATACGGTCAGTATACCACGGGCACGGAGGCAAAGGGCATCACCTTCGCTATCCAGACCTTTGCGGTCAAGCTTGCGGCTGCAATTTCGGGCTCAATGGGACTTGCTCTCCTCGGCTGGTTCGGCTTTAAGACGGAGTTTGAAATCGGCGGTGTAAAGCAGGAGGTCACAAGCTTTGCTGACCTTGATGCAATCAACGCTATATCACAGCAGTCGGCAGAGGCTCTTGACGGATTGTGGTTCACCTATAATATCGTTCCGATTATCGGCATCGTGATTGCACTCATCATCTGGAGCTTCTATAAGCTCAACGATAAGGACGTGCAGGTAATGGCAGACTGCAATATCGGCAAAATTACAAGGACCGAGGCAGAAAAGCTTCTTTCAAGAAAGTATTGACAGGGGGCTTGATTATGTCTGAAAAAATCAGATTCGGTATCGTCGGTACGGGAACAATCGCGCACCGCTTTGCCGAGGCAATAAAGAATGTCGATAACGCTCAGCTTGTTGCCGTTGCGTCCAGAACACGGGAAAATGCAGAAAAATTCGGCGATGAATTCAGTATTCCCGTGCGCTTTGACAGCTACGAAAAAATGGCTCAGTCCGATGTTATAGATGCCGCTTATATCGCTGTACCTCATTCGGGACATATTGACTGCTCGTGCCTTATGATGAATAACGGAAAGCACGTTCTTTGCGAAAAACCGATGGCGGTCAACCTTGCCGAAGCGCAGGAAATGTTCCGATGTGCCGAGGAAAACAATGTCCTTCTTATGGAAGCTATGTGGGCAAGGCTTGTTCCGGGTACGCTGAAAATGCTTGAAATTGTCGATGAGGGAATCCTCGGCGATATCCTCGGTGTCGAAGGCAAATTCTGCTATACGATGGATGAGGACGAAATGGATCATCACGTTTTCAAGCCTGAAAACGGCGGAGGCTCTCTGCTCGATGTCGGCGTTTACGGACTCAATTTTGCGAGCTGGTATCTCGGCAAGGATGTTGTCGGAATTGATGCACAGTCCGATTTTTACAATGGCGTCGACAGCCACACCTGCGCCTTGCTTAAATACAAAAACGGCGCAATCGCTGATATTTCGAGCGCGATACTTTTAAGAAAACCGAACGAGGGATTTGTCTACGGCAGTAAGGGCTATGCTTATCTTCGCAGATTCTACGCACCGCAGGAGATTGAGCTTCATCTGAATAACGGTGAAAATCAGACGATTTCCGTTCCGTATGCGGGCAACGGCTTTGAGGAGCAGATCACGCATTTCAGCGATTGTGTCCTCAACTCGCTTAAGGAAAGTCCGATTGTCACAAGAGCGCAAACGCTTTATATCACCCGACAGATGGACGAAATCCGCAGAATCACGGGAATAAAATATCCGCAGGATAAATAAGAACAAAAAAGTGTCTATAAAAACGAAAGGCTTTTACAGACACTTAATTTTTATGTTTACTTCAGTTCATCATAAAACTCGCTGAGATATACTCTGCGGTTTTCCTTCATCGAAATGTTTGCCGCCATACCGATACCGATTGACATCATGCCTGCGCGCGTGTCTGCCATCTGTCCCAAGGGGTCGCTCGTGCAGCCGATGAAGAGGTTTTCTCTGATTTTTTCGTCGGAGCCGCCGTGTCCGCCGGGGAGATCCTGCGGTGCCTGAATGGTGATCTTTTCACCAAGACGGTTGAAAATAACGATAGCGTTGTTCACACCCTGACCGAGCTCGGTGTATCTGCCGTCCATTTTGCAGAATTCGAGTCTGCCGTCCGTGCCGTTGAAGGCGATTTTCAGACCCTCGTAGGGTGAATGCGCCGTCAGTGAATAGCTCATTACAGCACCTCTTTTGTAAAGTACGTTGAGGCTTACCGTATCCTCAATGTCAATCTCCTCGGAGAAAATACAGCGGTCTCTGTAATATCCGTCCGCGTCCTCGCATTGAAGGTAAAGCTTGTCCATCGGCGGCTGATCAATATCGAGGTAATATTCGCATTTCTTCTTGTACGGGCAGGTCAGACAGCGCTCCGAGCGCTCCTCGCGTGTCGGGCCGTAGAATTTTCTTGAGCCGAAGGCATTGACCGCAACGGGGTCGTCCTCTAAAAACCAGTTGATTAAATCAAAGTGATGGGTCGATTTATGCACGAGCAGAGAGCCTGAATTTTCTCTTTGTCTGTGCCAACGGCGGAAATAGTCCGCACCGTGCTGCGTATCGAGCATCCATTCGTAATGCACGCTGAGAATCTCACCGATAACACCGCTTTTAATAACCTCCTTGACCCTTGCAAAGAAAGGAAGATATCTGAGGTTGAAAACGACGGTAACGGTCTTGCCGGATTTCTCTTCTGCCGCCTTGATTGCGTTTGCCTTTTCGAAGGTGGTTGTCATCGGCTTTTCGACAATAACGTCACAGCCTGCCTCGAGCGCCTTGATAACGTAAAAATCGTGCATACAGTCCTTCGTAGTGACGATAACCGTATCAGGCTTCGTCTCGCGGAACATTTTATCAAAATCGTCGTAAACGGGCACGTCTGTACCGCCGTAAAAGCTTACGAGCGCGGCACGCTTCGGATTGATATCATAAACACCGCAAAGCTCGATGTGCTCACTGAAATCCTTTAAAATAGGCTCGGCATAGCCCTCGATACCGCGGATTCCGCAGCCGACCTGAACAAACTTTTTCATTACAAACACCCCTTTATATTGCTATTTTAGCACAGTAAATCACTCAATTCAAGATGTTTAAGCGGAAGCGGCGGTACGGTCGATATACTTTTATTGAAAAAAGCTTGAGTTTATGCTACAATCTGTCCGGGTGATTTTTATGAGCGACAGCATTACTTTCTTCAATGATATATCCTACGGCAGTCACGAAAGACAGGTTGTGGATCTTTTAATTCCCGAAAAGACGGAATCCGATAGAGGCATAATTCTCTTTATTCATGGCGGAGGCTGGCACAGCGGAGATAAGTCCGCACACAGCGATGATGCACTTCATTTCTGCAGGCTCGGCTATGTCAGTGCGACGATGAATTATCGGTTTGTTTCCGAGGCTGTCAGCGTTTTTGATGAGCTGGACGATATAACCGCTGCTCTGAAATGTCTGAAAAATAAATGCGCAGAAAAAGGGATTAAAATAAATAAGGTGTTGCTTTCGGGTGCTTCCGCGGGCGCACATCTTGCACTTATGTATGCTTATACCAGAAAAAATCAGGCACCCGTTGCTCCTGTTGCGGTCTGTGCCTACTCTTCTCCGCTGAATTGCGCGGGTACGGATTTTCTTAATGGTATTTCGGACAAGTTTGATGATTGGAAATACGATCTGCTTTCAAAATGCAGCGGCTTTAAAATAAGCAAATCGGATGCTATGAACGAGAAGCAGCAGGATGCACTGAGAAGAATTTCACCTGAAAAATATGTCACCGCGGATTGTGTTCCGACTGCAGTTTTTCACGGCAGATATGATGATCTGTGTCCGGTTGAGCACAGCTATTCGTTTTTGGAGCTGTTGAAGACAAACGGAGTTGAAAACGATTTTCTGCTCTACGAAAACTCGGGACACACTCTTGATAAAGATCCCGATACCGCTTTGCGCTCAAAGGAAATTATGAGAATATATGCCGAAAAATATTTAAGGTAGGGGAGACAGCTTATGAAAAAATGGGATTTATATACGACAAAGGAAATCAAGCCGGAGGGTTGGCTTAAGTGTCAGCTTCAGCTTCAGGCGGACGGACTTGGCGGAAATCTTCATAAAATATGGCCCGATATCCGTGACAGCGCATGGATAGGCGGTAGCTGTGACGGCTGGGAGCGTGTGCCTTATTGGCTTGACGGCTTTATTCCGTTGGCTTACCTTCTTGAAAACGAAGAAATGATCGCTGATGCAAAAAAATATATAGATGCCATTATCTCAAAGCAGGAGGAGGACGGCTGGATCTGTCCCTGCACGAAGGATAAAAGGGCAAATTACGATACCTGGGCAGTTCAGCTTATTACAAAAACGCTTAAGGTGTATTATGACTGCTCGGGTGACGAAAGAATACCTGATGTTATTTACAAAGCTCTGAAAAATTACTATGAGCTTCTTAAAAACGGCGAAATCAAGCTTTTTGATTGGGGTAAGCACCGTTGGTTTGAAACGTTTATCGCTCTGAATTTTATTGACGAGAGATATGGTGACGAATGGATAGCAGAGCTCGCATCAATTCTCCGTGAGCAGGGATTTGACTATAATAAGGCGGTCAGACGCTGGAAAACGCCTCACAAGATATGGCGCTTTGATACCCATATCGTCAATCTTGCAATGATGCTTAAATGGGAGGCAGTTTCCTGCGGACTTCTCGGTGAGACTTATACCGATAATGCGGAAAAGCTGCGCAGTATTCTTGATGAATATAACGGCACGGTATATGCGAGCTTTACGGGCGATGAGTGTCTTTCGGGTATAAGTCCCGTTCAGGGCACGGAGCTGTGCGCTATCGTTGAGCAGATGTATTCATATGAGCTGCTCTATGCTTACACGGGTGACAGAAAATGGGCGGAATGGCTCGAAATTCTGGCTTTCAATGCCTTGCCCGCAACGATAAGCGAGGATATGTGGACTCATCAGTACGACCAGATGAGCAATCAGATTTCCTGCGAAAAATTCAATATTATTGCTCCCTTCGGCACGAACGGCCCCGAATCGATTATGTTCGGACTCGAGCCGAATTACGGCTGCTGCACCGCGAATTTCAGTCAGGGCTTCCCGAAGCTTGCAATTTCTGCATTTATGCACAGCGGCGATACCGTCATCAATTCCGTTATGCTTCCGTCTGTACTTGATACGGACGGTATCAGCATAAGACTTGAAACTGATTATCCCTTTGTCAACAAGATGAAGTACAGTATAAAAGCTGAAAGGGATTTTACTTTTATTATCCGCATCCCGTCCTTTGCGAAAAACCTTACCGTCAACGGCGAAAAAGCCGAAGCGAAGGATATCGAGCTTAATATCACAAAGGGAACAGCTCAGCTCAGCGTTGAGTTTGAAACCTCACCGTTTTTCAAGGAAAGACCGAACGGACTTTATACGGTTCAGAACGGCTCATTGCTGTTTTCTCTGCCGATAAGCTATGAAAAGAAAATGCACGAATATGTGCGCGACGGTGTTGAACGCAAATTCCCTTACTGTGATTACGAGCTTATTCCGACGTCGGACTGGAATTATGCATATTGCCCGGATGAGCTTTCGGTTGAGCAGGTAGCGGTCGGAGAAGTTCCGTTTTCGCAGAGCAATCCTCCCGTGAAAATCAAAGCCCTTATGCAGAAAATAAAATGGGGCACACGTTACGGCTTTAAGACAGTCTGCGCAAAGGTTCCGAAGTCGCTTGAAGCTTCTTCAGAATCCGAACAGCACGAGCTGATTCCCTACGGCTGTGCAAGGCTGAGAATGACAGAAATGCCTTTGATTAAATAACACTTGATTTTTGAATATTTAAATGCTAGAATACTTCCAATATAGAAAAAACGGAGGTATATTATGATTGCAAAGCTTCTGACAATCTATTATCTTGTTATCAAAAGAGTTGTTCTGTTTGTTTTTGCGGCGCTTATGTGTATCAGCTCCTTCAACCCGCCCGCACCTCAGACACCGCAGTTTAAAAACGAAAATACGGGCAACTATTTCCTGCCCGATTACGGCGAAACGCTCGTTTCATCTCACAGAAGCGGCAAGGGTGCCGCACCCGAAAACACGTTGAAGGCAGTTAAATCAAATCTCATTTATTCTGAGGATGACTCCGCTATAATTGAGATGGACGTTCAGCTGACAAAGGACGGCGTGGTAGTGCTATATCACAGCCTTTTCCTCGATGAGCTCAGCGACAGCGCAGAATACTTCGGTAAAGAGAATACGGCAGTTTTTATGAAAACCTACGATGAGCTGCGCAACCTCAATATGGGTGAGCATTTCAAGTCAGGCGACAGCTATCCCTACCGAGGCCTCAGGGGAGAGGAGATTCCCGACGATATCCGCATTACGGCACTTGAGGATGTTTTTGCCTGTGTCGAGGGTGAGGCTCCGGGAAAATACAGATACATAATCGAGGTTAAATATCCGCATCCGTGGGCACCGAAGATTGTTGACGGAATCTATGAGCTTATGACGGAATACGGACTTTCCGACCGCGTGATCGTCGCAAGCTTCTGGCCTGACGTTTCGGCTTATATTGACAGTAAATACGAGGGTGAGATGAACAGATCGGCAAACCCGTTCGAAATTGTTGATCTTTACGGCTCGTTCACAAGAAATGAGGACCTTAGCGAGGCTGATATCAAATACACAGCCCTGCAGATTCCTTACTACTGGGATGACGGAATCCTTCTTATTGCCAACCTCGGCAGAACGGACTTTATCGATTACGCTCACAAGTACGGTATTTCGATGCAGTACTGGACGGTCAATAACGCCGATGATGCAAGATACCTCGCTGAGGCAGGCGCTGATCTTCTTATGACAGACTATCCCGAACGCATCCGCGACGCGCTCGCAGATTGATAAAAATTAAACCGTGTAGTCATCCGACTGCACGGTTTTTCTTCTGTATCTTATTCTGTGCCAATAATGATTTCTCTGTCAAATTTACCGACGAATACATTGTTTTTTGATGATATCACGGAGGGATCAGTGTTCTCTGAAATTATTCCGAAGCAGGGCGAATCGGTATCCTCGGGTGCGAGGAAGACGTTGTTTTTTACGGTGATATTGTACACCATCGGTCTGAATATGATATAGCCTCTGCTTTTGCCTTCTCTGCCCGAGGGGCCGTCAAAAATATTGTTTTCAATGAGTATGCCGTTGTGGTCGGTATCTCCGTGGTGTCCGATGGCAGGAAAACCGTCGCATTTGAAAATATTGTCTCTGATGGTAATGTTACGGCAGACAGTATCGTCGTTACAGAAATCAATAAGTTTTCCGTCACAGTCGTAAACGGGACCGTAAGAGCCGTAGCGGGATAAGTCGAGCTGAATCTGTTCGTTGAGCAGACCCTCGTGCTTATAGGTGTATGAAGGTCCGTCAAAAATGCAGTTACGGATGGTTGCGTTCTGTGTTCCGTTGATTTCTATGCAATGCCAGTGCGCGCAATGCACAAAACGGCAGTTTTCGATTGTGATGTTACTGCAATGCACGGTGTTGACGAGAGTTGTCCTTTCGTTAAGATTTTCATTACCGTCAAAGATACCGCCCGAAATCACAACATCGTGTGTACCGCTGTATCCGCTCCATTCGGGCTCGGAATAGGAGGCGAGAAGGTATCGCGTAACCGGCTCACTCTTATCGCTTCTGAGCATAACGGCTTTGTCCGAGAATTTAAGCGTCTGATTCGAATAGAAAATCAGTGCACCCGAAAGAAGATATGTTCCGTCGGGGAAATATACCGTTCCGCCGTCTTTAACCTCATCGATACAGGCCTGCAGGGCTTTTGTGTCATCGTGAATACCGTCTGCATATACACCCTTGTCCCGTAATACATTAACAAAATTCATACAAGTTACCTCTAAATAGCAAAATTAAATCAATTCTGATGTGTGTGCAATTCTGGAAATTCTCGGCTCTGCTCCCGTGAGATGCGAGATGTCGCGGTAAGCGGGAAGAGTGCCGTCATCAAAAATTCCTTCGGGAATCTGCGAGGTCCAGCCGTTTTCATCGAATTCGGGAGCTTCGATACCGAAGGCATAAAGCACGATTGCAGCAAGGTCGCGGATGTTCATTGCATCAATTTCTGCGTTTCGTATGCTCTTGCCCGTTACTGCAAAAGTGACGTATTTTTCCTCGTCGGTCCATCCGCCGTGGCTTCCTCCGCCGTCAGCGGGGTTCGTACCGCCGTGATCAGCGATAACGATGAACAGCGTTTCATCAATAATACCTGCATCCTCTGATGCGCGGTGAATATCAGCTATCAGGGAGTCGACCTCGTGCAGACGCTTTAAATGCTCGTTAGTTCCGTAGCCGTGCTTGTGTCCCGCGCCGTCAACACTGTCAAATTGTATGAACAGGAAATCGGGCTTTTTTTCACGGATATAATCACAGATGATCGGTGTCAGCTCGTCATCTCTTGCCGTGTCGTGTGAAACACCGATGTTGTTTTCAACAATACCGTATGTAATCGGATCCCAGTCACAGTAAGAGCCGAGCTCAGCCTCAGGATAAGCCTCCCTTATCCTTCGGAAGAGAGACGGAAACTGTGAATCTTCAGGGTAGGGTGTTGATGAAACAAGCCCGTTCGTCAGCTTATGCACCTCGGGTCCGACACCGAGGAGCATCGAGCCCCAGCATTCCGCGCTGATGGTGGGATTAGATGCAAGAGCACTGTAGGTGACAGCACCGTTTTTGAATATACTGTCAAATTCAGGTGTGTCCGCTGACTGAAAAAATGCGCCTGCGCCGTCGATTCCTGCTACGATAACGTGTGAGTATTTTCTTTCCATTCTGATTCTCCCGGATGATTATTTGTTACTATTATAGTACTATAAGTTGCACAATACAATATTATAGCGAGGAAACTTTTTGTTTATTTTTACTTTTTGAAATGGTATTTTTGTAAAAAGTGACAAAAAATCAACGCTTTAGTGATTTCAAGCGAAAAACAATTGAAGTCGATAGAAATATATGTTATATTTAGAATAATATTGTGTCCGGTTTTGTTATCGGCAACAGGAGATGATTTGATGAAGAAAAATAATTCTCTCACCAAAGCACCGGCAAATGCTTTGTCCCCGGAGCTCGGTAAGAACATCACAACGTTTGAATACGTCTGCCTTATGCTTGCGCGTATCGGCGGTATGTTCGGAACCACACTTACAGGAACACTTGCTACTGCATTCCTGCACGAGCTTTATTATGGTCCTGTAGGCGTTAATTCAAATGATATTGCAAGTATTCTTGCAGTTCAGACTACACTTACAACCGTTCTCGGTATCGTTGTCGGACTTGTTTCGGCTACCGTTGTTCAGAAGTGGAAAACTCGTTGGGGCAGATACCGTCAGTGGTATATCATCTGCCTGATTCCTATTTTCCTTCTTACGGTATTCTATTTCTATGTTCCCGAAGGCTGGACTGTTCAGCAGATGACAATCTTCCGTTACGGTATTGCCTGCTGTCAGACAGTATTCAATGCATTTAACAATCTCGGTCAGAACGTGGCTCAGGTTATTTCTCCCAATCCCAAGGAGAAGAAAACAGTTGCTACAATCTGGCAGCTTTCCTATTACATCGGTTACGGCGGAGCTTATATTGCAACCTTCATCTACGGTGAAATCAGCGACAATAAGAATCAGATGTATATGACACTCGGTATTGTTGCCGGTGCAGTTACATTGTTAGGTAATCTTATGTGCGGTCTTTTCTGTAAGGAAAGAATCGAGCTTCCGAAGAAAGAAAAGGTCAAGATTTCAAAGACTCTTTTCAGCCTCTTCAAATACAAAAACTACCGTGCTTATCAGTATATGGCGTGGGTTAACAACCTTGCTGTACTCGGTAAGATGTCTACATTACTTGCAGCTATTACTGTCGGATCTTCAAAGAACCTTCTTCTCACGCTTCCGACCGCTGTCGGTACGGTTGTCGGCAACCTTATAACAACGAAGCTTTCGAAAAAATATGAGCCGACAAAGCTTCTTAAATTCTGCGGACCGTATTCACTCATTTCTGCAGGAATACTTTTTGCAATCTGCTTTGTTGAAGCTAAGATGGGACTTATGTTCTTCTCAGGCTGGAACAGTATTTTCTTCTATGTATTCTACTTCCTCTTCGGTGTAGGTATCGGTGTTCAGGAGCTTTCAAAATCTCATTTTGATGTTGAATATTACGACTATCTTGAGTGGCAGACTGGTGACCGTATCGAAGCTATCCAGGGCGTTGTTCCCGGTTGGATCAATACTGCAATCAACTATGCAAGAGAATTGCTTATCCCGTTTATGATCGCATGGGTAGGCTATGAGTCATCAAGCCAGGGTAACCTCGTTGAGACAATGCAGGCAAAGCCCGATTATATGAATACCTGCCTGTGGATTCTCGGCTTCCTTCTCTTCGGCTACACTCTCAGCAACCTTCTCAAGGCTATAATCCTCAAGACAATGTATAATGTTGAGGGCGAGACCAAGGAGAAGATGTATAAGGATCTTGAAAAAATGCGTGAAGAGCGTCGCAAGGAAAACGAAAGAATTGAAGCGGAAAGCAAAATTTAAGTTGGTTTAAGATAAACAGAAAGAAAGTATAAAATGCACAGTTCCTTAAGTAATAAAAAATCCAATTTTCTTATATTTCTATGCTGGGCGGCGTATACTGCGGCTTATGTGGCAAGGCTTAATTACAACGCCTCTATGGTCGAGATACTCTCCCAGCTCGGCACAACAAAGGAAGCAGCAGGAGCGGTCAGCTCCTTCTTCTTCTTTGCTTACGGTGCGGGACAGCTTGTAAACGGTCTTCTTTCAAAAAGATATAATACGAAATATTCCGTGGCTCTCGCACTTGCGGCATCATGCATCATCAACCTGTCAATGACCTTCTGCGACGGTGTTGATGCGATGAAATACCTCTGGTTCTTCAACGGCGTGTTCCAGTCTGTACTCTGGTCATCGCTTATCAAAACCTTGTCCGACAATCTTGCGGACAACAAGCTTTCAAAAGCCGTAATGGTTATGAGTACGACCGTCGCATCGGGTACATTTACCGCTTATGGACTCGCGGCCCTTTTCTCTGCTCTTAAGATGAACTGGACGAGTATTTTTTATATTGGGTCGGCCGTTGTAGGCGTTGTAGCTGTACTTTGGTTTGTCGGAATGAGTACTGTTCAGAAGGGTAAGCAGGAAGTCCGGACCGAAGAAAAGAAAGCGGGTAACAGGCTCAGCCTTACACCCGTTTTCATTGTTGCCGTTGTTGTTATCCTTATTTCTGCGGTGACCAACGGCTTCATCAAGGATGGTATTACAACATGGGTGCCGTCAATTCTCAAGGAGGAATTCGGCGTTCCGTCATCGCTTTCGATTATCGTAACGCTTCTTCTTCCCGTGCTGTCGATTTTCGGAGCGTCTCTTGTAAAGACACTTCACAAAAAGCAGAAGAATGAAAATGTCCTTAACGGCATTTTCTATTTTGCTGCGATGCTGCTGTCGGGTATGATTATTGTTACGCTTAATCTCAAGTCAGTTCCGCTGACACTTGCACTGTTCGGCTCGATTGCCTGCCTTATGGCTGCAGTCAATAATGTCATCACAAGTGTTGTACCGCTTTATTCGAGAGATAAAATCGACTCGGGACTCTCGGCGGGCCTGCTTAATACCTTCTGTTATGTCGGCAGTACGCTGAGTACATCTCTGCTCGGTAAAATTGCGGACACAAGAGGCTGGAATGATGTGTTTATCTGTATATTTATATTTACTGTAACTGCATTTGCGGTCTGTGCTGCTTCAGCATTTATCACACGTAAAAAGAAAGGTTAATTTCCTATGAATAAAGTCAGTTTTTATCTTGTAACCGACACCCATTATTTTGAAAGAAGTCTTGGTGCCGAGGGCGCGGCGTTCGAAAATTACACCAGATGTGAGCAGTATTTTCTCAGGGAGAGCAGCAGTATAGTCTCTGCTGTCTTTGATCGGATTGCTCAGGATCAGGAGACTGATATCATCATCCTTCCCGGCGATCTTTCAAAAAACGGAGAAAAAGAAAGTCATAAGAGCTTTGTCAAAGAGCTTTATAAGCTTAAGGAAAAGGGTAAAAAGATTTTCGTTCTGACTGCAGGCCATGATTATAACGAATATTCCCGCGCCTATAAGGATGATATGAGAATTGATGTTGAGGGAACAAGCTTTGACGAGCTTTACGAGTTCTATAAGGATTTCGGCTATTCTGAGGCTGTTGCTTTTCACCAAAGAACCCATTCCTATATGGCTCAGATTACCGACGGTGTCCGTATGCTTGCCATCAACTGCGACAGCTTCAACAATCCGAAGGGTACGATGGACGAGGAGCTTATGGCTTGGTCAAAGGTGCAGCTTGATAAGGCAAAGGAGGATAATTGCTCGGTTTTTGCAATCTGCCATTATCCGATTATTCCGGGTGTACCCGTGTTTGACCTTGTAGGTGATGCAAAAATAAAGGATTGGCGCACCGTTGCATCCTTCCTTGCTGATAACGGTGTTGAGCTTGCGCTGACGGGACATATGCACATCCAGAGTATAAACGAGTTTTACAGCGAAAAAGGCAACCGACTTATTGATATATGCACCTCCTGTCTTGTCGGCAGTCCTGCAAAGTACCGTAAAATTACGGTTGACGACACATCTACTCTCAAGGTTGAAACAATCGATGTTGGTGATTTCGGTATGGATCTCGGCGGACTCGAGTCGCAGGAATACTTTGACCGACAGTTCAGAAGGGCTATCATCAACCGTGTCTGCGATGCACTCAGAAGCGGTGACGGAATATCAAAATATTTTAAAAAGCTCGGTCTCAGCTTTGTCGAGAACGGTACGTTCGGCAATCTTTCAAACCTGCTTTTGCTGAAAATTGATAAAGAGCTTGCCAAGATCAGAATTATTGATTTCATCGGTGAGGTCGGAATCGGAATTTTCAAGGGTGATATGCCCTATGTCAAGGGTACAGCCGTATACAATGCCATTTCGAGTGTGCTCAAACGCTTTTCCTTTGTTATAAAAAGGGTTGAGCCGAAGCTTTCAAAGGGCGGCGATAAGATTGATCTTGAAAAAATGCTTCTCGACACAATCGGCAACAATAAAGGCTTTTCTGATAATGATGCAGAATTTAAGCTCAGGTGATCAATGTGGAATACAACAGAATACTCAAAAATGATTGGAAAGCCAGATGGATATGGCTTGAAAGTGAAAAGTCAGGCAAAAATGCCTGGCTTTGCTTTAATAAAAAATTCAATGTGACCGATATTCCCGCCGTGCTCAATGCAAAAATTGCGGCTGAAAATAAGTATTGGCTTTACATCAACGGCAGCTGTGTTGTCCGTGAGGGCGGTCTTAAAAGAGGACCTACTCCGACGGGCTGCTACTATGATGAAGTTGATATTGCACCTTACCTTGTCCCCGGTGATAATCTTATCAGCGTGCTTGTATGGTATTGGGGCAATGAGGCTAGCTATTCAAGCACCGATGCAGGTCAGGGCGGTCTGCTGTTTGAAGCGGAGAGCGATGAGGTTTCCATTCTTTCTGACAGCAGCTGGAGCGTTATCAAAAACCCCGCCTTTAAAGAGGATAAGGGCAAGCTGCAGCCGAATTACAGAATCCCCGAGAGTAACGTTTATTACGATGCACGCGAGGAGCTCGCACATTGGAATAAATTCCGTTACGATTTCTCGTTATGGCAGAAGGCGGACGAATACGCGGTCGGCGGTGAGGGCTGTTGGGGCGAAACCTGGTCGAGAGATATTCCGCAGTTCAAGGACTTCGGACTGAAGGATTATCTGAACAGTAATGATTACGAGGGTAAAAAATTCCGACTGAAAAAGAAAATTACTCTCGATATACCCTACAATGCACAGATAACGCCTTACCTCGAGGCTGAGGCTCCGGCAGGCAAGAAAATCGTTATCATAACGGAAAATACTCACATAGGTGCGATTCACAGCACTTATGTAACAAAGGACGGCTTGCAGTCCTTTGAATCTCCCGCGTGGTTCAATGGTGAGCATATAACCTATGAAATTCCGTCGGGTGTTAAAATAATCAGCCTTAAATACCGCGAAAGCGGCTATAATACCGAATTCTGCGGAGCGTTCAGCTGTGAAAACAACTCAATGAATGTCCTCTGGCAGAAATCTCTGCGCACGCTTTATGTCACGATGCGCGATAACTTTATGGATTGTCCCGACCGTGAGAGAGCGCAGTGGTGGGGTGACGTTACCAACGAAATGATGCTCACGATGTACAGCCTCGCGCCGTCATCATATAACCTTTACCGCAAGGGCGTCAGCACGATGCTTTCCTATGTTGAATCCGCAACGAAGGTTCTGCAGACGGTAGTGCCGATTAAAAACGACTATTTCGAGCTTCCGTGTCAGCAGCTTGCAGGCATCTGCGGCTTCTGGACCTACTACAACTATACGGGCGATAAGGAGTTTATAAGGTCTGTATATGCATCAGCTGTTGATTATCTCAATTTGTGGAGCGTTCAGGAAAACGGACTTCTCGTGCACAGACCCGGTTCGTGGGACTGGCAGGACTGGGGTGACAAAATTGACGTTGCGCCTCTCGAAAATGCATGGTACTATTACGCGTTATCCTGCGTTAAAAATATGGCTGAGCTGCTTGGCAAGAATGAAGATGCAGTCGGCTATGAAAGTCGTCTGAAATCGCTTTACACGGCATATCAGGCGCTTTGGACGGGTGAGGGATATAAGAGTCCCGAGAACGAGGGCTATGACGACAGAGGTAACGCTGTTGCCGTTCTGTCGGGTATTTGTCCGAAAGAAAACTACGGCGCACTTAAAAATATTCTCTTCAACATAAGAAATGCAAGCCCTTATATGGAGTATTATGTTCTGGAATCACTTTGTGCTATGGGTGAGTTTTCCTTGGCTGAACAGAGAATGTGTGAAAGATATAAAGAGATGATTGAAGAAAATTATTCAACCCTCTGGGAAAACTGGATAAAGAAGGACGGTACCTCAAACCACGCGTGGACGGGCGGCCCGCTTGTAATTATGAGCAAGCATATCGCTGGCATCAGACCTCTTGCCGCAGGCTATGAGAAAATCGAAATCCGACCGCAGTACGGCTTGCATAAAAATATAACCTGCACCGTACCTGCGATTATCGGTGATATAAAGCTCAATATAACTGAGGCTGACGGTAAAACGAAGATCAATCTCGAATATCCTGAAAGTGCAGAGCTTGTCTTGTATCTTCCTGACAATGCTGATGTAACCGTAAACGGAAAAAGCGTTGAGACAGCTGAAAAAATTCTCGTTATATAAAAATCACTCCGTGAAGTTTTTCACGGAGTGTAATTCTTTTTACAGCTTAATATGCGAATGTATATTCGTAGCCCTCAACCCATCGGCTGTCATCAAAATCGCGGAAGCGCAGAAGCACCTCGTTTTCATAAACCTCAACAACGGCACCGATACCCGCACCGTATTCCTCGCTGTAATTCTCTGTAGATCTCGGGATATTTACTGACTGAACACCGTTAATCTCGGAAACCGAGTAGGGAGTAAGCGGGAGATGTGTATGACCGCAGAAGAAAATTACATCCTCATAGTCATCAAGGATACCTGAGAGCCTGTCATAGGCGCCGTATTCGATGTAATTTACCGGGTGGTGTGAGAATACGAAAATCGGCTTATTTCCTTGCGATGCTTCGTCAAGAACGTTTTTCAGCCACCCGAGCTGTCCGTCGGAAATGTCGGCACCGTTGACCGTGTCGCTTTCGGTTGTAAGAACGATGAAATAACAGCCGTCAATCACCTTGTAATAGTAGTTGTTGTCAATGTCACAGCCTGCAAAATCAGCATAGCGGATAAAACGCTTTTCAAACTTTTCGTATTCACCGTTACCGTTGCCGTAGTCGTGGTTGCCGGGAGCTATTATAAGATTTTTTGTAGGCTTTGCGAATTTAAGCGCGGTGTAGAAGAAAATACTCTCGATGTCCTGACCGTTCATTGTATTGTCGCCGAGAAAAACGAGCGTATCGTTATCTCCTGCGCTGTGCACCTCACGCAGTATTTCGGAGTATTCCTGAAACGTCGGATAATTGTTGCCCTCAATGTGAATATCGGAAACAACGCTGAAGCTTGTTACAAGCTCATCGGGATTTTTTGCCTCGTAGCCGACCGAGGGAGCTGTAAGAAATGAAATCGGAAGATAAAGTATCGCGAGAATGGTAGAAATAACGTGCTTTGCAAAATCAATGTAAACGTTCATAAAAAGCCTTCCTTCATAATTTTATTGCCGTTTTCATAATAACATAAAATAACGGAAAATGCAAAGAAATTTCAAGTTGCACCGATTGCGGATATGTGATAAAATTTCAGCAGAGGTGTTATATATGTCACATAACTATTTTGACGTTTATTATAAGTCGGGTGAAAATCCGACCTTCTGTTACCGCAGCGGAAATATGGTATATGAAGAGATGCTTCTTGACGGTGCGCTCGTTTCGAACGGCTTCAACGGTGCGGGTTATCCCTTGGATCTGCTTGCCTGTATGCCGACACGCCCCGAGCATAAGCGCTATCAGGAGCCGTTCGCCTTCAATATTGAGCTTGATGGCAGGAGTGTTGATTTCTGTCTCAGCTTTGCGGATTTTTATACCGAAAAGGATGAACATAAGCTTAAGGCAACACTTGTCCTCGAAAGTAAAATTAAGCCCGTTACAATTAAGATTATCACAATCCTCGACGGCACACAAATGCTTACAAGATATTATGAAATCGAAAACAACTCGGATTCTCCGATGTGTCTGAGCCGTCTGACACTTCTCGGCGGTGCAATGGACGAAATGGAGACGGACCGCTTCACGCTTTCTCACGACGTTGAAAAGTATTATTCCGTCGGATATTTTGCGGATGACCGTTGGGGGAATGAGGGTAAATTTGCGTGGTCTGACCTTAAACCCGAGGTTACAAGCATTGATTCGCGCTTCAACCGCGATCGCTTCCGACATCCGATGTGTATGCTTCGCAATAATCTTACGGGTAAAATCTGGTTTGCACAGCTCGGCTGGTCGGGTGGCTGCCGATTCACCTTTGACTATAATGCGAAACCTGAAAATACAGATACATACCTTACCTTCAAGGCGGAAATTACCGCGCATAACCCGATGTACGTCATCGCTCCCGAAAAAAAATTCGTAACACCCGAGCTTCATATCGGTATGGTGCAGGGCGATTTTGATGAAGCGGTCTATCAGATGCATTCCCATATCCGCAAATCTGTTCTCAATCTTCCCGAGGCTGACCCGACGGCACTTCTTGTCGGCGCGGGAATGGGTGCCGAGCACGATATGTCCGTTGAAACGAGCAAGATTTATATCGACCGTATGTATGAAATGGGCGGTGAGATTTTCATCGTCGATGCAGGCTGGGAGTGTCCTCCCGACAAACAGACACAGTGGGGAGATTATACGGGTACTAATATTGCCAATCCCGACCGCTACCCGAACGGAATAACGGAGCTTGCCGATTACTGCCACGCAAAGGGTATGAAATTCGGCCTGTGGTCGGATATCGAAAGTCTCGGCAGACTGTGTGCGGATTATACCGCGCATCCCAAATGGCGCGCTGAGAACGTATACGGCAAAAAAGCGGACAGGTTTATCGATATTACAAACCCGCAGGCGGCTGAATATGTGGAAACGACTCTCGCGCGTCTGATTGAGGATTACAAGCTCGACCTTCTGCGCATCGACTATAATACCGATTACAGGGAATATTTCAACGTCCGCGATACGGGCACTGGTATTCCCGAATGTCTTACGGTGCGCCATTTTAAAACGGTTTACGGCATTTACGAAAGGCTGAAAAAACGCTTCCCGAATGTTATTTTTGAAAATTGTGCGGGCGGAGGCGGACGTACCGATCTCGGAATGATGAAGAATTTCAACCATACATGGGTGTCGGATAATCAGTGCGCACCGCAGTCGGTTATGATAACCAACGGAATGACGGTCGCTCTGCCTCCCGAGCGCGTTGACCGCCTTTTTGCGGGTATGAATTCGCACAAATTCGGCTCACTCGATCTGCAGATGCGCAATACAATGCTTTCTCATATGTCGATCAATGTCATTTCACCCGTAACTGCCCCGATGAATGAAGCTCAGCTTGCTTTTGTAAAGCACAGTATCGGCATTTACAAGAATTTTATAAGACCGTTTCTGTATAAAGCAAAAACCTTCCATCACACGCCCGATGTTACAGAATCCTTCACGGACGGCTTCTCTGCGCTCGAGATTGCTTCTCCCGAGGGAGAAAGGGGAGCGCTCGCGGCGTTTAACCTCGGAGCAACGAACGAAGCGGTGCGAAAAATCCGCCTGAAGGGCGCAGATGCCTCAAAACAATATGAGGTGACACTTGATAACAATAACGAAAGGTTCGTTATTTCGGGCAGAGAGCTGAAATACGAGGGTATAAATATCTATATTCCGGCATCGCTCTCATCCGAGCTCGTGCTTTATAAGGAGATATAACAGAAAACCCACAGATTTTTCAATCTGTGGGTAATTTTTGTTTTACGGTCTTGCCTTCGAATACTTCTTGCCGTTCTGCATCGTAACTCCGCGCGCTTCCATAAGCTCGGTAACCGTTACGAATTTATAGCCCTTCGCCATAAGCTCGGGGACGAATTTTGCAACGGCGTCAGCCGTCTGCGGATAAAGGTCGTGCATAAGAATAATACTTCCGTCGAAAACCGTGCTCATAACCGCATCGTAATTCTTCTGTACGTTACGGTTCTTCCAGTCCATAGAATCAACGCTCCACATAATCAGCGGATAGGGGACATTGTTCTTTACCGTATCGTTTGCCGCACCCTCGGGCGGACGTACAAGCGTAACCTTCTTGCCTGTAACAGCTTCAATCTTATTGACGGATTTATTTATTTCCTCAGCCATCTGAGCCACAGTCAGCTTTGAAAGGTTTTTGTGTGACCAGGTGTGTGAGGCGATCTCACAGCCGAGAGAGCTTGCGCGGCGTACTGTGCTTGCGTAATTATCAATTCTGTTACCTACGATAAAGAAGGTTGCCTTTGCACCGTGCTTCTCGAGAGTGTCGAGGATTTTGTTTGTAACAGGTGCATAGGGGCCGTCATCAAATGTCAGAGCAACGAGCTTTTCAACACTCGGATCGTCCTCACGGGGATTTCTCGTTGTTGAGGTTGTTGTCGGATTTGTTGAGCTCGGCTGAGTAGGCTTAGCTGTAGTTGAGCTTGTAGTGGTAGTCGTCGTAGTTGTAGTAGTTGTTGTGGTAGTAGTAGATGTCGTTGTTGTAGTTGTAGTGGAGGTCGAAGAGGAGGTTGACTCTGTCTGTGAGTCAACAGGCTTATCGTTCACACATCCTGCCATACCAAATAAAGAAAAGCACAGCGCTATGCTTATAATTTTTCTTAAAGCTGCTGATTTCATTTTTATCATCTCCTGAATTTACATTATAATCCCTTATGTTGAAAAAATCAACAAGTTCTTACACTTTTTAAATAATATACGAAAATATATTCTTATTGTTTCGCGTTAAAAATGTTTTATAAATTATTGAAAATTTTTCAAAAAAGCTATTGACATTTAAAAAACTATCGTATATAATAAGCAAGTCGTTTGGCGAGAGCCAAGGCGAAATATGGCGGCATAGCTCAGTTGGCTAGAGTACTCGGTTCATACCCGATTGGTCGTAGGTTCGAATCCCACTGCCGCTACCATTTATGGCCCGGTGGTCAAGAGGTTAAGACACCGCCCTTTCACGGCGGTAACACGAGTTCGATTCTCGTCCGGGTCACCAAGCCGAGCAAAAGCTCGGCTTTATAATTTGCGGATGTAGCTCATCTGGTAGAGCGCCACCTTGCCAAGGTGGAGGTAGCGAGTTCGAGCCTCGTCATCCGCTCCAGAAAAGAACCCACATTTGTCTACGACAAGTGTGGGTTCTTTTCAACTAAATCCGTCCTTGCAGACGGGATAAATCCCACCTCAGTGGGATGAAATCACTTTATGATGAAATCCGACTTCGTCGGGATAAGGACGGATTTAATTTCATCTGCGTTAGCAGATTTCATCTGAGCTTGCTCGGATTTCATCGCGCTTTCGCGATTTCATTGAAAAGTTTGCAAATGTGTGGTACAATCGGAGTAAATGAGGTGATAGTATGGCTGAAA
>JAFNVC010000012.1 GCA_017379935.1 Clostridia bacterium
AGGAACGAGGCGGATGAGGTGGCGAAAAATA
Organism: Clostridia bacterium; assembly: GCA_017379935.1. Taxonomy (GTDB): domain Bacteria; phylum Bacillota; class Clostridia; order Oscillospirales; family Acutalibacteraceae; genus CAG-488. Next base: position 32 of record JAFNVC010000012.1, read on the forward strand.
CAGATAAACTTCCAATTTATCAAACCAACTGAATCTGTTAATAAAATGTAAATAAAATCTTCGGAACTTGAAAAGAGTTAACGGATATGATAAAATTTTTTCGGAAAGTCCGAGCTTTCCGAAAATTTTATAAGGAGAAAATAATTATGAAAAAGCTTTTATGTGCAGTATTTAGTCTTTTCATACTTTTGTCGTTCAGCTCGTGTAACGTGAAACCGGGTAACGTCGAAAACGCTGAAATCAGCTACGGAGAATCAGAAAAATATTCAAAGATGGATATGGATTCCGCTGTTCAGGTTGTTTTGGACGAGTTCCGCACCTGGAACGGATTTGAGCTTTACAGCATAAGCTACGCGGGTGACAAAAAATGTCTTGATGAGAGCGAACTCGATTACTGCAACAGCCTGCGTGAAAATGCGAATTTTGTTGATTGTATCATCTTCTATTCATCATTCCACACACCGCCGAACAACAACGAAGGCTTTAATGGTAACGAAGACTACACCGGCTGGAATTGGTACCTTGCACGCGAAGCCGGCGGAGAATGGCAGTTACTCACCTGGGGATATTAAATCTTACATAAGCCGAGCCGATACGGACTTTCCGTATCGGCTCATTTCTTTCAGTGATGATGGTGGTGTGCGTGTGGCTCGATTGCAGTATTGCAATGCTCCTCGTGGCAATGCTCATCCTCCGTCTCGAGTTCCAGAGTCGCGTGACAGATGCCGTGCTCGTGCAATTCCTCGCGCACCTTTTCCTTAATTTCGTGCGGGTCACCGTTCGCGACAACGTGCATCGTTGCATAATTCTTATATCCGTCAAAGCTTCGGATATGGATGTGATGCACGCCGAGCACACCCTCAATCTGCATAAGGTGTCCGATGATTTCGTTCACATCGATGCTGTGCGGTGTTTTTTCAAGAAAAATTTCAAACAGCCGTCTTAAATTTCCGATTGCGTGCGCAAGGATATACAGCGCAACTCCGATCGACATCAACGGGTCAAGAAGCACAAAATCCGTAAAACGCATTACAACTGCGCCGATGAGCACAACCACCCAGCCGAGCAGATCCTCAAGCATATGAAGATTAACGGCTTTTTGATTGAGCGAGTCGCCCTCGCGCGTAAAGAACGCTGAAAGGAAATTGACCAGAACGCCGACAATCGCAAAAATAATCATACCGTTGTAATTGATTGCTCTCGGCTCGATTATTCTGTCAACCGAGCTGTAAATAATCATCACAGAGCCGACAAGCAGAATCAGCGTGCTTATCGCACTTCCGATAACCGAAAATCTCGCATAACCGTAGGTGTATTTTTCATCAGGCTTATGCTTCGATTTCTTTTCGAGAAAATATGACACACCGATAACCGCGGCGTCGCCCAAATCGTGCACCGCATCCGAAAGAATGGCAACGCTGCCCGTAAATATACCGCCGATAAATTCAAAAACGGAAAAACACAGATTAAGTAAAAAAGCGATTAAAATGTTTTTCTCTGTTTTCACATTCATCCCTCCTGTTGACTGAAAGCTGCTTTTTCTGTATAATATGTTTATTACAGAACTGATTGTTCAATAAAATTATAACAATATACTGTGACAGTACAATATATGATATTTTCATTCTATTCGTTACTGAACAAATTTTAAAAATTGTACGGAGGAAATATGGACAGACGGCAGAGAAAAACACGCGAGGCAATCTTCAGGGCGTTTATTGAGTTATTATCCCAAAAGGATTTCAATCAGATAACAGTCGGCGAAATCATCGACCGCGCCGACATCGGCAGGGCTACCTTTTACGCTCATTTTGAGACGAAGGATTATCTGCTCAAGGAGCTTTGCGAGGAGCTTTTCTGTCACCTTTTCGATTCAATGCATAAGGACGAAAATCATCACAGACACATCTTTGACTGTGATGCACCGAGCTCAGTTTTTCTGCATCTTTTCCGACACCTGCAGAAAAATGACAACAACATTCTCGAGCTTCTGTCAGGCAGTAACAACGAGCTTTTCCTGCGGTATTTCAAGGAGAACCTGCGCCGTCTTGTCGAAAATCAGCTTTCAACCTTCGACGCTGAGAAAAGCGCACATCTGCCCGAGAGCTTCCGCGTCAATCACATTGTTTCAACCTTTGTTGAAACCGCGCGGTGGTGGGTTGATAACGGACTGAAGGAAACACCCGAAAAAATCACGGAATATTTTTTAACTGTACTATAACAAAAGGGACTGCTTTCGCAGTCCCTTGATTTATTGGTTAATTATTTATCGCCCTTTGATTTCTTTGCGTTGTCGTAGGTTTCTGCCTCGAATACGTAATCGTTACCCGGAAGGATAGCGTTGAGGAGGATACCTGCGATAGCTGCAACAGCAAGTGCTGTGAGTGTGATACCTACCTTGCCGATTGTGAAGCTTACGCTGCCGAGGCCGAGTGCGCAGACAAGGATAACAGCGGCAACGATAAGGTTACGGCTCTTTGAGAAGTCAACCTTATTTTCAACAACGTTTCTTACGCCGATACCGGAAATCATACCGTAGAGGATGAAGGAGATACCGCCGATGATTGCTGTCGGGATTGAGCTGATGATTGCCGAAACAATTGGGAAGAAGGAAATGCCGACTGCGAAGAAAGCAGCAATGCGGACAACCTTCGGGTCATAAACCTTTGAAAGAGCAAGAACACCTGTGTTCTCACCGTAGGTTGTGTTAGCGGGTGCGCCGACAAGAGAAGCGAGTGTTGTTGCAACGCCGTCACCAATGAGTGTCTTATGAAGACCCGGCTCTGCGATAAAGTTTCTGCCGCATGTTGCGCCGATAGCTGAGATATCACCGATGTGCTCCATCATTGTTGCAAGAGCAATGGGTGCGATAGCGATGATTGAGCTGACAACCTTTGAGGATTCGCTCCAATCAACACCGAGAACTGTTGATTCCTTAACGATAGGAAGATAGAAAAGTCCCTGCGGGCCGTAGATATTACCCTCTGCAATATTGCTGATGATAGTCTGAACCTTTGTGAAATTAACTGCCATAGGCTCGTAGCCGAAGCCGTTACCGAAGATAACAGCAACTAAGTATGAGCCGACAACACCGAGAAGAATCGGGATAATCTTTGACATACCCTTGCCCCAGATATTGAAAATAATAACGATTGCAAGAGCAACGAGTGCGAGTGGCCAGCATGCTTTACAGTTGTTTACAGCTGAGCCTGCAAGGCTTAAGCCGATTGCGATGATAATCGGACCGGTAACAACGGGCGGGAAGAATTTCATAACCTTTGTTATGCCGACAACCTTGATAAGCAAGGAGAATATGAGATAAATAAGACCGGCAACCGCAACACCGAGACAAGCGTAAGGAAGCATTTCTGCATTGGCAACCTTATCTCCTGCACCCTCTACCCAAACGTTACCGTTCTTATCAAGATACGGTGCAATAGCCGCATAACCGCCGAGGAATGCAAATGATGAGCCGAGGAAGGCAGGAACCTTACCCTTTGTTACGAGGTGGAAGAACAGTGTTCCGAGACCCGCCATAAGGAGTGTTGTTGCAACGTCAAGACCCGTAAGAAGCGGAACGAGAACAGTTGCTCCGAACATTGCGAACGTGTGCTGAATACCAAGCACCAGCATTCTCGGCTTACCGAGGACGGAGGCGTCATGGATACCCTGATCGCCGATAACGACCTTTTCTTTTTTAGCCATAAAGACCATCCCTTCAATTATTTTTGAATTCCGAAGAAAAAAAGCCCTGTCAACTGACGCTGACAAGACCATAATCACTGATTCTTTTACAATCTTGTCGGCATAATCACACTGCTTTTAAGATCCTTCTTGTATGATTTTATACCACAGCCCGACAGTTGTCAACAAGATATAGTAGCAAAACCGCATTTTCTATATTTTAGACAAAAAAGCAGCCTTGGATTTTATATCCAAGGCTCTCTGCTTAATCAGCACCCTTTTTAACTTTTTCGTTGCTGATAATGGAAACGTTCTTTTTCGTTTCCAGTCTGTCAAAGTACTTTTTGAAGCGTACCGCCACGCGGACGTCGTAGTCACAAACGGGACAGTGGAAATTCGCACGGAAGAACTGATTGCCGTAACGCCAGTCTGTCAGCTGCTCGCCCTTCGTTCCGCATTTGTCGCAGGTGAAGGAAAGCAAGGACTTATCCACCAACGGGTGGTTGATGTTGCCGATCGCATGCGGCTTGTACTGCAGCTTCTGATAAAAGGCATCGTCACACACAACGACGTGATCAAAGAAATCCCTTTCATCAAAAACTCTGCGCATACATTCAGCCGTCATAATGCTGTCGTCAAGCGCTCTGTGATGTGCAAACTCCTCAGCGTCAACACCGACCATCTCCGCCGCCGCGAAAAGTCCGATCTGCTTTGATTTCGGAATTTCCTTTTTAATCTGGAAATAACGCTGAATATCCATATAGTTTGTGAGAAACGGTAAAATCTGCAGGCCGTTAAGATAACGGTAGTTTTCGATAAGCACTCTGATGTCCCCGTCACCCCAGGTCAGAACAACATTTTCCTCATCACCGATCCAAGCCTTGAACTCGCTCATAACCTTTGTGAACGGTTCGCCGCTGCGGACTTCATCGTTCGTGATATGTGTCAGCCTCTTGACGTTTCCGCGAAGCTTCTTGCCGATCTGCGAACGGACAATCCGTGAAAACTCGTCAACATACTCGAGATTTTCATCGAGCATTACCGCACCGACCTCTATCACTTCATTTATAAAGCCCTTGATGCGTCTGGCATAGGTGTTGTTCCACTCGAGGTCCATTATAATGTAGTGCATCGTTTCTCCTTTCCTCAATAAAGGATAGATAAAGTATACATTATAAAAACACGGATTTCAACAGGATTTTTTCTTTTTCACGAAACTTTTTCTATCTCCCTGCGAAGGCGGTCGATTATCCTTTTTTCAAGCCTGGAAATATAGCTCTGTGATATTCCCAGAATGTCCGCAACCTCCTTCTGGGTATGCTCCTTTCCGCCGTCAAGACCGAAGCGCATTGACATTATCGTGCGCTCACGCTCTCCCATCGAATTTATCGTTTTTATAAGCAGATTTTTCTCATCCTCGAGCTCGATGTTGCGGTTGACCGTGTCGGGCTCGCTGCCGAGAATATCGGAAAGCAGAAGCTCATTGCCGTCCCAGTCAACGTTCAGCGGCTCGTCGATGGAAACCTCGTTGCGGAGCTGACTCGATTTTCGCAGATACATCAGAATTTCGTTTTCGATACATCTTGAGGCATAGGTTGCGAGCTTGATGTTTTTATCGGGGCGGAAGGTATTGACTGCCTTGATGAGTCCTATTGTGCCGATTGATGTCAGGTCCTCTATCCCCACACCCGAGCTTTCAAATTTTTTCGCGATGTATACAACAAGGCGCAGATTATGCACAATAAGCTTTTCGCGCACGGTACCGTCACCCGCCGAAAGGCTTTCGAGAAGAGCACTCTCCTCCTCCTTGCCCAGCGGCGGAGGCAGAGTTTCCGCACCGTTTACGTAATAGACCGTATCGGCATTCTTCATCCTTAACCTTAAAATAAATTTTTTGATTTTACTGAACAGCTTGAGCATAGTTTTTCTCTCCGTTTATTATTTCCGGGTTGAGCAGAACCGTGTACTCTCCCCGCGAAAGATTGCTTTTAGTTACCGCTATGTAGGCTTTGTCCGTCCTCACGGTGCGCGTCGCAGTTCTGACCTCGATAAAGTCGGGACGGAAAACAGGAAGAACGCCCGTACCTGATACGGTTTTGTGCATTACCACACGGAAATCCGCCGAGGGTGTTATCTCCTTACCGTCGAGATATTCGCGTACCGCAGACGGCAGTATTTTCTCCAGCGTACCGTATTCTCCGAGTGCGACGGGATATCCGCTGAACGCTTCGCACAGCGAATTGCCCGTATCAATAAGAGCGGTTGCACGGACAATATTATTCCCCCGCCCCACGCTGACAAGCGCAACACTCTCCTTCGGGGCTGTCCGCGCGGTAAAATGCGAAATCAGACTGATGACAGCAAAGCTGACGACCGTTGAAACTGCAAGAACAACAAGATTGATATCAAAATACACCGCACCGTTGTTATAGACCATACCTACTGGTGCGACCGTCACCCAGAGGACGAGCATTATTCCGCCGAAGCCGAGGCTGACGGCAAAAAAGGTGAAGAAGCTGCGAAGAAAATACCGCAGATTCTTATATCCGAAGGCGGCAAAGACAATCAACGCTGTAGCAATCAGCCGCAGAATAAGCTCTGCTGCTTTCGGCAACGCAGGCAGAAATATCACCAATCCGTACAACGCACCGACCGATGCACCGAGCAGAATCCTCAGGGGCCGTGAATTTCTTTTCATAATCATCGACGAGCACATCAGCAGCGCGTAATTGACAAAAAGATTAATCACGAGCAATATATCCGCGTAAACCGTCATCCCCGATCACCTCAGCTATATTATACGAAGCGGAGAATGAAAATTTTGTCAGAATCGGTTATATAAATTTGTATTGCAAAACAAAATATTACTGTTATAATATAAGTAAATAAAGGAGATGTGAAAATGAAAAAGACAAGATTTATTGTTTTTGCCTGTGTTTTTATTCTGATGCTCGCAACTCTGTGCGCGTGTGAAATCACCTTCGGTGAGGAGCCGACGACCACGACAACAACCACCACAACAGCAGCAACAACAGAAAACACTACAGAGCCTTCCACCACGGCAACAACCGAGCTCAAGGTCGAAACGGACAGTCTCGACACTATTCTCAATCTTATCAAGGACTACCCGCTCGGCACGGCAGGCTCGTCAGTAAAGGCAGATAACATCGCGTACCGTATCCTCAACTTCACGGAGTACAGCGGCTTTGACATCAATGACGTCAAAAATGACTATAACAATTTTGTTGACGGGCTGAGCGATACTCAGAAGCTTGTTTACGGGGAGAATTTTGCAGAAATCGACTACATCGTAAGAAAGATTATAAAAGAAAAGGATTATGTCTCGCTTTCAAGCTATACCGCTGTTCCGAAGGACGGCGAGGGCTTCTCTCTTCTCAACTACGAAACACTTTATGACGTGATTTCAAAATAAATTTTAAAACAGGCGGTTTAAACTGCCTGTTTTTTCTTGACTGTATTTTTTCGATATGATATATTTTATATAATATTTTCCATAAATTCGGAGGGATTTTATGACAACCGCAAAAACAGGTGCAAAATTCATCTTTGATTTTTGCAAAACAATTATCGACAAGCACGGACCGCGTCTTCCCGGCAGTGCAGAGGAAAAGGCGGCTCAGGCAGATATCGCCAAAATAATGGAGGAAGCAACGGGAGTTAAGCCGACCGTTGAAAAATTCAGACTCGCACCCAGAGCAAGCATCGGCGCTATCCCCTACCTCGGCTATGCAGGATTTGTTGCGCTCGCGCTTTACTATATTCATCCGATTCCCGCTTTCATCGTTTCTCTTTGCACGTTGCTTTTTGCAGTTGTTCAGGTTTTCACATACAAGGGCTGGTTCGACAAGCTCTTCAAGCAGGAGGAAAGCTGTAACGTTTATTCCGTGATTGACGGTAAGGGCGAAATCGACCATACAATCGTTTTCAGCGGCCACGCAGACAGCAGCTGGCTGTGGCAGATGGCGGCAAAAAATCCTAAAACAATGATTATCCGCACGGTGCTCGGCGTTGTCGGCGTTGTTGCTGTTATTATCGGCTCGCTTCTGCGCTTCATCTTCGGTATGTGGAGCGTTGTAAAGCCTGATACAATGGAAATGCCCTTCTATCTCTTCCTTCTTATAACTCCGCTTCTTTTCATTTACGGACTCTATTCACTCTGCATCTATCTTTCACACGACAAGAAAAAGGCTTCCCCCGGTGCTATGGATAACCTTACGGGTGTCGGTGCATCAATCCTTATGGGCAAGTATTTCAAGGAAAATCCCGACAAGCTCCCCGATAATTGCCGTATAATCGTTGCGTCCCTCGGCAGTGAAGAGGCAGGTCTTAAGGGCTCAGAAGCATTTATGAAGGCTCATGCAGGTGACAAAAATCTGCTCATCAATCCGTATTTCTTCAACATCGACAGCCTCCGCGACTACGAGCATTTCAATGCGGTCAAGGGCGACTCGTGGCTTATGTCCAAGTTTGACGACGATATGAAGAATATGCTCGTCAAGGCATTCGAAAATGCAGGTGTTAAGCCGAACATCATCGTAAATCCCGTAGGCGGCTGTGACAGTACACCGATCTGCCGTGCAGGCTATAAGACAATCACCTTCGCCGCACAGAAGCCCGATGTTACGGACTATTACCACACCTACCGCGACACCTGCGACGGACTCAATATGAACACTCTTGAAAAGAGCGTTGACATCATCCTCGACGTCACCGGGCAGATTCACGAGCATCAGAAAAATAACGGCTATAAATTAACTAAATGTAAATAAAAGTTCAACCCTGCGGAGCAATCCGCAGGGTTTGTTGTTGCAAGTTTTAATTTGTCGGGATGTTTTAATTCTGATATCGTTTGCTGTGTGCAGGCTACTTTTGAAAGGAGCTGGCGCGGAGCGACTGAGGATTGAGAAGTTTTTTTACAAACTTCGGCGGCAGCAAGCCACCGCCCTACTGCGCTTAATTGCACTTCGTGCTTTGCCCTCCTTGCCTAAAGGAGGGTGGCGCGGCGCAAGCCGTGACGGGAGGATATTTTTGAGGTAAGAAGTAATAGTGAAAAAGTAAGAAGTGTGGGTCTGCGACGCTGATTTATAAATATCCCTCCACCACTTCGTGGTCCCCCTCCCTTTAGGGCAAGGGAGGCTATGCACAGAGCAAATTTTATCTGATTCAACACCCCTACAAACTCCCAATTTATTCAACAAAATCCGATTGTTTTCGTAGGGCACGGCGCTTGCCGACGTGCCGTAGATTCAGCAAAAAATAACGGCGTGTCGTAAACGTCACGCCCTACACGGCTCATTATAAAACATCCCCACAACCCCCAATTTGCCGATATATTGGATGATGTCTGTTTAATATTAAACATCGAATCAATTCTTTGGACATATGTAAAAATCCACGGCTATATAGTCGTGGATTTATTACTTATTTGGTTTTTCATCATCACTTTTCCAATTTCAATATATAACTCCTGATTTTGAGGTGATAGAGAACGAAAAAGTTGCAGTATTTTATCATCATTATTATTTTTCAAGTTAATGGCATCATGATTCAGAAGAAAATCTGTTGATACATTAAAGTAATCTGCAAACATCTTAAGTGTTTCAAAATCCGGCTCACTTGTCCCCTGTACATAACCACCTAAGGTTGACGGGGCAATACTAAGATCCTTTGCTACTTGTTTTTGTGTAAGATCTAAGTCTTCAATTAAACTTCGTAAAATCTCATTAAAGGTCATTTTTATCACCTCAGCGATATTTTACAACATTACTGCTAATTCAACAAAAAAGTGCGAGAATGTCGTTCTACAAAACTAGTATTTAGTTGACAACGCTCATTTTTTTGTATATAATTTAATTGCATTTATTTTTAGGAGGTATGTAAAATGAAAAAATTATTATCAACAGTAATTTCTATTATCATTGCAATATCAGCGTTAACCGTTCCAGCTTTTGCAGTTGTAACTGAGAATGCTATTTGGAGTGGCAGTATTGCTAAAATGTTTTCAGGTGGAACCGGCGTCTCCGATGACCCATATCTTATTTCCACAGCAGACGAATTGGCTTTAGTGGCAAACATGGTTAATAATAAAAAGTTTGATTTTGCTGGTATGTATATTAAGTTAAAAAATGATATTTATCTCAACGATACAACCAATTGGGAAAAATGGGATACAGTTGTTCCAAAAAACGAATGGACACCCATTGGTACACCTGAGTTTCCTTTTGCAGGCTTTTTTGATGGTGGACAATTTGTGATTTATGGTATCTATGTCAATGATGTTGATTATGCAGGTCTTTTCGGTTATTGTTCAAATGCTACTATTAACAACACCATCATAAATCAGTCTTACATTTCAGGTAATTATGCAGGTGGTATTGGCGGATATATAAACGATACTAATGTTACAATGTGCGCAAATGCAGGTATTGTTAATGGTGTCGGTGAACAAGGATATGCAGGTGGATTATTTGGATATATTTATGCTACTAAAACAAAAACCGTATCTAAATCTTTTAACAGTGGTGAAATTTCAGGTGTTTGCGTTGGAGGTTTAACGGGATTTTACTCAACTGCTTACGAGAGCTATACCTACAATTATAGTTATTTTTTTAACAAACCATATCTAACTTTCAATAACTGCTATAATTCAGGAAATATAAATGCTACAGATTATGCTGGTGGTCTTTTCGGTTATATCGGCTCGAAAGCTACCGGACATGAAACCACTTCGTATTATATAACAGAATCTTATTCTACAGGTATTGTGTATAGCGACAATATAGCAGGTCAACTTTTTGGTGGTATAATTAACATATATGATGATGCAGTATGCAACAATTTATACTATCATAATCCCATTCCGTATCCACAGCTATCAGCCGGGTGGCTAACTACAGAAATAAATAATTCCATTGCTCTTTCAAATAATCAAATGCAGGATAAGAATTATTTTTCTAGTTTGTGGTTTGATGTAAATTGGACAATGGATGGTAACTATGATTATTTTTATCCTGAAATTATAGGTAATAATCATATAGATAATAAAAAGCATATTCATAATTACATTTTAGATACTATAACACAACCGACATGTATTAAAGATGGTTCAGCATCATATTCTTGTAGATGCGGTGATGTATACATAAAAACTCTTGTTGCTTCGCACGATTATTTAGATGGATTTTGTATTAATTGTGATACCGAGGCCAATGCTCTATCAAGCATAAAAAACGTGACATACATTCAGCAGGAGGATACACACAAAAGATTTACGGTTACCTGCAACGGCAGGGCATCTATGATTCAGTTTATAGAACCTGACTATGGTACAAGAACATATTACAGAAACAACGCTAACGTTAAAATCACCAGCTACAACGCAGACGGTGAGGTTGTCGGTGAATTGAGCCGTGACCTTGCTTACGAGGTTTGGGAGATTTATTCAAATATGAGCATCGGCACAACAATCAAAGTTCGTGCAAAGTTCAACAACAGATGGGAGCTTGACAAACGCTCACTCGTTGTTTATGAATATAACCCCGTAATCTCAATGGAGCTTTCAAGAACATCGGGTAAAAAAGGCCCTGTTCCCGCAACGGTTGTTGCAGATGAAAAGACAGAGAACGTAAAGTTCAAAATGCCGAACGGAACGTCTGTAACTGTAACGCAGTTCACGACTGACGAAAACGGAAACCGCGTATTCAAGGGTAATGCCTGGGCAAACGAGGACGGACTTAATGTTATCACCGTAACTATCCGCCGCAAAAACGTTACAAAAACCGTTGGTACACTTGAATATACAGTTGAATAAACGCAAAAACCGCCCGAAAAATTCGGGCGGTAATTTTTTGTCTCTTAATATTTAGCAAGGTAGTTGTCGATTTCCCACTGAGAAATTGATGTGCGGTAGCCTTCCCATTCCTTGCGCTTTGCTTCGATGAACTTTGTGTAAACGTGCTCGCCGAGTGACTCCTTGATGAAATCGCTCTTTTCAAACTCGTTGACAGCCTCCTCGAGTGAGCCGGGAAGTGAGGTGATGCCGTCTGCCTCTCTCTCTTCGGGTGTCATATCGAAGATGTTCTTGACGGTTGACTTCGGGGGCATATAGCCTTTTTCGATACCGTCAAGACCTGCAAGAAGGCAGAGTGCCATTTCAAGATACGGGTTACAAGCGGGGTCTGCACTTCTAAGCTCAACTCTTGTTCCCTTACCTCTTGCCTTCGGCACGCGGACGAGTGCTGAACGGTTGGATGCTGACCATGCGATATATACTGGTGCCTCATAGCCCGGAACAAGACGCTTATAGGAGTTTACAAGCGGATTGTTGATTGCTGTTGTTGCCTTGATGTGCTTCATAATACCTGCGATGAACTGAAGCGCAATCTTTGAAAGACCGAACTCTCCGTCGGGATCGTAGAATACGTTGTTGCCCTCCTTATCGAAGAGTGACATATTAGTATGCATACCTGAGCCTGCGATACCGTAAATCGGCTTTGGAAGGAAGGTTGCATAAAGGCCGTGCATCTGTGCATATTTCTTGACAACATACTTGAAGGTCATAACCTTGTCGGCAACGGTAAGAACATCACCGTACTTGAAGTCGATTTCGTGCTGACCCTCTGCACACTCGTGGTGAGACGCCTCAATCTCAAAGCCCATCTCCTCAAGAGCGATACACATATCTCTGCGGCAGTTACCGCCGAGGTCAACGTTATCAAGGTCAAAGTAGCCGCCCTTATCGTGTGTCTTTGTTGTCGGACAGCCCTCATCGTCAGTATGGAAGAGGAAGAACTCGAGCTCAGGACCTACGTTGAACTTATAGCCCATCTTGTCTGCCTTTTCGATTGCACGCTTAAGAACATTTCTCGGGTCGCCGATGAATGGAGTTCTGTCTGCATTGTAAACGTCACAGATAAGTCTTGCGGTTGTACCGTATCTCTCGTGATCCCAGGGAAGTACCACAAAGGAATCATAATCGGGGTAAAGGTACATATCCGACTCTTCAACACGAACGAAGCCCTCGATTGATGAGCCGTCTGCCATACATTCGTTATCAAGAGCCTTTTCAAGCTGGTTGATGGTAATAGCAACGTTCTTCATACAGCCGAGAATGTCTGTGAACTGAAGTCTGATGAAACGGACGTTCTGTTCTTTTGCAAGTCGGAGAATATCTTCCTTTGTGTACTTACTCATTTCATTACCTCACAATAGTTATTTTTCTAAATAGATTATATAGCATTTTAACCAAAAGTCAACCATATTTTTTAGTGATAAAGGCGTAATCAATTCATTTCATCGAGAGTCAGGTTGTAGCTCGCGAGAAAATCATCCATAAAGGCCTTAACCTCGGGCATATCAATTTCCTGCAAGCCCCTGAGGTTGGTTTTTGCCGCCTTGTCAAAGTCACGGTTGCCTGCCTTTGCCTCCTCGAGGCACTTTGTATAAGCGCAGATTTTATCCGCCGCCTTGACGAATTTCCAGAGTTGACGGTCAGCTTCCTGCTTGATGAAATACGGCGCATATTCAGCCCTCAGATCCTCGGGGAGCATATCGAGAAGCGCGTTACAGGCATCATCCTCGACCTGATCGTAGGCTTCCTTGATCTGTGCGCTGTAATACTTGATCGGTGTCGGCATATCGCCCGTGATGATTTCGGGTGTATCGTGGAAAACTCCGAGCACAGCCGCTCTGTCCGCGTTGACGTTACCGCCGAAGCGTGTGTTATGGATAACCGCAAGAGCGTGGGCAACCGTCGCAACCTCGTGCGAATGCTCGCTGATGTTCTCGGTGCGTGTATTACGCATAAGCGCCCAGCGGTTGATATATTTCATTCTTGAAAGCATTGCAAAAAAATGATACTTCTTTTTTGCCATAGTCAAACAACTCCAATTTAAACTCTATAAAAAATTTTATCATAAGGCAAATATTTTTGCAAGAAAAATCTCTTTTATTTGCATTATATGTATGTTATAATGAAGTATATTCTCATAGAATGTGAGGGATTTTTTTGAATTTTACTGAAATCAATAAAAACGGAGGCGTTGAGGGCTTCTGCCTTGTTAAAAGTCTCGAGGTCAAAAAGACTGCAAAGGGTGTACCCTTCCTCGATCTTGTGCTGACGGACAGCACAGGCGAAATCGGTGCAAAGCTCTGGGACTATAAGGAGGAGCTTCACGGCTCGATAAAAATAAATTCGCTAATCAAAATCCGCGGTACCGTTTCGATGTTCAACGATGCTTTACAGCTCCGCGTTGAGCGCGTTCGTCTCGCAAGCGAGGCTGACGGAGTGCGTATGGAGGATTTTGTCCCGAGCGCAGATTACAGCGGCGAGGATATGTATAACTACCTCTTCGATACCGTAAGCCGTTTCGAGAACGGACAGCTCAAAAAGCTGACACTTACCGTCCTCGAGCAGAACAAGGATAAGCTTCTCTACTGGCCCGCAGCGTTCAAGCTTCACCACGCTATCCGCGGCGGTCTGCTTTACCATACGCTTTCTATCCTCAAGCTCGCTCAGGCTGTGTGCGACGTCTATCCGAGCCTTGAAAGAGAGCTGCTTTTTACGGGTGTTATCCTGCACGACATTGCGAAAATCCAGGAATTTGATGTCAGCGATACGGGTGTAGTTTCCGCTTACACGGTAGAGGGTACGCTCATCGGCCATCTTGTCAAGGGCGCGATGAATATTGAAAAAACCGGCGAGGAGCTCGGCATTGACAAGGAGCTGCTGATGCTCGTTGAGCATATGGTGCTTTCCCACCACGGCGAGCCCGAATTCGGTGCAGCGGTAAGACCGATGTTCCTTGAGGCTGAAATTCTTTCACAGCTCGACCTTCTGGATGCCCGTATTTACGAGATTGCTCAGGCTGTTTCCGAGACTCAGCCGGGCGAATTCACACCGCGTCAGTGGGCACTTGATAACAGAAAAATTTACAACCACGGCTTAAAGGAAATCAAGCCGACAGCAGATTTATTTTAAGAGGTAGAGATATGGATTGGACAGAAGTTAAAATCAACGTAAGCGCAAAGGACGTTGACAAGGCGGGCGATATCGCACAGATGGTTGTCCCCTACGGTATTTATATCGAGGATTACAGCGATCTTGAAGAGGCTGCATGGGAGATTGCTCATATCGACCTTATCGACGAGGATCTTCTTCAGAAGGACAGAGACAAGGCCGTTGTGCATATCTACATCTCTCCCGAGGAAAACCCCGCAGAGGCGGTCGCTTTCCTTTCCGAGCGCTATAATGCAGAAAAAATCGAGCACGAAATCGACCTTTCAATCTGCAGAAATCAGGACTGGGAAAATAACTGGAAGGAATACTTCAAGCCGATGCCCGTCGGCGAAAAGCTCCTCATCCGTCCCGTATGGGAGGACGAATACGAGGCTGACGGCAGAACGGTACTCAGCATCGAGCCCGGTCTTGCCTTCGGAAGCGGCGGACACGACACTACAAGACTCTGCCTTGAAACGCTCGAAAAGCATATAAATCCCGACGTTGAGCTTCTCGACATCGGCTGCGGAAGCGGTATTCTCGGCATTGCAGGTCTTCTCCTCGGCGCAAAAAATGCAACGGGCGTTGACATTGACGCTCTTGCTGTCAAGACGGCAAGAGAAAACGGCGACATCAACGGCTTTGCTGAGCCGACCTTCACGGTTTTCGAGGGTAATCTTACCGATAAGGTTACAGGTAAATATGATGTTGTTGTGGCAAATATCGTTGCCGATATCATTGTGATGTTCACCGAAAACGTCGGACAGTTCCTTAAGGAGGACGGAATTTATATCACCTCGGGCATCATCGACACAAGAGAGCAGGATGTTCTTGATGCTTTCGAGAAATACGGCTTTGAGGTTGTCGGCAGACACGAAAGCTGCGGATGGCTGTGCTTTGAAACCAAGCTCAGAAAGTAAAGCACACTGCCCTGAAAAAAGAACAGTAAAAAGCAAGCCTTGTACAAAAACGTACAAGGCTTGTGTTTTTATTTGTTGTAGACTATCAGCAGACAGCCCTTGCCGACCTTAATCCTCACGCTCGCGCTTCTGAATTTATTGCTCACGCCGAGCGGAAAGAACGGTGAAAGCTCCGCGTTTTCAACATCGTACTGAGAGCCTTCAATCGTAACACCCTCAGCCTTACCGCCGTAGGCAAAAACGGAAAAGGTTTTGTTTTCCGCCGAAGTAATAACTGTCTCACCGTCGCGGATAATGGTGAATATCTCGTTCCTTCCGACGAGTGTTCCCCTTCCGCCGTGCTCCGCGATATAGCCGAGAGACTGAATATTCGCGATGCTGTGATCAGTACGCTCACCACCGAGTGCGCCGTAAATCACAAACTCCTTATAGCCTTTTTCAAAGCCCGTGCGGATAGCCAGCATAGTGTCCGTATCGTCCTTGCGGACGGGATAAACAATCGCCTGCTTATCCTTCGGCAATGACATTGAATCAAAGTCACCGAGCAGAATGTCAGGCTCAATGCCGAGCACCTGAAGATGCAGATAGCCTGCATCCGCAGCAATTATGATATCATCCTTTTCGGTTTCCGGAAAGGGCTGTACCATTTCCCCTGCCGAAGCTATGTAGCAAACGCCCATAAATTTCTGTCCTTCTGTTTATTTTCTGATCTGACCTATCGTCTGCAGGAAGAGACCGCTCATATCCGTGTGCTGTGCATCAATTGACGTAACCATACCATCGAAGTTGACGTCCGCCGCCTCAAGGACTGCCGCCGAAGCATTATCGGAATTGAGAAGTCCCTCAGCCACCGCGTTGATAAGCACTGAATCCTGACCGTCAATGATGTAGTCGGAATTAAGGTCACCGTAAATTACAATAGTCACGGTATCGATAACCTTATTCGATTCATCACGCAGTTGAATATAGCAGCCCGTAGTAACCAAAGCAGCGTTGGTCATAGTCCTTCCCTCAGCGGTATAGAAGCGGATTTTTGATCTGTCATTCTCAAACTGCTGAAGGTATTTTCCGACCGATGCATCCGCAAGATCAAAGCCTGAAATCGTGCTGTTTTCTCCGTTTACGATAAGCGTTGAGGTTGACTTCGGAATAAGACCGTTAAGTCCGAGTGTACCGCCGCCCTGAAGGTAATAACCTGATTTTGCAAGTCCGAAGCCTGTGTAGTATGTGGAAACCTTTGTTCCCGAAAGCACCACTGCTCCGACGTTATAAGCGGCAAGGTCAAGCGTCATCGGATACATTGAGAAGTCATCCTGATCCGGAACATCACTCGTGCTTGTGACGAGGAAATCCGACTCGCTCTCCTGAGTGTATATGCGGTTGTTAGCAAGATACGATCTGTCGTCCTTCTTTATAAGAACATCAGTCTTGATGGTTGAATAGTAAATCGGATCCTTTGTCTCAACATAATTACCCTCACTGTCGTAGATGTGCTCCATAAAGTAGTAATTATATGAATGGATATTGCGGACAAGTCTGCCCTCGGAATAGATTGCCTCTGCGCCCTTTTCCGATGTATTGTCATAAATTGCACCGCCCGCGAGGTTAACCGTACCTGCGCTGTTAACAAGGATTGCGCCGCCATAGCAGGAAGCATTGTTACAGATTGCTCCGCCGTACATATACATTGTACCCGAAACTGTGATCGTACTTGTCGTTTTGTTGGTAAAGTTCTGAATAACGGCATCGTCGTTGAGATAAAGCTCACCGCCTGCGCGGACATTGATTGCCGCCGCACCGACAACGCCCGTATGGCCTGCACCGCCGTCAAGAATAACCTGTCCCGCCGTGCGCTCACCTGTCAGATAATCGTTCTGTGCCTGCTGATCAACATTCTCAACAATGTCACCGATGCGGAGCACACCTCCCTGTGCGACATCAAACATTATGCCGAAATGTGCACCGCCGCGCATTGAAACGTAGCTGACCTCGTCGCAGGTCAGAGTTATATCACCGTAAACCGTTATGGGCTTCGTAACCGTATTGTCAGCTACAACCGTAATATTCGCAACCTCGCCCGCCTTGACGGATTCGAAGGCATCGTAAAGTGTCGGGAACTGGACGGAATAAGCATTATCCTTACTTACAATTGCAACCGTTTTTGAATCAAGGCTTGTCATCTTACCGTTTGCAAGAAGATACCAGTTCGTGTTCGTAAGCCCGAATTTTGAATAACCCGTTCCCAGAGCTTCACCATCGATAATCTGCAAGCCCTCGGAATAATTCTCGGGAGTGATGATTGCCGCATAGCCTGAGCAGTTAAGTCTGTCATTTACAGTAACGCAAGTACCTGCTGTGAGATAAACGTCATTGGTTGTATCAAGCTGTGCATCAGTCATCATAACAAGGCTGCCCTTGTTATAAACTGCGCCGCCCTTCGAATGATTAGACACATTGCCGGTGAACGAGCCGCCCGACAATGTAACTGTAGTTGCAATATCAATATAAATCGCTCCGCCCGCATCATAAGCAACGTTCTCATTGAAGCTGCCGCCGCTGATTTCAAGCTTCGCATAGTAAGCCGTGCTCAATGCACCGCCGTTGGTTGCCTGATTACCTTCAAAATTAGCTTTGTTTGAAATAACGGTTTTTGCATAAAGGCCGTTGGTTGCGACCGCACCGCCGTTGGAGCTTGCGATGTTTGCGATAAAATTACCGCCCGTGATTGTTGCCGTGCCGTCGTTATTATAAATTGCGGCGCCCTGCGTAGCCTCGCAGTCTCTGAACGTACCGCCTGTTACAGTTACGGTACCGTCCTCACTGTAAATTGCGCCGCCTGTTGTTTTTGAAATATTCTCACGGAAAATACCGCCGTTCATATTAAGCTCTCCGCCAAGCACCTTGACCGCCGCACCGCGCACGGTTGCGGTCGCAAGAGAAACGGTTCTGAAATTGCGGATCTCCGCACCGCTTGCGATATTGAGTATGCCGTACTTCTGAACAACAATACCCGATTCCGTTCCCTCGACGCCGTTGCCGTCAATAAAGAAGGACGGTGAATCATCATAGCCGTAAATATCCGAGCCGATCGTAAGCTTGCCGGTTACGTTTAACATAGCTTCCTTAAAGTCGGATGCCCTTCTGAGTACAGCTCCGTTTTCTCCAAAGAGCCCCACTGTTGACGCAATGTTCAGAGTCTCATTAAGCTCATAATCGCGGACTATATATACTGTCGGAAGAACTGTTGACTGTGTTGCAGACGCGTAGTCCAGCGCTTCCTTTATTGTCTGATAATATGTATCGATTCTTCCATCAATTTCAACTCTCGCAACATACTTCGGCTGAACTCTTTTTACACTTTCAAGCGAAGTGCTTCTGATAGTTCTCGAGGCAGAGAAAGCCATTGAAATCAGCTGAGGATAATAATAAAAATATTCGTCATCGTTAAGGAATCGCCAGTCGCCTGTACTGAGCTTAAGGCTGTCGATCGCACGCGTTGCCGTCATTTCCTCCGTTGTCTTTGCCGCCGCACCTGCGATAGTATTTGAAAGGGTTACATAGCTTGAATCGTAAATACAATTGCTTACACCGGCACCCGCATTCTGTCCGAACGCGATACCCGAACCCGATGCCGCAGTAACCTTGCCTGCTGTATAGCAGGTTGTTACGGTACCGTTATTGTTGTAGCCGACGATACCGCCCGCATTTGTTCCGCCGGTTACGGTTGATGTGCTGTAGCTGTTTGTGAGCGTTCCGCCGACGTTGTTACCGATAAGACCGCCGACATATCTTGCATCCGCAGCACTGATATCGGAATAAGAGAAGCTCTTGTTGATTGTGGAACGGTTGTTATAGCCGACAACACCGCCGATATTCATAAGCTGTGATTTATCGTTTATTGTATTCGTGCCGTTGATTGAGCCGATCATACCGCAGGAAGAAACTACCGTCGAGCCTGCAATATTACCTGCAACACCGCCGACAGCTCGGTCACCTCTGACCTCGCTGGCGCAGACGGAGTTTGTAATCTGAGCTCCTATTGCATAGCCCGCAATACCGCCGACGTTTTCCGTACCGCAGATAAGACCGTCCATAACAAGAGTGTAGTCAATCTTTGCACCCTGTCCGACATATCCGAAAAGTCCGACATACTTGCCGTCCTCGGTCGCGGATGTGGTGGTATACAGACCCGCGATGTTCTTTTCACCGCCGTTGAAGGAGCCTGTGTAGGGCTTTGACGGAGTTCCGATAGGAGTCCATTCACGGATACCCATCGAATCGTCATATACATTAATATTGAAAAGAAGATCGCTCATAACCTTTGCGTTTGCAGCGGGATTAGCTTCGACACCTGCAATCGTACCGTTTACAAGACCGGCAAACCATGCAAGCTCGGAAGGCTTATATATAAGATAGATTCCCGATTCGTTCTGCGACGGAATTTCAAGCTCACCCGTCCAGACGTCAGTCTGAAGCATCCAGGTAAGAACCGGATAACCGTTGTTTATTTCCGTATAGTCGAAGCAGAAATAAGGCATAGCCTTGTTGAGCTCCCTTACGAAATCGGAGGTGTACATCTCCTCCTGAGTTCTTGCTACGCCGACAGGGCCGTCACACAGCGACTGCTCGTAGCAGTAGAAAATATTGGAATATTCACCGCCGTAGATATATCCGACAGCACCGCCGAGGTATGTGCCCGTTGAATTGATTTTCGTAAAGGTGTAAGCGCCTCTGACAACACTGACGGTTGAATAACCGATAAGACCGCCGACTCTGTTGTTGCCCGAAACTGTACCGAAGACAAAGCATCCGACAAGGTTTGCACCGCCGAGAGTTCCGACGATACCGCCGACATACATTGTGCCTGTAACATCAACCGTCGCGTAGCACTTTGAAATAACGGAGTTACTGCTTGCATAACCGACAACACCGCCCGTACGCTGTTTTCCGACAACTGTTGAAGCTGCATAGCACTGGTTAAGAACGGTCTCCGCATCAGCCAAGCCTACAACACCGCCGACGCTGTTGTATCCGCCATTTACCTGACCCTCGAAGTAGCAATCCTTAATACCTGCACCGACAGAATGACCGACAATACCGCCGACATTCTGATAGCCGTTGATATCGGCACCCGTAACGCGGAGATTTTTAATAAGATATGTTTTTTTCGCAACAATAAATTCAGGCGCAACGCTTGCCGTCTTGCCCTCATCGTTGGTATTTTTCACGACGCCGAAAAGTCCGACACCCAACATCTCGGGCTGATTGATATAAACGCCGCTGATTGTATGCCCTGCACCGTCAAAGGTACCTGTAAAAGGATTTTCCATTGTACCGATAGGAGTCCATTCGTTCGCCCTTGACCCGAGAGTGTTCAGTTCAATATCAGCCGTAAGCTCAGCCTTGATTGAGCTTGTGCCGGAATTGACTGCCTGAGCAAACCACGCAAGATTTTCTGCCGTGGCAATCTGGTAAACATCACCCGAAAGCGACGGTATAACAGCAGTACCGCTCCACACAGCAGCCCCCGCCACCGTCAGACCGGGGTAAACCGCACCGATAATCATAAATAAAGAAACGATAACAGACAACACTCTTCGCTTCATCTTTTTGACCTCCCTGTCGGAAACTTCTATATAAAAATAAACAATTTTTCATAGTATAATTTTATTATATTATTATAATATAATTCAGTAAAAAGTGCAAGTACAACCCGATAAGCCAAATAAACAAGATTGAATGAAAAATTTTGTAAAGATTGATAAACTTTTTTAAAAAAAGACTTGATTTTATCAGAGATATAGTATATAATTATCCAGCAATCAACGGGGTGTAGCGCAGATGGTAGCGTGCTTGGTTCGGGACCAAGAGGCCGTGGGTTCAAATCCCGCCACTCCGACCATATTGAGTATTCATAAGGGATTTGACCTGTGAATACTCAATTTTTTTGCTTAAAATAGAGTTTTGTATATATTTTGATATATTTTTTATGTATCGTCGCATTCCTTTCGGAGTGCGACTTTTGTTATGCTGACTTTTCTGTAGGTTTTGCAATATAACCTATTGCTACTCCCTGACGGGTATCTGCTGTGAAGCAAGGCTCATCATTCTCAGGTATTTCAATATAACCTACAAAGTTGTAGTGAATCACAACTCTCTGTGTCTTGTTTTTACCCTTGCCCTCTGCTTCATAAACATCAATGTGGTCAATGAGCTCGTGAATAAGTGGTGCTGTGATAGTTTCCATATCAAGGAACTTTCGTATCGCACTGATAAACATATCCTTGCTGTGCTGAACTGTCTGCATATTTGCAACCTTTTCTCTCAGGTTAAATATCTTGACCTTCAGTTCAGCTCGTTCAACCTCGTATTTGTGGGACATATGGGTAAACCATTCATCAGTAACCTTGCCCGTTGCGTTGTCCTCATACAGCTTTTCATAAAGAGAAGCAACTGACTGTTGACGTACTATTGCTTTCTGCAATTCACCCTCAAGGAATTTCTTCTCATCATAGAAATCCTTATGGGTTTTCTTTTCAAGGATTTCTGCAAGAAGCTCTTTATCCTGTTGAAGCATTATCGCAAGGCGTTTAAGCTCAAAGATGACTATCTGTTCAAGAGCATCTGCACGGATATAGTGTCTTGCCTGACAAGTACCACGGGTATCTTTTACATAATTACCGCAACTGAAATAGTGAATCTCCTTGTTGACAGTATTTGTGTGATACCTCATATTGCTCCCGCAATCTGCACAACGGATAAGACCGCTGAAAATGTGCTTTCTTGCATTCTCTTTTTTTGGAGCTCTGCGTTTTGTTCTTGCTGTGTGCTTCTGTACCATTTCCCAAGTATCACGGTCAATAATAGGTTCGTGAACATCCCTGAATATTTTCCAATTCTCCACCGGATTATCAATACGGGTTTTGTTCTTGAAGTTTTTGGAATAAGTCTTGAAGTTGATAACATCACCGCAATATTCCTGTTGACAGAGTATTTTCTGAACAGTAGTTTTACACCATTTATACGGATTCGGCTGTGTTTTCTTACCGCCACGGTTCAAGCCTTTGCTTTGCCAATAAGCCATAGGGATAAGAATTTCTCGCCTTTGTAATTCTCCTGCAATAGCTTCATTACCCATACCTTCAAGGCACATTCTGTAAATGTCCCTGACTACCTCAGCAGCTTCGGTATCGATTATCCATTTCTTCTTGTTTTCAGGGCTTTTCATATACTCGTATGGTGGCTGTGAAAGCGGTTCTCCCATATTACCTCTGATTCTATGTGCAGAGCGTACTTTTCTTGAAATATCCCTCGCATACATTTCATTCATAACATTCTTGAAGGGTGCGATTTCGTTTTCACCCTCATCACTGTCAACCATATCATTAACAGCAATAAATCTTATGTTATGCTCAGGGAAATAGTTGTCTGTATAATGACCGACCGAAACATAATCTCGTCCTAATCGGGAAAGGTCTTTTACGATAACAACTGAGATATATCCCATTTCAATATCATCAAGAAGCTCCTGGAAAGCAGGTCTGTTGAAGTTTGTTCCCGTATAGCCGTCATCAACATAATACTTAGTATTTGTTAAACCTAATTCCTTTGCCTTTTGTGTCAGCATTTTCTTTTGGTTGCCGATAGAATTACTCTCTGTCTCTGTACCGTCATCTCTTGATAATCGGCAGTAGATAGCAGTAATTCCGATATTTGTATCAGACTGCATTAGTCCTCCTTCCCGGCAGTCAAACATATATATTCTGCATTCATTGTATTTCTATCATCGGCACTTGTCAAATGTGCAAAATCACTGCCCACATATTTTTGTGCTTTGTCACTTATGGTGTTCTCTATCTTACAGATATTAACGGGTGCAAACTTGGAAGAAACCTTGTAACGCACACCGTCAATTACATATTCTTCCTCACCAATAAGACCGTAAAAATCTTTAAGCTTTTTCATTATCTCGCACCTCTGTCTTTCTGTCTCTGAAGATGCTTTCCGTAATATTCAACAGCTTTTGCAAGGAAATCTTCCTTTTCCTTTACGGTAGCATTAGATTTCATATATTTACTGATTTTATCCTCAGGGATTTTAACTGTAACAACCTGATTAGGTTTTGGTTGTTTTACCATACTAAGAATTGTACCGACATCAAGCTTTCCCTCTTGTTCCAGCTTCTTCAATTTCTGAGCCTGTGCAAGAGATGGTGTAGCAAGCTCTTTCTCAATAGCCTCAGCCAAAAAGTTCTGATGTCCTTGGCTGAGATATGAAAGCTCAACAGCAGGACCAAGTGCAATTTTACCGCCATCTACCAAAGCAAGAAGCCTTGGAATCAGGTTAGTAAGACGGATATATCTTTTAACCTGAGAAGCACTATCAGTGTCGGATATTTCATTTACAGATAACTTCGGTCCGACTTGGTCCGAAGTTAAATCTGTTCGTTTACCTTGCTTTTTAATAGCATCCATTTTCATCTTGTACGCAAAGGCTTTCTCGCTTGGTAAAATGTGCTCACGGTGCAGATTACTGTCTACAAGGATAATATCTGCTTCTTCCTTTGTGATATCTAAAACTACCACCGGCACCTCTGTCAGCTTAAGCCTTGTTGCTGCAAGGTATCTTCTGTGACCCGATATGATTTCGTACACATCTGCCTTATCGTCCTTTCGTACAATCAAAGGCTGAATAATACCGTTCTCACGGATACTATCTTCCAATGGCTTCATATCCTCTTCACGGCACTTGTACGGATTTTTAAAATTCGGAACAATACTGCTCATAGGCATCTTTATGATTTCTGTTGTCTGAGGCTTTACTGCCTCTGATTCTTCTGTTTTCTCAAACAGGGTGTTAATAAAATTATCTTCTTTATTCATTTAATTCTCCTTTTCATTCTTGTAATAAAAACACAATCTTCAATTAAATTCTCTGTATCCTCAACTGCATCAGCGGTCTGCTTCATTTCCTTACCGATTGGTAAATCTGATAAGCCGTAGTTTCTGAAAAGATTGTTTAAGGTGCTTGCAATTCCACGGAGCTTCAGAATAAACTCCATACATTCAGGCTTTCTGTCTTCCTGAATCGGATAGCCGAGAATAATATC
>JAFNVC010000013.1 GCA_017379935.1 Clostridia bacterium
CCAAACCACATTCATTCTACTTGGAGGATTAATTCTTTGCAACTACTTCGGCGGCTTTGAGCTCGCCGTTTTTGGCTTTGCTGAAGCCTTTTTCTTCCCCCGGTAGAACCGGGGGTTTATTTCCACCCCTAAAGGGACCAAGCAAAAATCGACTTACTTTTTACCGTAAGTCGATTTTTTATTTTTTGTTCTTCGCTCCGCAGGAAGGTCTTATTGAATTTCCTCAATATCATACGGAGTTGTCTGATATACAAAATAGTTCAGCCAGTTTGAGAAAAGAAGATTTGCATGTGCACGCCACGTTGCGAGCGGAGTTTTCGTCGGGTCGTCATCCGGGAAATAGTTCTTCGGAATCTGAATATCAAGACCCTTTTCACAGTCACGGAAATATTCGTCGCGAAGCGTAGTTGCATCGTATTCCGAATGTCCCGTTACAAAAATCTGCTTACCGTTGTTTGTCGAAACCGCATAAACTCCCGTTTCGTCAGACGATGCAAGAATTTTAAGCTCCCCGACCGCTTCAACATCCTCGCGCTTTACGCTCGTGTAACGCGACTGCGGCACCATAAAGATATCGTCAAAGCCCCTGAAAAGAATAGAATGCTTATAATCGACCGTATGGGGATATACACCCGAGATTTTCTTATCAAGTCGGTACTTGTCGATACCGAAATGATAGTAAAGTCCCGCCTGAGCACCCCAGCAGATATGGAAGGTGCTTGTTACGTGCTTCTTGCTCCACTCCATAATCTCGCAAAGCTCATCCCAGTACTCGACCTCTTCGAACGGCATAAGCTCAACGGGTGCACCCGTGATAATCATACCGTCATATTTCTTATGCTTGATTTCATCAAAGGTCTTGTAAAACGTGAGAAGATGCTCGGCTGATGTATGCTTCGACTTATGCGAGCTTGTGTGAATCAGCTCAAGCTCCACCTGCAACGGTGAGTTACCGAGCAGACGTGCGAACTGTGTTTCGGTTTCAATTTTTTTCGGCATAAGATTCAGAAGAAGAATCTTAAGCGGTCTTATATCCTGCGTAATGGCGCGTGTTTCCGTCATAACGAAGATGTTCTCCTCGTTGAGCACCTTTACGGCAGGCAATTCGTTAGGAATTTTAATAGGCATTTAAATCAACTCTTAATCTTCAACTTTTGCTAATGCCTGTGCGATATCCTCGATGAGGTCGTCGGCATTTTCAAGTCCGCAGGAGAAGCGGACAAGGTTTGCAGGTACACCTGCAGCTGCAAGCTCCTCGTCGTTCATCTGACGGTGAGTTGCGCTTGCCGGATGCAGACAGCAGGTTCTTGCATCGGCAACGTGTGTTTCGATTGCGGCAATTTTAAGGTTTTTCATAAAGGTTTCTGCAGCCTTTCTTCCGCCCTTGAGACCGAAGCTTACAACACCGCAGGAGCCGTTGGGAAGATACTTCTGCGCAAGTGAATAGCACTTATCTCCCTCAAGAGACGGATATGTTACCCAATCAACCTTATCGTTACCCTGAAGGAACTTTGCAACTGCGAGACCGTTCTCACAGTGTCTTGCGATTCTGACGTGAAGGCTCTCAAGGCCGAGGTTAAGAAGGAATGCATTCTGCGGAGACTGGATTGAGCCGAAGTCACGCATAAGCTGTGCTGTTGCCTTAGTGATGAATGCGCCCTCCTTGCCGAACTTCTCGGCATAAGTGATGCCGTGGTAGCTGTCATCGGGAGTGCAGAGACCGGGGAATTTATCAGCGTGCGCCATCCAGTCAAAGTTGCCTGAATCAACGATACAGCCGCCGACACCTGCGCCGTGACCGTCCATATACTTTGTTGTTGAATGAGTTACGATATCTGCGCCCCACTCGAACGGACGGCAGTTTACGGGTGTTGCAAAGGTGTTATCGATAACAAGAGGTACGCCGTGAGCGTGTGCAGCCTTTGCAAAACGCTCGATATCAAGCACGTTGAGTGCAGGGTTTGCGATAGTCTCGCCGAAAACAGCCTTTGTGTTCGGACGGAATGCTGCTTCAAGCTCTTCGTCGGAGCAGTCGGGCTCAACGAAGGTAAACTCGATACCCATTCTCTTCATCGTAACTGCGAAGAGGTTGTATGTTCCGCCGTAGATAGTGGAGGAAGAAACAACGTGATCACCGCAGGATGCGAGATTGAATATTGAATAGAAGGATGCTGCCTGACCTGAGGATGTCAGCATAGCCGCTGTACCGCCCTCAAGCTCACAGATTTTTGCCGCAACATAATCGTTGGTCGGATTCTGAAGTCTTGTATAGAAATATCCCGAAGCTTCAAGGTCAAAAAGCTTGCCCATATCTTCGCTTGTTGCATATTTAAAGGTTGTGCTCTGAATAATAGGAATCTGACGGGGCTCACCGTTGCCGGGTGTATAGCCGCCCTGAACACATTTGGTCTCGATTCTTAAATCGCTCATAATATTACCTCATTTCTAAAAATAAAACCGTCCCAAAGCAAGAACTTTGAGACGGGAAATATACCCGCGGTACCACTCAAATTGCAGTAGATACTGCCACCTTTAGACTCTGACAAGTCCTATACCCTAACGCGGTAAAACGGAAAACCCTACTGTTATTTCAGATTTTCAGCTCAGAAGCCATAGGCGATTAAAACATCGTTATCAGCTCGCACCGACCGCTGACTCTCTTAAAATTCCGTTTTATGCCCTCTTCGTCACAGCTATTAAATGAATGATATCACTTTACTTTTGAATTGTCAATAATTATTTGTTTTTAACGAGGACTACTGCCTGCTTTCCGAGAAGCTCCCATCGGTCCTCAAATTTACTTTTATCAAAGGTAAGCACGCCGTTATCGTACGGGTCAACAGTTGTAACGGTTGTTGAAGAATAGCCCGACAGAATCATAACGTGAGTACCTCTCGGATATTCAAAATACTTGCCCGTGCTCTCAATATACCACGCGTTGACCTTAGTCGGATTCTGCATTTTATACGTTGCCCAGACGATTGCTGGTGAGCCGTCGCTGATGTAGCCGAGCAATTCATCAAAGGAGCAGCCGCTGATTCTGACCGCCGTATAACCGCCGCCGCGCTCGTCAATAGCCTTCTGCAAGGCCTTAGTTACAGCGGGTGAAAATACACCGTAGCCGGGGGTTGAGCTTGTATACGTATATCTCGGGTCACCGACGAACATTTCGTTGATATCGGGGCCGTAGGTCTTGCCGTTTTTCTTATAAAGATTCTTGCGCGGGATGATATTGACCATCTGGTCGATGTTAATCGAATAGCCGTAATACTTAAGAAGCATACAGCAGGACGCCGCCTCACAGCCCGTAGGATATTTCGGAAGCTGGCTGACATAGGGAATATTCATCGCCGTTACGGTAACCTTACAGGTGACCGACTTCTTCGTGCCGTCAGTTGTCGTACCCGTTATTGTTGCCGTACCGATTTTTCTTCCCTGAATAACGCCGTCGGCATCAACCGTTGCGACGCTCTTGTCGGACGTTGTCCACGACATAGTCTTATTTATAACATCAGCAGGAGCAAAGGTCACCTTCTGTGCATATTTCGCGCCCTGTGTCAGAGTAATTGCTGTCTTATCCACCTTAACGGCGGTGATAAGCGGTGCGACGGTAAGATGGATTGATTTTTCAAGATTTGTGCCGTCCGTTGTTTTCGCCGTAAGCGTTACCTTACCCGCTTTTACAGCCGTCACAGTGCCGTTTTTATCAATATCCGCAATACTTTTATCGGATGAAATCCACTCGATTTCGGTATTATCCGCGATTCTCGGGTTAAATTCAACCGCTTCAAGAGTCAGCTTGCCGCCGACGGTAACAGCCGTATCGCCCGAATTAAGAGAAAAATCCTTAACCTTAATCTCAAGTCCGACGGATTTTTGCAGAATAAGAAGTGCATCTACCGAATTGACGCTTCCGCTCATATCAAGATCGGCGCAGTATACGTTTTCCTCAGTTTTTTCAATAAGACCGACCGACATCTGCAGCATATAAAGCGCATCCAGCGAGTTGAGCTTTCCGCTGCCGTCAACATCACCGAAGAACGGCGCCGCCGAGGTAAAAATCACACTTCCCGAAAGAACCGAGAACACAGTGATGACCGATAAAATAATACATAAGAATTTTTGGGAGATCTGCTTTTTCATTTATAATCTCTTTTCCGCATTTAGTTTTCTAAAAAGTATATACCTATATATTGTGGCTGTCAACCGAATTGTAAAAAATCGACACAAAACAATAAAAAGTAACGGTATAAGTGCTTCGCGCATACAATACCATTGAGGCTTTATGTCTCAAAAATCAAAAAGGAGGAAGAATATGGCTACCTTTTTCAACCAGGCAACACTCAGCTATAACGGAAACTCCGTCAATTCTAATATTGTAACAGGTGAGCTTGTGGAGGTTATAACTGCAACCAAAACCGCACTCACGGACGATTATACAACGGGTGACATCGTAAGCTACGCCGTAAGCATTATAAATTCGGGTACAACCGATTTCCGCGGTCTTGAAATCACAGACAACCTCGGTGCTTACACCTTCAACGAAACCACCCTCGTTCCCCTCACCTATGTTGACGGCTCCGTCAGATATTTTATAAACGGCGACCTCACCGCCGCTCCGACAGTTACTGCAGGTCCTCCGCTGACAATCAGCGGTATCACGGTTCCTGCAGGCGGAAATGCAATAATCATTTATTCCGCAAGAGTGAACAGCTTTGCACCGCTCGGTGAAGGTGCGGCTATCACGAACACCGTAACGGTTACGGGCGGAGGCTTGAGCTCGGATATCACAGCCGAGGCAACCATTCCCGCTGTTACCGAAGCAAGCCTGACAATCACCAAAACACTCAATCCGACAACTGTCACGGATAACGGTGAGCTGACCTATACCTTTATTATACAGAACACAGGAGCTCAGGCCGTAACAGCTACAGACGACGCAAGCATCACAGATACCTTCGACCCGATTATTGACATTACCGATGTAACCTTCGACGGTGCATTATGGACAGAGGGTACAAACTACACCTATGATGAAACAACGGGTCTTTTCACAACAGTACCCGGTCAGATTACGGTTCCTGCCGCAACCTATACTCAGGACCCGGCAACAGGCGCTTATATCATCAATCCCGGCACAGTAACGCTTACTGTAACAGGAACAGTATAAAAAATTAAGCTCGCTTCGCAAGATAAGCTGAAGCACCCTGAGAAGAATTCTTCTCAGGGTGCTTATTTAAATCAGTAAATTAATACTCTACAACGCCTTCGTAAACCTTGTATGTATCACCGTTGACGAGGATTGTTTCGTCTGTGTAAGTGATTACGAGGTCGCCGCCCGGCATCTTGACCGTGATGTCCTCGCCCTTCTTGCACATTCCGAGCTCTGTTGCAACAACAACAGTTGCCGCTGCTGATGCGCCGCAGCTGAGGCTTTCGCCGTTGACCGCACGCTCATAGCATCTGAGCTTGATTGTGTTCTTATCAATAAGACGTGCAACGCCTGTATTGATATATTCGGGAAGGATATCGGAGTTACGGATCATATCACCGAACTCATTGATATTCATCGAATCGATATCATCTCTGAATACGATACAATGCGGGTTACCGACAGAAACACAGTTGAGAGTCATCTTCTCGCCTGCAATCTCTGCTTCATAGCCGATTGCATTTTCAGCATCAATGCTCATCGGGATGCTTGCGGGGTTGAAGTCGGGCTTGCCGATATCAACAGTTGCGGAACGGATCTCGCCGTTGAAGGTGTAAAGCTTAACCTTCATAACACCGCAGGGTGTCTCGATTGTCATATTCTTCTTCGGCACGATACCGTTATCGTAAAGATACTTTGCAGCGCAACGGATGCTGTTAGCAGCCATACGTGTCTGTGTTCCGTCGTTGTTGTAAACAACCATCTTTGCATCCGCAATCTCGGATCCTTCAAGAAGAACTACTCCGTCAGCACCGATACCGAAGTGACGGTCTGTGAAGTTTACTGTAAGTGACTCGGGAGACGGGATAACCTTACAGAAATTGTTGAAGTAGATGTCGTCGTTACCTGTTGCCTGCATCTTTGTAAACTTAAGCTGCATCTTCTCCTCGCGGAGGTTGTTGATATCAACAAGCTCTGTATTACGCTGTGTGAAGCGGCTTGCGAGAATATCGCAGAGTGCGTTTGCAGTATCGAGTGATGTAAGAGTACAGATTGAAAGCTGAACAGCACGGCGGTGAATCTTGATAAAGTTCTGGATTGTTGACTGCTTTGTTGAGCCTGTATAAACGATGTAGTCAATCTTGCCTGTTTCAAGAACGTCAAGAATTGCGCTGCAATCGTTGAAGTCACCGATTGTCTCAACCTCGATGCCTGCCGCACGGAGGCC
Source organism: Clostridia bacterium (assembly GCA_017379935.1). Taxonomy (GTDB): domain Bacteria; phylum Bacillota; class Clostridia; order Oscillospirales; family Acutalibacteraceae; genus CAG-488. The sequence continues at coordinate 6,381 of JAFNVC010000013.1, forward strand.
GACACCTGTCTTTGCTGTTGAGTAAATCTTAAGGCCGAGGTCAGCAAACTTTCTTGCGATGCCTACGATTTCGGGCTTGTCCTTATCGTGAACGCTGATGAGAACACCTGCATTGTATTTCTTATCGTGGTATGTGCTTTCAAGACCAACCTTGAAGCCTGCAGACACAAGACCCTTGAAGAGTGCCTCGTTAAGAGTTCTGCCGATACCGAGAACCTCACCCGTTGACTTCATCTCAGGACCAAGCTCTGAGTTGATGTCGCTGAGCTTTTCAAATGAGAATACGGGAACCTTGATTGCGAAATACGGCGGAATCTTATAAAGACCTACACCGTAGCCGAGCTCCTTGAGCGGAGTACCAACCATAACCTTTGTTGCAAGCTCAACCATCGGAACACCCGTAACCTTACTGATATAAGGAATTGTACGGGAAGCACGCGGATTAACCTCGATAACGTGAAGCTCATTCTGATAAATGAGGTACTGGATATTAACAAGACCCTTTGTGCCGAGTGCAAGAGCAAGATTCGTTGAGCATTCAACGATTCTGTCAAGCATCTTATCGGGGATATTGAACGGCGGATAAACTGCGATTGAGTCACCTGAGTGAACACCTGCACGCTCGATATGCTCCATAACACCGGGGATAAGAACATCCTTACCGTCGGAGATAACGTCAACCTCAAGCTCTGTACCCATCATATACTTATCAACAAGCACGGGGTTTTCAATCTTCTGAGCGAGGATGATATCCATATAGATACGGACATCTGTCTCGTTATATGCGATTGTCATATTCTGACCGCCGATAACGTATGACGGACGGAGAAGAACGGGATATTCAAGCTCTTCAGCAGCCTTGAGAGCCTCGTCAACATTCATAACAGTCTGACCCTTGGGTCTTCTGATATTGAAGGACTCAAGAAGTGCATCGAAGCGCTCTCTGTCCTCTGCGATGTCGATACCCTCTGCTGATGTACCGAGAATCTTAATTCCGCTTTCATCAAGGAACTTTGTGAGCTTGATAGCTGTCTGACCGCCGAATGCAACAACGACGCCAACGGGATTTTCAACCTTGATGACGTTCATAACGTCCTCGTCGTTGAGAGGCTCGAAGTAAAGTCTGTCAGCAGTATCGAAGTCTGTTGAAACAGTTTCGGGGTTGTTGTTGATGATAACAACCTCGTAGCCGAGCTGCTTAAGAGTCCATACGCAGTGAACTGATGAGTAGTCGAACTCGATACCCTGTCCGATACGGATGGGACCTGAGCCGAGAACGATGATAGTCTCCTTATCGCCGCGCTTGATTTCTCTTGATTCGCATTCTGTGTCATAGGTTGAGTAGAAATACGGGGTTTCAGCCTTGAACTCTGCACCGCAGGTGTCAACCATCTTGTATACTGCATCAAGTGTCTTTTCGGGAAGCTTGCCTGCATACTTGAGGATAGTTGCATCCTTGTAGCCGTATTTCTTACCCTTGATGTAGTAATCCTCATCGAGGTTACCGCTTTCAAGCATTTTTTCGTAATCTGCAAGGTTCTTGAGCTTTGCAAGGAACCACTCGTCAATCATTGTGATTTCGTGGATTTTCTCGATGCTTACGCCCTCTTTAAGAGCCTTGAAAACTGTGAAGAGTCTGATGTCGTCCTGATCGTGGAGCTTTTCGACAACATCCATATTCTCGGGGAATTTATTGTAATTGAGAGTGTCAAGACCGATTTCTGCACCGCGGACAGCCTTCATAATAGCCATCTCGAAGGACGGTGCGATAGCCATAACCTCACCCGTAGCCTTCATCTGAGTGCCAAGCTTACGGCTGGTTGAAACAAACTTGTCAAACGGCCACTTCGGGAACTTGACAACACAGTAGTCAACCGTCGGCTCGAAGCAGGCGCAGGTCTTGCCTGTGATATCGTTTCTGATTTCGTCAAGCGTATAGCCGAGAGCAATCTTTGAAGTAACCTTTGCAATCGGGAAGCCTGTTGCCTTTGAAGCGAGAGCGGATGAACGTGAAACTCGGGGATTAACCTCGATAACTGCATATTCAAAGCTTTCGGGGTCAAGCGCGAACTGACAGTTACAGCCGCCCTCGATACCAAGCTCTGTGATAATATCAAGAGATGCTGAACGGAGCATCTGATATTCCTTGTCTGAAAGTGTCATTGCAGGAGCAACAACGATACTGTCACCCGTATGAACACCTACGGGGTCGATGTTTTCCATTGAACAGATTGCGATTGCATTACCTGCGCTGTCACGCATTACCTCGAACTCAATTTCCTTCCAGCCTGCGATGTACTTTTCAACAAGCACCTGAGTGATGGGAGAAAGCATAAGTCCGTTATAAGTAATAACGCGGAGCTCTTTTTCGTTATAAGCAACACCGCCGCCTGCACCGCCGAGTGTGAATGCGGGACGGAGAATTACGGGATAGCCGATCTCCTCTGCAATCTCTGCAGCACGGTCAACTGTTGTTGCGATATCTGACGGGATACAGGGCTGACCGATCTTAAGCATCGTGTCGCGGAACATCTGTCTGTCCTCAGCCTTGTCGATAGCCTCAGCATTTGTACCGAGGAGCTTAACGCCCATCTTATCAAGATAGCCGTCCTTTGCAAGCTGCATAGCGATTGTAAGACCTGTCTGACCGCCGAGACCTGCAAGAATTGAGTCGGGACGCTCTTTTTCAATAATTCTCTTTACAGTTTCAACTGTGAGAGGCTCGAGGTAAATTTCGTTTGCAAGTGCGCTGTCGGTCATAATTGTTGCGGGGTTTGAGTTTACAAGAACAACGTCAAGACCTGCATCCTTAAGAACGCGGCAAGCCTGTGCGCCTGCGTAGTCAAACTCAGCAGCCTGACCGATAACGATAGGGCCGGAGCCGATTACAAGTACTTTTTTGATATCTTTATTAAGCGGCATCAGTCATTACCTCCCATCATTGTGATAAAGTCGTCATAAACATAGTGTGTATTCAAGGGGCTGATACAAGCCTCGGGCTGGAACTGAGTTGTGATAATCTTCTTATCCTCATAGCTCATACCCTCGCATGTACCGTCATTAGCATTGACGAAGCTCTGCTTTCCGCACGGTACGCTGTCAGCCTTGACCTCGTAGCCGTGGTTCTGGCTTGTGATATATGTTTTGCCGTTATCAAGGCTCTTAACCGGCTGGTTTGCACCGCGGTGACCGTACTGAAGCTTTACAGTCTCGCCGCCCATTGCAAGTGCAACAAGCTGATGACCGAGGCAGATACCGAGCATCGAAGCCTTGCCGATAAGCTTTTTGATTTCTTCAACAGCCGCCATATTCTCCTTCGGGTCAGCAGGACCGTTGGAAAGAACAATGCCGTCTGCACCGAGTGCGAGGATATCCTCAGCAGATGTGTCTGCCGGAACAACAGTTACATCACAGCCGCGCTTGGTAAGCTCTGCGATAATGCTCTTTGTCTTACCGAAGTCAACGAGAGCAACACTCTTCTTTGCGTTTTCAGCCTTGACGGTGTAAGCCTCCTTTGTGCTTACAGCCTCGACTGCACCTGTGATTTTATATGCCTTGATTTCGTCAAAATCAACGTTTGACGGATCATCTGTAATTTTTGCATTCATAACACCGTTATCGCGGATAACTCTTGTGATTTCACGGGTATCAACACCGCATACACCGACGATACCCTGCTTTTTGAGGAACTCGTCGAGGTTGTACTGGCAACGGAAGTTTGAGGGAGCGTCGCACCACTCGCGGACAACGTAAGCCTTGAGATGTGACTTATCGCACTCGAAGTCCTCCTCCATAATGCCGTAGTTACCGATAAGCGGGAAGGTGTGCATTACAATCTGACCGTAATAAGTCGGGTCTGTGAGAGTTTCAACATAAGCGCCCATACCTGTTGTGAATACGAACTCGCCGATTACCTCACCCTCTGCGCCGAATCTTTCACCCTCGAAAACGTGACCGTCCTCGAGAACAATGTAAACTTTCTTCATCCGTAGACCTCCCTTAAAGTGTTGCTGCCATAACGGCCTTTATTGTGTGCATCCTGTTTTCTGCTTCTTCGAAAACGATGGATTTTTCACTTTCAAATACTTCGTCGGTTACTTCCATTGCTTCTCTGCCGAACTTCTCGCCCATTTCCTTACCGACAGCCGTTTTGTGGTCGTGGTAAGCAGGTAAGCAGTGCATAAAGACAACATTTTCAGCTGCTGCATCCATAAGAGCCTTATTGACCTGATACGGTGCAAGATCGTCGATTCTCTCCTGCCATACCTCAATCGGCTCACCCATAGAAACCCAGACGTCCGTGTAGATGACGTTCGCGTCCTTTACAGCCTCGAACGGATCCTCGCAGAAGCGGATAACCGAGCCTGTTTGACTTGCAATCTCGAGACATTCGTCAACGAGTGCCTGATCGGGGAAATACTTTTTCGGTGCGGCAGCGGTGAAGTTGAGTCCCATCTTCGCACAGCCGACCATAAGTGAATTACCCATATTGTAGCGGGCATCGCCCATATAAACAAAATTTATACCCTTAAGGTAACCGAAATGCTCCTTGATTGTAAGGAAATCGGCTAAAATCTGAGTCGGGTGGAATTCGTTGGTAAGTCCGTTCCACACGGGAACCTTTGAATACTTTGCGAGCTCCTCAACAACAGCCTGTCCGAAGCCTCTGTATTCAATACCGTCGTACATTCCTGCAAGAACTCTTGCCGTATCGGCGATGCTTTCCTTCTTGCCGATCTGTGAGCCCTCGGCAAGGTACGTTGAGCCCATTCCGAGGTCACTTGCAGCTACTTCAAAGCTGCAGCGTGTTCTTGTGCTTGTCTTTTCAAAGATGAGGGCGATATTCTTGCCCTCGTGGATTCTGTGAGGGATGCCTGCCTTTTTCTTTGCCTTGAGATCGGCGGCAAGATCAATGAGATATCCGATTTCTTCGCTTGTAAAATCAAGCAATTTAAGGAAATCTCTGCCCTTTAAGTCTGCCATAAAAGTCCTCCTATATTCCAAAAAACAGGGCGGATAAAACAATCCGCCCCTTATATCAGTCGATAAAAGTGCTTACATATTCAATCTGCTTCTCAACAGAGTCAATACCTGTACCACCTGCAGAAATTCTTTTAGCAACGCAGGTTTCAAGAGATATTTCCTTGTAGAGGTCTTCGCAGAAAAGGTCACTGTATTTATTATAATCCTCAAGTGACATAGTTTCAAGCACTAAATTGTTATTTATACAAAATGCGACAATCTGACCAACGATTTTGTATGCGCTTCTGAAGGGCATACCCTTCTTTGTGAGATAGTCAGCAAGGTCAGTTGCGTTGATGAAGCCCTTCTGTGCCGCTGAATACATATTATCCGTAAGCACTGTCATAGTTTCAATCATCGGTGCAAACACACGAAGACACTGCTTCAATGTGTCAATGCTGTCAAAGATGCATTCCTTATCTTCCTGCATATCCTTGTTGTATGCAAGAGGAATACCCTTGAGCACAGTCAGCATTGTGAAAAGATTGCCGTAAACGCGTCCCGTCTTACCGCGGACAAGCTCTGCCATATCGGGATTCTTCTTCTGCGGCATAATGCTTGAACCTGTCGTATAGCTGTCGCTGAGCTCAACAAACTTGAACTCCCAGCTTGACCAGAGGATGATCTCCTCCGAGAAACGGGAAAGGTGCATCATAATCGTTGAATAAGCGCTCATAAGCTCAACGCAGAAGTCACGGTCGGAAACGCCGTCGATGCTGTTGAGAGTAATGCCGTCAAAGCCGAGCTCCCTTGCAACGAATTCACGGTCTGTATTATATGTCGTGCCCGAAAGCGCGCACGAGCCGAGCGGAGAATAGTTCATTCTCTTAAGAGCATCCTCAAGTCTGCCGATATCACGAGTGAACATCATCGCATAAGCTAAAAGATGATGAGCAAAGGTTATCGGCTGTGCTCTCTGAAGATGAGTGTAGCCCGGTAAAATGGAGGTCTTGTGGGCCTTTGCCTGCACGAGGATAGCTGCAAGGAGCTGTCTGATAAGAGCGATGATTTCGTTTGTTTCGTCACGAAGGAAAAGACGGATATCAACAGCAACCTGATCGTTACGGCTTCTTGCTGTATGAAGTCTCTTGCCGACGTCGCCGATACGCTTTGTAAGCTCGGACTCGACGAACATATGAATATCCTCTGCATCCATATCAAAAGCAAGGTTACCGCTGTTAAGGTCATCAAGAATAGACTGAAGACCTGCGGTTATCTTATCACAGTCATCATCGCTGATAATGCCCTGCAAAGCAAGCATTGCCGCGTGCTTCATTGAGCCTGTGATATCCTGCTTATACATTTTGCAGTCAAAATGAATGGAAGAGTTAAAGTCATCGGCAATTTTATCAAGCGCCTGTTCAAATCTTCCTGCCCACATTTTTTCCATAGTTAATTACTCCGAATTGATTATTTGAGATTGTTCTTAGCCTTCATCTTAGCGTAAACCTTGATGGGAAGACCGTAGAGGTTGATGAATCCTGCTGAGTCAGCCTGATTATAAACGTTGTCCTCATCGAATGTTGCGATCTCGGGATCGTAGAGTGAGAACGGTGATGTAACGCCAGCGTTGATCATATTACCCTTGTAGAGCTTGAGCTTAACGTCACCTGTAACAGTCTTCTGTGTCTCCTTAACGAAAGCAAGGATAGCATCTGTAAGCGGTGTGTACCACTGTGCGTTATATGTAAGCTCAGCAAGCTTCTGAGCAACGAGTGTCTTGTAGTGTGCTGTTTCCTTATCGAGAGTGATTGACTCGAGAACCTCGTGAGCCTTGTAGAGGATTGCACCGCCCGGAGTCTCATAAACGCCGCGGCATTTCATACCGACGAGTCTGTTCTCAACGATATCAAGAAGACCGATACCGTTTGCACCGCCGAGCTCATTGAGCTTTTCTACAAGTGCAACAGCGTCCATCTCTGTGCCGTCGATAGCTGCGGGAACGCCCTTCTCGAAGTGGATTGTAACATAAGTCGGAACGTCGGGAGCCATTTCGGGAGAAACGCCCATCTCAAGGAAGCCTTCCTTGTTGTAGAGCGGCTCGTTTGCAGGATCCTCAAGATCAAGACCCTCGTGTGAAAGGTGCCAGATGTTCTTATCCTTTGAGTAGTTTGTCTCACGGTTAATCTTAAGAGGAACGTTATGAGCCTCAGCGTATTCGATTTCTTCCTCACGTGACTTGATGTCCCACTCTCTCCACGGAGCGATGATGGGCATATCGGGTGCGAAAGCCTTGATAGCAAGCTCGAATCTTACCTGGTCATTACCCTTACCTGTGCAGCCGTGGCAGATAGCGTCTGCGCCCTCTGCGATAGCGATTTCAGCAATTCTCTTTGCAATCGGAGGACGGGCATAAGCTGTACCGAGGAGATAGTCCTCATACTTTGCGCCTGCCTGGATGCCGGGGAAAACGTAATCCTCAAGGAATTCCTTTGTAAGGTCTTCGATGTAAATCTTAGAAGCGCCTGTCTTGATAGCCTTCTCCTCAAGGCCCTCAAGCTCGCTTGCCTGACCGACGTTACCTGAAACTGCGATAACCTCACAGTTGTTGTAGTTCTCCTTAAGCCAGGGGATGATGATTGATGTGTCAAGACCGCCCGAGTAAGCGAGAACAACCTTCTTTATGTTTTCTTTATTCATAATAAAACCTCCAATATGCATTTCTGCTTCACTTTATGCACATATATTAGCACAATGTGCATAAATATGCAACAGAAAAATTGCAATATTTCACTTTTTGTAAACCTGCACAACGCACCGTTAAAAGATGAAAATAATCTATGCAAAATTACAAGTTCATATAAATATAACACTTTTTTCGACCGATTTCAACACTTTCGTGCAAATTTAATGTAATTATTTTTGATATGTTTTCCGGGCTAAACAGCATAATGAATAATATTCATAAATAATGAATAAAATCTGATTTTTTGAATATTTTTGCAAAAAATAAATTCAGCTGTAGCATAAATTTTAATTTGTCGGGGTGTCTTAAATGACGTACAAACCCAGCCTCCCTTGCCTAAAGGGAGGGGGACCACGAAGTGGTGGAGGGATAGTTTGAGACACGAAAAAAGATATAGCAGTAAAGAAACTTTGTTAATATATCCCTCCGTCTTTTGCTACGCAAAATCCACCTCCCTTTAGGCAAGGGAGGCTTTGCACGCATTTAATTTCATCAAAACCAAACATCCCTACAAACTCCAATTTATCGGGATCTTTGCAGAACTAATAAATATATTTCCTATGATAATATTAAACGTCTGTATATCATAAGAATTTTGTTGACAAGAATATATAGCACTTTTATAATTAAAGCATCAGGGAGGGAGAGTTTATGAATCAGGTTATACAAATGCTATTGGTACAAATAGCACTCATAATACTATCAGTAATCTTGGCTTTAACTACACGATTTTCAAAAATCAAGGGCTGTTCTGATATTGTAAAAGAAAAGAAGATAAAAAACAAAAGAACCGAAGCTTTGATTTATACTATAATTGCTGTTCTCGCCATCATCTGGACAAGCTATTGTTCGCTGGATGTGATAAAGCAGGATTATATTGTTGAAGATCTTCAGCTTGTCAGTTATGGCAAAAGTCAGGTTTTTTCAGGAATAAAAGAATTTAATTTTGATGTAGGAAAGCTGTATTCTTTCTCCGAAGACGGACTAAACTATAACCTGGAAAAAGAAACAACATATAAAGTCACCTACGCACGCAGAACCTCTGTAATAATCAGTATCGAAGGAGAAACTAAATCCGTCGGTCTTAAAACAATATTTAAATACGGAAGCATCGGAGATATTTTATTTCTCTTGCTGTTACTCGCAATTTATCTTGTTGGAAAATATATGATTTATCATCTTCGTTATTCCAAGCCAAAAACAAAATGGAAAAAACGATAATTTAATATTATATAAAAACTGAAGCCGCGGAAAACCGCGGCTTCGTTCGTTGATTTAATTAAATTTTGTCAGCGTGCCCGCATTATAGCTGAAGGGCTTGAAGCCGATTTCAAGTGCGGGGCTGTTTTCAGCAAGTGTGAAATCGCGGTTTGCGGGATCCTTGAAGAGAGGATCCATAAACACAGCGTTGTTGTAATAGCCTCTCGACTTTACAATCACGAGCGAGTCTCTGTCGAAAAGCTTTGTTGTATGACCCGAAAGAACCTTTCCGCCGCGGTCATAATCCCAATAGAGATTGCTGTCGTCAACAAACCAATCGCTTTTTGTATCAAAGGCATACATTGTTGCATTGTCGGTGACAAAGATGTTGTTTGTAGCTGTGAGTGAGTTATGCTCCTCGTTCTTTGTGATGATGAATGCGCCCTCACCGCCGAAGGCAAAGATGTTGTTGCGGATAATGTTATCTCTGCCGTAATGCTGATGGAAGGTTTCGGATGAGCAGTCATAAACGAGGTTATTTTCAACAAGCATTTCACTTGAGCCCTCGTCGAGGTAAATTCCCCAACCGCCGTAGCCGTAAGCACCCTCGTCACAGCCGACGTTATAAATCTCGTTACCTGAAAGCACCGTTTCGGGCTGAACGCCGAGCGTATAGATACCGCCCATATCGGAAAGCCAGCCGTTGCCGATGTTGTAAATAAGGTTGTTGCTGATTGTGATTTTATTTGTCGGATGCTCAGCGTAGCCCCAGTTCCAGCCGACCGAAACGCCCGTATACCAGCCGTCGTGGATTTCGTTATTCACGAGGTCGCAATCGTAAGCATTAGTGAGAAGAATACCGATAGCGTTGCTGAAAATTCTGCCGTAATAGCCGATATGGCAATCTCCTACGTTGATGTTTTTTGTTGTTGCGGGAACAACGAATTCGCCGTGGATGAAGATTGCATTTGCGCCGATTTCATTGAACATACAGCTTGTGATATCGCAATCCTGTGCACCCTTATCAAACTTAACTGCGGTATAGGAAATGTTTTCAAAACGGCAGTCTGTAAAATCAATACCCTTTGATGCAATAATATTGATTGCGGCGGGAATCTCGTATGCGGCCTGCGGATGGTCAGCGCCGTATTTAATGTTTTTATACAACGGATGCGATGACGGGAAGGGGTTGCCCGTATGCGTACCGTTAACAAATTCCCAATCTGTATTTACGAAGTCGATACCCTGAAAAGAAATATTTTCTGCGCCGTTGAAATCAATAAGCTTATCGTTGACACCTGCGTTAAGGACGGTATTTTCAACCGTGTCGCCCTCCTCGGGGATGTAGTAAAGCTTATCCTCCGTGCGGTCAAGATACCATTCGCCGGGAAGTGAAAGAGCTTCCTTAACATTATGATAAACAAAGTTATCGTCAACTCTTACGCGCATCGCTGTGGGCTTTGTTGTTTCAATTCTGCCTGTTGAAGCATCAACCGAATGGACGGGAAGATGCTCGTCGCACCAGAAATGCATAATCTGAACCTCAACATCCTGAGCATTTGCGAAGTCAAGGAGCTGATCCTTATGAGCATAAAAAGCAACGGAATGAGTAAAGAAATCAGGTGCATGCGAGCCTGCAACAGCTTCGCTTGCGCTCGGATCTGCTATTTTGAAGGTGCCCTCTTTAGGATAGCTTGAAAGCGAAAGGCGCTTGTCACCCTTGAAGAGTGAGCGGAAATAATCCTCGTCGGAGTTGACCTCAACATCAGTTACAAATGCATTGACTCCGTTGATAGTAGTCTCGCTCCAGCCCGTGATTAATTTTGAGCCCGAGAAGGAAACCTTCTCGTCGGGATAGGAGCGGTAAAGCACGTTGCTTCTGTCTTCAGAGGTAAATTCAACTGTTTCGCTGATGGTGTATGTACCCTCTCTGAACCAGACGGTAACAGCATCGTCAGAAGAGCTGTTTTTAAGAAGCTCCTTTGCTCCTTCAAGAGTTTTCAGCGGAGCATCAACCGTACCCGCATTGCTGTCATCACCATCGGGTGCAACAACAAGGTCGTTTTCGCCCATAACGAATTCGCCCTCGTCAAATTCAACCTGTACCTTAGGTGCTTCAGGCTCGCCGAAGGTACCCTCACCTGTCAGCTTACCGGGGAAAAGAGCAATATTCAGCCATGTAAATATCGCCATAAAGAATGCAATTACTTTGGTCATAAAGCTACCTCGATTCTTTTGTTTTACAGACTGATTATATTACAAAGATAATCTTTTGGCAAGCAAAAATTAAAGCCGCGAAAAAGCGGCTTTAAGTATTTTATTTCGGCAATTTCACGGTTGCCTTGAAGAGGTCGCCGTCGATTGAAATTATCAGCTCACCGTCATTGAGGGCGCACAAATCCTTTGCGATTGAAAGTCCGAGTCCGTTGCCGTCGCGGTTTCGGGATGCATCTCCCCTTACAAATCTCTCGGTCAGCTCCTCTGCGCTGATGTTAAGCGGCTCACTTGAAATATTCTTAATTTCAAAATATCCGTAGCCGCCCTGCGAGTAAACGCTCGCGTAAACTCTTGAATGAGGTGCGGAATACTTACAGACGTTTGACAGAAGATTTTCAATAACCCTGTAAATTTTCGTTCCGTCTGCGGTGACGATAACCTTCTGCTCGGGCTCGTTGAAGATAAGAGACAGTCCGTGCTTTTCGAGCTCCGAATTCTCTTCAACTATCGCCTGAGTTGCAAGCTCGTTTAAGTTGAGCTTCGTCTTGTTTATCGCAACATTTCCGCTCGAAACCTTTGAAGCCTCGATGAGGTCCTCAATGAGACGCTTGAGCTTACTTGACTTTTCGTCGATAACACTCATATATCCGAGTGCCTTTTCGTCACTTATGTCGCATTGCTTTAAAAGATCAATATAACTGATAACAGACGTGAGCGGAGTTTTGAGGTCGTGCGAAACGTTCGTGATAAGCTCGGTTTTTGTGCGCTCATCCCTGACCGCCTTTATGACAGCCTTCTGCAGCTCGCTGTTCGTTTCGTCAAAGGCTCTGACGAGTGGCATAAGACTTTCGGGAATTTCGTTCGGGTTCATATCAAACGGCTCGTGCTTATCCGCCTTGTCAACAATCGTATCAAGTGAACGCATATATTTAAACAGGCGGTAAAGCACATAGGCATCAAAAATAAGAACCATTAAAAACGCGATGAACGCTACCACGCTCCACGCCTCGTCATTGTACCAGCCGCCCATAAAGGCACACCAGCAGCAGAATGCCAGACCGACTATATTCGCCGCCGTGCATCCCGTGACGAGGAGTGCAACGCCCCTATTAAGCTTCTGCGGCTTGAAGATGATTGTTTTGAACCATTTCTTTACAGCTTTGTTTACCTTACTGCAGAAGCCGACGGTTCCCCTGCAGACGAGCTTAAGCAGCTTAAAAGCTGCAGCTATGATGAAAAAAATCAGCGTATATCTGAAAATCGGGCTTTTCGTTTTAATTCGTCTTGCAAAGGATGTCAGAAGCTCCGAAAGAATAAGCACGAACACAGCAACCACCGTTGACAGAACAATCATAAACAGCTCGGGATGCGCGACGATTTCTTCGACGAAGAAGTCCGCCTCGTAATCCCATAAAATCTGCTCGTGTCTTAAATAAGCAAGACCGACCGCGGCAGCCCCGACCCAGAAATCCGCAAAGACGGAAAGCGCGAGATGCAGGTCGCACGGGATTTTATCGACAAGCGCGAGCTTTAATTCTCCGTCCTTATGCCCTGCAAGGCTGACGAAAAAGCAGAGGAATAATATCACACCGATAAAGGATAAAATAAATTTCATAATCAGCGCCGTGTAGTTAAGACTGTTGGTCTCGCTGATCATATTGTTAACGGTCAAAAATTTATCGTTACCCGTAAAGCTCGGATTGATTGAATAGTAAACGCTCGTCGTTGTTGAAAAATAGTATGACGGCATAACCTTCGGAATTTCCGATTTTGCTATGCTTTCGCTGTATGTCATATTGCCGTTTTCAAGGAAAACATACTCGCTGAAAACCTCGTTGACAACACTAGCCTTACTGTCCACGTTAGAGATTACCGTGCCGTCCGATGCTATCGCATAATAGCGGACGTTGCGAAGCTCCTTGAGCGACTGCTCGTTAACGTGACCGACGAAGCTGCTGTAATAATCCGCGGTGAAGGTTCCCTCCACCTGCGTGGCAACCCACTTTTCATCACGAGAAAAGTCGAGCCAGAGGGACATATCAACATAATCACTTATATAAGAAAAGTCCTTGCCGGTATAATCCGTAACCTGAGTGTAGCCCCCGTTTTCAGCCCACTCGTCCTCATAATAATGCTCGATTTTACCGCCGTTAGCCTTCCAGATTTCCTTTTCTTTTCTGAATTGCTCTGTGATGCTGTCAACGCACTTTTTCTTTTCCGCCTCAAAGCGCGCTATGTTCTGATTTCTCATCGACAGCTCAATGATACTGCTGATATCCTGACGGACATAATTGACGAATGCCGTTGTATCGTAAACAGAAACGCTTTCGTCTATTCTGAGATTACCGTCACTTATGATAAAGCGGTAGAACAAAGGTATGAAGCTCAGCACACACGACACCGCGCAGACGCACGCGAGCACGATGCACATCAGCTTCGAAAACCAGCTGTACTTAAAATTTTTCAACCTTGTATCCAAGACCATACACCACCTTAATATATTTCGGGTCCTTGGGATTTATTTCAATCTTTTCTCTTATGTTTTTGATGTGTACGGTTACTGTTTTTTCCGTTCCGAAGGAGGGCTCGTTCCATACAGCCTCGTAAATCTGCGATGAAGAAAGCACCTTACCCATATTCTTGCAAAGGTATTCGAGAATGAGGTATTCCCTCGCGGTCAGCTTTACCTCCTGTCCGTCAACGCTGACGGATTTTGCATCCGTATCGACTACGAGACCTCCGCAGACGAGCTGTGAGCTTTTTCTTTCAAATGACGAAAACGTGACATATCGCCTTATCTGTGATTTCACCCTTGCAACAAGCTCGAGCGGATTGAACGGCTTTGTAACGTAGTCGTCCGCGCCGAAGCCGAGACCTGCGATTTTATCCGTATCCTCACTCTTAGCCGAAAGCATTATGACGGGGAAATCAAAGCTTTTCCTTATCCTTAAAATCGTCTGTAAGCCGTTGAGCCTCGGCATCATAATGTCGAGCACCATACAGTGAATTTCGTTTTTCATAACGAGGTCGATTGCCTCCTCACCGTCGTGTGCCTTGATAACGTTAAAGCCCTCTTGCTTAAGATATATTTCAATCGAATTGACAATAGCCTCATCGTCATCACAAACTAAAACTGTTTTCACATCTGCCACCTCCGCAAATAACAAAAGTATTATAACACATCATAACGAATAAGAGAAGATTTTTAATCCCGATCCGTTGACTAAATTTAACCAGATCAAAGTAAAAGCGAAGTAACAAAAAAGTAAAGAAAAAGTAAAAAAGAATAAGTGGAAAAACTTTGTTTTCTGTGGTATAATCAAGATATATCCCTCCACCGCTTACGCGGTCCCCCTCCCTTTAGGGACAGATTTTAAAGCAAGAGGTAAGGCTATGCAAAACATAACTTTCGTCTGCACGGGCAACACCTGCCGCAGTGCAATGGCTGAAGGACTTTTCAGAAAAATACTTAAAGAACGGGGCATCACGGACATCACATGCCGAAGCTGCGGTCTTGCCGCTTACACGGGTGACGAGGCTTCACCGCAGGCGGTCGAGGTCTGCCGTGAGCGCGGAGTTGATCTTTCAACCCACCGCGCGACCGTTTTCAATCAATATATTTTTGACGAAACCGACATTATGGTATGTATGACCGAGAGTCACAAGAGCGCGGTTATGCGCCTTAACCCGACGTTCAGAGTTCTTGTGCCCGACGGCGGTATCCCCGACCCTTACGGCGGTACGGTTGAAATCTACCGCGAATGTGCGGACAGCCTTGAGGCATTTCTCAATAAATTCCTCGACAGCATCACGATGAACATTGAGCCTATGAGTGAAGCACACATCGCACAGATTGCAGAGCTTGAAAAGGTGTCGTTCTCCGTTCCCTGGAGTGAGGACGGGCTTCGCAGTGAGCTTACGAACGAGACGGCACATTTTCTCGTTGCAACGGCAGAAAACAAGGTGCTCGGCTATATCGGCGTTCACGAAATCTGCGGTGAAGCATACATCACGAACGTTGCGGTTTTTCCTGAATACCGCAGGCTCGGCATAGGCGAAACGCTGATTGATGCCGCAACAAGCGGTGCAGAAACGCGGAATTGTGATTTTATTTCCCTCGAAGTGAGAATAAGCAACGTTCCCGCTATTGAACTTTATAAAAAAGAGGGGTATAATATCGTCGGTCAGCGCAAGAATTTTTATTCAAACCCGACCGAGGACGCTTACATAATGACAAAGTATTTAAAGGACTGTGAAGCTCAATGAAAATATTATCAATAGAATCCTCCTGTGACGAGACCGCGGCAGCCGTTGTTGAGGACGGCAGAAAAGTGCTTTCGAGCATCGTCGCATCTCAGGTCGAGGAGCATAAAATCTACGGCGGTGTTGTTCCCGAAATCGCATCGCGCAGACACGTTGAAGCAATATCGGGCGTTGTAAAAAACGCTCTTAATGAAGCTGGCTGTACGCTAGAAGACATTGAAGCAATCGCCGTAACCCACGCACCTGGTCTTATCGGCGCACTGCTCGTGGGTGTCAACTACGCAAAGGGACTCACGATGGCATCGGGGCTTCCGCTCGTGCCCGTGCATCATCTGCGCTCGCACATCGCGGCAAACTACATCACTAATCCCGAATTAAAGCCGCCGTTTCTCTGTCTTGTTGTTTCGGGCGGTCACAGTCACCTTGTTGAGGTAAAGAGCTACACCGAATTCAAGGTTATCGGCTACACGCACGACGATGCGGCAGGCGAAGCGATGGATAAGGCGGCACGCGCAATGGGACTTCCCTACCCCGGCGGACTCAACCTTGACCGCGTTGCGAAGGACGGAAACGACAAGGCATACAAGATGCCGCACCCGAGAGTTGACGGCGCACCGTATGATTTCAGCTTTTCGGGACTTAAAACCGCGGCACTCAATACAATAAACATTGCAAAGCAGAAGGGCGAGGAAATCAGCGTTCCCGACCTCGGTGCTTCTTACATCAAGGCGGTTGTTGATTGCCTTACCGAGAACACGGAAAAGGCGGCAATCGACCTCGGATATGATAAAATCGTGCTTGCGGGCGGTGTTTCGGCAAACTCTGTTCTGAGAAAAGAAATGACCGCGCTTTGTCAAAAGCACGGTTGGGAATTATACGCACCCGAATTAAAATATTGCGGAGACAATGCCGCAATGGTCGGCGCACAGGGATATTACGAATATCTTAACAATAATATCGCAGACCTCTCACTCAACGCTTGCGCGAGCTTGAGTATCGAAGAAACCAGATAAATAATAATAAATCAAGGACACAACGGATTTCCGCTGTGTCCTTTTCGTTTTGCACTTATTTAATTTCATCAAGATTTACGCCCTTGGTCTCCTTGACCTGAGTTGCGAACATAACTGCGGCAACGCTGACCGCAACAACGGAGATTGCAAGGCATACCCACCAGATCGGGAACTTAAGCATTCCGAGTACAGCCGCGCCGTAGCCGACCACAAGACCGATAATAACAAGCAGTCCCTCCGCACCGACAACCGATGCGCGGATATCTGTCGGGACCTTTTCGGTCATCATAACGTTCATATAGTCTCTGCCGATCCAGTATGAGCCCTGATAAAGTCCTGCAAATGCGCCGATGAGGTACGGATTCCAGCCGAGGAGAATACCTGCAACGAAGAGAACGTAGCCGATAACGCAGGCAACCGAAAATCCCGTAACGGTGAACTTTCTGCCGAGCTTATCCGCGATGAAGCCCGAAAGGAAGGTTATCGTCGCATAAACGACGGGCACCATAAACAGAGCCTTCGTGATATCCGCCGTGCTCATTCCGACGCCGTGCATTGAGGATTCAAAATAAAGCGCGATTGCAGGCATTGCGGAATCGAAAATAATATGCGAAATGATAAGGCTTTTCGTGTCCTTGTTCGAGAAGATGTACTTAACACCGTTGAATACGCCCGACTGATTGCGCTGAGCCTCCTTCTGCTTTTTGCGAAGCTCCTTTTCAGCCTGTCTCTCCTCATACGGGCGGGAAAGATACGCCGTTCTTTCGTTGATAAACACCTTCGTATCCTTAGCAAGCAGAATAACGAGGAGCACGGCAACGAAGCCGAGCAACGCAGGAACGAGGAAAATATCGCGCCATTTCGTCGCATCGTCGCCCATAAGAATATCGCGCAGGGTCGGAATAAGAATAACGCCTAAAATTCCGAACGCCTTGAGAAAGCTGTAAATCTTTGCGCGGTGCTTTTCGGGCGCTTCCTCGAGGATGTAGATAATCTGGATATCGTGTCCCATAAAGAAGCTGATAACCGCAAAGCCGACGAGGAACATTATGTAGCTCGTTGAAAAATAAATAATCGCAAGTCCCGTCGCCATACCGAGGGTTGAAAGCGCAAAGAGCGGCTTACGTCCCCATTTGTCGGCAAGCGCCTTATAGAACGGGGTGATGATGCCGAAAACATAGGTAACGATACCGACTGTCGAATGAAGCGCGAGTCCCTCCTGGAAGGTGTAGTATTTGCCGAGGAACGGATTGTTGACAAAAAATTCCGTAACAAACGACGACTGCACCGTAACGGTGAGATTGCTCGTGACCTCGTCGAGGATATTGACGATTGCGATAAGGCAGACAAGCACGAGGAAATATCCGCCGTATGTGCCCTTCGCGCGTGTCTTTGAAAGACGGGAAAGCTGTTTTTCTTCCCTTTGCTTTGTTTTTTCGGTTTTCATATTATGCACCTCTTTTGATTGATTATATATCAAAGGGTGAGGTTTGACAATAAGTATTTAGATAAATTGGAGTTTGCAAATTCTGTTTTCGTTCTAATCCTTATTGCTTTTTCATACACTTTCCTTGAGGTGATATAATGGAAAAAGATGTCAATGACCTTAAGAATACCCAAAAACAGGAAACCGTAAAGCCCCGAATCAGGACGGAATTCAACAGCGTTGTTTTTGTTCAGGCGGCTGTCTGCGCCTTTTTCATATTGCTCGTTTTTCTTGCGTGGAAGTTAAGTCCCTCAACGTTTCAATTCATCAAGGATGAATTCGGGCGGATAATGTCGATTGATATGAGTGCAGACGAGCTTGCGGAGTCCGCAAGGGATGCGGCGCAAGATGTTATGAACGCTTTACCTTCGGAAGAGGTAACGACCGCCGAGGCTACGGGTGAGGAAGAGGAAATCCCCGAAGGTACGGGTGGCGAGGATAAGGAAAGCGCCGCCGTTGCGGTTGTGGCAACACTCGGCAAAAATGACAAAATCACCGTTCCGCTTCACGGCAGGATAACTTCGCGCTACGGCTACCGCACAAATCCGATTTCGGGCAAATACGGCCTGCATACGGGGCTTGATATTGCCGCCGCTGAGGGTACGGGCATCGTTGCGGCATACAACGGTGTTATCAAGGACACGGGCTACGGAACAAAAAAGGGCAAATATGTTCTTATGGAGCACTCGGACGGCACGAAAACACTTTATTGCCATTGCTCGGAAATACTTGTTGATGAGGGTACGGTCATCCGCGCAGGTGAAGTCATCGCACTTGTCGGCAGCACGGGATGGAGCACAGGACCGCACCTGCATTTTGAGATACAGAACAAAAACGGCTGGTCCACCGACCCGCTCGATGTGCTGACAGAAACTGACGGCAGAGTATGATTTTCCGCATTTTAAAAACATCCGTCAGAATTGATTTCTGGTTCATCGCGGTCATCACGCTGATGCTCGTTCTCTTCCCGGAAAGTCTGGCAGCAGAATGCTTTCTGATGTGTATACTGCACGAATGCGGACATCTGACGGCGATGCTCGTCTGCGGCAAAAAAGCCGAAAAAATCGACCTCGGTTATTTCGGAATGAGGATTGTTACAAGCAAGCGTTTTCTCTCCCCTTCAAAGGAGGCGGCAATTGCTTTTTCGGGACCCTTCGTCAATCTTGTGATAAGCCTTATATTTTTTCTGACCGGCAGAACAGATATCGCAACGGTAAGCCTCGCGCTTGCTCTCTTCAATCTTCTGCCCGTTACGATGCTCGACGGCGGACACATAATCTCTGCGTTCCTCCCCGACAGCAGGCTTCACAAGGCATTAAGTCTCGCCTGTGCAGTAGTTTTGCTCGGTGTCGGAATTTTCGTTGCCTTGTATACAAAAGAAAATTTCACAATAGTGATAGCTTCGCTGTACCTTCTCGTAGGTGTACTGAGCGAAAAATAAGCGGAAGGAGCTGTCCTTCCGCTTAAACTATTTTATAGATAACAAGTAAAACTGCATAAATTATCGGCTGATGTGCCATATATATTTCGAGCGAATGTCTGCCGATAAATTCGAGCGGCCTGCAGGAAAATGATGACAGATACCGCAATAGATTTTTCCTTTTCAACAGCTGACAGATAAAATATCCGCACCAGAACAAAAACAGCCACGGTAACAGCGGGAAGTAATCCGACGAGCGAAAGCCGCCGTGCGGAAAGCCGAAAAACGCCGTCACTACGTTGGCATAAAGAAAATCCGTCAAGCGCACCGACATATCCCCGACACCGAGCACGCCATCACTGACATTATAGGTCAGCGCGAAAAGCACCGCATTGATTATAATTCCGACAAGCGGCGGGATCTTTTTAAAAATTTTCTCCGACGGTATCGTCACGAGCATTGCAGTACCGAGCAGGCTGAGCACTCCGTGAAGGATAATATTTTCAGGCATAGCGATTGCCGTAACGGCGGTTATGACAGCCGCGCAGACAAGCACCGTCACCGAGCGGCAGAGCTTGCGCTTACCAAAGGAGAAGCAGAAGCCCGAAAGAAGGATGAATGACCAGCAGATGCTCTGCTGAAAAATAAAGCCTGCCTCCGTTTTATACCACGGTATGTCCGCGCCGAACATATAGACCATATCCCACAGCGTATGGTAAACAACCATCGCGATTACGGCAACGGCGCGCAGAATATCAGGCACGGTGTACCGCGCTTTTTTATCAGTCCTTTGCATCATACCAGCTCTTGCCCGAATGAACGTCAGCGGTAAGCTTAACATTCATTTTTGTTGCATTTTCCATTTCTTCTCTTACTATTCTGCAGACCTCTTCGGCTTCGGTTTCGGGTGCTTCGACAATCAATTCGTCGTGCACCTGCATAATAAGCTGTGCCTTGAGATTTTCCTTCTTCATACGCTCATAGACCTTAATCATCGCGATTTTGATGATATCGGCAGCTGTTCCCTGAATGGGCATATTTCTTGCCACACGCTCGCCGAAATTACGAAGCATCGCATTTGATGCGGTAAGCTCGGGAAGATAACGTCTTCTGCCGAACAGAGTGCTGACGTAGCCGTCCCGCTTTGCATCGGCGATAACCTTCTGCATATAGCTGTCAACGCCCGAGAATTTATGAAGATAGCCCTTGATGTATCTGTCTGCCTCGGCACGCGTAACGCCGATATCCTTCGCGAGTGAAAAAGCACCGATACCGTAAACAATACCGAAGTTGACCGCCTTTGCACGTGTACGCATAAGCGGTGTCACTGCCTCGATAGGCATATTGAAAACCTGCGAGGCGGTAATAGTATGGATGTCATCGCCCTCGTTGAAGGCGGAAAGCATACGCTCATCGTCCGCAATATGTGCAAGCACGCGAAGCTCAATCTGTGAATAGTCGGCATCGACAAGCACACATCCGTCCTTTGCCACAAAGAACTTGCGAAGCTCTCTGCCGACCTCACTTCGGACGGGAATATTCTGAAGATTCGGCTCAGTTGACGAAATTCTGCCTGTTCTCGTTTCAGTCTGATTGAGGGTTGAGTGAATTCTGCCGTCGGGAGCAACGCACTTTTTGAGTCCGTCGCAGTAGGTTGATTTAAGCTTTGCAAGCGTTCTGTATTCAAGCACGAGTGCAACAATCGGATAATCTGCCGCAAGCTCCTCAAGCACATCAGCATTAGTCGAATAACCCGATTTTGTCTTTTTCTTTGCCGGAAGTCCCAGCTTTTCAAAAAGCATCGTGCCGAGCTGCTTCGGAGAATTGATATTGAACTCCTCGCCCGCAAGGTCATATATTTTTTCTACAAGTGAGTTAATCTGAGTTTCGAGCACCGCGCCGTATTCCTCGATGCTCTCAGAGTCAACCTCAAAGCCCGTAACCTCCATTGATGAAAGTACCTTTGCAAGAGGCATCTCTATATCGTACATAAGTCCGAGCTGATTATTTTTTTCAAGCTCCGCCAGTGCCTTTTCCCATGCGCCCGAAAGTGATGCACATTCAAGTGCCGCCGCATCGTCCGCATCCGTTTCAGGCAAGGCTCCGCCGTATTCCTGCACCATTCTAGACGGGTGGTAATCACTCGCCGAGGGATTGAGGATGTAACCGGCAATCATAACGTCGCTTACCTTACCGTTGATCTGCGTTCCGCGAGCAAAAGCCCACGAATAAAGCGGCTTGACGTCATAGGTGATTTTCTCCGTCTTTTCATCGGAGAGAATATCCGCAAGCTGTGACGCGAAAATAAAGTTGTTATTCTCCGCAGCGAAAACTCCGTCATCCGTACAGAAATAAATTTTCACAACCTCGCCGTCATCATAGACGGGAATAAAATAAAGCTTTTCACCGAGCTTGATTTCCGAGAGCTCATCGACCGTCGTGACATTTATTTTGACTATTTCTTCTTCATCATCCGTTACCGTCGGAGCTGAACCGAGATTGAAGGTTTCAATCATCTTGAACATTTCAAGGGATGCGAGAAGTCTTGTTGCCGCACCTGCATCGCCCGCGGTCGGCGCATAAGCATCCATATCCGTATCAATCGGAGCATCGAGTGCGATTGTGCCGAGCTTATGGCTCAGGAAGGCATTGTCCTTATCTGCTTCAAGCTTTTCGCGGAGCTTCGGCTTGATATCAAGCGTATCGAGATTTTCGTAAATATATTCAAGACTGCCGTATTTCTGAATCAGCTCGCCCGCTGTCTTCGGGCCGACACCCGTAACACCGGGGATATTATCCGAGCTGTCACCCTGCAGAGCCTTGATTTCGATCATCTGCTTCGGGCTTACGCCGTATTCTTCCTTGATTTTCGCAATATCGTAGGCAACGGTCTGAGTTCTGCCCATCTTGGTAGAAGCAAGCAGAACGGTTGTATTTTCACTGACAAGCTGAAGGCTGTCGCGGTCACCCGTTGCGATAAAGCACTTGTCCCCTTCGCCCATCTGCACGCTGAGAGTGCCAAGGATATCATCAGCCTCCCAGCCCTCTTTTTCAACAATTTTATAGCCCATAAGAGTCAGCAGATCCTTGAGCACGGGCATCTGCTCGCGAAGCTCGTCAGGCATACCCTTTCTGCCTGCCTTATAAGCCTCATACATCTTATGGCGGAAGGTCGGCGCCTTAAGGTCAAATGCAACCGCTACTCTGTCGGGTGTGCATTCCTCAAGCAGGCGGTGGAAAATATTCATAAAGCCGTATATACCGTTTGTGAATCTGCCATCCTTCGTTGTGAGGAGCTTGATTCCGTAAAAAGCACGGTTAAGTATACTGTTGCCGTCAATAACAAGAAGTCTCATATAAAAGCCTCCAAATAAAACTACATCTGATTATAACATACTTTTGACAATTATGGTAGATTCGTGGTAAAATATTTTCAGGTGATTTTGTGAAGATTGGAAATTTAGAAATTAAAGGTCACGCCGCTCTTGCCCCTATGGCAGGCGTTGCGGACAGAGCATTCCGTGAGCTGTGCACATCCTACGGTGCGGCTTACGTCATAAGCGAAATGGTCAGCTCAAAGGGACTGACGATGCAGGATAAAAAATCAAAGGAGCTGCTTTTCCTCTCGGAGAAGGAGCGTCCCGCCGGCGCGCAGATTTTCGGCGACAATCCCGCGATTATGGCTGAAGCGGCAATAAAGACGATGGACTTTAATCCCGAATTTATCGACATCAATATGGGGTGTCCCGCACCGAAAATCGCAGGCAACGGCGGAGGCTCGGCTCTGCTAAAAAACCCGCCGCTTATCAGCGAAATAGTCGGAAGCGTTGTCAAGGCATCTCCCGTGCCCGTAACGGTCAAAATCCGCATCGGCTGGGATCTTGATACCGTCAATGCGGTTGAGGTAGCAAAGCGCATCGAGGCGGCAGGCGCAGACGCAATTACCGTTCACGGCAGAACAAGAACACAGATGTACGCACCGCCCGTCTACCTTGACGAAATCGCTAAGGTTAAGAAGGCTGTGAGCATACCCGTAATCGGTAACGGTGACATCGTTGACGGCGTGAGCGCGAAAAAAATGCTCGACGAAACGGGAGTTGACTTTCTGATGATAGGCAGAGGCGCTCTCGGCAGACCGTGGATATTTGAAAGCGTCAACACATATCTTGAAAAAGGAGAAATCCTGCCCGAGCCTCCGATCGAGGAGCGTATGCGCGTTATGGAGGAGCATATAAAGCTCATCTGCGAATATAAGGGTGAGCGCGTAGGAATGCGAGAGGCAAGAAAGCACGCGGCATGGTACATCAAGGGCATCCGCGGTGCGGCAGCATTCCGTCAGGAGGTCGGTACACTTTCGACCGTCGGGGAGCTTCACACGCTCGCGCAAAAAATTATCGATTGCTCAAAAAGTGAATAAAATATACACAAATTGCGGAATAATACCGCCGTGAAACATTGGTGAAAAATGGTTGAAAACTCGGTGTAAAGTTATTTACTTTACAAAATTTGCACTTTTTTTGACGAAAAAGCACGAAAACGCGTTAAGTTTTCCACATTTTCCACCGAGTTTTCCACATTGTCAAGTGTGAAACCTTTACGTAAAGCAAAAATACTTTACAAGCTGTCTTTATTCATCAAACGACTGCATATATGCAATTTGTTAAAATATTGAACAGCGCTTATAAATAAAGATTATTCCCAAAAACTATTGACAAAAGCGCTTTTTCTTACTAATATTTTGTATTGAATAGGATATTGTATTTATAAATATATATAAAGGAGATAAGACTATGGAAATTTTCGAAAAATTGCAGGCAATTATCGCTGACCAGCTTGAGCTTGATGCTCAGACAATCACCTACGACAGCCACATTCTTGATGATCTCGGCGCAGACAGCCTTGACGTTGTCGACCTTATTATGAGCGTTGAGGACGAATTCGGAGTTGAAGTACCCGATGAGGCACTTGAAAACATCCGTACAGTTGAGGATATGGTTAAATATATCGAAGACAATATGTAATTTCGAAAGGATATTTTAAGTAATGGCACAGCAGAAAAAAATGGTTGAAGAAATCACTTCTATGGAAGAGGATTTCGCAAAATGGTATACAGACGTTGTTAAGAAAGCGGAGCTTATCGAATACACGAGCGTAAAGGGCTGTATGGTTATCAGACCCTACGGCTACGCTATCTGGGAAAACATCCAGCACACTCTCGATACAATGTTCAAAAAGACAGGACACGAGAACGTATGCATGCCGATGTTCATCCCCGAGAGCCTTCTTAACAAGGAAAAGGACCACGTTGAGGGCTTTGCACCCGAGGTTGCTTGGGTTACTCACGGAGGTAACGAAAAGCTCGAGGAGCGTCTTTGCGTAAGACCTACGTCAGAGACTCTTTTCTGCGAGCACTACGCTAACATCATCCATTCCTACCGCGACCTTCCCAAGCTTTACAATCAGTGGGTAAGCGTTGTACGTTGGGAAAAGACTACCCGCCCCTTCCTTCGTTCAAGAGAGTTCCTCTGGCAGGAGGGTCATACAATCCACGCTACAAGCGAGGAGGCACAGGAAGAGACCATCCGTATGCTCAACGTTTACGCTGAGTTCTGCGAGAAGTATCTTGCTATGCCCGTAGTCAAGGGCGTAAAGACAGAGAAGGAGCGTTTCGCAGGCGCTGAGGATACATACACAATCGAGGCACTTATGCACGACGGTAAGGCACTCCAGAGTGCTACATCCCACTTCTTCGGCGACGGCTTTGCAAAGGCATTCAACATTCTTTACAGCGGTAAGGACAACAAGCAGCATCATCCGTTCCAGACATCATGGGGCTGCACAACACGTCTCATCGGTGCAATCATTATGACTCACGGTGACGATAACGGCCTCGTTCTTCCCCCGCACGTTGCTCCCGTGCAGATGGTTATCATTCCCATCGCGGCACATAAGGAGGGCGTTCTTGACAAGGCTAACGAGCTTTACAGCAAGCTTTCTGAGGTTTGCCGTGTTAAGCTGGACGACAGCGACAACAGCCCCGGCTGGAAGTTTGCTGAATATGAGATGAAGGGTGTTCCCCTCCGTCTTGAAATCGGTCCGAAGGATATTGAGAACAACCAGTGCGTTATCGTAAGACGTGACAGCGGCGAGAAGATTTTCGTTTCTCTCGACGAGCTTGAGGCTAAGATCCCCGAGCTTCTTCAGTCTGTTCACGACGGTCTTTATCAGAAGGCTTATGACCGCCGTGCAAGCATGACCTTTACTGCAAAGGATTTTGCAGAGCTTAAGGATATCGCAGACAACAAGCCCGGCTTCATCAAGGCTATGTGGTGCGGTGACCGCGCTTGTGAGGACAGACTCAAGGAGGAGGCAGGCGTTACATCACGCTGTATCCCCTTCGAGCAGGAGACACTCTCCGACACCTGCGTTTGCTGCGGCAAGCCTGCAACAAAGATGCTCTACTGGGGCAAGGCATATTAAGATAATTTTAAAAGCTGTATCAGCACCGATACAGCTTTTTTCTTTAAGGTGACAGTTATGAAACATAATTTCAAGGGTATATGGATCGGCGCGGATATGACCGTTGAGGACAGATTTGCACCAATATTCAAAAAGGATTTCCCTCTTAATAAAAAGATAAAGGATGCTAAAATTTACATCAGCGGTCTCGGGCTTTTCGAGCTTAAAATCAACAGCAGACTGCCCGATGACACCGTGCTCAATCCCCCGCATTCACAGTATACACAGACTGTTTTTTACAGAGTCTTTGATATAACCGATTTGCTCGCGGACGGCGAAAACAGCATCACCGTCGAGGTCGGTCACAGCTTCTATAACGAGACAACACACGTCTGGAAATGGGAGAAGGCTGTATGGCGCGATATCCCGAAAATGCTCGCGGATATCGAAATCACATACGCTGACGGTACAAGTGAGCTTATCACAACAGGTACGGATTGGCTCGTAACCAAGGACGGCACTACAACAGCAAACAGCATCTATTACGGCGAAACGTTCGATGCGCGCAACAAGGATTATAAATGGATCAATGCGGTTGCCGTCAATGCACCTGCAGGAGAGCTTAAAGAGCATAACGAGCCCTTCATCCGCCGTATCGATGAATTCAAGCCGAGAAGCATCACGAGGCTTGATAACGGCAGCATTCTTATCGAAGCTCCCGAAATGCTTACAGGCTGGGCAAAAATCCGCATAAATGCGCCGAAGGACGAGGCGGTTACAATCACATACGGTGAAAGACTGACTGAGGACGGACACCTTCTGAGAGTCGGCGGAAATCAGGGACGCGACGGTGATTGGTGGCCGCTCGACTTTATCCAGAAGGATACATACGTCTCTGACGGCACTCCTGCCGTTTTTGAGCCGAAATTCAGCTACAAGGGCTTCCTTTATATCGAAATTGAAAACCACGCAGAAGACCTCACAGAGGACGATATCACACTTTACAGGCTCGCAAATGACGTTGATATAGTCGGCAGCTTCGAGTGCTCGGACGAGCTTATCAATCAGCTTCACGCGCTTATGCGCCGAACGCTTCTCAACAATTTCCAATGGAAGCCGACCGACACTCCCGTTTTCGAAAAGAACGGCTGGCTCGGCGATGCAAACTGCGCTCTTGAGACGATGATGTATAACTTTGATATGAGCTCGTATATGAAGCAGTTCGTTGAGCTTATGGACGATTGCTTCAAGGATTACGGTACGGTTCCCATCATCGTGCCGACCTCGGAATGGGGTGTCGAGAATTCCCCCGTATGGAACACAATTTTCGTTTTCGCAACGAAGGCACTTATTGATTTCTGCAATGATAAAGGTTTAGCAGAAAAGCTCTACCCTCACCTTCGTCAGTATGCACTCGACGGAATCAGGGACATTAACTCCTTCGGCGATACGTGGAGAGTACGCGAGCTTTCCGACTGGGTTGCGCCGTCTTGCGACGAATTCAGCGAGATGATCTGCGACCCGTCAGAGGGTGCTGAAATCTGCTGTACGGCTTACATTTACGCGATGCTTAAGTGTATGGCGGAGCTTTCCGTAATTCTCGGCAAGGGTGACGAGAATGAATACAACGCCGAGGCGGAGAAAATCCGCAAGGCATTCAACGAAAAATTCTATAATGCCGAAAAGCAGATTTATGAAACCACCCACTGGGATCAGAAGGGCAACCGCAGGCAGTACAGACAGACCTCAAACCTCCTCCCCCTCTCCTTCGGAATGGTTGACGAGGCAAACAAGGCGGCGGTTATCAATAACCTTGTTGATGATATTGTCAGCCACGGCTATCACCTCGACACGGGCTGTACGGGCACAAAGCATCTTCTTCCCGTGCTGTTCAGAGAGGGCTATGCCGACGTTGCTTACAAGCTGCTGACTCAGACAACATACCCAAGCTGGGGATATTGGATAGAGAATGGCTCGACAAGCGCGTGGGAGTGCTGGGAGCCGTCAACACGCTCGTTCGACCACTATTTCCTCGGCACGTTTGACGAGAGCCTTTACACACACATAGCAGGTATCCGTGACGTCAAAAACGGCTACGAAAGCTTTACCGTAGCACCCGAAACAGATTGCGGAATGAAGTGGGCCAAGACCTCGGTAAAATCCCCGAAGGGCATCATCCGTTGTGAATGGAAGAAAACCGACGGCAATACCGAAATTGAAATCGAAATCCCCGACGGCGCAACAGCTGAAATTAAGCTTAAAAACGGTGTCGCGGAAATAAAAACAAAGGGTATTTATAGATATAGCTTTTAAAACTCCAAAACATATTTACCTTTTGTCTTTATGAAAAAATATAGAAAACCGTAGATATGTGTGATATAATACTATCGTGATTGTATCAAATCACCTATTAATAAATTACAAAAAGAGGTCTTGCATATGAAATGTCCCAATTGCGGTGCAGAAGCAATAGGTAAATTTTGCGAATTTTGCGGAAGTGAAATGCCGCAAGAAAAAGCTACCGTAAACATCACAAACAACTATTACGGTGATACTACAATGCATGAGCATACCGAAAACAATAACGTCGGCAAATGTCCTAAGTGCGGAAATTCAAAAATATCCTTTAAAAGAGAAAGAATAGGTACTACCACCCAATCTCATTCTCGCAAAAATTATATAGGTACCGCTAAGCAAGGTCAAACTGTAAGTCAATCTGAATACAGAACCGTTGGTGTTTGTCAAAACTGCGGATATACATGGAATCCAAACACTGCAAGCACTACAAATACCGGTTCAAAGAAAAAAACTTGGTTATGGGTTCTCGGATGGATTTTTATGTTTCCGATTCCGCTTACTATACTGCTGTTAAAGCAAAAGGATATGAAACCTGCAATCAAATATGGAATTATTGCAATCGCTTGGATTTTATTCTTTTTGATTGGCATATTCGGTGGTAATAGCGAAACTGATGTTCCACAAAACAACACAACAACAGACATCTCTTTTTCTAAATATAGTAGCTATGCAACAGAAAATCAAGGGGCAGTTCTCATTAACCATATTTGACGATATCATACCGCAACAAAACTATATTTGTTATTTTAATACGCAGTAGTTATTGTGCGCCAATTACATTAAGAACAAAAAACACATCGGAGCCTCAAATGAAACTCCGATGTGTTTTTTATTTTCTATTCTGTGTTGCTACGATGTTACTGCCGAAAACATCCTCGACGATAACATCACCGATTGAAACGGGAAGTGTTGCAACCGCTTTATTGATTACTGCCATACATTCTGTCATTTTATCCTTCGGGATAGGCTTGTCTGTTTTAACTGCAACAAGTCCGCCGTCGTTACATCTGACAGTTGACGTAATTGTTCTCTGCGGATTTATACACTCACTCTCGGCATAAACCTTACCTCTCGGGCAGGTGTTACCCTTGATATCAAGTACCTTTTTATCCTCCACCTGAACTGTGAGCTCACAGCCGAGCGGACATATAATACAAGTAAGCTTTCTTTCCATATTACTTTTCCTCCAGGGAGAAATACAGTTCCTTTGCATTTTCCAGCATTTCTTTTTTGAGTGTCACGGATTCCATTTCGCCCGGTGCAACCTTTACTCTCTTCTTTGAAAGAAGAACGTTCTCACCGTCGGTAACCTTGACCGTTACATTCTTGTATATGTTAGAAACTCGGAAATAAACTGATACATCCTTTTTCTTTGTGATGATCTGCGGAACCGTATAGCGGATTTTACCGTCCGTTTTAACGGGGATTGAAACCGATTCATCCTTATTGCCGTTGATATATTCAACCGCCGCCTTACCTGCGATTTCTGCTTCCTCGGAAACATAGTCAACAAGGTCGTGAACGTGAAGAACATTACCGCAGGAGAAGATACCCTCAACAGATGTCTGTCTGTCCTGGTCAACAACGGCACCGCTTGTGATGCCTGAAAGCTCAACGTTAGCGGACTTTGACAGCTCGTTTTCGGGAATAAGACCGACGGAGAAAAGAATAGTATCGCAGGCGATGTATTCCTCTGTTTCCTTGATAGGTCTTCTGTTCTCGTCAACCTTGGCGATTGTGACGCCCTCAACCCTCTGCTTACCGTGAATCTTCACGATAGTGTGGCTGAGCTTGAGCGGAATGTTGAAATCGTTAAGACACTGCTCGATATTTCTTGCAAGACCGCCTGAATACGGCATAAGCTCGCATACTGCGTGAACCTTTGCGCCCTCGAGAGTCATTCGTCTTGCCATAATAAGTCCGATGTCACCGCTGCCGAGAATAACAACGTTTTTGCCGGGAAGATAGCCCTTCATATTAACGAACTTCTG
Organism: Clostridia bacterium; assembly: GCA_017379935.1. GTDB lineage: Bacteria > Bacillota > Clostridia > Oscillospirales > Acutalibacteraceae > CAG-488. The sequence goes on from JAFNVC010000013.1 coordinate 36,496, forward strand.
TGCTGTACCTGCGCTGTAGATACCTGCAGGACGGCTGCCCGCGATATTGAGAGCGCCCTTTGATCTTTCGCGGCATCCCATTGCAAGGATGACGGCCTTCGCCTGAATCTGGAAAATACCGTCCTCGGAATTGGTTGCGGTTACAACCTTATCCTCGGAAACGTCAAGAACCATTGTATTGAGCTTGCACTCGATACCGAGCTCTCTTACCTTCGCTTCATATTTCCAGGCATACTCGGGGCCCGTAAGCTCTTCGCCGAACTTATGAAGACCGAAGCCGTTGTGGATACACTGCTGTAGGATACCGCCGAGACTTTCGTCACGCTCAAGGATGAGGATATCCTTAACGCCGTTTTCGTATGCCGCAATCGCAGCACTCATACCTGCAGGACCGCCGCCGATGATTACTAAATCTCTCATTGTGCCTGTCCTCCTTTTGTGAGCTCTACGTTAACTAACGAGTCTCCGCCGAATTTTGTTACGCCCTCGTACGGGATTCCGAGCTCCTTTGAAAGAAGCTCTGTTATATAAGGTCCGCAGAAGCCGCCCTGACAGCGACCCATCTGCGCACGCGTTCTGCGCTTCACGCCGTCAAGGTCATGCGGCTGAGGATTACGTCGGATTGCATCAACAATCTCACCCTCAGTAATACCCTCGCAACGGCAGACGATTTTACCGTATGCGGGATTTGCCTTGATCATTTCGTTCTGCTCCTCCATAGAAGCATCGCCGAATGCGTGATAAGATTTTCTTGTCGGATTGAACTCGGGATTTGCCTCAAGCTCAAAGCCCTCATCCTTAAGCATATCTGCGATATACTCTGCGATAGCGGGTGCTGACGTAAGTCCGGGAGATTCGATGCCCGCCGCATTGATAAAGCCCTTTTCGGGACTGTTGATAATGAAATCACCCGTGCTGCCTACGGAACGCAGACCGCAGAAGGATGTGATTGTTTTGTTAAGCTGAACACCGCTGACAGTTTCGTGAGTATTGCCGAGAATTTTTGCAAATCCCTCCGCAGTAGTATCCTTGTCCTCCTTATCCTCGATATCAAATGATGTCGGGCCAAGAAGAAGGTTGCCGTGAACGGTAGGTGTTACGAGAATACCCTTACCCATCTTTGAGGGTGTTCGGAAAATTGTGCAGGCAACAGTGTCACCGCATTCCTTATCAAGAAGAATGTATTCGCCTCTTCTCGGATGTACGTCGAAGGAATTGTCACCGATCATACCTGCAATTTTATCGGAATAGAGACCTGCACAGTTGATGACGATACGGGTATCGACAGACTCGTTATCCGAAGAAATTCTGTATCCGTTTTCTGTTTTTTCTATACAGCTGACCTCAAAGTTACACTTAAGCTCAGCACCGTTATCCATAGCGTTACCGATAGCCTGAATCGCAAGTGTGTAGGGGCAGACGATACCTGCCGTCGGCGCATACAATGCACAGATTACGTTATCGGAAAGATTGGGCTCTAATTTCTTAAGCTCTTCCTTTTCAAGAAGCTGTAAATCCTCAACGCCGTTTGTAATACCTCTTGCAAGAAGCTCGTTGAGTGTTGCTCTGTCATTATCGTCAAAGCCGACAACAAGAGAGCCGTTCTTTTTATAGCTGACGCCGAGCTCACTGCAGACAGACTCCATCATCTTACAGCCGCGGACATTAAGAAGAGCCTTGAGGCTGCCTTCCTTCGCGTCAAAGCCCGCGTGGACGATTGCAGAATTTGCCTTAGTTGCACCCATAGCAACGTCATTCTGACCTTCAAGAATACAAATCTTCAATTTGTACTTTGACAGAGTGCGGGCGACCATACCGCCAACAACACCTGCACCAATTATGGTGATGTCATACATAAGTTTCATCTCCCAAAACTAATTAAATATGATTGTTTATTATATCACAATCCATACAAAATGTAAATATTATATATATAAAAATCCGTTGCTGTACGCTCGTACAACAACGGATTTATTTTACATTTCAAATTTACTGTCAGCCTCAGCGGGAAGGTTTGCCGAATTCAGGTCTCCTCCCCTGTCGGTGAACATCTGATAAAGCTCCGCCTTACGCTCGTCGGTGTAGGAATAACCCCAGAGACGGTTGATTTTGCCGAAGTCCTCAAAGGTTTCGTCGGGAAGAACCTCGATTTTTTCAAAATCGTACGGAAGCGGAATTTTAACCGTGCCGTCGGACGTGATATAATGCGCTCTTGCAAGCTCAATCGCACGGCGGTTTGCCTCGATGCGCGGATATTCCTCGTCAAACTTGATGCGCGTTATCGGGAAAACCGCAACCTCGGCATTAAGGTACTCATAAGCCTTCACGGAAAGTCCCGTATGACCGTGGTGGGCAATCTGGACAACATCGCACTTAAGAGCTTCGCCAAAGCGTTTTTCAAGCTCGACGGATGCAAGACGGCTCGCATCGCCGGGGATAAACACCCTTGAATTTTCCGCATTGAGCATCACCATACAAGACGAATCGTTGTAATCCGTGATAAGCTGCGGGTAGATATCCTCGTGAGTGCCGAGAACATCGAACGCGAGATTTCTTATGTAAAAGCGCTGACCTGTATGGATTTTGTAGGTCGGGATTTTCGTTTCCTTAAGCATTCTGAAGAGCTTACGGGAAAGCAGAACCTCTTCGCGCGTCCAATTCCTCCATCCGATATAATCGTCGGGAATGAGATTTGAATAGATACCCTCGATAACAACGTCGTGACAGTTGTAGCGAAGAAAATCCATAAACTTGCAGATATGGTCGGAGTGCGCGTGAGTAAGAAGCCAGCCGTTGACAACAACCTTCTGTCCCTCAGGCGTGCGCTCGCGCATAAAATTGTAGATTCTGTCGTTATCGTTGAACTGCATATAGTGACCGCTGTCGACAACAAAGAAGCTGTAGTCGGGACACTGAACCATAAGACACATACCGCAGTCGATAAGTGCCTGATCGCTCTCAAAGCCGTAGAACGCAGTTTCACCATCTCCCTCGCAGGAGGTCGGAACGAAATTCGGCGCAAGGTTCACTTCACTCGCCGCAACGCGGAGAATACCGTCGCACGGGGTAAGCAGAGCATTCACAAGCACCTCACCCTTGAGGCAGGTGTAGAGATTGCCGTTGATTTCATTCTTCTGTAAAACAGACATTCCGTCCTTTTCAAGAGCGCAAATCCATTCGGTATATTCAGCCTCGGTTACATTTCTGTAAAGGAGCATATAGCAATTCTCGCGGCAATCGTATACAGGCTCATCAGCAGCAGGACGGAACTGTAAAAATTTTTCAAAAAGCTTTTCCATAATTATTCTCCGATGTCAGACTTTTTCTTCTTGATCACAATCACAGCAACCACAGCCGCACCGACAAGCACAACCGCAACAACCGCGATAATAATCGGCAGATTATTCTTGCCGTTATTCTCTTGCTGTGTCTGTGTGCCGACCTCTTCGGTAGCAGCCTCTGTATCCGAGGGGTCCTCCGCATCGATCAGCTCACCGCTTGTACCATCGATCGAGTTTGTTAACACCTGCTCGGTCGCATCCGTCGGGTCCGTAACAGACACAACGGTTTTGTCGGTCGGTGCAACAGCAGATGATGCTGACGTCGGTGCTTCAGTCTTATCGCCCTGAAGATCGGTTGTCAGTGACACCTTGATAGGCTGCTGTGCCGCATCGACACAGTTTGTTATATCAATAACAAGGTCATCAGAATCAAGCTTATCCTTGGTCAGCTTTTTGAGCGTAATCTTGAAAAGCTCCTTGCCGTCAACGATTCTGAAAGCATTGAGAGTAAGTACGGTAGCCTTTATAGGGTCAGCGTTGATATTGATAAGTGCAAAAGCCGTACCTGCCTGCTTTTCGAAATTAGCAAAGCCTGCACCCTTTTCGGCACCCGTAACCTTGACCCTTTTGCTGTCAACCGTCATATCAAAATCAAGACCCGAAAAGCCGGTGCCGCCGTTGAAATCAAGTGTAACAACAGCCTCACTGTCCGTTTCGGAAACGAGTGTGATATTAAAATTTGCTACGCTCTCTGCCGAAGCAGTAACGCAGGTCATAATCACGAGAACAACGCTTACGATAAGCGCAAAAAACTTTTTCATATTAAAGCCTCCGTCAGATTTTCAATCCGATTTCATTAGTAATATATCCGTTTGCTCTGTCTGAAACATAATCCGATGTCTCGGGCACAATAAAAGTGAACGCTTCAGGAATAATCTCAAAGGTGATATCCGTCACTGTATCAACCTCGCCGTCGATGTTGAGTGCGGCAGGCTCCTCGCTGTGGATAGTCATTTTCTTGTCGCGGACATAGAGCGTCTGCTTCCAGTAATAATGCTTGCCCTTCTTGTAGCCGCCGACCTTCGTGAGCATTTCGGGAAGACTGAGCGTATCAATGATACTGAAATCAAGAAGTCCGTCATCGGGAAGCGCATAGGGCGTTGCCTGATAGCCGCCTCCGTAATAACGGCTGTTACCGCAGACGGTAAAGAGAAACTCGCCCGAAATCGGTCTGTTGTCGTCAATCGTAATTGTAAATTTATTCTCACGCTTAACCATTGCACAGTAAGCAAGCGCCGCAGTATAGGCTCTGTCACCGCGCAGAAGCGGCAACTTTTTGAAATCCGACTGCTTGGCGCAGATTTCGGCATCCATACCCATTGAGCACTGATTGACGGCGATTCTGTCACCGCATCGGATAGCATCAATTTTTATCGGCGTACCGCGGTACTGTGCATCGAGGTTAAGAAAATCCTCTCTCGTGCCGAAAATACGGATAAAATCATTGCCCGAGCCAAGCGGTACAACCGCAAACTCGACGTTATCATATCCGTAAATTGCATTTGCTACATCATAAACCGTGCCGTCGCCGCCACAGGCATAGATTCGGATTTTTTCGCCTGTCTGCGCCCACTTGATACAGTATTCCTTCATATCCTCGATAGATTTGCAGATATAAACCTCGTAGTCAATGTCAAGATTTTCAAAGCTTTCTTTAATGAGGGGGCGCAGAATATCGTATGCTCTGCCCTTGCCGGCCTTCGGATTAACAACAAACAGATGTTTCATTTTATGCACCTCACTTAAAATACATAAACAACTGACATTTAATCATTCCGTTATAAAGCTTACGGCGTTTGTCTGCCTTTCTTCCGAATTCCTTTTCGAACTCCTCGGACGGGCTTATGATGTAGTATGCCCAGCCGCGCTTCTGTTCGAATTTATCACCCATAATTTTATAAAGCTTCTGCGCCTCGCCGATATCGAGAAGTCTCTCGCCGTAGGGCGGATTGCAGATAAGTGTACCCTTTTCGCTCTGCGGCTTAAAATCGCGCAGATCGCATTTTTCAAATTTGATCTTTCTTTCAACGCCTGCACGCTTTGCATTGACACGCGCAATCTCGAGTGCAGACTCGTCGATATCCGAGCCGTAGGCGATGAAATCCGTATCGTAATTCACAAGGTCTCTTGCGCGCGCACGCTCCTCAGCCCAGACATATTCGGGAATAACGTCCCAGCGCTCGGCGGAGAAATTACGGTTGACGCCCGGTGCGATGTTATGAACCATCATTGCGCCCTCGATAAGAATCGTACCGCTTCCGCACATCGGATCATAAAGAGTATGATACGGGCGGAGTCTTGCAAGATTACAGAGAGATGCCGCAAGGGTTTCCTTAAGCGGTGCGGCATTTGCCTCAAGACGGTAGCCGCGCTTATGAAGTCCCGCACCCGAGGTATCAAGCAGAAGGCTCACCTTATCCTTCATAATGGAGAACTGGATCTGATGCACGGGGCCCGTCTCATCAAACCAGCTGATTTTGTATTTTGATTTAAGTCGTTCAACGACAGCCTTTTTGATAATCGACTGACAGTCGCTGACGCTGAAAAGTGTTGAATTGATTGAATAGCCCTTGACGGGGAAGGCATCCTCCGCACCTATCCAATCCTCCCAGGGAAGCGCCTTCGTCCCCTGAAAAAGCTCTTCAAAGCTTCTGGCGTAAAAATCACCGACAAGAATCTGTATTCTTTCCGAATAGCGTGAGCAGATATTCGCACGGGCAAGGAGATTTTCGTCACCCGAGAAAAGAACTCTGCCATTTTCTGCAATAACATCCCCTGCACCGAGATCCTTCATCTCATTTGCGATAAGCGATTCAAGACCGAGGAGACAGGGAATAACAAAATTTATCTTCATAAAAAACCTCTGTTTTCTTTTTTCTAGATTATACTGCCGTTTGAATTTATTTTCAAGTGCTTATAAGGTCAGCGATGCGTGTCGGGTAACATGGCAGCCGAAATTAACCGCAACGGGCAGACCTGCGATATGAGTCGGAGCCGCTTCAATCGCAACGGAAAGCGCAGTTGTATCACCGCCGAAGCCCTGCGGTCCGATATCAAGAGAATTGACTCTTTCGAGGATTTCAGCCTCCATTTCAGCGTAGAAGCTGTCATCATTCTTAACGCTTACGCTTCTGCAAAGAGCCTTTTTCGCAAGATATGCACACTGCTCGAAATCACCGCCGATACCAATACCGAGTACAATCGGCGGGCAGGGATTTCCGCCTGCTGTCCTGACGCTTTCAAGAACAAAGCTGATAATCTCCTCTCTTCCGCTGGCGGGCGTGAGCATCTTCAGCACACTCATATTCTCACTGCCGAAGCCCTTGGGTGCAACTGTGATTTTAACCTTATCGCCATCAACAATGCTCGTATGAATAACAGCAGGAGTATTATCCTTCGTATTCACTCGTCTGAGCGGGTCACCGACCACAGAGCATCGGAGAAGTCCGTTCACATAGCCGTTATGCACGCCCTCATTGACCGCATCGTACAGACTGCCGCCCGTAAGGTGGACATCCTGACCGATTTCAAGAAAGACAACCGCCATTCCCGTATCCTGACAGATAGGGATATCAAGCTCCTTTGCCGCCTCAAGATTTTCCTCAAGGTCAGAAAGTATGCCCCTTGCAAGCGCATTTTTTTCACATCCCTTGCAGGAGGATATAATATCCGTCAGATCATCGGGCAGAAGCTTGTTTGCCTTTATACAAAGCTTTTCCACAGCTTCGGTAATTAACTTTACGCTTAACTCTCTCATAATATCACCCTAAAAAATGGGAGCAGTAATATAAACTGCTCCCATAATAAACAAATTAAAGCTTGTTGGTGCCGCGTCTGTTATATCCGCCGCCGTGCTTGGAATCGCGCTTAAGATCAGACATCTTTTCGTCGCTTTCCTGCTTGAACTTAGCCATCATACTTTCAAAGGACTGCGGCTGATTGTCAGCAGACTTTGATGTACCCTGCCATACATTAGCGTTGCTGCGCTTCGGAGCATTGTTATTCTTCGGCTTGAACGCAGGCTTCGGCTGTTCCATCGCTTTTTTGATAGAAAGGCTGATCTTACCGTCATCTGCAACGGAGATAACCTTAACCTTGACAGCTTGTCCTACCGTGAGGTGATCCTTGATATCCTTAACGAATTCAAGTGCTACCTCTGAAATATGTACCATACCTTTTTTGCCGCCTTCAAGGTCAACAAAGGCACCGAATGCCGTAAAACCTGTAACCTTGCCCTCAACAATTGCGCCGACTTCTAACTGCATACTAATGCGTACCCTCCAAGAATTTTAGTCGTTAACGGAAACGTCGTAATAAACGCGCTCACCGGGCTTGACAAAGCCCAGCTGATCTCTTGCAATTTCCTCAACGTACTCGTCTTTATTATCGCTGTTAAGCTTTTCGCGGATGCTGTCGTTTTCACGATTGACCTGAGCGAGTTCAGTCTCAACTGCGTTAATTTCTTTTTCAATAGAATTCTTCTCTTTTATAACAGTAAACAAAGAAATGGCAAAGCTTGCACACAAAAGAACCGCAACAAGAACAACGATAAAGCTTCTTCTATTCTTTCTTACTCTTGCCATCCTCGTCACCTCGTTTCTTGAGAATTAGACCATCAAAGATAGTCCTACGCAAAAAATTATACACTATATTACGTCGAATATGCAAGTGTTTTTTACAAATTTTTCTGATTCGGCACATCTTTTTACTTGTTTTTTTGTACAATGCCGTTTTTATACTGAGAATTTTGCCGTATACAGCCGCAACGTGTCCTCTTAAATGAATAATCGCCGCCCTCGCGGCAGGAAATATGCACGGGCTGACCGAATAAAAATAAACCGCAAGACCTATAAACTGACCGATGAAAATATATAAAAGAAACTGACCGTCAGACATTACAAGAACAAAAATAAAATCCGCCAGCAGACAGAAGAGCAGATAAATTATATCGCGTAGCACCTGATGCTTTTTATCGTTTCCTGTAAGAATAAAAAATAACATTCTGCTCAAATCATAGACTATTCCGAGAGAGAAGCCGAGGCCTGCCGAATATGCAAAACAGACAAGCTGAAAAATAAGCGTCGGCATATAGCTCATCAGCGGAACACCCTTGACAAAAAGCTGCCCGTCGCCTTCGCTTCCGAATAGATTACAGCATCAATCTGTCCCTCGACAATCATATCCCCCGTCTCTACCGAGAGAGAGCTTATCCGAAGTGCACTGCCGCGTATCGAAATTTCGCCGCAGTTACCCGTCGCGGTTATCGTTTCATCATCGAAGCTCTCAACATCGTTTATTCCCGTCAAAGTAATCTTTCTGCGGCTTTCGATAATCAGGTCGTGCATTGCATTTTCCGACATAAAAAAATCACCTCATAACATTGTATGAAGTGAAAAATCTATTATTACAGAACTTTATACATAAGTCCGGCGTCGTCCTTGGTTGCATGCTCAACGACCTTCGTGACTTCGATTTTTGTTGTATTGGCGCCCATCTGGATTTCAACGATATCGCCGACCTTTACGTCATAGGATGCGCGGGCAATCTTGCCGTTGACCGTAACGTGCTTGGCATCGCAAACCTCATTGGCAACGGTGCGTCTTTTGATAACTCGTGAAACCTTGAGGTATTTATCAAGTCTCATAGCCTTTCCTCCCGAGAAAACTGACGGCAGGGCGTAAACCCTGCCGTATAGAACTTAGTTTAAGACTTATTTAACAGCGTCCTTGAGTGCCTTACCAGCCTTGAATGCGGGAACCTTAGAAGCGGGAACTGTCATTGTCTCGCCTGTCTTCGGGTTACGGCCCTGCTTCTCAGCGCGCTCTCTGATTTCGAATGTACCGAAGCCTACGAGCTGGATCTTGTCGCCTGCCTTGAGAGCATCTGTAACTGCACCGAATACAGCGTTAACTGCCTTCTCAGCAGCCTTCTTGTCGATTTCGCCCTTTGCTGCAACTGCGTTGATAAATTCTGTCTTATTCATTGAAAATTCCTCCAAATTTTATATTATGAAATACTGTGCGTATTCATATACCTTTTTTAGCCTCGTCCCAGAGGGAATCGAGAGTTTCGAGCGATGCGGCCGTCATATCGATACCGCGCTCCTTTGCCTTAGCCTCAACCTTTTTGAATCTGCCGACGAATTTGTCCGTTGATTTTGTAAGAGCCTCTTCGGGGTCAACCTTGACAAAGCGTGAGACGTTGACCGCAGAGAAAAGCACGTCGCCGAGCTCATCGCTGATTTCATCGGCATTACCATTGCTGATTGCCTCTTTAAGCTCCTCAATCTCCTCAGAAAGCCTGTCGAGCGCTCCGCCGACCTGAGTCCAGTCGAAGCCTGCCTTAGCCGCCTTAGACTGAATTTTGTTCGCACGCATAAGCGCGGGCAATTCGCGGGGAACGGAATCGATAGCCTCTGATGTTGATTTCTGACCCTTTGTTCTGCGCTTGATTGCATCCCAGTTTGTCAGAACATCCTCAACACCGTCAACGCTGACTTCACCGAAAACGTGGGGATGGCGTTCAATCATCTTCTTACAGATTTCGTCCGTAACATCGTCGAAATTAAAAACGCCCTTTTCCGTCTCGATCTGAGCGTGGAAGACAACCTGCATAAGAACATCGCCCAGCTCCTCACGGAGCATATCAGGATCAGCCTTATTGATAGCCTCGATAGTCTCGTAGGTTTCTTCGATAAGATCCTTGCGGATTGACTCGTGCGTCTGAACCATATCCCAGGGACAGCCGCCCTCGGAACGGAGATCCTTTATAATTTCGATCAAATCGTGAATATCGTATTTTTCTTTAAAAACAAAATTCTCAATCATAACAATAACTATTTTAACCTAAAAATCCATATTTTTCAAGCCTTTTCGCAATTTTTTCTCCTTTAGGAATCATTTCAAGATCATCCCTTGAAATAGCCTTGAGGAAAAGAAGCGAAATAACATAAGCAAGCACCGCAGAGACAACTGCAATCATAAGTGCGATTGTGCTTCCGTTGAGCATACTGTCAGCATCGCCGAAGCTGCCGAGGATATTCGAAAAGACCTTAACCGTTGCCAGAGCTGCAAGCGAGCTTATCGCAGAGCATACAAACGGCTTGATGAAAACGGAAGCAAAGTTAATCCTGACACCCGTGATTCTGATGATGCTGATAAGATTGATCGCAACAACAATAACGTAGCAGGCAATCGAGCCTATCGGTGCGCCGTTGATGTTAATCTGCGGATTACCGATGAGTAAATAGTTGAGAATAACCTTGACAATCGCTCCGACGCAAAGAGACTTGAGCGGAATATCCGTTCTGCCGAGAGCCTGAAGCATATTTGTTATCGGAGATGATACAGCGAAAAGGAATACGGATGCACCGTAAACCGCAAGTATCGGTGAGCCGATTGTCGCCGAAGCCTCGGGATAGAACATATTGAGAAGGTTATATGAAACCGCCGCAAGACCGAAGCCGACGGGAAGAGAGATAAGCATTGTAACGCGGATAACGGATTCTACCGTCGTTTTGATGGTCTTGTTATCACGCTGTGCCCACGCCGCGGAGATAATCGGAATCGCACTGATGCCGAGTGTCATTGTAATTGTAGGAACGAGATTCTTGAAATCAAGAGTTTCACCGTAAACACCGTAAAGGTATTTGACAATCTGCGAATCGGCAATACCCTCTGCAAGAAGCTGATTTGAATAAATGCCCTTGATAACCTCGGGCGCGATTTCGACCGCATGAGCAAGTCTGTTCTGAATCGTCGCAGAGTCGATAAGGTTGGTCACGTTGAGAATAAGTGAGCCGACCGCCATCGGGAGAGCTGTTGTAATAAGAAGCTTTGCAACAACCTTGCTGTCCTCAGGCTTCTGCGAGGAAGCGAGCATATCCTTCGTGATGCCGTCGCCGCGCATACGGTGTCTTATCATAAGGAAGATAAAGCCGAGCACAGTGCCGATAGTAACGCCGAGCACCGCCGTTGCCGCAGCATACGGATAAAGAGCGGCAAGTGCATCCGCCTCTTCGGTATAAACCGTACCCATAACAGGCTTGCCTGCTGCAAAATTGCCGAGCTGAATTTTAAGGAAAACATAGGTTATTCCGAGACCGAGGAAGAGCTTGCTGAGAGCCTCAATAACCTGCGAAATCGCAGTAGGAAGCATATTCTGTAAGCCCTCGTAGTAGCCGCGGTAGGTTGACATACAGCAGCAGAAGAAGATAGACGGAGCAATAGCGAGCACGCAGTAGATATTTTCCGTATAACCGACAACATATTTCGTGTAAGGATACGCGATGATAAACATCAGCACCGTACCAACAGCACCCGTCATAAGGAAAAGCCGTGTCGCAACGCGTCGGATCATTCTGACATCCCGGAAATTGCCGAGCGAGCGTTCCTTTGCAACCATACGCGAGACTGCAATCGGAAGGCCTGCCATTGATATCGCATAAAGCGGCGTATAAATTTCGTAAGCGGTATTGAAATAGCCTCTGCCGACCTCGCCGATGAGCATTGACAAAGGAATTTTAAACAATGCACCAATCACCTTGACCAGCACCGTTGCAACAACAAGAACAAAGGCACCGTTGAGCAACGACTGTGATCTGTTTTTCTTTTCGGACATCGATGCACCTCCTAAGATTTCATAAAATTTATTTTAACACATATCAGTGCTTTTCGCAATTGATTTTATTGTAAAAATCGGTAATCTGAGCTTTTCTTTCAAGTATTGTATCGAATCGCGATATGTATTCATACGGATACTTGTAGTTGAAAACTCTTTCGATGTTTCTGCCGAACGGCTCCTTGAGCTTAATTACCGCGCCCGCACCTACACCTAAAATGGTGTGGCACTCCTCCATCATAAAGATGTTGTAAAGACACTCGAAGCCCTCCTTGCACCAGCCGACATTTTCAAGATTGCCGAGCGAGCGCGACTGTCTGTACATATAATACGGGACATAGCCTGCACCGTAGAATTTCTCCGAGGCATATTCCAGCATACGGTTCGCAATCTCACCGCTCTCTACGTCAATTCCGCCCGTTACGATAGCGGATGAGCGCTTGAGTGCGAGTGTGTGCAGGGTAATGTTTTCGGGTGACAGCTCAACAGCCTTATCTACCGAACGGCAGAAGCTCTCGTAGCTGTCATCGGTAAGACCTGCAATGAGGTCCATATTGATATTATCAAAGCCCTTGCCGCGTGCTGTTGAATAAACATCAAGCACATCCGCAACAGTATGCCTTCTGCCGATTGAAAGAAGAACATCATCGTTGAAGGTCTGCGGGTTGACGCTGATTCTCGTAACCGCGTGCTTTCTTATGACATCGAGCTTTTCAGGCGTAACCGTATCCGCTCTGCCGGCCTCGATTGTATACTCCCTGCAGCGGGAAAGGTCAAAATTGTTTTCGATTTCGCAGCAGATTTCTTCGAGCTGCTCTGCCGAAAGCGTTGTCGGAGTGCCGCCGCCCCAATAAACGGATTCAAGGCGCAGGCCGAGTGATTTTGCGATTTCTGCCGTAACACGGATTTCCTCACAAAGCTTTTTGACGTATTCGGGAAGAAGCTTCTTTGCCTGTGCTATTGAATGAGACACAAAGGAGCAGTAATTGCATCGGGTAGGACAGAACGGAATTGAAATATAGAGACTGAAGGATTTTTCGTCCGAAAGGCTCATTATCCTTTCCTCTGCCTTCGCTACGCTTAATGCGAGTGCAGTTTTCTGCGGTGAAACGAGTAACTTTTCGTTGAAATAGCTAACCGCATTTTCTTCCCCCATCTGTGAAATAAGGGTATTCATCAGCTTTGACGGACGTACTCCCGTGAGAATACCCCACTGAGGCACATAGCCAGTTGCATCACAGAGTAAATCAAAAAGAAGCACCGCCATTTCACGCTCGCAGTCGGTAAAATCCGTTTCTTCACAGCTTTTGCCTTCACCGTTGAAGGTGACGCTGATATGATAGCCCGAATCCGTCTCCCCAAGCAAGGTAACCACCGTAAGAGGGTCCTCACCCTCCTCGTCGCCCTGAAGGACGCGGATGCTCTCGTACGGATAAAAGACTCTGCAAAGGTTTTCCATTTCATAATGAAATTTGTGGTCAATAACCCGTAAAATCATCTGAATCTCCTCATATATCTGTTTCTGCGCTTTTCATACTCCATTGTTGTTGCGCGGTTGTGACCGGGATAAATATCAAAGTCGCCCTCCATTTTGTAAAGGCGTGTGATTGAATCCTCCATATCACACTCGTCACTGTCGAAGAAATCCGTTCTGCCGACAGTAAGGCAGAAAAGAGTGTCTCCCGTAAAGATAGTTCTTTCGTCCTCGACAAAATAGCATACACCGCCCTTTGAGTGACCGGGAGTGTGCATAACAGTAAAGGTAATATCACCGACCGAAAGCTTATCGCCCTCATCGATAATAACGTCAGCCTCGACATACTTCTGAACACCGGGCATCATTTCGTGAGCGAAGCTCGGAAGCTCATCTACAAGCTTGTAAGCCTCGTCCTTGTGAATTGCAATCTGAGCCTCGGGGTGCGCCTTTTTAAGGTCGTACACTCCGAGGATATGGTCGTAATGACCGTGAGTCAGCATAATATATTTAAGCCTTTTACCCTCAAGCTTTTCTTCAAGCTCTTTTGTATATTCACCGCAGTCAATAATTGCGGTCTCGTTGGTTTTTTCGTCGGTCACGATGTAGCAGTTAGCGCATACAGGACCGAGCACAAGTGTTTCAATCTGCATATTTTATTATCCTTTTACCCAAATATCTGTATCCATCAGAATAGTTACGGGACCGTCATTCTGAATATCAACCTTCATATCCGCACCGAAGGAGCCGTGCTCAACCTTTTTGATTCCGTTAAGCTTTAACTGCTCAATAAAATATTCGTAAAGCTCATTAGCCATATCGGGCGGTGCGGCAGTAGTGAAGGACGGGCGGTTACCCTTCTTTATATCCGCGCAGAGAGTGAACTGCGAAATGACAAGCACCTCGCCGTAGATATCAAGCACGGACCTGTTCATTTTACCGTCCTCATCCTCAAACACGCGCAGCTTCGCGATCTTCGCGGCAAGGACATCAGCGTGCTGTCTTGTATCCTCGGGACCTACACCGAGAAGAACATTGTAGCCTTTGCCGATTTTTCCTATAAGCTCCCCGTCAACCGTTACCGACGACGAGGACACACGCTGTACAACAGCCTTCATTCAATCACGCTCTTTCAACATCAAGTATTCCGTTGATTTTGTTAATCTTTGACATCACACTCTGCAGATGCTCTATACCGTTGACGGCAATCGTAAGCTCAATCGATGCTCTGCCGTCCTTTTTACTCTTGGTATTGATGCCGTAAATCATAACGCGCATATCGGCAATAACCTTCGAAACATCAGCCATAAGACCGACACGGTCGAGACAGGTTATGCTGAGAGTTGCCGTGAATTCTTCCTTGACATCGGCATCCCAGCTTGCACTTATCCAGCGCTCAGGCTCAGTGGCAAGCTCAATGACCTTCGGCACATTCGTACAGTCGCGCTTATGGATAGATACGCCGTGTCCTCTGGTAATGAAGCCGATAATCTGGTCGCCCGGAAGCGGACTGCAGCACTTTGAGAATTTGATAAGGCAGTTTTCAATACCCTCAATCACAACGCCGTCCTTGCTCTTGGAGCGCTTTGCGGCAGGCTTTGTTACCTTGATAACATCCTCCTGCTCCTCAGGCTGCTTGAACATCTTGACATATTCGTCCTTGATGTGCGGCATCATCTTGTTGATGGAAACACCGCCGTAGCCGATTGCGGCAAAGAAATCCTCCGCATCGGAGAAGCGCTGACGCTGTGCAATTATTGTTATAAATTTTTCAAAATCGTCATCATTAAGACGGATAAAGTTACGTCTGAATTCACGCTCGACCTCAAGCTTACCCTCAAGGATATTTTCATCACGGCGCTCCTTCTTGAACCACGAGCGGATTTTGTTCCTTGCTCCGCTGGTCTTGACAAACTTAAGCCAGTCACGGCTCGGGCCCTTACCCTGCTGTGACGAGGTTATGATTTCTACAATTTCGCCCGTCTTGACAACATAGTCAATCGGTACGATTCTTCCGTCCACCTTTGCACCGACCATACGGTTACCAACGGCAGAGTGGATTGCATAAGCAAAGTCAATAACGGTTGCGCCTGCAGGCAGGCTGATAACCGAGCCCTTCGGAGTAAAAACAAAAACCTCCTCCTGAACCAGGTCAGTTTTAATGGTATTGACGATATCCTCGGGATTTTCGGAAACATTCTGCGATTCAAGAAGCTGTCTTATCCAAGAGAACTTCTCCTCAAACTTCTGCTTGCCGTTTATTCCGAGCTTGTATTTCCAATGCGCCGCAACACCGTATTCAGCCGTCTGGTGCATTTCCCACGTTCTGATCTGAACCTCAAACGGAATGCCGCCCTCGCCGATAACGGTTGTGTGAAGCGACTGATACATATTCGCCTTCGGCGTCGAGATATAATCCTTGAAGCGTCCGGGAATAGATTTGAACATATCGTGGATGATTCCGAGACAGTTGTAGCAATCAATAACATCATCAACGATGATTCTTACGGCATAAATGTCATAAATCTCGTCAAAATCCTTGCCCTGCATATACATCTTACGGTAAATTCCGTGAACGGATTTGACTCGTCCTGTAATGTTGCAGTTAGGTATAACCTGACGCACACGGTCGCATATTTTTTTCTGAATATTATCAAGATACTCCTTACGCTTGGACTGCTGCTGCTCAAGCAGATCCTGAATTTCCTTATAAGCAACGGGATCAAGATAGCTGATTGCAAGATCTTCAAGCTCCTCCTTGACGCCTCGGATACCGAGACGGTGTGCAATCGGAGCGTAAATTTCAAGAGTTTCCTGTGCTTTTTCACGTCTTTTATGAGGCTTCATAAAAGCAAGTGTTCTCATATTATGGATGCGGTCGGCAAGCTTGATGATTATGACACGGATATCCTGCGACATCGCCATAAGCATCTTACGAACATTCTCCGCCTGCTGCTCCTCCTTCGTAAAAAGCGGTACCTTGCCGAGCTTTGTAACGCCCTCGACAAGATTTGCAACATCCTCGCCGAATTCCTTTTTAACATCATCCTCGGTAAGCTCGGTGTCCTCAACAACATCGTGAAGAAGAGCCGCAATCATAGATTCGCCGTCCATACCCAGCTTATAGAGTATGAGTGCAACCTGCACGGGGTGAATAATATAAGGCTCACCCGAGCGGCGGAACTGTCCCTCGTGCGCTTCAGACGCAATCTCATAAGCGCGCCTGATATATCCGATCTCCTCTGCATCCATCGTTTCCGACACAGAAGCAATCAGATCCTCAAAAAGACCGTTCGCAGACTTTTTACTTTTCTGGGCTTCAAGCATACTCTCGTCCACATAGTCCTCGGTATGCACGACCTCATCGAGAATATCCTTTAATCTCTTCTCTTTTTCTTCAGACATCTTTCGTACCCATCACCCCACGAAGCCCCGTATTTTTCTCAGAACGGGTGCATCGTCAAGGTTTACCTTAATATTTTCGTTCGGCAGGCTGAGATTGCCTTCCTCGTCATAGACAAGCGTTCCCAGCTCAACAAGAGCTTCAACGGCAACACAGACCCTTGTATAATCTGCCGCAGAGAGGTTGAGCCGCTTGCAGAGAATCTCGTTATCATATCTCCATTTTCCGTTACCGCGGATGAATTTATACACTCTTGCAATAAAATCGCGGTTAGGAAGCGCATTCATATAATCACCCGTAACGCCGTGCATCAGATTATTAAAGCTCCTGATGCCCGCGAACAGCACATCCTCATCCATATCGTGAAGCTTGATATTTTTGACAATAATGCTCAGCCGTACCTGTCCGAGATACTCGTTACTGTCAAAGGTTGCCGCAACATCCACCATATCACCGACATTATACGGAAATTCAAGCTGTGTCATTCTGAACAGAACGGCGCTCAGGGAAGCGTCTCCCCTGCTGAGCGTCAGTCGGAGATGTTTACCTGCTCCGATTGCGGTTATTTCCGTAATAGTCATATTGTAAAGACCGAAAACGGGCTGCGGATTGCCTGCTCCGAAGGGCTCGAGAATTTCGATAACATCGAGCAGCTCAATATTTACAAATGACGGGTTGATTTTGAAATCAATACTCTGCACGGGGTCGGGGATTTCTGTCTTATCCGCATAAGCGTTGATTGCTTCGCGGAAGTCATCAATCTTATCCGTCGGGAGTCCGAGTCCCGCCGCGAGAGTGTGTCCGCCATAATGGTCAAGCACATCGGCACATGCACAAAGTGCATCATAAAGGCTGAAGCCGTCAATGCTTCTGCCCGAGCCCTTCGCCGTGCCGTCGTTTGAGGTAATTACCACGGTCGGCTTGCCGTATTTTTCGACAAGACGCGAGGCAACGATACCGATAACACCGTCGTGCCAGCCCTCACCGCTGACAACAAGCACGCGGTCATATTTCCACGAGGGGTTTTCATCAATAATGCTGACTGCCTGCGAGAGAATTTCCTGCTCGGTCTGCTGTCGCAGCGCATTATCATCGTTAATTTCTGCCGCTAACGCAGCCGCTTCCTCGTAATCCTCACTCAGAAGAAGCTTTATTGCTCTGTCAGCAGAGCCTATTCTGCCCGCAGCATTGATGCGCGGTGAAATTCCGAAGGCAACCGTGCCTGATTTTATAGCCTTGCCGTCAAGCCCCGCAACCTCGATAAGAGCCTGCAAACCGACGCGGTCAGAATCGTTTATCAGTCTTGCACCGCGGCGTACAATGCTTCGGTTTTCGCCGTGAAGAGGCATAACGTCGGCAATTGTTCCGATAGCCGCAAGATCGAGAAAGCTGTCCGTGATTTCGTTTTCGCCGCCCTCAAGCGCACATATCAATTTATATGCAACACCAACGCCTGCGTAGTCCTTGAACGGTAAAATACAATCGTTTCTGTGCGGGTCAACAACCGCAACCGCATCGGGAAGAGTCTCCGACGGGAGATGGTGGTCCGTAACAACAAGATCCATTTCGAGCTGACGGATGTACTCTGCCTCATCAATCGCGCTGATTCCGTTATCAACGGTGATGATGAGCTTTGCGCCCATACGGCTGATGTTATCAATCGCATTGTAGCTGAGTCCGTAGCCCTCCGTATGTCTGTTCGGCACACAGTAGACAACATCGGCACCCTGCATTTCAAGGTAGGAATACAGCAGTGCGGTTGAGGTTACTCCGTCCGCATCATAGTCGCCGTAAACTGCAATTCTTTCAAAATTATCAAGAGCGGTTTTTATTCTTTTGACCGCCTTATACATATCGGGGAAATCGAACGGGTCAACAGGTGCATCCTCGGTAAAGCCGAAAAAGTCGCGCGCACCGTCAACACTGTTCACACCCCTCGCCGAAGCGAGTAAAGCGGCATAGGGGCTGACGTTAAGCTCTTCGGCAATCATCGTTGCCGCTTCTTTATCAAAATTTTTGACTATCCACTTTTTTCTGCTCATTATGCCGCTCCTTTCGTAAGATTAAGTTTAATTATTCAGCGTCAGAATGCATTCTGCTCACTTCTTCAAGCACCTTCTGCTTGAATTCGCCGTGGATCTTATATTTCTTCGAGAAAATAACAAGTGAAACAAGCATCATCACGGGTGGAACGATAAACATCATCGCAGAAATCGCACCCTTTGCCGATTCCGTTACAATTGCGGTATCAGCATTCTGACCGCTGAAATCGTAGCTTGTAAGTCCGAAGCTTGCGTACATAATAATACTCTGGATTGTGTAAGCCATTTTCTGAAGGAAGCCCTTCATCGAGAAGGTCAGACTCTGATTACGCTTGCCGAGCTTATACTCGCCGTAGTCAACACAGTCCGCAAGCATAACCGTCTGGTTAACGAACATGCTTGCCGTGCCGAGCGAGGTCACGATGTAGCAAAGACCGAGTGCAACAACATTGCCGCCGAAGCCGTATCCGATGACCGCCATACCGATGTAGCCCGTTGCCGCCATAAGAAGCGAAAGCTTATAGATTGAGCGGTTGTTCATAAACTTTGAACAGATAGGCACAACAAGAATACCGAGCACCGAGCCGACAGTACCCATAAGGTTGAAGGTTGACTGCTTTGCAAGTCCGCCGCCGACCTCTTCGAAATAGAATGCGCTGATACCCGAGGTCATATAGAAGCCTGCATTAGAAATCATTGCAAAAAGCATAAATACGAGAAGCTGGTCATTCTTTCTTATAACGGTAAGTGCATTTTTAAAGGAGAACTTCTCGTCACTTTTAATTACATTGCGCTCTTTAGTAACGCTGACGCAAATTAACGCGAAAACAACAAGAAGAACCGCCGCAAGAACTGACCATCTGCCGAAGCCGTCCTTGAGTACGTTCTGCGGAAGCTTATCAAGGTCATCCTTCGCTGCACCTGCAAGAAGCGGAATCATAATCGGAGTGAGAATTGAAATAATACCCTGACCGAGTCCCGAAAAGGCACGGGCGATAGTTGAGATAAGATTTCTGTCCTTTTCGCCGCTTGCCATTGACGGAATCATTGACCAGTAAGGAATGTCCGCAAGAGTGTTTGTCATACCCCAGAGAACATAGAACACAGCAACATATATCATCATCGCAACTGAGCCGGTCTGAATGCCCGGGTTATTGAAAAGAAGACACAGAACCACCGCATTGAGAAGCGCACCGCGGAGAATCCACGGGCGGTATTTACCCATTTTGCTGTTGCAACGGTCAACAATTGAGCCCATCATCGGGTCGTTGATACCGTCCCAGAGCCTTGCGAGCGGAGTAATGATAAGAAGGAACCACGGACTGATGCCAAGCACCTTTGCAAGATAAATTGAAAGATAGGAATAAAACATACCGTAGCTCAGATCAAGTCCTACCGCACCGACACCGTAGCCGACGCCTTCTTTAAATAATTTCCTGTTCATTTCTTATTCAACTTCTTTCAATAGTATACTAATGTACATTATAACACAACTTTCATTGCAGTACAATAGAAAAAGGCACTCTGAAGCGCTCAGAGTGCCAATATTTTTTAGAATTACAGAACGATATATCCTACTGAAATGTTGAGAACAATAAGTGCATCGATGGAATTTATCTTTCCGTCACCGTTTGCGTCCGCATTGTACAGTCCTTCGGGAGAAATATAAATTTCTGTGCCGACAGCGTACTGCAGAATTGCAAGCGCATCAATTGAGTTGACTTTCGAGTCAATTATAACGTCTGGATAAACCTTATCGGCAACTGTGTCCTTCTCGTAAACATCACCGCAGACCGAGCATACCTTATGCTTGAGGCCTGTTTTGTTATATGCAGGCCGAACGTCGTAAATCCATTCGCCCGAGGGGTGATCGAGAGCAGGATTTCTCTGTTCAAAGGTATAACCGCAGTCCGTACAGCGGCAACGGATGATACCCTCCTGAGAGCAGGTTGCCTTCTGAATAACTGCTTTTCTGAGGTTTGTGTGAGCACAGTGAATTTCAAACTCCGCAGTATAGCCCTCACCGTATGCCCCGATACCGGGAACATAAAGCTTAACCTTGCCGGGCTGAACATTGTTCACAATGATAACCTCATAATCCGTACCCGCAACAACAGTCTCACCGTTATCAAGTGTGATTTCAACAGCCGGCTCAATCGGAGCGCCCGTGTAATCATACTTTGCTTCTATACCCTTGATTGTGCCGAGTGTGATATCTTCAATAAGCGTGATTTTTGATTTCGTATATGTTTCTTCGATAAGCCCGGGGAGGTATGTATTGCCTTCTACCGTAAAAAACTCAATACCGGTTGCGGCACATTTGCTGAAGGCACCCTCGCCGACGGTTGTATTCTTTGAGATTTTGACCTCTGAAAGAGAAATACAGTTAAGGAAAGCGTTGTCGCCGACAGTCTTTACCGTAAAGGGAATTTCAACACTCTTAAGTGAATAGCAGGATGCAAAGAGATTCTCTGCAATTGCTTCAAGACCGTAGGACAAGCGCACGCTCTCAAGAGCGGTACACAGTGCAAATGCATTAGCGCCGACAGCTGTTACCGTATCCGGCATAACGAGAGCCTTGAGATTGACACAGCTCTGGAAAGCGTTCTCACCGATTGTCTCAAGATGCTCTGAAAGAACAACGCTTGTAAGCTCACCATGGTTACGGAAAACACCGTCTGCAATTGCAACAACGGGAAGATTATTATACTCTGACGGAATAACAAGCTCCTCAACCGTTGCGCACTGGTAAGCCTTGATTATATAGCCTGTCTCATCATCATTAAGCTCAAAAACAAAGTCGTTGATTGTCTCTCTGATGATTTCAACTGATGCATCCTGAGCAACAACCTCGGAGGTAATATCAACATAACCCGAGTTTGCAGCGTCGGTAATATCAAGGTCAAGCAGAGTCGGGCCGTTCTTTGCCGTCTTTCTTACATTGAAGGTAACAACAGCGAAAACGCCGCGGAAAACATAGTTATTGCTGCCCGCGAGGCTCCACGATATAACACCTGCCTGCTCACTGAATTCGGAATAAACCTTACCGTTGAGCTGAGCATCAAGTGCGCTCTTGAGACCTGCGCCCTTTTCAAAGCTGACGAGCTCAAGCACGGTCGGATCATATCTGAGCTTGATATCCATTGCCGCAGCATCCTCGAAAGTAGAGGGGAAATAAATCGTTGCAACAAAGCTTTCACCCTGAATACAGCTTGTGCTGTCAACAGAAACAGCCATATCTGCACTCGCTGCATAAGGTGCAGTCATCAGCATTCCGAGAACAAGGATAGCTGAAAGCATCATTGAAAGAATACGCTTAAGGGATTTTTTCATTTTTCCATCACCTTTCTGAAAAAGTATTCACCTATACAAAATATATTCTATAACATTTAAAAAGAAATGTCAAATATGTATTTATACCAAGCCGATTATAGTCACAGCTACGATAAGTAACATGATTTGAAACCAATTTAAAACAGCCTGTCGGACTGCCGGTTTATTAATAAAATTTTGCCGCTTGATAAATTCATCGAATCAACCTTCAGTAACTGCCAGGCACGATGAGATAAATTATTTTGAGAAATTGAGGCTTGCAGAGTTGTGTTTATATGCACGTCCCGAAAATCAACAGATACGGCGGCAGCAAACCACCGCCCTACCGTGTTGATTGTAATTTTTTGTCATTCTGAGGCTTTGCCGAAGAAGCTTTATTGCTGTTATTTAAGATTCTTCACTTCGTTCAGAATGACAATACGGGACGCGCCAAATTAAAATTTATAAACTTTATTGTTCCGACTATTGCCGAGCAGATGTTTTTATGATATACTGAATAAGCAAATCCGTCCGTAGCATAGCTGGATAATGCAGCAGATTCCGATTCTGAAGACCGGGGGTTCGAATCCCTTCGGGCGGGCCAAAAATCGACGAATTTCGACAGAAGTTCGTCGATTTTTACTTATTACTTCTTCACTATTCACTCTTCACTAATCTTCAGGTCGATTTTTGGCGAAGTAATAGGTAATAAGGAATAGTGAATAAGTTAGGGTGGGACACCCGCACCCGATTGTAAATTTAGATTATATGTGACATAATCAGTTTTACAAATTTTAATTTGTCGGGATAACGGTTGCGTTGCAACCTACACCTCACCACCGCCTACGGCGGAGCCTCCCCTCAAGGGGAAG
>JAFNVC010000005.1 GCA_017379935.1 Clostridia bacterium
TAAGCTCATTGATTTTGGCTTTGCTTTTTTCTTTAGAAAACCCATAAATACCACACATTAATTCAAGGTTTTCCTTTACAGAAAGATTCGGAGCTACTGCAGTTTCCTGAGGAGATACACCAATCAATCGTTTTACCTGTTCGGGCTGTTCGGTTATACTGTATCCACCTATAAATGCATCCCCGTCCGTTGGTTTTGTTATACAGGTTAACATTTTTATCGTTGTGGTTTTTCCTGCTCCGTTAACACCTAACAGTGAAAAGAGCTCCCCTTGATTTATTTCTAAATTGAGCTTATTCACGGCAGTAAGATTTTTGTATTTTTTGACAAGCTCAACTGTTTTTATTTCTTGCATTTACGTTAGCCTCCTTTTCATTTGCAGTACCATCATAGCAAATATAAAAGAGGAAATGTTGGTTTTTGTTTAATCGGTCATTTATCGCATCTCATCGGTTGCAAAAAGTATATCACATTATCACACTGTATTCAAATTACATATCCTTGTAATTTAAATTCCGGTACGGGTATTTTTAAGCAAAAAAAATTGAGTATTCACAGGTCAGATCCCTTATGAATACTCAATTTGGTGCTGGTGACCGGACTTGAACCGGTACGGTGTTGCCACCGAGGGATTTTAAGTCCCTTGCGTCTGCCGATTTCGCCACACCAGCGTTTATTCTTTTATCGTCAACTGACGACCGTTATATTATAACTAACGGCCGTCAGTTTGTCAATAATTTACTTAAAAAATTATGCTTCGATAATTGAGTTCATCTTTGCCTTGATTGCATCAAGACGTGCATAAGCGTTATCTCTGTCCGCATCCTGGATTGAGTAGTAGACCTTAAGCTTCGGCTCTGTGCCCGAGGGACGGATTGCCATCCATGAGCCGTCGTTGAAAACGTACTTAAGAACGTTCTCCTTCGGAAGGTCGCCGATACCCTTTGAGAAGTCGAAAACCTCCTTGATACCGTCGAAGAACTTACTTCCGTTCTCGCGGAACTCGGACATAAGGCTCTGGATCTTCTGTGCGCCGTCGATACCCTTGAGTGTGAATGTATCAAGCGCATCAAGATAGAAGCCGTACTCATCATAAATCTCGTTGAGTGCATCGATGAGAGTCATACCCTTGTTATAATAGTATGCAGCCATCTGGCAAACAAGAAGTGCTGAAACAACAGCATCCTTATCGCGTGCGTGTGTGCCTGTAAGATAGCCGTAGCTTTCCTCATAGCCGATAACGAATTCTCTGTCGCCGTTTGCTTCGTACTGATTGATTTTTTCACCGATGTACTTGAAGCCTGTGAGAGTCTCAACGATATGAAGACCGAACTTTCTTGCGATATTTGCACCGAGCTCACTTGTAACGATAGTCTTGACAAGTGTTGACTTTTCGTTAAGCTCTGACTTGCGCATATTAAGCACGAAATTGACAAGAAGTGCGCCCATCTGATTGCCCGTTACGAGGACGTACTTGCCGTCGTGCTTAACGCCTGCACCGATACGGTCACAGTCGGGGTCAGTACCGAACACGAGGTCTGCACCCTCTGCCTCAGCCTGCTTGAGTGCAAGTGTGAGAGCGTCCTTCTCCTCGGGGTTGGGTGAGCGTACGGTTGAGAAATTGCCGTCGGGAAGCTCCTGCTCCTTGACGATAGAAACGTTCATACCCTCGATTGCCTTGCGGACAGGGATGTTACCCGTGCCGTGAAGTGCTGTATAAACAATTTTAATATCCGACTTTTCCTCATAGAGTGACTGCTTCTTAACCGCCTCAAGGAATGCGTCGAGAACCTCTTCGCCGATTGAAACGTAGAGTCCCTTTTCCTTTGCTTCGTCAAGAGACATATGCTCAACGTTCTTGATATCCGTCACCGCATTTACAAAGTCGATAACCTTATTCGCATACTGCGGAACAAGCTGACAGCCGTTTTCGTCATAAATCTTGTAGCCGTTGTACTCCTTGGGATTGTGTGACGCGGTAAGAACGATACCTGCGGTACAGCCGAGATGCTTTACCGTAAAGGACAGCACGGGAGTCGGCATAAGAGTATCGTAGAGATAAACCTTGATACCGTTAGCACAAAGAACCTCTGCGGCATAAGCTGCGAACTGTGCGGAATTGTTACGCGAATCATAAGCGATTGCAACGCTGATGTTTTCTTTATACTCTGAAAGAAGGTAGTCAGCGAGTCCCTTTGTAGCCTTGCTGACGGTATATTTATTCATTCTGTTTGCACCTGCACCCATAACTCCGCGGAGTCCGCCTGTGCCGAATTCAAGATCCTTGTAAAATCTGTCTTCAATTTCTTTTTCGTCCGTGATAGCTTCAAGCTCTGCTTTCGTTTCCTCATCAAAGCCGAGCCATTCCTGATACTTTGCTTTGTAATCCATTTTAATACCCCATTTCACAAAATATTCCGTGTAAATCATAACACAATTTTTTTACATAGTCAATAAAACAAATAAGTCAAATTGCGACAAAAATAGACGCAATAAATCTATTGACCTTGATATAAAAAAAGGGTATAATGATATGGATAATGGGTTGATATGATTTAACGGGAGGTGAGCAGAATAAAGAAGACAAAAGAGCAGCATATCAGAGGACTTCTGAACTTCGTTGCGATGATAGGCATTATAATGGCTGTTGTTTTTACAGTTTTGCTCATACTTTCGCAGAACGAACAGATTCAACTCTGGTACAAGACCTATCAGGACTATCTTTTAGAGGCTGAGCTGGCGGTCGAGACGATGGGCGACAAGGCGAGCGTTTTTCTTGTGATTATTTTCCTTTACGTCTTCAAGGCTATGTTCCCGATTTACCTTTATCCCCTATCACTTGTCTGTGCGATAACGAGTACCGTTTTCCCCGCATATTTTTCAATCCCGATCAACATAATGGGTCTTGTCATCCTTTACGGCATACGCTACTACTGGGGAACACGTGTCGGCGCTGTCGGAATACAGAACATTCTTCAGCGCAACAGAACGGTTAAATACCTCGTCGAAAATAACGACGGCAGGGGTAATCCGTGGCTGCTTTCGCTTTTCCGATTCATCCCCGGCATTCCGATCAATCTCGTCAGCAAGCTTTACGGTGCGATGGGCTTCCGCTTCAGGGACTATATCCTGCTCTCGCTTTTAGGCTTTGCACCGCTTCTTGTCACATACACCTTCATCGGTACAAACGTGTTCAATCCCCTTTCCGCACCCTTCCTTGTTCCGTTTATTCTGCTGTTTATTCTTATCAGCATTTCAGCAATAGCTACAAATAAATTCTTACAAGTTCAAAGCAACAGGAGGAAAAAATCAAATGGCTAATTCAGTTGAACTCAAAGCAAAGCTCGCCGCAGGCGAATTTGACGACAGACTCAAAGCAGTTTACCTCTCCGACGAGGCTGTCGAGGCACAGAAAACACGCGATGCAGAAATCATCGACGCTTACGTTGAGCTTTTCGGCGATAACGATGAGCTTGCACTTTTCAGCGCACCCGGCAGAACCGAGGTCGGCGGTAACCATACAGACCACAACCACGGCAAGGTGCTCGCAGCAAGCGTTAACCTTGATACAGTTGCGGCAGCTGCAAAGCGCGACGATATGGTCGCTTGTGAAAAGTCAATGGGTCACGGTATGATTGAAATTGACATTTCTGACCTTGAGCCGCACGAAAACGAATTCGGCAAATCCTCGGGACTTATCCGCGGTATGTGCGCAGGCTTCAAGAAATACGGCTACAACATCGGCGGCTTCAATGCTGCAAGCGCAAGCTGTGTTCTCGCAGGCTCGGGACTCTCCTCCTCTGCTGCTTACGAGGTGCTTATCGGTACAATCCTCAACCACCTTTACAATGACGGTCAGGTTTCTGCCGTTGATATCGCTAAAATTGCACAGTACGCCGAGAACGTTTACTTCGGCAAGCCCTGCGGTCTTATGGACCAGATGGCAAGCTCCGTCGGCAGCTTTATCACAATCGATTTCAATGACCCGTCAGAGCCCGTAATCAACAAGGTTGAGTTTGACTTTGCATCCTGCGGTCACGCTCTTTGCATCGTTGATACAGGCGGAAGCCACGCTGACCTTACAGACGATTATGCCGCCGTACGCGGTGAGATGGAGAGTGCGGCAGGCGTATTCGGCAAGGATGTTCTCCGCGACGTTGACGAGGAGAATTTCATGTCAAACATCAGACAGGTCAGAGAGACCTGCGGTGACCGTGCAGTGCTTCGTGCAATTCATTTCTACAACGAGAACAAGCGCGCAGTCGCAGAGGTTGAGGCTCTTACAAACAACGACTTCGAGGCATTTAAGGAAATCGTTATCGAGAGCGGACGCTCATCATATATGTACAACCAGAACGTATACACCACAAAGGCTCCGCAGGAGCAGGGACTTTCCGTTGCTCTCCTTCTCTGTGAGGAGATGCTCAAGGGCAAGGGCGCCTGGAGAGTTCACGGCGGCGGCTTCGCAGGCACAATTCAGGCATTCGTTCCCAACGATATGCTCGAGGACTTCCGTTCAACAATCGAGGCTGTTTACGGTGAGGGCACCTGCCACGTGCTTTCAATCAGACCCTTTGGCGGAATTAAGCTTTATTGATAGGTACATAAAAATTCAAACCCACGAGTTTTTGAAGCTCGTGGGTTTTGTTTTACAGTCTTATCGTGCCCTCTTTAAAGAATTTGTGGACGAATTTTTTGCTGAATTTATGCGGATTTCTGCCGACATAGATTGAGAAAATAATATAGCCTATCCAAAGAACAGCCATCGCGCCAAAAACAAGCATAAACTTTTTCACATCGTGCTGATAAAACTCGTGGTAATCCTCGGGAGTTGTCAGCACGTTGCCGTTTTTATCCTTGACGTATTCGATTCTGTAGTAGACGTCACCGTCATCATTGACGGTTTCATAGCCGATTTCAATCGGCTCTTTGCTATCAAGAACAGCAAGCAAGCCGTTCACATCATCAAACGTTTCAGTATATCCGCGAAGGAATATTTCGTCTTCGAAGCCGTCGATATCAAGATAAAGATACTCTTGATCCTCCTCATAGCTCTGCACGGTTACGGTTTCGATTTTTAAATTTTCCATTTTGGTCGGGACGTTTGTCAGGGGTATAAGCAGAAACAATCCAAGCCATATCATAAGAAGAACAACATCAATAACTATCGTTGCGGTAGCATTTTTGACGTTGCCGTTGAAGATTGCATCGCACTTTGTCTTTTTCACCTTATGCGGGATAGGCTTACCGCCGCGTATGAGCTTATACTGCTTCTGTGCAAAGGCAAGAAAATCAAGCCCGCCGACCGCGGAATGGTCGATGAGGATTTTCCTTTTACCGACCTTAAGTCTGATATCCTCAGATATGAGGTCAAGCACATATTCAACGTCGTCAAAATCATCGTCATCGATTACTACGTCGAGGTCGTGCGGAATTTCGCCGAGGCTGTATTCGATATCAGAATAAGAATAGCGGCGTTTAATGCCGAAAAAGGATTTTGCGGTGAAGCCCTCGCTGTCGTAATATATGCGCTGATTTATGTATGCAATAATCAAGGACGACGGCAGCAAAGACATTCCGGCAAAGACAAGTCCGATGAGATCCTTTTCAAAGAAAACAACCCATACCGCGGGGATAAGGAACACTGTGGTACAGATGATTCCGATTATCAGCAGCAGCTTCGGCAGATGCACGGTATTGCCGTCACCCTTGCGCGTTTTATTAAGTTCTTCGCTGACAGCCTTTGCCGCCGCACGCGATGCCGCGAGTGAAAAAATGTTCATTTTAAATCTCCTCTTTTCGATACAGTCATTATAAAATAATCCGTATATTTTTGCAATGCTTATTATTTGGATAAATCATAACACACATTTCTTTAAAACCAAATAACAGCTTGTGCAGAAAAAACGGAGAAAATTTTACATTTTGTGCAAAAAAAAGCAACCGAAAAATTCGGTTGCTTTTTGTTATCAGAAAGAAACTGTTTTTGTTTCGCCTGCGGCAAAGGTTACGGTCTGCACTGCATCGGAGATACCGCAGGAAACTGTAATCGTCTGTGCGATATCTGATGTAATTGTTGCCGTTGCCGTGCCGTTTTCAAGATCCCAGCTCATTGAATCAACAGTTGCCTGTGTTCTTGCCTTAAGACCTGTAATCTGACCGACATCAAAGCCTGACTGCGGTGCTGCGGGAAGAAGCTCGATCTTGCCCGTGTATGAATACAGAAGGCTCTCGTGAACAACGCCGAGGTAACCGATAGCAAAGTCTGTGCAGTATGCACTGCTGCGGTTGTAGTGGTGGTTGGTCATAAGTGAATCGTAGAAAATTCCGCGGCTTACAAGGTCAATAAGTGCGCCCGTTACGTTTGCGGAATCCTTGAGTCTTGCCGCAATAAGTGCTCTGTGAACAAAAGCGTGGCTTGCCTCGTTTTCACTTGCACGGTTTTCGATAGCCTGAACGCAAGCCTTATAAAGCTCGGGATTCTCCTGAGTCTCAAACATCGGCCATGCACAGTAGAGGTGGCTGATATGACGGTGGAGGTTATTCTCCTCAAAGTCAGAAGTTGCCCACTCCTTGAGTGCGCCTGTCTCATCGTAGAGATACGGCGGAACCTTTGACATAAGGTATTCCCACTTGCTTGTATCTGCATTCTCGTCAACGCTCTTCATAACATCGATGAGCATTTCGAAGGTGCTGTTACAAGCAGAAATATCAATCGCTGTATTTGCCGTTGAGGGATTCGGATAGTTTGCGGGGTTATTCTCGGGTGAATAGCTCGGAAGGATTGTATAGGTCTCGCCCTCGTTAAGCTGAGTCTTACCCTTTTCGTAATGGATAGAGCCGTCAGCCGCCGTGTAATACTCAGCTGAGAACATCTGCTCCCAATAGTTTGCCGCCTTCACAAGGAGCGGAAGAAGAACCTCGCTTCTCAGGTCAAGATAGCCCTTCGCTTCAATAGCAGCGATTTCCTCATCTGTAAGGTCTTCCTGAGTCATTGAAAGAACTGACTTGAGTCGGTTGAGATCAAACTCGTCATTAAGAGGAATCTGCACGTCGCCGTAGCACATCAGAGTCTCGTAAAGAGGCTGGAGCATCCAGTTTGTGCCTGCGTTCCAGTAGCGGAACGGATATGCATAATCACTCTCAGTAAGGACAGCCTTGTCACTGTCGGAGTGAACGGGTGCCTGAATTGCATCCGTATAGCCGTGTGTTGCATAAGCGTTCTCCTCCCAATCGGGTACCTGACGGAGAATGAACGTTGCAAAGCCAAGATATGTGCTGTCCATATTGCTTGTGTTCATTGAGGAAACCTGGAGGTTAACGTTGGCATCCTGAGTGAAGCGGCAGCCCCACTGAGTATTCCATTCGCCTGACCACATACCACCGAGACGCGGTGTTGCATATCCCGCACAGCAGAGGTATGCATAACGGGCGTTGTAGTAGAATCTCTCCATAAGGTCGGAGTTAAGCTCCTCCTTGAGAAGCTGTGAAAGCACAAGCTGTTCATTCGGCTTTGTGCTGTTTGTATCACCAAGGGTGAAGGTTACCTTATTATATTCAGGTGTGAACAGGTCAGTATGAGCCTTGAGTGCAGCGTCATAGCTGAACTTGCCGTCAACCGTGTACTTGTCGGCAACTGCCTTTGCATCTGCAACGAGTGAATCAACAAGCTCATAGCCTTCAGCCGCTGCGAAATCGTCGTAAGCACCCATTGTATGTGTTCTGCCCGAAACTGCAATAAGGTAAACGTTATCCGCATTCTTGATTTTGATCTGCGGATTTTCATCTGCACAATACTGTGCATCCTTTACACGCTTGCCGTCAACAACACTCTTTGAACCGCCCTCGGTAACAACATAAACTGTTGTTGAGTAGCCACCTTCCTTAAGCTCGCTGTTTTCATAATTCGGATAGTGAGCGACAAAGGAGATATAATCACAATCCTCGCCGACAAGCTTCTTATACTTAAGGTTGACCTCGTCAGCCTGACCGTATTTTGCGTAAGCAGAGATATTATCCATTGAAAGAGTAATATCTACCTTGCTGCCCGATGTTGAAGAGCCGATCTTTGTGATTGTAACACCATCAGCCTTTGAGGTAAATGTTTTTCTCTCCCAAGTACCGCAGATGTCGGAATATCTGACACCGATCTGTGCGGTCTCGTAATCCGTATATCTTGCATAGCCTGTAGCAAGAAGCTTATTCTGCTTTATGCGGAGTGTTCCGCCCGGATGGTAGGAATAAACGAAATCGTATGTAAGGTCATCAACGATATCCTCGCCTGCCGTGATGCTCTGCTTGACATCTTCAAGCTCATCCTTGGAGACGGGAGTGTAGCGGATATTCTGATTCGGAAGGTTGAAGTGCATATACTGATAAATCAGCGTATCGCTGTACGGTGCGCCGCTGGTGATAACACCCTGCATACCGTTACCCGAAACCATACCCTCACGCCAGGTTTCAAGGTTGTTTGAGGATTCGCTGAGCTCATAGTAAAGCTCGGAATATGAAGCCTTCGTTGAATCGGAAAATTCCGTTTCAATCTGCTTATAGGTGCTGAACGGCGAAAGCCACGAGCCTATAAGCGAAAAAATTGTCATAATAATGGTAAGAATACGAATAAATACACCCATATTATTACTCCTTTCGGTTGATAAATTATATTATAGCTTTTTTATGATATAAATACAAGAGAAAAGCAGAAAGTCTTGCGAACTTTCTGCTTTTTTGTGTTATTGTATAAGTTTTTCCAGCACCTGCCGGAAACGCTCGTCCTGCTCCGGAGTGCGCTTTGACGGACCCTTGAGCCGACCGCCCGCATTTCGGATCTTCTTGGAAACATATCGTGAAAACAAAAGCTCATCGATATTCTTATCCGTAAAAACAAGTCCGTTCTGACTCAGCGGTACAGCCTTTCTCGCAAGGCACATCGCCGCAAGTCCGTAATCCTGCGTAACGACTATATCCCCTTCGCCGACAAGATTGACAAGCTTGAAATCAACGCTGTCTGCGCCTTTTTCAACAACCACTGTCTGTGCGCCGTCCCTCGCAAACTCGTGCGCAGTATCGCAGATGATGAAGCATTCCAGCGAATACTTCTTTGCGGTACGGACGGTGATATCAACCACGGGACAGCCGTCGGCATCGATAAAAATCTTCATATTAAAGAGCAGCTACGATTTCCTTTGTATCTCTTGCGATCATAAGCTCCTCGTTGGTGCATACAACGTATACCTTAACCTTTGAATCGGGTGTTGAGATTTCGCCCTCAACGCCGCGTCTGAGCTGATCGTTGATATCGTAGTTGATTTCTACGCCCATAAACTTGAGCTTATCGCATACACGGTCTCTGTACTGCGGGTTATTTTCGCCGATACCGCCTGTGAAGACGATTGCATCAACGCCGCCCATTGCTGCAGCGTAGCTGCCGATATATTTTGTAAGCTGGTGGCAGAGCATTGACTCAACAAGCTTCGCTCTCTCGTCGCCTTCCTTAGCGCGAGCCTCGATGGTTCTGTTATCGCTTGTGCCGCAGATGCCGAGCATACCTGACTTCTTGTTCATAACTGAATCCATCTGGTCAGGTGTGAGGCCTTCCTTCTTCATAATGATAGGAACGATAGCGGGGTCGATTGAGCCGCAGCGTGTACCCATCATAATACCCTCGAGCGGAGTTACACCCATTGTTGTATCGAAGCACTTGCCGTCAACAACAGCTGCGATTGATGATCCGTTGCCGAGGTGGCAGGTAACAACCTTGCTCTTTTCGGGATTGCCGAGAAGCTCGATTGCCTTTGCGCTTACAAAGCGGTGTGATGTACCGTGGAAGCCGTAACGGCGGATGCCGTACTTCTCGTAATACTCATAGGGAAGAGCATACATATAAGCGTAGTCAGGCATTGACTGATGGAAGCCTGTATCGAAAACTGCAACCTGCGGAACATCCTTCATAATTGCCTGGCAAGCCTTGATACCTGTAAGGTTTGCAGGGTTGTGAAGCGGGCCCCACTCGAAGCATTCCTTGATTGTCTCTTCAACCTCGTCTGTTACAAGAACAGAGCCGCTGAACTTTTCTGCGCCGTGAAGAACGCGGTGGCCGACAGCGTCGATCTCGCTCATTGATGCGATAACGCCGTTCTCTGCACTTGTAAGTGCATCAACAACAACCTTGATAGCTGTTGCGTGGTCGGGCATAGCGACGGGCATATCCTTGATGTTTTTGCTCTCGTCAGCAGGTACCTTATGTGTGAATGCGCTGTTGTCGTTGCCGAGCTGCTCACAGATACCCTTTGCAAGTACGGACTCATTCTCCATATCAATAAGCTGATACTTAAGAGATGAGCTACCTGCGTTAATAACAAGAATTTTCATATTTTTCCCTCCAACATATTGTATCAAATTGATTTCTGTTATATTATAATCGTATAGATTGTGTTTTTCAAGTCAAAATTTACATTTTGGAGGATTATATATGAAAATCGGCGGAATTGTTGCAGAATACAACCCTTTTCACAACGGACACAGGTATCAGCTCGAAAAAAGCAAGGAATTAGGCGAGCTTACGCATACAGTTGCCGTGATGAGCTCAAACTATGTTCAGCGCGGTGAGACGGCTATTCTCTCCAAATGGGCAAGAGCAGAGATGGCTGTTCAGAACGGTGTTGACCTTGTTATAGAATTACCTACACTCTGGAGCACATCCTATGCACAGCGCTTTGCCGAGGGCGCGGTTTCCCTGCTCGAGGCTCTCGGCTGTGTCGAGATGCTCAGCTTCGGCAGTGAGTGCGGTAACATTGACGAGCTTATCGCCTGCAAAAATGCAATAAACAGCGAAGAGGTTGAGGAAAAGCTCAGAGAAAATCTCGAAATCGGTCTCGGCTTTGCAAGTGCAAGAGCTGAGGCGATGCGTTCGGTCTGCGGTAACAGATTTTTCAACATCCTTGAGGGTGCAAACAACACGCTCGGCATCGAATATCTCAACGCGCTCGACAAGCTCGGCTCTGCTATGATTCCGATGACGATACGCCGCAAGGGTGCTTCGCACGATTCGGATATGACCAGCGAGGATTTTGCATCAGCCTCGGAAATCCGCCGTATGATGAAGGAAAATGTCAGTGGCTGGGAAAGATACATGCCGCTCTCTGCGGCAGATATTTACCTTCGCGAGCTGCAGGAGGGCAAGGCTCCCTGCCTTAACGAAAAGCTTGAATTCAGCATCCTTTGCTGTATGAGACAGCTTTCAGCAGAGGCGATCGGTAAGTCACCCGACGTCAGCGAGGGCATCGAATACCGTATTCACGATGCGGCACTCAAGGCAAGAACGCTCGACGAGCTTTACGCGCTCGCAAAAACGAAGCGTTATTCGCACGCAAGAATCCGCAGAATCGTCCTCCACGCATTTATGGGCTTCGTCGCTGACGATTACAAGGGAAATCCGCCGTACATCCGCGTGCTTGCGATGAACGAGAGGGGCAAGGAAATTCTTAAAGAAGCCAAGGAAAAGGCAGCCCTTCCGATTATTACGAAGGCCTCGGATTTTGACGAGCTTGACGAATACGGCAGACAGGTTTTCCTTCTCGAGGATATGTGCACGGACGTTTTCTCCCTCTCCTCACCCGCAATCCTCCCCTGCGGAAGAGAAAAGACAGAGGGAATCGTTGTTATCTGATAAAACAGGATATACAAAAAGGAAGTATCGCGTGATACTTCCTTTTTTATTACATATTCTTAAGTCTTTCGTATTCCTCTTCGGTGATTTCTATAACCTTGCCGTGCTTGAAGCCGTACGGGAAGGAGAAGCCTTCTTCGGCACGCGTAAAGTTCGCATCACCCGGCTTTGAGGAAACGAACGGGACATAACCCATTTTCTCTTTTTCACAGCCGAAGAAGTCGAGCATCATACACCATCTGCCGTCGGGCAAGGTGTAGGTCGTCGGTCCTTCATAGGAGCCCGGATTTTTGATTTCCTTATCCATGTATTCCTCAAAAGCCTTATCGTGCTCAAACGGGCCGTAGAGGCTTTTTGACGTTGCGTGCATATTCATCGGCGGGTCAGATGAATTCTTATAGAACAGATGGTATGTATCTCCGACCTTGGTTATATGCGAATCGAGGATTTCGTTATCCTTGGTGAAATAAAGCTTCAGATCGGTGAAGGTCTTGAAGTCCTTTGTCGTGCTGCAGTAAATCGACATATGGGTGAAATTATCCTCGGCTACGGTCGAGCCCCAATGGATGAGATACTCTTCGCTTTCTTCGTCGAAGAAAACCTCGGGCGCCCACAGACAGCCGAAATCGTCCCTGCCGAAATATATAAGCTCCTGCTCGGAGAAATTCACGAGGTCGTCAGTTCGCCACATACAGAGCCTTTTACTGCCCGAGGAGTTGACCTTTTTCCAATCGACGTTGTAATTCTCGTCCATCCGATAGGCTATGCATAAATCTGTCGTGATGATAACGAAGCCGCCCGTGTGAAGCCTTACAATTTCGATATCGCGGCATCCGCGCTCACTTTTGGTGCTTGTAAGTATCGGATTGCCGCCGTTGACCTTTTCCCAATTAAAGCCGTCGGCGCTGATACCGAAATATACCTGCTCGCCGTCGGGGGTTATTTTCTCCTTGAAATGCACGAATAAATAGGGCATAAAATCACCTTTTGATTATTTCTTGAGTCTGATAACATTCCAGCTGAACGGCTTGACCTCAAATTCGAGCTTTGTGCCGTCAATTGCGGGAACGGGATTATTGTGCGGCTTCACCTTAAGGTTATCAAAGGTATTTTCGTCATATCTGTCACAGCCGTCCATTGAAATGAACTCAACGGGCTTGTAGCCGTCAAAATCCATAAGGTTGACATCGATTACCATTGACTCGTCCATACTCTTGTTGACGCAGAAAATCGCCATTTCGTCATTTTCCTCGTCGTATGTCGCGATTGTATCAAGATAAGGAACGTCCGTGAAATCCTTACTGTCATATTTCGGGCAGTCAACGAGCGGAAGAAGAGCGGAGCCTCTGCCGTAATTTGAAAGGTGCATAAACGGGAAGTATGTTGTCTGCTCGAACACGCCTCCGCCCGTTTCGGTAAAGATAGGTGCGATTACGTTGACAAGCTGTGCAAGACAGGCAATCTTGACACGGTCGCAGTGGCGGAGAAGAGTGATAAGCATTGAGCCGACAAGAAGAGCATCCTCGAAGTTGTAGATATCCTCAAGAAGCTTCGGTGCGACACTCCATTTTTCAAACTTTGCACCGTTGGAATGATACCAGACGTTCCATTCGTCGAAGGAAAGGTTGATTGTTTTCTTCGAGCGTTTCCTTGCCTTTATGTAGTCACAGGTGCAGATGATTGAATAGATAAAATCATCAAGCTGCATTGAAAGCGCGAGGAAATTCATTGTATCGCCGTCGTGGTTGCCGTAATACTGGTGAAGCGAAACGTAGTCGATGCTGTCATAAGCAATGTCGAGGGATTCAGCCTCCCACTTGCCGAAGGTGGACATATTTCTGCTCGATGAGCCGCAGAGAACAGTCTCAATATCGGGTGAAGTCCACTTCATAAGCTTTGATGCTTCGAGGGCTGTTCTGCCGTATTCAAAAGCGGTTTTTGCACCCATCTGCCAGGGGCCGTCCATCTCGTTGCCGAGACACCAGAGCTTGATGTTATGCGGATTTTCGACACCGTGAGAGCGTCTGAGATCTGACCAGTATGTGCCTGAGGGGTGGTTGCAGTATTCAACGAGGTTGCGCGCCTCGTCGGGACCTCTTGTGCCGAGGTTGACAGCCATCATACATTCGGTATTCGCCTTCTTACACCAATCCATAAATTCGTTCGTGCCGAATTCGTTAAGCTCGGTAGTACCCCATGCAAGCTCAAGGCGCTTCGGTCTGTTTTCAACAGGGCCGACGCCGTCCTCCCAGTTGTAGCCCGAAACAAAGTTGCCGCCCGGATAGCGCACAACAGGCACGTTGAGCTTTCTGACAAGGTCGATAACATCCTGACGCAGTCCGTTTTCATCCGCCGTAGGATGTCCGGGCTCGTATATACCGCCGTATACCGCTCTGCCGAGATGCTCAACAAACGAGCCGTAGATGCGCTTGTCGATATCGCCTATTCTGAATTCTTTCGCAAGAGTAATTTTCGCTTTCATAGTTTCACCTGCTGTTATTTTTTGATTTTAGTAAGCATTCTGACCGTTGAGAGAAGCAGCTTGTAGCTGTGGCGTGAAAAAAGCTCGTAGACAAACTGCCACTTCTTTTCAAGATCAGACTTGACCAGATTCGGTTCTATAAAATCACGGTAGAAATCGTGATTATGTATATTGTGGAAAATTTCGATTTTTTCTTCATCCGTAATGCTGTCGCTCTGCGCGATGAGCTTGATAATATTCATCGTTGAGCGGGCAGAACGTAACGCAAAGGTCTGTTTTGTATTTTCGCCGAGGATGTCAGTGCCGTCAAGATATTCGTGCCATGTAACAGACCATACGGCTAAAAGACTTTTATAGATATCGTGATTTACCTTCTGTGTAAGACTTTCGGAATTTATCCGATAGTTATAATAGCACTCGGGCACAAATACGATTTTTTCCGCATTAAATACGGGATAAAGAGACTGCAGAAAATCGTCACCGTTTTTGACGAATGAATATCGGTCCGCATCAAGAGTATCATTCGTGAACAGCTCAGTTTTCGCAAACTTAATGTTCAGCGAATTAAAGGCATAGGTCATTACCATTGCGGTATAAAATTCTTTTTTGCCCTCTCCCGTAAAGACTCTTTTATCATCCCAATAAGGTCTGATATACTGTCTTTCACCTTTAACGACCGGCTCATGGCGGTAAACGAGCATATCGCAGCCTTCTTCTTCGATCATCTCGTTCGCGCGTTCAAGATACTCCGCATCAAAATAATCGTCCGCATCGCAGAAGGCACAGTATTCGCCCTGAGCGTGATTTACGGAAAACACTCTGGTTGCGAAGGAGCCTTGATTCTCATTATGAAAAACCCTGACACGGCTGTCTTTTTTTGCATACTCGTCACAGATTGCGCCCGAGGAATCCTTCGAGCCGTCATCGACGAGAAGAAGCTCAAAATCGGTAAATGTCTGATTTAAAACTGAGTCAATACATTCGCGCAGATACTTTTCTGCATTATAAACAGGAACATTGACGGAAAATCTGACCTTACTCATATTTTAACCTCCTTAATATTTTTCAGGCAGGGTCAGCCACGAGCCGATAAGCTCATCCGTTCCCTCAGGCTGATAGCGGGTAAATCCGCTCGCAACCATAAACGTAAGCTCCCCGAAGTAAAGCACTGAATCAATTTCATAAAAATCAACGCGGACAAATGGTAAGTCCTCAGAGAGAATACGAGAATATTCAAGCATTTTTTCATAGCTGACAGGCTTCGGCGGAAGTTCCTCGAACGCCTCATATCTGCCATGATAAAACGGTGCCGGCTTCCAGTCAGGTGTCAGAAGCGAAAGGCAGTCATTCACCTTCCCGACGCTGTTGCGTGAAACATAAAGATATTTCGGCTCACCGTTGAAGCACGCAACCTTATAATTGATGATACCCGTACGCTCATTCTGTCGGGCATCCTTCATATACTTTTCTGCAATAATCCTTCGGGGAATATCACGGTACTGCCATTCGCGGGTTACCGCAGAATAATCCTCCGCCAGACCCTTTCGCAATTCTTTCCTCACCTTTTCGATATCGAGCTCAGACTTATCCTTGCAGATACACATTCCGACACCGGAATTATGGGTGCACTTAAGAACAAATTGTTCAGGAAGTGCATCAAAATCGATGTCATCGGCATTGTCCCACACTCCGAGAAGCGGTACAAGATGCTCCTCGCCGATTTTTTGGGCAACATAAGAACGTACCGCATATTTATCCGCCATCATCGTAATATCAGGACGTCTGTAATAAAGCTTCAGCCATTGCTGTTTTTCATTGAAGGTCTGCGGATTTTCCAGATTTAATTCCTTACCGAATTTCGACCTGTAAAGCTTTTTAAGATATTCCTCGTCGGGCACATTGTTATAAAATCCCTTACCTGCAAGGATTGAAAAGCGGTAATCGGCATCAGTCAGAAGCTTTATTCCCGATTCTAAAAGATGTTTTATATCCATAGAAAATCATTCTTTCTCTTTTTCTTCATAAGTAAGAATTTCCTTTGCGATAAAAACGGGACGGTTTTTACCCTGCATATAAGCTCTTGCAAGGTACTCGCCGATAATTCCGAGCGCAAGGAGGTTGACACCGCTCATAAAGAGGATGAGCGTGATTATAGCAATCGCAGATGTGATGCTGTAGGTCACCGAGCCGACTATAAGCGCAATCACCATATAGATAAACGCAAGCGCCATCAAGCCTAAGCCCGCAAAGGATGCAACCTTGAGCGGAGCGGTGGTGTAGCCGACGATACCCTCTATAGCATAGATAAAAAGCTTTGCAAACGACCATTTTGACTCGCCTGCCGCTCTCTGCTGAGCCTCGTAGGGAATATATTTCGTATTAAATCCGACAAAGGAGAATATACCCTTTGAGAAACGGTGGTATTCGGTCATACTAAGCACAGCCTCAACCATCGGACGGCGCATAAGACGGAAATCGCTTGCGCCCTTATAAAGCTCAATTTCGGTAATTTTATCCATTACCTTATAGAAGCTGTCCTTAAAGAAAGTCAACAGCTTGCCCTCGTTCCGCGCCTGCTGATACGCTGCAACACAATCTGTATTTTCATCATTGTCAAGAATTTCCATCATTTCAAGAACAACCTCGGGGCGCTGCTGTAAATCAGCGTCGATAACACAGGTGTATTTACCCGAGGCCTGCTGCAGACCCGCATACATAGCTGCTTCCTTACCGAAGTTGCGGGAAAAATTGACAACCTTTACATTGTCAGAGACCTTGTGAATTGCTTTGAGGATATCAGCTGTTTTATCGCGGCTTCCGTCATTGACAAAAACAAGTTCGTAGCTGTCAAGCTTATTTTCAAAAACCCTTCTGACTTCCTTGTAGAATTCGTAAATAACCTCTTCCTCGTTATAGCAAGGAACAACGAGTGAAAGCTTCATATTAAATCTCCTTTGAGTTCTTCCATATATCTTCCGAGAGCATTCTGCCACGTCGGAAGGCGGTCAATTCCCGCACGGTCAAGGCAAGCCTTGGAAAGTCTTGAATTGAGCGGTCTTGCCGCTTTTGCGGGATATTGGCTTGATAATATAGGATTGATTTTGGTTTTTCTGCCGCCGAGAGTCATAATCATCGCGGCAAATTCTGCCCAGGAGCAGAAATTCTCATTCGTACCGTGGTAAGTGCCATATTTTTCGGTCATAATAAGATCGCAGATAAGACGTGCAAGGTCAGGAGTGTATGTCGGTGAGCCTATCTGGTCACATACGACATTGAGCTCATCACGCTCTGCGCCGAGACGAAGCATAGTCTTTACGAAATTATTGCCGTTAATGCCGAAAACCCACGAGGTGCGGACAATGAAATACTTATCCGTATGGCGCTTCACGGCATCCTCGCCCTCGAGCTTGGTTCTGCCGTATACACTCTTCGGAGCGGTCGGATCGTTTACCTCAAACGGCTCCTCACCCTCACCGCCGTAGACATAATCCGTGCTGACATAAAGGATTTTTGCA
The DNA here is from genome assembly GCA_017379935.1 of Clostridia bacterium. Taxonomy (GTDB): domain Bacteria; phylum Bacillota; class Clostridia; order Oscillospirales; family Acutalibacteraceae; genus CAG-488. The sequence goes on from JAFNVC010000005.1 coordinate 17,666, forward strand.
CCGAGCTGACTTGCCGCCAGCGCAAGGTTTGCACTTCCGTCAACATTAACCCTGCGGCAGGTCTCCTCGTCATCCTCTGCCCTGTCAACCGCAGTATATGCGGCGCAATGGACAATCGCATCGGGTGAATATTCTTTTGTAAATTTAATCGTCGCTTCACGGTCGGTGATATCAAAATCCTGCAGATCCGTGCCGATGCACTCAATCTGCCGCGATTCAAGCTCCTTGACAACATCGTAGCCGAGCTGACCGTTAAAGCCTGTTACAAGAACCTTCATATTTTTATCCTATCAATAATTAAAATCAACGTCACTGTCGCAAATAAGCGGTGCATTCATATCCTTCTGTGACAGAATCGGGTTTTCAATACCCCATTCAACGCCGAGTGCAGGGTCATCAAAGCGGACACTTCTGTCATCCGACGGAGAATAGAATTCGTCAACCTTATACATAACCTCAACGTTATCCGTGAGGGTTACAAAGCCGTGGAGACAGCCCTTAGGGATAAAAAATGACTTCTTATTCTCTTCCGAAAGCTCCACACTGACCCATTGCATATAGGTCGGTGATCCCTTTCTTATATCCACCGCAACGTCAAGAATCGTTCCTCTGATGCAGGTAATAAGCTTGCTCTGCGCCGTAGGGTTAAGCTGACAGTGAAGTCCTCGCAGCGTACCCTTTTCAGCCGAAAAGGAGCGGTTATCCTGAACGAAATCAACGTCGATACCTGCATCTGCAAGCTTCTTTTTCGAATAGGATTCCATAAACCAGCCGCGGTTATCACCGAAAATATCAGGCTCAATAATAATTGCACCGTCAACCTTTGTTTTAATTGCGTTCATAGCACTATCATCCTTTTTTTGTGTCTTCCTTACCCCATCGCGGGCGCTCGCCTGTTTCGGAATAAATAATCTTGCCCTCAGCAACCTTCATAAGATGCTGACCGTAGGCGGATTTTCCGTACTTCTTTGCGGATTCGATAAGATTTTTCTTTGAAATCCAGCGTGAATTATAGGCAATCTCTTCGGGTGCGGAAATCTTGATACCCTGAAGCTTTTCGACGGTTCTGATAAAGTTGCAGGCATCCGTCAGCGCATCAACGGTTCCTGTATCAAGCCAAGCGAAGCCTCTGCCCATAAGCTTGATATCGAGATTTCCGTTCTCGAGGTAAATCTGATTGATATCCGTGATTTCAAGCTCGCCTCTTTCGGAGGGCTTGAGATTTTTTGCATATTCGACAACCTTGTTGTCATAGAAATAAAGTCCCGTTACGGCATAATTCGACTTAGGCTCGGCAGGCTTTTCGACAATCGAAACAGGCTTGCCCTCTGCATCAAATTCAACAACACCGAACTGCTCGGGATTTTCAACGTAATAGCCGAAAATCGTCGCTCTGTTCTTATTTTTAGCCGCCTGACGGAGCATATGACCGAAGCCGCTGCCGTAGAAAATATTATCGCCGAGTACCATTGCTACGGAATCCTTACCGATGAATTCTTCGCCGATGATAAATGCCTGAGCGAGTCCGTCAGGGCTTTCCTGTACAGCATAAGACAGCTTAAGACCGAACTGTGAGCCGTCACCGAGAAGTCTTTCAAACTTCGGAGTATCGTCGGGAGTTGAGATAATAAGAATCTCTCTGATACCTGCGAGCATAAGCGTTGATAAGGGATAATAAATCATCGGCTTGTCGTAAACAGGCAAAAGCTGTTTACTGGTAACCATTGTTAACGGATAAAGTCTTGTGCCGGAGCCACCGGCAAGAATAATGCCTTTCATAACATTTCTCCTTACTTAAACATCGTTCCGCCGTGGCAATCAATGCCGACAACAAGCGGGAAATCTTTGATTTTTATACGTTTTACCGATTCACAACCGAGGTCAAAAAATGCGATTTCTTCACATTCCTCAACACATTTTGCCGCAAGTGCGCCTGCCCCTCCGATTGCACACAGATATACTGCTTTGTTCCTTTTTACAGCCTCGCAGACCGCCTCGTTCCTCTCGCCCTTGCCGATCATCGCACAAAGACCGTTATCGAGAAGCAGAGGTGCAAACGGATCCATTCTGCTTGACGTTGTCGGTCCGCATGAGCCTATCGGCAACCCCTCGGGTGCGGGGGTCGGGCCTGCATAATAAATGCAAGCACCGTCGAGCCCAAAAGGAAGCTCGCCGCCCTCATTGATAATCGAAACGAGCCTCTTGTGCGCAGCATCGCGTGAGGTATAGACGGTACCCGAAAGGATAACCCTGTCCCCTGCGCGAAGCCCGGGCGCCTTCTGCCTTAAATCTGCGGTATCAATAATATACTCTGCCATTATTTCAGCCTCTCTGCAAGATTTTTGAGCAGATCCTTTGCCTGCTTTGCCGTTACCTTTTCACGGCCTTCGATATCCTTTATGATTTCGTCAACCGTTTTCTGTGCCTTTTCAAGCTTTTCCTCAGCGGCCGAAACGAGCTGTTTTGCCGTTTCGGATGCAGCTTCAACAAGCTCATCGCACATCTCGACAGTCTTACCTGCATCTGTTGATGAAAGCCTTTCGTTTTCCTTCTGCAGTTCTTCAATCTCTTTTTCAAGATCGGAAATCCTGCCTTTATACTCATCGGCACTGACCTTAAGCTGTGAAAGCTCATCCTCAAGAGTCTGCGCACGATTTGTAAGCGTTGTTATCTGAAATTCCTTTTCGTCGAGCATCAGCTTATACTTCTGCTGATTGGATTTAAGTTGCTGAATATAGCTGATGACCTCAACGCGGTCAAAACCGCCGAACGGAGTTCGTTTGAATAAAACATCCTCTTTCACGGTATTGCCTCCTTTATTTAACGTAAACTGTTTTTGTAACATCATCACTGCACTTGCGGACACCGTCCTCCGGTGTGCAGATATACATTTCGCCCGCATTATGAATTTCTGACGAGCCGATATTTTTGATATAGGCGAAGCTTTTGCCGTTATAAACAAAGCTTTCAGGTGAGATATCAGTATCAACAGCGTTGAATTTCACGCCGTCAAAAACTCCGATATCCGTAAGCTCGCTGTCCGTCTGTTGTCCGGTGAGAAGCAGGACATAATCGGGACTTAATGCAAAATAAGCATAGAGACTGTCGCAGATATGCTGCTTCGAATCCTTGACGGTATGTCTGTACAGCGAGGTCTTTTCCGCGGTTGCCGCCTTTTCGTAATAAAGCACGCCGTTCTCGAAAGTACAATCCGTAACATCTGTATCAACAAGAATCCTCTTGCCGAACGCCGACTGTGTAATCTCGCTGAAATAGAGCTCACCGTTCTCAAGCGCATACATAACGCTGCTCGTAGCAGGGATAAACTCGATGTTTTCCGTGTCGTAGCCGCTGATATTATATTCGAGCACACGAGTACCGTCATACCATGTATAGATACAGTCATCTGACAGGTCATACGCTCCGCCGACGCTGTCGCGGACATATTCAACGGCATCCGTAATATTTCCGTCCGATGCAAGACTCATCAGCTTATCCATAGTGATTTTACTTTCAACCGCGATGACGGACTTGCGGTAGATAATGCGCGGTGCTTCGCTTACAGAAAAGGCAAGTATATTATCGAGCTTCACTCCCGAAGCAAGCTTTTTTGCTGTAAGTCCGTTGTATACATAACAGCTGTAATCATCCTCAACGGAAAGTCCGAGGTCGATTCTGCTCAGTTCCTCACGAATTTTGTCACGCTGCTGCTTTGCCTCATATTTTCTTTTTGCGGTATTGAACGCCGAGGTATCGAGGACATAACGCTTGAAAATAAAGCCTCTTTCGACCATATAGTCACTCTCGACGGGATATTTCATTCCCGCGTCACCGTCAGCATAGCTGTCATTTATAAAATCCTGCCAGTTGACGGCAGAGTTGTTTTTGGTGAAGTAGTAGAGATTGCCGTTATACTCATAATCGTTGATATAAACCTCGCTGACATCCGCACAGACCCTGACCGGTTCGTCGAGGTTACGGACGGTAAAGACGTCAACATTAGTTGAATTTCCTGACTTTATGGTGTAAAGCAGCTCAAAGCCTTCATCAGAATTGCAGAAGCTGACATAATCGATACCGCTCGCAACATTATGCGAAGCCTCACCGTATCTTACTCTGTGAAGAGAATACGTCGAGCCGATACGACGCGTAAAATAAATAACATCTCCCTTTTCGGGAAGGTAGGTCTGCTCAACATTCGTTGAGATTTCCTGTGTTTTACCTGTTTCGGCGCTGTAAAGATACAGGCTTCTGATATCTGCCTTCGTTTTGGTATACGCAAGGAGTGTGCCGGCAGCGTTTATCTGCCAGCCTCCGTCCACGCCGTTATCGATAAGTGAACCGGATTTTTTAAGCGAGCTTTTTTTAGCCACATCAACCGCTCTCAGGTCAAACTTACCCGTGTGGGACGATGATGCCTTGCTGAAAAAGAGCATCATAGCATTATCGGAAGTCCTGATTTCCTGGGCATCGGACAGAGTGTAACGCGAGCCGTCCGTAAGCATCAGCTGCATTTTTTCTTCCGCTTCAAAAATGCTCTTTACGGGATACTCGTTCTTTCCGCTGTTGATAATTCCTGCAGCGGCTCCCGCCACTGCGCCGATACAAACAACAGCTATCAGAAGATATGCAATTATTTTTTTAGGTACTGTATTTAAAGCCGAAAAAATCGGATTTGATTTCTTTTTTATATCATTTTTTCTTGCTTCCGCGCGTTCCTTTGGACGCGGTATTTTTTCGTAATCCGAAATTACAATGCTTTCAACGGGCTGAATATCCCCCGAGAAATACATTGCTTCATAAATTGGCAAAAGCTCAGACTCATTTACAGCCCGAGCGTCATCGTCAAATTGATTGAGTTTTTCACTTTTAATTTCATCGTTCTCTTTCATTTTTATCACCGCTCCGACTGCCTCCCGACGGAGGCAATCGGAGAATAACATCAATTATTTCATTGAAATTGCTTTCTTTGCCTTCTCTACGATATTTGAAGCGCAGAGACCGTAAATCTTAAGCATTTCAACTGCGGGGCCGGATGCGCCGAACTTATCTTCAACGCCGACCTTAACTACGGGAACGGGATACTCCTCGCAAACAGCCTCAGCAACTGCTGCACCGAGACCGCCGATAACGCTGTGCTCTTCAGCTGTAACGAGTGCGCCTGTTTCCTTTGCAGCCTCAAGGATGATATCCTTGTCGATAGGCTTGATTGTGTGGATGTTGATAACTCTTGCAGAGATACCCTCTTCAGCGAGCATATCCTTCGCAATCATAGCCTCATTAACCATAAGACCTGTTGCGATGATTGTTACATCATTACCGTCAGCCATCTTGATGCCCTTGCCGATCTCGAAGGAATAGTTGTCGGGATCGTTGAATCTCGGCACTGCAAGTCTGCCGAAGCGAAGGTAAACGGGACCCTCATACTCTGCTGCTGCAAGAACAGCGGCACGTGCTTCAACATCGTCAGCGGGATTGATGATAACCATACCCGGGATTGTTCTCATAAGAGCGATATCCTCACAGCACTGATGGCTTGCGCCGTCCTCACCGACAGAGATACCTGCATGAGTTGCGCCGAGCTTGACGTTGAGATGAGGATAGCCGATTGTGTTACGCACCTGCTCGAATGCACGTCCTGCAAGGAACATTGCGAATGAGCTTGCGAAAACTGTATGGCCTGTTGTTGCAAGACCTGCGGCAACGCCTACAAGGTTTGCCTCTGCGATACCTGCATCGTAAAATCTTTCGGGAAATGCCTTTTTGAAAGCACCTGTCTTTGTTGCGGCTGCAAGGTCAGCGTCCATAACAATAAGGCTTTCGTCCTTCTGACCTAATTCAACCAAAGCCTGGCCGTAAGCATCTCTGGTTGCGGTTTTAATTACATCTGCCATTATTATGCCTCCAATTCTGCAAGCTTTGCCTGAAGCTCTGCCATTGCCTGCTCGTACTGTTCAGCGTTGGGTGCTGTACCGTGCCATGAGCACTGGTCTTCCATAAAGGAAACACCGCAGCCCTTGACTGTTTTTGCAATAATTGCTGTCGGCTTGCCCTTGAACTCTGCTGCTGCCTTGAAGGCTGCATCGATTTCATCAAAGGAATGGCCGTAGATTTCGATTACATTCCAGCCGAATGCGCGGAACTTTTCGGGAATCGGATAGGGAGAGTTAACCTCTGCCACAGAGCCGTCAATCTGAAGATTGTTGTTATCAACAACGGCACAGAGATTGTCGAGACCCTTTGCTGCTGCAAACATCGCAGCCTCCCAGACCTGACCCTCCTGAATCTCACCGTCACCGAGAACTGTGTAGACTCTGTAATCCTTATTATCAATCTTTCCGCCGAGAGCCATACCGACTGCTGTTGAAATACCCTGACCGAGTGAGCCTGTGCTCATATCAACGCCCGGAGTGAGCTTCATGCTCGGATGACCCTGGAGCATTGCGCCCGGCTTACGGAGATTCTTGAGCTCGGACACGGGGAAGAAGCCCTTATGAGCAAGAACCGCGTAAAGTGCGGGTGCTGTATGACCCTTTGAAAGAACGAAACGGTCTCTGTTCTCATCCTTGGGGTTTTTCGGATCAACGTTCATATGCTCGAAATAGAGATATGTGAGAATATCCGTTACCGACAATGAACCGCCCGGATGACCTGATTTTGCATTGAACACACCTTCAATTACACCCATACGCACATTGCATGCCTTAATCTGTAACTGCTTTTTTACTGCTGCGTCCAAAATAAACACCTCCAATATAATTAACGGGTAAACGACTTATTCGTTACCTAAAGATTGGCTTTTTAAAAATTTTGTGAAATAGTCGGGCAAATCTGCCTCAAGCTCAATGTATCTGCCGTCACGGGGATGAACAAATCCGATTAAGCCTGCGTGCAGGCATTGACCGCCAAGTGACGTTACTCCGTTTTTCGGGCCGTAGACGGGGTCGCCCGCCACGGGGTGTCCGATATGGGACATATGCACTCTTATCTGGTGCGTTCTGCCCGTTTCGAGAGTAACTCTGATATATGAGAATTTCCCGTTTGAATCGAGAACCTCGTAATGCGAGACCGCTGAACGCGAGTTCCTTTCGGTGACGCACATCTTTTTTCTGTCCTTCGGACTTCTTCCTATCGGGGCATTGACCGTACCCTGCGGCTCCTTAAAGCCGCCGTGGACAACCGCTCTGTACTGCCTTTTGAAGGAATGCTCCTTAATCTGCTCGGCTAGCCTTTCGTGTGCAAAGTCATTTTTAGCTACGATCAGAAGTCCGCTGGTATCCTTATCTATTCTATGAACAATTCCCGGTCGGATAACACCGTTGATGCCCGAAAGGCTGTCTCCGCAATGATAAAGAAGCGCATTGACCAGCGTTCCGTCGTAATTGCCTGCCGCAGGATGAACAACCATTCCGCGCGGCTTGTTGACAACGAGCAGGTCGCTGTCCTCATAGACAACATCGAGCGGTATATTCTCGGGCTTTGCCTCAATTTCCACAGGCTCGGGCGGAGTAAAGCGTATTTCATCCCCTGCCGTCAGCCTGAGTCCCTTTGAAGCCGTCTTACCGTTGACGGTAACCTCACCGTTTTCAAGGATACGCTGAATATGCGAGCGGGTAAAATCGGTCAGCGAGGAAAGAGCCTTATCTATCCTCTGCGATGAAAACTCATCGGACACGGTGATAATAATTTCATCCATTCTCATCACCTGCTTTTTTCTGCTTTCTTTCGCGGAAAATGTCGTAAATCATATAGCCCATCAGCATAAACGATCCGCATGTCACAAGGATATCGGCAAAATTGAAAACCGCGAAATTCATAAACTGAACCTCAATGTAATCAATAACATAGCCGAGAAGCACTCTGTCAACAAGATTGCCCAGACCGCCCGCTATTATCAGCACGGCACAGACCTGACAGAATCCGGATTTGATTTTGCCCATAAGCAGAATCACGATACCCGCGACAATTACGATGCCCGTAAAAACGGAAAGAAGCGCCGTATTATCGCTGAAAGAGCCGAATGCCGCGCCCGTGTTGCGGACATATTCCCAACCGATGAAGCCGTCAATGAAGCTGATGCTTCCGACAGGCTGCAAATCGCGCTCAACAAAGAATTTTATAAGCTGGTCAACGGCGGTAAGCACCGCTATTGCGACCACACTGATTATTTTAGCCATTATTTTCTGAAAAAGCCCTTGAACTTGGCTGCGAGACCGCCTTCGCTGTCATCATCATCGAACTCGTCATCGTCAAGCTCATCCTCGTCAATCTCATCATCTTCGTCAGCCTCATCCTCTTCGTAGGCTGAAATCTTACCGAGAGCAACCTTGAAGCCTTCACCGGGCTTTCTTGTTGCATTTGCAAAATAAATATCAGACTCGGGCTTTGTCTCCTCGATATAATTCTCAACGATTTCGTCAAGCTCCTCGTCGGTTTCCTCGTCGATTGCGGGGATTACGAAATCGCCCGTGCTTTCAACGTATTCCTCTTCGTCCTCGTCAATATCCTCAACGATTTCGTCCTCGGCGTCCGTATCCTCAGTTTCCTCAATCATCTGCTGAAGAGTTTCGACATCAACCTCGTCCTCCTCAGGCTCCTCGGCAGTCTCGGCTTCTTCCTCTGCCTCTTCGATGATTTCCGCTGCAATTACAGCCTCCTCAACGGGAGCCTCCTCTGCAGGCTCTTCGGGAATCTCAACGATTTCCACCTCGATTTCCTCTTCCTCTTCAACCGCATAAGCGATTTCGGGAAGCTGCTCAATGAGTGAAAGCTGAGAAGAGTACATTTCAAGAATCTGTGACTTGAACTTTGTAACCTCTGCCTTCATCATTTCGAGGGCAGCCTCTTCCTTGATCATAGCATCTCTTGCGGAAACGGCAGCAGCCTTGGACTCATAGGTTGCATCATAAACAAGCTTTTCAGCCTGCTTCTGTGCCTCCTCTATGATTGCCTTTGCCTGATACGTAGCCTTTGCCATCATCTCGTTTGAAGCAGCGTCAATTCGTGCATTCTCCTCGTCAGCTCTTGTCTGAGCAGCGGTGAGAAGTGCCTCAGCCTTTTCAGCAGCCTCGCGCTGGATTTTTTCAGCCATACGCTGTGCTGTGAGAAGCGCGTTGCGGATGTTATCCTCGTCGTTTCTGTATTCCTCGAGTCTTTCAGCAAGAAGACTGATTTTCTTGTACATTTCTCCGTTTTCACGGAACATCTGCTCGTAAGATTCTGCAACCTCTTCAAAGAAGCTGTCAACGCTTTCTGCCTTGTAAGCATTACGGCCGGATGCCTCAAAATGGTGATTCTTTATTTTTGCCGGTGTTAACATAGGCTTATCCTCCTGTATTTTAAACTATACTTTTAAGATTAATATCCTGAATGCTCGAAGCCGTCAAGAAGCTCACCCGTAAGGGGAACGTTGTACGGTGTGATGATATATGCTCTGCCTGCAACTCTCTTCATCTCGCCGCCGTTTGCATAAGCAACACCGCTCAAGAAATCGATGATTCTTACAGAAACATCGTTCGGGCAGGTTTCGAGATTAAGAATCACGATACGCTTCTCGTTAAGAACGTCTGCAACATTACCGACATCCTCGTATCTGTCAAGCTTCTTGAAGACAACGTGTGCCTTTGAAGAAGGTGTTGATGCAGGAACGGATGAACGCATATCAACAACCTTGCCGTCACCTGATTCGTTACGCGAACGGTTGAAGCTGAAGCCGCCGCTTCTGACATCCTTTGAATAATCGTCATCAGCACGCTCGTTCTCGTCCATATCCATATCGTCAAAGTATTCCTCTTCAGAGAGGTTGAAAATATTCTTGAATTTATCGCCAAAGCCCATTGTATTATCCTCCGTTTATTTAATATACTCTTCTGCCGAAAAGTGATGATCCGACACGCACCATTGTTGAGCCCTCAAGTATGGCTGCAGCATAGTCATCGGACATACCCATTGACAGAATATTCATACTAACATTATCTAATTTTTTTGCCTTTATGTCAAGAAACATTGTATACATATTTGCAAAAAATTTACGATTTTCGTCCTCATTTGTACAAATTGGCGGTATTGCCATCAAGCCGTTGATTTTTATACCCTCAATTTCTGAAATTTCGCAGACCGTTTCATAAAGCTGTGACGGATCAAGTCCGAATTTACTCTCCTCACCGCCTATATTGACCTCAACGAGGACATCAGTTATTATTCCCTTTTTCTGCGAAACCTTTCCGATTTCCTTTGCGACCTTCACGCTGTCGACGCCATCAATCATATCGACCTCACCGACTATCTGACGCACCTTATTGGTCTGCAGATGACCGATGAGATGCTTTTCAACTCCGCTGAGATTAAGCTCGTCACGCTTACCGAGAAATTCCTGCACCCGGTTTTCTCCGATAAGGTCAATTCCCAGCGACAGCGCGTGATTGATAAAAATGCTGTCAACGGTTTTTGTAACCGCCATAAAGCGGATATCCTCGCTCGCCCTGCCGCTTCTGACAGCGGCCTCACCGATGTTGTGCATTATTGTTTTATAGTTCTCTTCAATATCGTAAAAACGCTGTTTAAGCAATGCTTCGTCCATTTTTCAGATTCCTGCCTTTCACTATAACCTCGTCGTAATGACGGATGGGTCTGATTCCCAGAGCAGATTCAGTCTCCTTGCTGACTATCGAATAGTCACCGTCGGTATAAATGACCTCAACCCTGCGAGCATTCATAACCGTGCCGCGGAGGATATAAACAACGCTGATTTTATCCTGCTTTGCGGCGGTCGTTGTTGTCTCATCCGTTGCCTGTGAGCTTGTCTCGGGCTCGGGGATATAGGTATGGATTGCAGAGGTTTTTACTCTGTAGCCCTCATATTCCTTTATAACGAGCTTTATATCCTCAATGCGCATATTCGCGTAGGTTTCGTTCATCGCGTTGCAGGAAAGCGCAATTGCTATCCTGCCGTCGTGCGCGGGCGAAAGCTGTTCTACGGTAACCTTGACATTTTTGTAGCCGTATTCGGGAATGTTCACCTTCATCGAATCGCCGATATCGATAAGCTTTGAATACTTGCTGTCGATATTCGCGATGATATACCACTTGTAGCTCGACACAATTTTTCCGAGCTTGCCCGAAACCGCGACGGGCTTGCTGCCGAGAGCATTGTCGACAACAGACACAGAAAGCGACGAAATATCCTTATAATTCAAGGTGTTCTCATAGCCGTCAATGCTGCTGATATAATATCCTGACACGGGAGCAAGAACATCCTTTGCTGCAATATTCTTTGCCTCAAGCTCGGCAATGCGCTTATCAAGCGCTGCAATTTTTTCTGAAAGATCTATGTTGCCGTCACGGAGAACCTGCTTGCTGGCAAGGGAATCCTCGAAGCCTGCGACGCTGTCTGCGAGGCCTGTATAATCACGTGAATTCGTGATTTCAAGAAGCTTTGTATAAGCCTTATCTATATCCCTGTTAAGCTTCTGCATATCGAGCGCCTCAAGCTCTGTCTGCTCGTTAAGCTGAACATAGCGCTCACGCATTTTCACGGCATTTTCAAGCTCTGCGTAATCTGCGGCATCCTGATCCTTTGCGCAGACACGTGCTACAGCATCCGAGCTGGCAACACGGTCACCGTCGGAAACAAGAGGAACGACCGTGCCCTTTGCATTACCGTCGAGATACTGCTCATCCCTGACGATAAAGGCATCAAGATCAATAGTCTCCTGCACTGTAGTCAGCTCAGCGGTTTCCGTCTCATACTTATTGCTGTTCATTTTGAAAACATCCTGAAAAAGATAAATCATTACGGCGAGCACAAGCACCGTGCAGACGGTATTGACAATCTTTTTATTTCTGAACATCCTGCAGTCTCCTTTCCCATTCTTCCGTTATTGCGAAGGCTTTTTCGTACATTTCATCCTTTGAGGAAAAAGTATCGATGAAAAGCCAGTTGATTTCCTTGTTTCGTCTGAACCACGTCAGCTGTCTTTTGGCATATCTGCGCGTGGCCTGCTTAAGATTTTCCGCCGCCTCGGAGAGTGTCATTTCTCCCTGAAAGTAAGGCTTCAATTCCTTACATCCGATTGCCTGCGACGATGTGGACATATCGGGCTGTGAGAGGTAGTCTCTCGCTTCTGCCTCAAGTCCGTTTGCGAGCATTATATCAACGCGCAGGTTGATTCGGCTATAAAGATATTCCCTGTCCGTCGCGTCAAGTCCGAGATAAAGCACCTCATACGGACTCTCGGCATGGGAATTTTCAATCTGCTCGGTCATTGTTACGCCCGACGAATACCACACCTCAAGCGCACGGACAATTCTTTTGACGTTGTTCGGGTGCATTTTTGCGGCATATTCGGGGTCGATTTTTTCAAGCTCTGAAAGAAGAGAATCAATTCCCTCTTCATCAACCCTTCTGAGAAGCTTTTCCCTTAACGCTTCGTCAAAAGAAGCCTCCGTAAGGCGGATATTGTTAAGAAGATTATCGATATAAAGTCCCGTACCGCCTACAATTACAGGAAGCCTGCCGCGCGAATGAATGTCTTTTATACATTCGCCTGCCATCGACTGATATTCGGCGACGGAGAAGGACTCACGCGTATCGAGAAAATCCATCATATGGTGCGGTATGCCCTTTTTCTCCTCCTCGGTCGGCTTTGCGGTGGAGATGTCGAGTCCCTTATAAATCTGCATTGAGTCAGCCGATACAGCTTCTCCGTTAAATCGGCGGCATATTTCGACCGCCAGATCCGACTTTCCCGAAGCGGTCGGACCGACAACTGCAACAACGGGTATTCTGTTCAATCCGATCACTTCCTTTATTTTTTAAATTCTGCCGAAATTCTTTTCGATATCGTGCTTTGTAAGCTCTATAAGAACGGGTCTGCCGTGCGGACAGTAGCGGATATCGGGATTATTCAGCAGCCTTTCAACAAAAATATTAAGCTCATAATCAGAGGTCTTGTCCCCCGCCTTGATTGCTGCTCTGCATGCGGTTGAATGATAAATCCAATCGAGCTTTTCGGGAATAAGCTCCCTGCGGTTATCGGCAAGATAGCCTGCAAGCTCCATTACAACCGATGCGAGATCACCCTGCGCAACCGCCGTAGGACATTCATTAAGAATAACCATTCCGTTGCCGAAATCCTCGATTCTGTAGCCTGCCTTCGCGAGGAGGTCGACGTTTTCAAGAACGGCGGAATATTCATCCTTTGAAAGTGTCACGGTTACCGGTACAAGGAGCATCTGCGTTTCGATTGAATCCTGCGCCGCACGGAATTTTTCAAAGAGCATACGCTCGTGGGCGGCGTGCTTGTCGATGAGAAGCAGCTTCTGCCCCTGCTCGACAAGGATGTATGTTTTAAATGCCTCACCGATAACTCTGTACGGCTCAGCCTCGGGTATTTCTTCTTTTTCTTCAACAGCCGCAAAGGTGACCACCTGCTCCTGCGGAACCACGTTCGGCTCAGGAAGCGTCGGCTCGGGCTTCGGCTCTTCGGGAATAACTGTAAGAACCTCTTCCCTTACCTCCACCGTAATCTGTGGCTTCGGCTGTTCAGGAATGAGGTCAGGCTCGTCCCTTTCGACCTTGAAAACGGAATCGTCGCGGACAAGCATCTGCTGAGGGATTTCCTTACGGAGAGTCTCCTGCTTCGGCGGCTGACGGTACTCGTCCGCTGTCGTCTTCTGCCAGAAATCGTCCTTCGAGACCTTTTCGAGCTGCTGCTCATATATTTTTATCTGCTGTCCGCTGACAGGCTGCGGCATAAACTGACGCTGAACAAACTGCTGTGTTTTCGGCTGAATATTAGCCTGCACACGGCTGTCGCCCTTCTCAAGTGCGGACTTTGCACAGTAGTAAACGGCATTGAAAACAAGCTTTTCGTCAGCAAAACGCACCTCGGTTTTCGCGGGATGAACATTGACGTCCACGCTCTGTGCGTTCGCTTCGATATTAAGCACGCAGGCGGGAAATTTGCCTGCCATAATCTGATTTTTATAGGCTTCCTCAAGAGCGACGAGACCTGTTCTTGTTTTTATAAATCTGCTGTTGAGGAAGAAAAACTGCATTGATCTGTTAGGACGTGCATTAAAAGGCTTTGATATAAATCCGCTGACTCTTATACCGTTAAGCTCATAATCCGCGGGGATAAGCGTTCTTGCAAAATCCTTTCCCAGAACCGAGTGGATTGCGCTTTCAAGCTTACCGTCACCCGTTGTAAAAAGGGCATCCTTGCCGTCACGGATGAAGCGGATGCTGACCTCGGGATGAGAAAGCGCGATACGGTCAACGATGCCTGCGATCGCATTTGCCTCGGTGACGTCCTTTTTAAGGAATTTCATTCTTGCGGGAGTGTTATAGAAAATGTCCCTGACAATGAGCGTTGTTCCCTGCGGACAGCCTGCATCATCAATAAGAAGCTCCTCGCCGCCCTCGATAACATAGCGTGTACCGATATCATCACCCTCGGCACGCGTCATCATTTCCACACGTGCAACGGCGGCGATTGAAGCGAGTGCTTCGCCCCGGAAGCCGAGAGTAAGGATTGAATTGAGGTCATCCTCGGTCGCAATCTTGCTTGTCGCGTGGCTGACAAAAGCCTTTCGCACATCCTGACAGGAGATTCCGCAGCCGTTATCGGTGATGCGGATATAGGTTATGCCTCCGCGCTGAATTTCAAGCGTGATTTTATCAGCGCCCGCATCAATGGCATTTTCCATTATTTCCTTGACAATTGAAGCGGGTCTTTCGACCACCTCGCCCGCCGCGATAAGCTCGGCAAGATGCTTCGGTAAAATATTGATTTCAGGCACTGTAATCACCTCGTCTTATATTTTTTCTGCTTCCTTTTTAAGCTCATAGAGCATCTGCAGGGCTTCGATCGGAGTGAGCGTATTGACGTCAACCGTCTTCAGCTTATCAACGATTTCGTTGCCTGCATTTGAGCCGAAGGAAAGCTGGAAATCATCCTCTTTCGGTGCTTCAACCGTTCTGACAACAGTTACTACACCCTTTTCCTCAAGCTCCTTAAGAATCGCCTTTGCTCTTGTAACAACAGTATTCGGTACGCCTGCAAGCTTTGCAACCTCGATACCGTAGCTTCCGTCCGCACCGCCTCTGACGATACGGCGCAGGAAGGTTATATCATCGCCGCGCTTTTTGACGGCGATATTGTAATTCTTTGCACCGTCGATTTCGCCCTCAAGCTCGGTAAGCTCGTGGTAATGGGTTGCAAAGAGAGTTTTTGCACCTAATTTTTTGCTGTCGGCCGAGTGCTCAAGGACGGCACGCGCGATGCTCATACCGTCGAAGGTCGATGTACCTCTGCCGATTTCGTCAAAGATGAGCAGACTGTTCTTCGTCGCATTATTGAGGATGTTTGCAACCTCACTCATCTCGACCATAAAGGTTGACTGGCCCGAAGCAAGGTCATCCGATGCGCCGACACGGGTGAAGATTGCATCGACAACTCCGATCTGTGCACTCGATGCGGGAACGAAGCTGCCGCACTGAGCCATAAGCACGATGAGCGCAACCTGACGCATATAGGTGGATTTACCTGCCATATTCGGACCCGTGATGATTGCACAGCGGTTTTCGCGGCAATCGAGGGTTGTATCGTTAGGTACAAAGGGTGTATCCTTGACCATTTTTTCAACGACGGGATGTCTGCCGTCCTTAATGATGACCTCTTTGCCGTCGGTCATTACGGGGCAGACGTAGTTATTTCGAAGTGCGACCTTTGCAAGTGAGCAAAGAACATCAACCGTTGCGAGAGCGCGTGCGGTTTTCTGAATTCTGTAAAGCTCAGATGCCACACTGCTTCTGACCTGAGTAAAGATTTCGTACTCAAGCTTTACTATTCTTTCCTGCGCGCCGAGCACCTTGGATTCAAGCTCCTTTAATTCGCTCGTTATGTAACGCTCGCAGTTTGCAAGAGTCTGCTTTCTGATATATTCCTCAGGCACAAGCTCCTTAAATGAATTCGGAATTTCAATGTAGTAGCCGAAAACGCGGTTGTAGCCGATTTTAAGCTTCTTGATGCCTGTTTTTTCCTGTTCTGTCTGCTGAACGGCGGCGATGTAGCCCTTACCGTTCGTAACAATATCACGAAGAGAATCCAGCTCCTCGTTAAAACCGTCCCTGATCATTCCGCCCTCGCGCACGGTGAACGGAGGATCCTCTGCGATTGATGCTTCGATAAGCTGCTCGATATCCTCAAGAAGGTCGATGCTTTCGTAGGTTTCGCAAAGCAGGGAGGATTTACAGCCTGCGATAGTCTGCTTTATGGCAGGGAGAAGCTTTATCGTCGCGAGAAGCGAGCGCAGCTCCTTTGCATTGGCTGTTTCGTAGACGATACGCGCCATAAGACGCTCCATATCGCTGACGTCGGAGATGTTTTCAATCTCCTCCTCGAGTAAAAGTGTGTTGTTATAAAGCTCCTCAACAGCGTTATGTCTCTTGCTGATTTTTGCGATGTTGAGCAGCGGCTGCTCGAGCCAGCTTCTTATAAGACGCTTGCCCGGCGCGGTCTTTGTTTTATCGAGCACCCAGAGGAGTGTGCCTCTGCGCTCGCGGTTGCGCATTGTCTCGGTAAGCTCAAGATTGCGCCTTGATGAAAAATCGAGCTTCATAAACTGACTGTCGGAATAAAACTCAATTTTACTGATGTTGTCAAGTCCTGATTTCTGTACCTTCGTAAGGTAGCTGATTGTGTCTCCGAGGGCACAGACAGCCTCGTCGTGGCCCTCAATTCCGAGCTCTGTAAGGCTCTTTTCAAAGTGCTCGGTGATAACCTGTCGGCTGTAATCGACGGTGACAACACTCTCGTCAATTTCGTCTGCCGTGCAGTCAACGCGGTTCTGAATGAAATCGCGGATTTTATCACTTGCTATAACCTCGCGGTTGTAGCGGATTTCCGTCGGCATATATCTGCCGATTTCGTTGACGATTTTGTTTGCGGGATTCTTCTCGTCAATCTGAGTCAGATTGAGCTCACCCGTAGACACATCGGCAAAGCAGATGCCTGCCGACGTGCCGTTAAGTCTGATTGAGCAAAGGAAGTTGTTTTTTGATTCATCAAGCATATTGCTTTCGATAACCGTGCCCGGTGTGAGGATACGGATAACGTCGCGCTTGACGATTCCCTTTGCCGTTGCGGGGTCCTCGGTCTGCTCACAGATGGCAACCTTATAGCCTCTCGAAACAAGGCGCGCAATATAGGAATCTACACTGTGGAAGGGCACGCCGCACATCGGTGCGCGCTCCTCCTGACCGCAGTCTCTGCCCGTAAGAACAAGCTCGAGCTCGCGGGATGCCGTTTTTGCGTCCTCAAAGAACATTTCATAGAAATCTCCCAGACGGAACATAAGAATGGTATCCTGATAATTCTTCTTTATCTCAAGATACTGTCTCATCATCGGAGTCATTTCTGCCATCTGTTTTCACCTCAGTAAATTTAAAAATCTTTGTGCAGTTAAGAATTAGTGGCAACCGCCGCCGCAGGAGCTGCACTCACCTGAGCACTGATGCTCTGCATGTGCTGCGGGATCGCATGTTGCGGGATCCTCACCCTGTACGCACATTGCAAGAATCTGTGTGAGATAGTTCATCATATCGTCAACAGCCTTTCTTGCTGCCTCGTACTTCTGCATATTCTCGTTTGCCATAACTGCTGCGTAAACCTCTGAGAACTCCTTGTCATAAGCCTGAAGCTTCTCTTCGTTTGCGTCATCCTTTGCAGCCTCGTGCTGATATGACATATGGATGAGCTGGATCTTGTTGATAAGGTCGTTGAGGTCTGTGTCAGCCTCGTTTACCTTTCTTGCCTCGTGGAATGCGAGGTAACGCTCATCCTGCTGAATAGCTGCACCAAGCTGTCTTGTGATTTCAATTACGTCCATTTTAAAAATCTCCTTAAAATATATTTATAACTTTAATTACCAGCAAGCCACAAGGTTTTGAAAGGAATCTTTCCGCCTCGGCTTCGTTAAAAATCTTTGAAATAACCCCGTATTCCTGCAGATTTTTGCCTTGCCTAGACAAAAACCTTCTCTTTCAAAACTGCTTCGCATCTGAAATACAATAGATTGCGTACAGTCGGGTAGCTTTTCGATGCAGGCATACGCGCGTATGGCAAAGAGAAAGCTGCCCGAATGTGCGTGATATATTGTATTTCAGACTTGTGTGTTGTTGGAAATTAAAGTTATTACTTTTTGTTATACGGAATTAATCTGTAAGCTCGCCGCGGACAATCCACGTCAGCGGTTCTGTTACCTTAACCCTGCAGAACTTACCGATGACATCTCTGCCCCCGACCTCGGGAAATTCAATCATAACGTTCCCCTGCGTTCTGCCGTTCAATATACCCTCGCGTGCATAGCCCTCGCAAAGCACGGTGAAGGTTTCGTCCTTCATTTTTGCTGTACGCTCACCTGCAATTTTTTCCTGCAGGTCGGTAAGCTCCTTGAACCATACGCCCTTTTCGTCGCGTGAGACGGGGTCGGGCATTGAAGCCGCCTTCGTTCCCGGTCTCGACGAGAAAATGAAGGTATAAAGCGAGGTAAACTGCACCTGTTCGATAAGTGTCAGCGTTTCGCAGAACTCCTCGTAGGTTTCACCCGGGAAGCCGACGATAACGTCGCTCGTCATTGAGAGTCCCGGCATAACCTTACGCGCATAGTGCGCAAGCTCAAGATACTGCTCACGGGTATAGCCTCGGTTCATCTCCTTAAGAACACGGTTGTTACCGCTCTGGAACGGAAGATGGAGGTGCTTAGCGACCTTATCGCAGCGCGCCATCGTGTCGAGCAGCTCCTTCGTGCAATCCTTGGGGTGCGAGGTCATAAAGCGGATGATAAAATCGCCCTCAAGATCGTTTATCTGCTGTAAAAGCTTTGAAAAATTGATATCGCAGTCAAAGCTTTTGCCGTAGGAATTGACGTTCTGACCGAGAAGCGTGATATCCTTACAGCCGAGGGAGATAAGCTCCTTTGCCTCTGCGATAATGCTCTCGGGAGTACGGCTCCTTTCGCGTCCGCGGACATAAGGCACGATGCAATAGCTGCAGAAATTGTTACAGCCGTACATAATCGGAAGCCAGCCCTTGATAACGCCGTCGCGCCTTACCGGAAGAGGCTCGGCGATAACGCCGTCGCTCTCATCGCACGAGAAAACGCGCTTGCCCGTGCAGAGCACCTTATAAAGAAGCTCGGGCACCTTATGGATAACGTGAGTGCCGAAAACGAGATTGACGAAGGGATAGCTCTTCTTTATCTTTTCGGCTACGCGCTGCTGCTGCATCATACATCCGCAGAGTGCGATAATCAGATTCGGGTTGGATTTTTTAAGCTTTTTGATAGCGCCGACATTGCCGTAAATCCTGTCCTCCGCGTGCTCGCGGATAGCGCAGGTATTATAGAGAATGAGGTCAGCCTCCTCTACGTTTTCGGTAAAGCCATAGCCCGACTGCTCGAGCAGGCCCTTGATACGTTCGCCGTCGGATACGTTGCCCTGACAGCCGTAGGTATGCACGAAGGCAAGAGGCTTTTTCTCAAAGCGTGCCGATAAAACCGATGCCACAAGAGCGGAATATTCCTTTTGTCTGTCTAATTCTTCCTGCGGTACAAAGCAGTTTTTTGAAGACCTTTCAGTGCTCAAAAGCGACACCTCTCCTTTATAATCTTATAATCAGTTAATTATATATTATTTTCGAAGATTTTGCAAGATATAAAGGGGTGATTTTGGGCATAAAATAAAAAAACAGTAAGCCAAGCTTACTGCAAAAGAAAAACCTCACAGACCATACGCCCATAGGTCTGTGAGGGGGCGTTAAAAGTTTGGTATCATAAGGGAGTTATCCGGAATAATCCCCTTGTGAACTTAAATTAGTCTTCCTTCTTGCGAAGTGCAACGATAGCTGCACCGCTAACAGCGAGAAGAGAAATAATAGCAGCAGATGCTGTTACGCTGTCACCTGTATCGGGGTTAACAACTTCACCGTCAGCAACGGGAGCATCTGTCTTGTCCTCAGCAGGAGCATCTGTCTTGTCTTCTGTTGAAGGCTCAGATGAGGGCTCACTTGAGGGTTCTGAAGAAGGCTCAGATGAGGGCTCACTTGAAGGCTCTGAAGAAGGCTCAGATGAGGGCTCACTTGAAGGCTCTGAAGAAGGCTCAGATGAGGGCTCACTTGAGGGCTCTGAAGAAGGCTCAGATGAGGGCTCACTTGAGGGTTCTGAAGAAGGCTCAGATGAGGGCTCACTTGAGGGCTCTGAAGAAGGCTCAGATGAGGGCTCACTTGA
>JAFNVC010000014.1 GCA_017379935.1 Clostridia bacterium
CAAAAGACGGAGGGATATATTAACAAAGTTTCTTTACTGCTATATCTTTTTCCGTGTCACAAACTATCCCTCCACCACTTCGTGGTCCCCCTCCCTTTAGGCAAGGGAGGCTGGGTTTGTGCGTCATTTAAGACACCCCGATAAATTAAAATTTATTACACAAAAAACGGCACACCGCGGTGTGCCGTTTTGTTTACTGATTTTCTGTTGTGTTTTCGTCGGTGATTTCGTCAACGATAACATCGAGAACGTTCTGTCCTCCGACCTCGCTTGAATCTGCAACCGAGGTGCTGACGTTTCCGCTTTCATCCGTTGTGAAAACTATTGTCTGGCCGACACCGCTCATTTTAAGAATGATGATAAGCAATATCACAAAAATCAGAACAGACGCGCCGATAAGAGACAAAACCGTCGCCTTGCCCTTCTTCTCGCTTTCGCAGGCCTTATAATATTTTTCCATACGCTTCTGCGCATCGTTAAGGTTGAATTCGCCGTCTTTCTTCTGCTTGTCTTTCTTTGCCATTTTCATCAACTCCGAAAATTCATATCAAAATTATATACGAACAAAAAATATTTGTCAATTACGGCTGAACAGTTACGGGCTTATCCTCGCTCTCGTGCTCGAAGGAAATGAAATTATTTCTCTTCGCATACGCCCAGCGCATATCAAAAATCTCGCAGGCGCTCGCGGGCATATAAAGCTGACCTTCATCAAGGCGCTTAACCGCACTCTCGAGCTTAACCTCTCCGTCACCTGTAACCGCAATGTCGCTGTCCTCAAAAAATTCTGCTTTTTTACCGTAAATTTCAAGGGTGATTTTACCCTTTTCCTTGATGACAGAGCCGCCTATGTAGCCGACAAGTACACCAAGCGGTGCATACCATACACCGTCAAGCTCGCGGCATGGCGTTGCTGACTGACACAAGCCGAGCTGTGCGCCCTTGAACATCATACGCGTGCGGTTATATTTCGGCGCGATTGCATAAGGCGTGATTTCGTCCTTATCCTTATCAATCGTGCATTTATCAACAATTCTTCCGTCCTCAAAAATCGTGGAGGTGAGAGTCATCTTTCCGCCCTCAATTTCCACAACGGCGATAACGGAAACATCCTCCTCCTGAGTGTAGAAGGCTGAATGCCACACCTTTGCAAGGGCGCGTGTGCCCGGAGGATTCTTGTTCGAGTTGCCGAGCATATAATGTACCGTACCCTGTGACGGACGCTCGAAAAGCTCCTCGTTTTTCATCGGGAAGCTTCGCGAGAAATTATGCTCGTGTCCCGAGAATACGAGGTCGAGCATCTCGAAGCCCTCGCGCATAACGGGATAAGCATCATAGTTCTGACAGTCCGAGCCCGAATAGCATATCGGGAAATGATAAGAGCCGATTTTCCACTGCTTGTCACAGCTCTTAAGGTCATTTATCATCCACTCGTTGACCTCTTCGGGGCCGTTGACACCGATAACCATAAAGTGAGCGTTACCGTAGTCAAAGGTGTAGTTTTCCGTCTTCCAGTTTTCCGGACCGTTATCGGCATAAGAGCCCTTGAACTGCTTGCCGAAAAACTCTGCAGGTTCGGAATAGTATCTGCCGATACCGTTTTTGTAATCCTTGAAGCCGCGGTTATCGTGGTTGCCGAGAGTCATCATAAAAGGAATGTGCTCAACAACTCCCTTAAGACCGCTGAAGGCGCCGTTCCACTGCACCTCGTGCTGACCGCAGTCGGTATTGTCACCGCCCGTAAGGATAAAGCGTGCATCGGGATGCTGCTTAAGGGTTTCCTTTAAAGTATTATTGAAATATGAATAGTCGGGACAATCGTGAGGCTCACCTCTCTGCTGATCTGAAACGCAGATAAACTTGAATTTTTCGAGCTTTTCGGGCTCAGTTTCAAAGTAAAATTCCTCACTGCGGTTTTCGTCATCACCGCAGGTGTAGAAATATTTCGTGCCCGACTTGAGTCCCGTGAGCTTCGCCCAGTACATATTGCTGATGTCAATATCACTTTCGAAAACTTCAGTCTTCGCATCGCAACGAAGCATTTCGTCTGTACCGTCCTCACGGTAAAGTACATAGCCCTCCTGCACATCAACGCTCGTGCGCCACGTTACGTTCATCGTGGTTTTCGCATCGTCCGCTATGCTGATAAAAATATGGTCGGGCTGCTTCTGCGAGCCGCGGATTGGTTTTTCCTTCATATTATCCCTCCTGTGAAATGCTGTTTTCACTCAGAACAACGGTTGCGCTCTGACGCTCGTCAGATTCGCAGAGAAGTCTGAGCATCTGTAACGCCGAGGACATTTCAACATAAGAAACATCACTCGCCGAATTGATTTTTGAAAGCACCTTCTGATAAATTGTGATACCCTTTTCAACGTTCTTTGCCGTGATGTAATTATCGAGCATTGCACAGACCAGCCTTCCCTGCTGCCGCATTCCGTCCGTACCGAGAGTCTTGCAATATTTAAAGAATTTCAGAAGAGTCTCGCCCTTGATGGTCTGGTCACCCTGTGTAAGAATGAGCGTATAATCACCCGTGCGGTATTCTATTCTTTCGTCAACCGTATATTCGAGACCGCCCATATAGTTGATTGCGAGAGCAAATGTATCGGGGTTTGATGCGACGTACTTGTCAATCTCCACACCCTCTTGCTTCTCGACCGCAGAAATAAGACCCTTGTAGCCCTCCGTTGAAAGAGCGTTGAGATATTCTGGCTTATCCGTGCTGAGCGGATGCACCCTGAACGTTCTGTCATCCATATCCGCATCAACCATAATCATAAAATGGATCGCGGAAGCATCACTCTCTGCGCAGTAAAGAAGGACATTCACCTGACCCGTAAGCTCCTTGTTAAGGTCAACGGTGTCAGTGCTGTCTGTCGTATCATCGTCCGTCACTGCGATTGTTTTATCCGAGAAAAGATCCTCGAGCGAAACGTCGTTATGCTTAAGTATAACAACAGCGGATATCGAGCCGAAAACTAACGCGAAGGCAAGAAAGGCGTAAAGGAAATTGAGCAGTCCGCCCCTTTTATCCTGCTTTGCGGTTTTGAATTTATAGTTTCTTTTAAACATTCTATCACGTTCTCTTTTTTATTATTACCGTTGACTTTGCCCCTACATCGACGAGCGTTCCTCTGACGTAGCTGTTCTGCAACAGATCCTCACCGTCCGACCATTCGTCCTTTACATAGTAGGTTATCGCGTGCGGATTGCTGTTTGAAATAACAAGAATTTCGTTGCCATCCGCTTTACGCGAATATGCAACACAGCCCGCAACCGCAGAGAGAATTTCGAGCCTGCCGTCAACAAAGCAGGCGTTTTCCTGTCTGATTTTTCCTAATTTTTTATACCATTCGATAAGCTCGTTATTTTCATTGCCCCACGGGTAGCAGCAACGGTTGAAGGGATCCTTGTAGCCCTGCATACCCGCCTCGTCGCCGTAATAAATACTCGGCACGCCCGGCAGAGTAAACTGCATTGCACTTGCCATTTTCATAAGACCGATGCCGTTATTATACTGCTCCGAACTCAGCGAATGTGTGCTCTGCCAGTATCTGTCGCGGTATTCGCAGCTTTCACCCGCGAGCGCAGTTATTGCTCGCATCGTATCGTGAGTTGAAATATGGTTCATAAGAACGTCGAGCACCTGCTTGGGATAATTCTCGATAATTGTGCTGACACGGGAATTGAACAGCTCAGCCGAGCCCGAGCGGACAAAATCAATGACTGCTCCCGCAAAGGGATAATTCATAACGCTGTCGAGCTGGTCGCCGAGAAGATATCGGCGGCGCTCACCGTAGCTGCACTTATTTGAAGCGTCCTCCCAGACCTCGCCCATAATGAGGGCATCGGGATTTTCCGACTTGACCGCTTTTCGGAAATTATCAAGAAACACGTCAGGCAATTCGTCTGCAACGTCGAGTCTCCATCCGCTCGCACCGAGACGAAGCCATCTGCGCGCAATTCCGTTTTCACCCGTGATGTATTCGATAAAGTCGGGATTCTCTTCAATAACCTCGGGCAGAAGCTTAATCCCCCACCAGCTCAGGTAATCGTCAGGCCAGCTCTTGAACTTGTACCAATTATAGTATTCCGAATCCTTCGACTGATACGCGCCTACGGTATCGTATCTGCCGTATTCGTTGAAATATTTGCTGTCACAGCCCGTATGGCTGAAAACACCGTCAAGAATAATCCTTATCCCCTGCTTTTCTGCCGAAGCACAAAGGGATCTGAAATCCTCCTCGTTTCCGAGAAGCGGATCAATTTTTGTATAGTCGCCCGTATCGTAGCGATGGTTTGAATGTGCCTCAAAAATCGGATTGAGGTAAACGCACGTCACACCGAGGCTTTTAAGATAAGGCAGCTTTTCCTCAATACCTCTGAGGTCACCGCCGAAATAGTCGTTGTTAAGCACCTTGCCGTTTTCATCAGGACGCCAATAGGGCTCACCGCCGCGGTCGGTGCGGAGGATTCTGTCTGTCGGCACATTTTTCTTCTCCGTACCCGAAAAGGCAAATCTGTCGGGAAAAATCTGATAGATAAGACCGCCCTTGAGCCAATCGGGAGTTGTGAAGGCATTATCGTAAACAGTCAGCTGGAAGTATTTTCCCTCGTCACGTATTTTACCCGTACCATCGCCCGCGTTAAAAATCCGGCTCGTTCCCCACGGGGTATCGTACTCGAAGCGGTATTCGTAAAAGCCGCTTTCCTGTGCGAGGAAGGACACTCTCCACCATTCCTCATTTTCGCCCTGCATACAGTCCCACTGCATTTCGGCAAAACGCTCATCGCCGCCGTCTCTTCTGATAACCAAACGCGCGTGATGGCAGCAGAAATCGCGGGGCAGAACAATGCGGAAGACGACCTCTCGCATCGTCTCCACAGCCCCGAATATGCTTTTGTGATATTCATATCGTGAATTGTACGGAATATACATTAAGGAACTACTCTCTTATTTCGTTATTTGGTTCGCCGTTATAATCGTCGGCAGGCATGGTGACCTGATTTTCAAAATATTTATCATCAATTTGCGTCACTGTAGTTGACGTTGTCGTCTCCTGCTGTGCATCGTATGGTGCATTGGAAATCTCGAGGAGGGCATCGGTGATGATAAAGCTTGCCAGCACGATTCCGATAAGGATTGCGCCGATGACAATATACGTCACGATCGGCTGCCACCTTGCTCTTTTATCCGTGCTGAAAAAATATTTTTTATTGTCGCTGTAAGACGAGCGGAACTCCGTTATGCTTCGTCTGCGCTTATTGTATTTATTATCCATTCTGTTTATCACCCGATTACCAGTTTTTGATGGTTGAATCCCCTGCTCACCGCACATATAATTTAGATTACGGAGGGATTGATGTGAATATTCAGCCGATAGGCGCTAATAAATTTATCGTTATGCTCAGCCGCGAGGATCTTTCGCAGCTCGACATTACATACGACACCATGGACTATGCAAACATAGAAACACGGCGTGTCATCTGGACCATTCTCGATCGCGTGCGTGCAAGCACGGGCAGAGATATTGATCCTTCGGGAAACCTCGTTATCGAGGCTGCACCCGACAGCTCGGGCGGCTGTGTACTGATGTTCACCGTACCGTACTTACGCTCAGGCATCGGAACGGTTGTCTCACGCTCGGCTTCAACCCAGATTTTTGAATTTGAAAGCCTTAACGATCTTTTAGATGCGCTCTGCACCGTCGGCATCAGCGAAAAGAAGCTCTTCACGGACGGTAGAAAATTCCGTGCGGAATTCCCGACCGAAAAAACTGCATTCTGCCGCAGGATTATCGAAGAATTCGGCAGATTTGTCGGCAGCGATAATATAACCGTTGCCGTTACTCACGAGCATTGGCGGGAATTAACCCCTTAAGGCTTCTATCATCTGTGCAGGATTTTCCGCTCCGAAAACCGCGCTGCCTGCAACGAGTACATTTGCACCCGCTTCAATAACAATCGGAGCTGTATCGGGAGCAATTCCGCCGTCGACCTGAATATCAAGCTCAAGTCCGCGACGGTCCGCCTCTGCA
Source organism: Clostridia bacterium (assembly GCA_017379935.1). GTDB lineage: Bacteria > Bacillota > Clostridia > Oscillospirales > Acutalibacteraceae > CAG-488. The sequence continues at coordinate 6,042 of JAFNVC010000014.1, forward strand.
CGAAGGGCGGAAACCTTACCCATCATATCAGCCATAAATTTCTGACCGCCGAAGCCCGGCTCAACCGTCATTATAAGCACCATGCTCAGCTTGTCGAGGTAGGGATAAACCTCTTCAACCGGAGTTTTCGGCTTGACAGTAAGACCCGCCTTACAGCCGAGAGAGAGAATTTTCTCAATCGTTTCGTCTGTCGGAGAGTCACTTTCGATGTGGAAATTGATTATATCTGCGCCCGCCTTTGCAAAATCCTCTGCATATTTAAGCGGGTCGCTTATCATAAGATGACAGTCAAAAACCTTATCCGTGCATTTGCGGATACATCTGACTACGGGTGCGCCGAAGGTGATGTTCGGCACGAAATGACCGTCCATAACGTCAATGTGAATATAATCGGCACCGCAGGCATCCATACGCGCAACCTCAGCACCCATTTTTGAAAAATCGCAGGACAGAATCGAAGGGGCAATTTTAATCATAACAACACTCCTGAAAATTCACATTTATACAGAATATATAATACCAATTTTTCCTTCAAAGGTCAAGATAAACAGCGTAGCCAATACATATTATTTGACTATATTTTTTAAAAATGTTATAATTAAATTTATCTTAATGGGAGGTGCAGGTTATGAAACGGTTTTTGTGCATTTTTATGGCAATAATTCTTGTTTTCTCTGCGTTCAGCTCAGCGGCTTCCGCTTACAGCTATAACTCAAATTTTATTTCTTCAGAAAAAGATTTCGGCGAGGTTTATTTTGACTGCGGCTATGCCGAAATCGGCAAGGAGCTTGCCGTCAGCGTCAGCGGACGCGAGGGTGAGGATTTCCTTTACAAGTGGTACATCGACGGCAAGGAGGCTGACATATTCACTCGCAGCTACACTCCGCAAGAATGTGACCTGCAATCTATGCTCGAGGTTGAGGTTTATGACCTCGACGGCGTGCCTGTGGGCAAAAAGAGCATGTTCGTAAGCCTTCTCCCCGTTGTTTATATTGAAACACAGGACAGAGATCCCATCGTTTCCAAGGAGGATTACATAGATTCTCACATCAGAATTCAGGGTAATGCAGAGTTTGACGACGCTGATCTTCTCTACGACGGCGTTGCTGAAATCCGCGGCAGAGGCAACTCGACCTGGATGGCAGATAAAAAGCCTTACAGAATCAAGCTCGATTCCAAGGCAGACCTTTTCGGTATGGGTAAGAGCAAGCACTGGGTGCTTCTCTCCAACCCCTTCGATTCAAGCGTTATGAGAAACACGGTTTCTTACAATTTCTCCGCTGACCTTGGTCTCGAATTCCAGAAAAGTGTCTGGGTAGAGGTTATCCTCAACGGCACAACAATGGGTAACTATTCTCTTTGCGAGCACGTCCGCGTTGATGACACGAGAGTTGACATCACGAACTGGGAGGATCTTGCAGAGGATGCCGCAAAGGCTATCTATAACGGCAACAAGGATGCAATGACAAAGGACGAGCGCGACGAGCTCATCGACGCTATGACCGAGGATATGAGCTGGACAACGAGCGACGAGGTTACATATAAGGGTGTTACCTACAGCGTTTCCGACTGGTTTGAATATCCCGGCATCAACGGCGGATATCTGACAGAGGTTGTCCGCAGCGTTGAGGAATACACCTTCGCGACAAGCCGCGGAATGTATATAAACGTTGACACTCCCGAAGCCCTTAGTGCAGATATGCTCGATTACATCAGCGGCTACTATCAGGCGTTTGAGGATGCACTTTTCAGCGAGGATTTCTGCACCGAATATAACGGAGAAACAGTCCGTTATACCGACCTTATTGATGTTCAGTCCTTCGTCGGCGGCTTTATCGTCAACGAGATTTTCGAAAACTATGATTTCGGCAGAACAAGCACCTGGATAAGTCAGGATATCGGCGGCAAGCTCGTCTACGGACCCATCTGGGATATGGACCACACGGTTGCCTACAGCTCCTTCTTCAAGTGGTCTGCTCTCGGAGTAAAGTGGATCGGCAGAATGCTTTCCGACCCCGTATTCCTCGAAGAAATCCGCAAGGAATATTGGGCGCACAGATACACTGATATCCAGGACCTCATCCGTGACGGCGGAGACATTGACACCGCAATCGAGGCACTCACCGACTCCGCGGAATACAACGACGGACTCTGGGCTAACGAGCTTTCCTTCATCGAAAACGCAACTGATTTCAAGCTTCGTCTTCAGGATAAAATCAACTGGCTCGATACAGCTCTTTCCTCGCTTGCTTCAGCCTACAGCTCAATGTCCTCCTCAATCAGCAATATCAATTATGTAAATTCATCTGACATAACACTCAGCCTTGATAAGGAAAATAATTCACTCGGCATTAAGTGCAAATCTGTCAGCCCTGCTTCTGTCAGCGTTTTCGTTGACGGCAAAAAGGTCGGCACAGTTAACCCGACAGGCACGGACAGCACGCTCACCCTCCCGAAGCTTAAGGACGGCGCGGTTATCAGCGTTGTTGCTTACGATGCTGATATGAACGTTATCGCAGGCAAGGCACTCGGCACTCAGAAGGAAATCGCATCAATCACTATTAACGCTCTCCCCTCCAAGCTTACCTATAATGCAGGCGAAGCTCTTGACCTTACCGGTCTTGTGGCTAAAGCAACCTACACCGACGGCACTGCCGCAAAGGTTGATCCCGACCTTGCTTATACTTATATCAAGGATCCGATCGGTGAGCAGTTCTTCGCTTACAACAGTGTAACCAAGGAGATCGGCGAAGCATACATCGTTCTTTGCTTCGGAAATAAAGCCTCCAGATTAAAGATCACGGTAAATCCGCGTGACAACTCAGAAGAGGTTGAAGCTCTCATCGCACAGCTTCCCTCAAGAATCAGCGGTAACGCCTTCGTCTCCGAGCTTTTCGAAGCACAGACTGCTTACGATGCGCTGAGTGAATCCGCAAAAGCCGAAGTTGATAACTATTCAAAGCTCAGCTCACTTATGAACACCTTCATAACGGCGGCTGAAAAATCAACCAATTCCGTTGTTGCCTGCTTTGCTGACGGAGCCTTCAGAACAGATGCAAGAAGCACACTTGTAATCGTTTCCAAAGACGAGCCGAACAAGATCTCTATCACCTCGCAGAACAACACAAGCGCAACCTATACATCAGACAGTGCGGCTTATCTTTCCGCAAAGAAGGTCGGTGCCTTCACGCTTTCCACGATAAAACATACTATTTCTGCCGACACAAGCTACGCATACAAGCTCAAAGCAATTTATCCCGACAACCGTTCAAGCGACTCGATGCAGATCCGCGTTTACGAGCTGATGGACAGCCTCACGGCAATCAACAGCGTTTACTACAGCAAGCATATCTTCAGCGGTGAAGCGTTAAAGATTGTCGTTGATAAGGATACCTGTGCAACAGGGCTCCGACTTCTTGAAAACGGCGAGAATATCGGAGCAACGGTAACCGCAACAGCGTTGGGCTCCACTCTCACAAAGGAATTTAACGGGACGGGCAAGCACACCCTGACGCTTCAGTACCTTGTCGGAACAGAGTGGCTCGATAACGATACCTTCGACGTTTTTGTTCACGAAAAAGCAGACAGAAGCGACCTTATCTATCACGTTATCCATCCCGAGGAAACCTACCGTGATTCAATCCCCGTTAAGATTATCACTGACGAAGCAGTCGGAAGTGTTGCTCTCGGCGACACCGAGCTGACCGGTAAGACTGTTAACGGCTACAAAATCTTCACGGCAGATGCAGATATCACGGACGGCAAGGAATATATCCTTAAAATCAACGGTGAGGACACCGACAGAATCATCCGTGCAACAATTCTTGATCCCTTTGAGATTGAAGGAACAAAAATCATTAAATTCCTTGCAAATACCGAAACGGCAGAGGTACCGGAATATATCACCGAAATCGCAGACGATGCGTTTGACGGCTTTGAGGGTACAATCTATTGCTATCCGGGCTCAGCAGCAGAAGCCTTTGCAGAAGAAAAGGGTATTAAATACGTCACATTCAAGTTCAACCTGAATCTGACAAGCCTCAGACTCAGACCCTCGGGCGGCAGAAAAATTATTGTTACAGCTTCACCCTATATGCCTGAGGATTTCGTACTCAATGCTGATTATGACAGCTCTGTCGTAAGCTTCGACGGTAACAGAGCTACCGGTGTTGCTCCGGGATATACCCGTCTTAAGCTTTCGAGTGCTTGCGGTCTCTGGAGTGACGAGATCCGGATCTACGTCAACGGCGGTGTAACAAAGGCTGACCTTAACGCTGACGGAAAGATAAATTCCATCGATGCACTCATCATTCTTCAGGCAACTGTCGGCAACACTACTCTTGACAGCGAGCAGACTCCCGCAGCAGACGTCAACGGCGACGGAAAGATAAATTCAATTGACGCTCTTATTATTCTTCAGATTTCAACAGGCAAGCGTGATATCTGGGACTACATCAAATAATATTCTTTATATACATAATGACGGATAATGGACACAGACTTCATTATCCGTCATTAAGCTTTTTATTGTACAAGGTGTTGCTTTTTTATCTCAATGGTGCTATAATTGGGATAATATATCATAAGGAGGCGCACTTTATGCCCGTTAAATCTCTCGACAGACGCGCGAGAATGACGCGCGAAATTCTGAAGCAAAGCCTTATCGAGCTTATGAAAACAAAGCCGATTCACGAAATCAGCATCAAAAAAATCTGCGAAACTGCTGACATCAACCGCAGCACCTTCTACCACCACTACGATTCGCAGTTTGATCTCTTCAACGATATCCTCAACGATATCGGCTACGACATAATCGAGATTGTCCGTAACAACCACCGCAGCGAAAGCTGGATGAAAAACATACTTCGCGAATCCTTTGTTTATATTGAAAACCATCGCGACACAATCCTCGTTATCCTTGGAGAAAACAGCGGCTTCAGCGTCGGCGAAAGACTGACTACCTATGTTGAAAAATTCGTCAACACAAGCCTTGAAAATTCAAGTGAGATTGCAAAATACAGCGTTCAGTTTGCCGTTGCAGGTATGACGTCTGTTATCTGGCAATGGCTCAACAAGGAGGATCGCCTTCCCGCCGAGGATCTTGCAAATATGGTCAATGCCCTGCTCGCACCGAGTATCGGCAGGTTCTCCCTCTTCCCCTTCAATAACTGATAAAAAACCGCTTATGACAAATTGTCATAAGCGGTTGATTTTATTTCTGATTTTTTGCTCTGAGCTCAAGCACCTTATTGTGGATATCCTCCTTGGTTTTTCCCGTCAGCTTGTAGAAGAAGAACGGGACGCCTGCAAGGAACATCATAATACCGTGCACAATCGTGTAGAAGAAGAGCATAAGGATTTTTGTATTGAGCGTCTGCTCGGGGTTCGGAACAAGGTCGGTCGGCTGAATATACTGTATAATCGAGCCCTCGCCGTAAAGCACCTGCGGAGCAAGAGTGCTTGCGATTGTACCGCTGATAAGAGTTCCGATTGAAATAACGAACGGAAGCGAGGCATCAAGTCTCTTGCCCGTCTTGACCTCCATATCCTCAAGCACATCAGCCTGGAACATTGACGGAAGAAGGTTTGATGCGCCGAACTGAAGACCGATAAGGAAGAGGAAGACAATGAACACGATCTGCAGCACGGGGTTCGGCTTTGTAAAATAAAGATAACCGATACCGAATGCCGCAGTATTGGCAATGATTGAATAGATACCGCTAGCAATGTAAAGCACCTTCGAGTTGAACTTTTTGAGAAGGAGGTTGATTACAAGCATACCTACTGCAGTACCGATACCTGTCGGAAGACCGAAGAGAAGGAACTTTGATGTTGAGCCGAGAAGTGCCGCCGCAAGGAACGGTCCCATATAGGTCGCAAGATTACGGAAGCTCTTGAGGAAGTCCGACATAATAATTGCCCATGCATATTTGTTTTTAAGAATATCACCGAAGCCTATAAGCGGGTTCTTTTTCTCTGCTGTATAAGGAACTCTTTCCTTGACTGTGCCCATACCGAGCAATACAGTGATAACGCCTACAACACCGCAGAGACCTGCGCCGATGATGTACTGAAGACCCTCGTTATCCTTCCAGATAAGACCGATAACAAGCACGATAACAAGCGGTGCGGAATTGCCGACAGCCGATGAAATACTGCGGAAGGAAAGAACATTATCGCGTTCCTTCATATTCGGCGTCATAACATTGGCAACCATATTGATAGAATTACCGAAATTACACATAACACCCCAGAGAACCGCAATCGTAACGATGTAGGTCATCATTGCCGTTCCCGCAAGTCCGGGAGGTGTCCAGAACGAGAGAAGAAGCAACGCACCCATCGGTACGGCAACGAGCATTGCAAGCGGTCTGAACTTGCCGCCCTTACCCATTCTTCTGCCGTCAATATACATAACGATAAAGAAATTGAGGATAAATCCGATAACACCCGTCAGCGCGTTGAAGGTGGATGCCTGATTATCTTCAAGATGAAGAACGTTTACAAGATAAGCATTTCTGTAAGAGCCGATCATACCCGTCATATTTGTGTAGAAGAACACGCCGACAAGGTACAGTATCATCTCTTTCATTTTTACGTGTTTTTGATTTTCAGCTGCAGCTGTCTGCATCAAATCGCCCCTTTAGTTTAATAGACTGATTATATCATTTAAAGTGCAGGTAATTCAATCTGTATTTTCCATAAAAAAATTATAGTTTTTTTGACAAAAAGAGCCGTCCCCGATCTTCAGGACAGCTCTTAAAATCAGTTTTTGATTTTTGAAATAATCTTTTTGTAAATGTAAGCAAAGCAGATCAGCGTGACCGTCAATGAGAAAAGCTCCGCAATCGGATACGAGAACCATACAAGATTCGGGTTGCCTGTCTGCTGACCGTAGCGTGCAAGCAGGAAGGCAACGGGAGTCAGAACGAGAAGCTGACGGATAAGCGAAACTATCATCGAGAAAAAGCTCTTTCCGAGCGCCTGGAAAACCGCGCCGAGTGAAACACAGATGCCTGCAAGAGCGAAGCTTGAGCCGATAATTCTCAGCGCAGGCACGCCGATTTCGAGCATCTCGGGCGATGCGCTGAAGAAGCCCAGAAGGATATGCGGAATCGTTGCGAAAAGAAGCACTCCGAGAAGGCTGAAAAGCTCTGCATAAACCACGGCAAGCTTGACTGTTTTTATCAGTCTGCCCTTCTGCTGGGCACCGTAGTTGTAGGCTACGATGGGAATAATACCGTTGTTAAGTCCGAAAATCGGCATACAGATGAAGCTGTTGAGCTTGAAGAATGCGCCGAAAACAGTTGCGGCGGTCTCCTTGCCGGGTGTGTACAGAATAAGGATTTTATTCATACAGAAGGTCATTACCGAGCCGATTGCGACCATAATAATTGACGGAACACCGATGCGGTAAATCTGACCGATCGCCTTTAAATCAGGGCGGAATTTTTTAAGATTGAGCGATATCTCGGGATTTTTCTTAGCGTTAAGCACGGCAGCGATAATGAAGGCGATAATCTGACCCGTTACCGTCGCAACAGCCGCACCCGTTACGCCCATTTTAAACACGAAAATAAAAATCGGGTCAAGGATGATGTTGCATATCGCACCCACACCCTGAGTGCACATCGTAAGAGTCGTTCTTCCCGTAGCCTGCAGAAGTCTCTCAAAGATAATCTCAAGAAAAATACCGAAGGATGCACCGCAGCAAATCTGCAGATATGACGTACCCTGCTCGATTATGTATTCAACATCCGTCTGCGAGCGCATAAAGGCTTCCGCACCGAAAACACCCAGAAAGAAAAATACAACCGCACTGCACAGAGCAAGAAAAATACCGTTTTCCGCAATTTTATTCGCCTTTGCAAAGTTGCGTTCACCGAGCGAGCGCGAAATCAGCGCATTGACGCCGACACCTGTTCCCGTTGCAACTGCAATCATAAGATTCTGTGCAGGGAAGGAAAGCGAAACTGCCGTCAGCGACTGCTCGTTGACCATTCCGACGAAAACCGAGTCAACGATGTTATACAAGGCCTGCACGAGCATAGAAATCATCATCGGCAGGGACATATTTATAATAAGCTTGTTTATGGGCATAACGCCCATTTTGTTCTGTTCCATAGACTGCTCCTTACTTTTGAATAACCGACGGATATTATAACACAAAACCCGACTTTTGTGTCGACAAAGTTTTACTTTTTATCTGCATAGTTTTTGTATATATTACATTATACACAGTTTTTTTCTGTTTTCGCGTGCTTTATTCTATCAAAAACAAGTTGAAAAACTGCGAACGGTATAGTATAATTTTTTAGAATGGATAAAAACCATAAATAGGATTAATCATAGCTTTCAACTTTGTTTAAATCCAAAGAAAACAAAAGAAAGTCAGGCGATTTTAATGAAAACAGTTTATGCAGACAATGCTGCAACAACTGCTCTGTGCGACGAGGCTCTTGAGGTTATGGTCAGCTGTCTTCGCGACAACTACGGTAACGCTTCAAGCATGCACCATTCAGGACAGGCTGCTGCTGAGGTTGTTGCTCAGGCTCGTGAGGATATCGCAAAATGCATCGGCGCTGATGCAGGCGAAATTTATTTCACCTCAGGCGGTACGGAATCCGACAACTGGGCAATCACAAATGCTGCCCGTCTCGGCGCAAAAAAGGGCAAAAAACATATTATTTCCACCACCTTCGAGCATCACGCGGTGCTTCATACCCTTATGAAGCTCGAAAAGGAGGGCTTTGAGGTAACATACCTCGATGTTCACGAGGACGGATATGTCCGCGTTGAAGAGCTTGAAAAAGCAATCAAGGATGAAACATGCCTTGTTACGATTATGTACGCCAATAACGAAATCGGCACAGTTCAGCCGATTGAGGAGATCGGAAAAATCTGTAAGGAAAAGGGCATTTATTTCCATACAGACGCAGTTCAGGCTGTCGGTCATCTTCCGATTGACGTCAAGGCACAGAAAATCGATATGCTTTCCTTCTCCGCTCACAAGTTCCACGGACCAAAGGGCATCGGCGCTCTCTACTGCCGTAAGGGTATTCCTCTCATCGGCTTTATGCAGGGCGGCGCACAGGAAAGAAACAAGCGTCCCGGTACAACCAACACTCCCGCAATCGCTGCAACTGCGGCGGCGCTCAAGAAAAGCTGTGCTGAGATGGACAAGAATATTGAATACGTCAGTGCAATGCGCGACAGACTTATCGACGAAATTATCAAGGTTATTCCCCGTACAAGAGTCAACGGCGGCCGCTCTCCCCGTCTCCCCGGTAACGTAAGCTTCTGCTTTGAGGGTATCGAGGGCGAATCGCTCCTTCTGTACCTTGACCTTAAGGGAATCTGCGGTTCTTCGGGCTCAGCCTGCACCTCAGGCTCACTCGACCCGAGCCACGTGCTTCTCGCACTCGGTCTTCCGCACGAAATTGCTCACGGCTCACTCAGACTTTCCCTGAGCGAGTATAACACAAATGATGAAATTGATTATATAATCGAACAGCTTCCCCTTGTTGTGGAGAGACTTCGCGATATGTCTCCCGTGTGGGAAAAGATTATGAAAGGAGACAACTGAAATGGCATACAGTGCAAAGGTTATGGACCACTTTGAAAACCCGAGAAACCTCGGCAAAATGGAAAACGCTGACGGCGTAGGCGAGGTCGGTAATGCAAAGTGCGGCGATATTATGAAAATTTACCTCAAGATTGAGGACGGCGTTATTGCTGATGTTAAGTTCAACACATTCGGCTGTGCATCAGCTATCGCAACAAGCTCAATGGCAACAGAGATGATTAAGGGTCAGAAGGTTGAGGATGCTCTCAAGCTCAGCAACAAGGCTGTTGTCGAGGCTCTCGACGGACTTCCCCCGGCAAAGATCCATTGCTCTGTTCTCGCAGAGCAGGCTGTCAAGGCAGCACTTGCTGACTATTATACAAAGAACGGCATCGAGCTTGATCCCGCAATCTTCGGTAACGGCTCCTGCGGCGGACACTGCGACGGCTGTGATTCCTGCGGCATCGAGGGCTGAAATATGAAAAAGGCTATGATCGCCATGAGCGGCGGAGTGGACAGCTCCGTCGCCGCTTATTTAATAACCCGTCAGGGCTATGATGCGGTCGGCGTTACAATGAATCTTCACCACGATGAAGATACGGGGGTTACGGCAGAGAATTCCTGCTGTACCACAAAGGACATTGAGGATGCGCGCAGCGTTGCAGAGCATCTCGGCATCCCCTACCACGTTTACAATTACACCGATAATTTCAAAAGCAATGTTATCGAACGTTTTGTAGATGCTTACCGTAACGGCAGAACACCCAATCCCTGCATCGATTGCAACCGATATATAAAGTTCGACCGACTGATGAAAAAAGCAAAGGAGCTCGGCTTCGACTATGTCGTGACAGGTCACTACGCGATTACGGAATATGACGAAAACAGCGGTCGCTATCTGCTGAAAAAGGCCGTTGATGACAGCAAGGACCAGAGCTATGTCCTCTACTCGCTCACGCAGGAGCAGTTGAAGCACATTCTCTTTCCTCTCGGTTCAATGAGCAAGGCTGAGGCAAGAAAAATTGCCGAAGAGCAGGACTTCATCAATGCGGACAAGCGCGACAGTCAGGACATCTGCTTTGTGCCCGACGGAGACTATGCGCGTTTTATCGAGGAATGGTGCGGTCTTACCTTTGATAACGGCAATTTTGTTGACCTTGACGGCAACTTCATTGCACAGCACAAGGGCATCATCAACTATACAATCGGTCAGCGTAAGGGACTCGGCATTGCGGCAAAGGCGCCGTACTATGTTGTCAGCAAAAACCTTGAGACAAACGAGGTTGTTCTCGGCTCAAACGACGACCTTTTCTCTTCAGAGCTTACCGCAACGGATGTGAATCTTATCTCTGTTGAAAAGCTGACAGAACCGATGCGCGTTAAGGCGAAGGTAAGATATAAGCAGAGGGAAACCGATGCAACAATTACTCCGCTCGAAAACGGTAACGTCAGCGTGGTTTTCGACGAGCCTCAGCGTGCAATCGCACCCGGTCAGGCAGTCGTGTTCTACGACGGTGACATCGTTGTCGGCGGCGGTACAATAGTATAAGTAAAGCCTACGAAGCTAAACACTTCGTAGGCTTTTTTATCAGTCTTTTTTATTGTGCTTTTCCTCGTACATCTTGCGGATGCGCTCGTATGTAGCATCGGGGAAGTCGGGGTTGCCCTTCGAATAGCTCGGGATAAGCATATCGCCTGCAACATTCGGATCTGTGCAGCGTGTATCGTTCTTCCACTTTGCACGCTCCTCGGGGTCGCGGAGATTCGGAATATCCATCGGCTTACCGCCCTCAAGAACCGAATAGTATGCGAACATACCCGGAAGAAACATATCCATTGCCTCGTAAACATCGATAACGTCCATATCATCTCTGCCGCGAAGCTTTTCAACAAAGTTATACATTGTGTAGAAGTCTGAGCCGCCGTGACCTGCTTCCTCTGCAAGCTTGGAAAGACGATCCTCTGTGCTTGTATCAACAGCGTGTGAATCGTTGTCGCCCTCGTTAGCATCAACGTTGACATAAAGCTTATTCATACCCTGACGGTCGTGATCCTCACGGAAGCTTTCCATACGTCCCTTTGAGCCGTAGATTGAATACCAGATCGAATCCTTTGAACAGCCGACACCGTGGATTGACTTGAGAACCGCGCCGTTTTCAAGCGTGATGACCTCCATACCGATCGGACCTGCCTTAGCGCCCATACGCTCCATTCTTGCATTGAGAGCAACCTCAAAGCCGGAAACCTTAACGGGACGCATACCCGTGATGTGGATAAGCGGACCGATTGAATGTGTGCAGTAATAGCAAGCGTGCATATTGTTACGCCAATGCTCGGGAAGACCGCGTGTGATATCGTGCCAGATTGACTCACAGTTGTGCATATACTCGCCTTCACCGTATTCAAACTCGCCAAGTACGCCTGCTCTGTAAAGCTCGCGCATCTTCTTGGGAGCACCCATATAGCAGTAGTTTTCTGCATAAGCATAGACTCTGCCTGTTCTTTCAACAGTTTCGATAAGCTCAACAGCCTCTTTCATTGTCTGAACGGGAAGAACCTCACTGATAACATCAAGACCGCTTTCCATACAACGGATTGCAAGCGGTGTATGCTCTGTCGCAAAGTTTGCAAGTACAACTGCATCCATATCGTGCTTGAGGAAATCCTCAAGGTCATCATAGAAAACGATTGTATCGTTGCCGTAGCTTTCCTTTGCAAAATCAAGTGTCGGCTTGTGATTATCACAGACTGCAACAAGCTCTGCGTTCTTTGAATTGACGCAGTAGTTGATCATTGTCTTACCGCGGCCTGCGCCGACAACACCGATTTTAATTTTCGGAGCCTTATAAATTGTCTTATAGAATGAGCAATCCTCGTTGACCATATCGATGCTGTCGATATCGTATTCTGTAAGAATTGCTTCCCAGCGCTTCTGCATACCCTCATCGTATTCAACGGGCTTGAAGCCTGATGAAAGATAGCTCTTGACTGCACCCTTACGCCACTCATCTGTGGTAAGGTAGATATAATCAACTCCGCGTGCCTCAAGGTCCTTGAGCGCGATGCTGTTAAGGTGCTTGCCGAGACCCTTGCCTCTGAATTCAGTCTTAAGACCTACCATATGCACCTCACCGCAGTTGACATCTGTGTGATGTACTGCCGTGATTGTTCCGACATGCTCACCCTCAAAATCGATGAAGTATGTATCTGTATCAGGGTTTGTAAAATCGTGATCAAGGATTCTGTCTGCAAAAATCTCCTCGAACGGCTCATCACCGACAAGACCGTTTTTACAGCAGTCAACCCAAGCTTTTCTGTCTTCAGCTGTTCCGTTATAACGGGAAACTGTATATCCTTCGGGCAGGGTGTATTCTTCAATAGGTGTACCTGCCAACCAATACATTTTTAACTGTGCCATAAATAGCCACCGCCTTTCAAAGAGGAATTGTAGCACAATAAAAAGCAAAGTTCAATAACGAAAAGGAAAAATAAGCAAAGAAATTCCCTTTGATTGACACAAAATTCCGGATAGTTTATAATAATTAAAAATAATCGAAAGGGCATAGCTATGTTAAAACTCATTACATCGGTATTTCTGACTATTTCAACATTTTTCGGTGCGTTCTTCACAGAGATTGAAAGACTGCCCGAAAACAAATACAACAGCATCATTACCTTTGACAGCATTTCTGCCGAAGAGACAAAAATCAGCGAAAATGAAAAGCTGAAGTGCCGCGATTGGTTCAATGAAAATCTGTGCCTTGTCGGTAACAGCGATAAGCTGCCGTATGATTTCAAGGTCGGCGGAAGATCACTCGGAAGCAATACAGCCGACTGGGATATTACCGTCGGCAAAGAGAGTGCAGTCGGTGCAGTTTACAACGGCGGCAAAACGACATACATAACACTCAGTCACAAGAAAAGTGACATTGAAGCAACGATTGAGGCTACGATTTATGAGGAAAACGCTACCTGCGAATGGACGGTATATATCACAAATACAGGTGCAGAAAACTCTCCCGTAATCAGCGATTTTTATGCCGCTGATACCGATTTTGAGATAAAGAATGCAGCGCTTTACTATTCAAAGGGCAGTCACAACGAGCCCTACGACTTTGCTCTGATGCGTAAAAGTCTTTCACTCTTCCCTGCTGTTTTCACAAGTGAGGACGGAAGATCGACGGACACATATCTCCCCTATTTCAACATAAGCGGTAAGAATTCAGGTCTTGTTCTCGGTATCGGCTGGACAGGTCTTTGGAAAGCGGACATAAGTAAAACCGTCGGTGAGATTTCGGTAAAAGTTAAGCAGGAAAAGTTCAAGGCTTATCTTCTTCCGGGTGAAGAGGTGCGTTCGCCTCTTGTTTCACTGAGCTTTTATGAGGGCGGGAATCCGCTCAAGGGCTTCAACGCCTTCAGAAGCTGGATCAGCAGCTGTGTCTATCCCGAAAATATCCCCGATACAATGACTATGCTCGAATTTTCAGGCCCGATGCACACTCAGACCGCGGAGGAATTATTTGCCGCGGCGGACGGCTACGGTGAGGAAGTGTATGGCAAAATCGACTGCTTCTGGATGGATGCAGGCTGGTACAAATATAACGAGGGCTGGCACGATTCCGTCGGCTCGTGGGTAGCAAATCCCGACCGTTTCCCGAACGGAATAGGTGAGGTTTCTGACTTTGCCGCAAGCAAGGGCTGCGGTCTTGTTCTCTGGTTCGAGCCTGAGCGCGTATGTAAGGATTCCCTTTTCCATATCAAGGGCGCAGAAGAAGACAAGTGGCTCATCGAGGTTGAGGACGAGGACAACATTATGTGGAACCTCGCGAACGATGATGCAACAGACTATCTTATTGAGTATATTTCGACATTTCTCAGGGATAACAAAATTTCGGTTTACAGACAGGATTTCAACTTTTCACCCGATATTTATTGGGAAAACGCGGACAAGGATTTCTACGGCAATCGAAAGGGAATCACGGAAAACCACTATGTCACAAATCTTTACAGATACCTTGACGGCCTGTGCGAAAATGTTGACGGTCTGATTATTGATAACTGCGCTTCGGGCGGAAGAAGGCTTGACCTTGAAATGGTGCGCCGCAGTGTACCTGTATGGAGAAGCGACTACAACTGCAACCCTCACGAGAATATTCTTGAAGCAACACAGTCCCAGACCTTCGGTCTTTCCTTCTGGCTTCCGCTTTCGGGTACCGTTGCTTACAGCGAAAGTGAGTACGCCGCACGAAGCAGTATTATGCCGATGAGCCTTGAAACCTTCGGAACAATCCACGGTGAGCATTACGGCGAATACACAGCCCAGCGTGCGATGATGAACGGATATTATTATCCGCTTTCTTCAGGCAGTTATTATTCCGACAGAATGCTCGCAATGCAGTATTCCGATTATTCCGCCGAGAACGGAATGGCGCTCGTTTACAAACGGGCAGATGTCAGCGACAGTGAATATACAGTCAGGCTCAACGGACTTAAAGCGGATACCGTTTACAGCGTTTATGATTATGACAAGCCCGAAGAGGTTTTTGAAATGACAGGCAACGAGCTTATGTCAGACGGAATAAAGCTCACCCTCCCCGAAGGCGAAAAAGCGTTTATTATTATGTTTTCGGTGAAGTGATGAATTAAATATAAAAGTAAAACCGCAGCCTTTACAAAAGGTTGCGGTTTTGTTGTCTGGCAAATGACCCTAATTTTAATACAAATGCACCCCCTTTTAGGTTTAGGGGGTGCAAAGTTATTTTAGGGGGTGTATTTTTAATTCAGGTGGGTGCAAGCAGAAGATACAAAATATGAGTAATCTACAGGAATTGCACCGATTTTCTCAATAAAGAAACGGTTAATCATCAAAGGAATATTGCTTCTGCTGTGCATAATCTTTACTCTGCTTACCTTCAAATAAGTCTTGTTTTCGGCAACATAAAAAGACAACTGATGTTCTATTGATGCACCTAAGTGTGAAAAAACTATAATTGATCTATTTCTATCAAATGTATACTCGAGGGTATCGTTGACATTACGGATAGACAATTTGTCGAGTGCTTCGTTCTGCTCACAATTTAAAACAAAGCAATAGTGTTGTGTTAGTGGATCGGAATTGGTTACATTATTTCGAACTTTCTTATCTGCAATTACCGGCTTAAAAATCAAATACAAAGCCAAAGACATAGTGAGAATGAATAAAGCGATAAACACAACGTATTCCATAGAAGCACCTCCTATTGCACATTGTTTTAAATCATTTTACCATAAAAATAGCTGTTATTCAATAGTTTAACGATTATCTGTGTTTTAACGATTTGAACTCAGTGAAATATTTGCCTTGCGGCAAATGTGAAATAATTCACTTCGTGAATTGTGAAATTTGATGCTACGCATCAAGTGAAATGAAATAAATCCACTCACGCCCGCAGGCATTTCACATTGCGAA
>JAFNVC010000015.1 GCA_017379935.1 Clostridia bacterium
AAGCGGTGTGTCACCGGGATCGGTAACGATATATGATGAGAAGTAGAGAACCTTTTCAAGATTTCTCGGTGTTACGTCAAGAACAAGACCGATTCTTGACGGGATACCCTTAAAGTACCAGATGTGTGAAACGGGAGCTGCGAGCTCAATGTGGCCCATACGCTCACGGCGTACCTTTGCCTTTGTAACTTCAACACCGCATCGGTCACAGATGATACCCTTATGGCGTACTCTCTTGTACTTACCGCAGTGACACTCCCAGTCCTTTGTGGGTCCGAAGATTCTTTCGCAGAAAAGACCGTCTTTTTCGGGCTTGAGTGTACGGTAGTTTATAGTTTCGGGCTTTGTAACCTCACCGTAAGACCATTCCTTAATCTGTTCAGGTGAAGCGAGTCCGATTTTTATTGATTCAAAGGTATTGTTTTCCAAAATGACTGCCCCTTTTCTAATCTATATGAATTTCTGTAGTACAAGCGTAGGATTATTCGTAATCGTATTCGTCAGAAGAATCCATACCGAAATCGTCTGCTTCATAGCTCTCTGCAAACATATCGGCAAATTCATCCTCTTCCATCTCGCTTGTGATGGGATTACCCTCTTCGTCCTCAAGCTCGTAGCCTTCTGCGCCGTCAGCATCGTTCACGTGTGTGAATGCCTTATCATCAGAAGGTGCAAAGCCCATATCGTCGTCGAAGTTCTGCTTGAGGTCAATCTCCTGCTGGTCCTTATCGTATACACGAACATCAAGACCGAGTGACTGAAGCTCCTTGACAAGAACCTTGAAGGACTCGGGAATACCCGACTGGGGAACATTGTTGCCCTTAACAATAGCCTCGTAAGTCTTAACACGACCGACAACGTCGTCAGACTTGACTGTAAGAATTTCCTGAAGAGTATATGCTGCACCGTAAGCCTCAAGTGCCCAGACTTCCATTTCACCGAAACGCTGGCCGCCGAACTGAGCCTTACCGCCCAAGGGCTGCTGTGTAACGAGTGAGTACGGACCTGTTGAACGAGCGTGAATCTTATCGTCAACAAGGTGCAACAGCTTAAGGTAATACATAATACCTACTGTAACAGGATTATCGAAGCGGCGTCCGGTACGGCCGTCAATAAGGATTGACTTACCGTCCTCACGAAGACCTGCTTCGCTGAGAGCTGCTCTGATATCTTCCTCGTGAGCACCGTCGAAGACCGGTGTCATAACCTTCCAGCCGAGATGACGTGCTGCGAAGCCGAGGTTAACCTCAAGTACCTGACCGATGTTCATTCGGGAAGGAACGCCGAGGGGGTTAAGAACGATGTCAAGCGGAGTACCATCCTCAAGGAACGGCATATCCTCCTGCGGAAGGATGCGCGAAACAACACCCTTATTACCGTGACGGCCGGCCATCTTATCACCGACGGAGAGCTTACGCTTCTGTGCGATGTAGCAGCGTACAACCTTGTTTACGCCGGGGCTGAGCTCGTCAGAGTTTTCTCTTGTGAACACTTCAACGTTAACAACGATACCGTACTCACCGTGCGGTACGCGGAGTGAAGTGTCACGGACCTCCTTTGCCTTTTCGCCGAAGATAGCACGGAGAAGTCTCTCTTCGGGAGTAAGCTCGGTTTCACCCTTCGGTGTAACCTTACCAACGAGGATGTCGCCTGAATGAACCTCTGCACCGATACGGATGATGCCTCTTTCGTCAAGGTCCTTAAGTGCGTCATCACCGACGTTGGGGATGTCTCTTGTAATCTCTTCAGGTCCGAGCTTTGTATCTCTGGACTCTGTTTCGTATTCTTCAATGTGGATTGAGGTGTAAACGTCGTCTCTTACGAGCTTTTCGTTAATAAGAACGGCGTCCTCGTAGTTGTAGCCTTCCCATGTCATAAAGCCGATAAGAGCGTTCTTACCGAGTGAAATTTCACCATGATCTGTTGCCGGGCCGTCTGCGATAACATCGCCTTCAGCCACGTGCTGACCAATGCTTACGATGGGCTTCTGGTTGATACATGTACCCTGGTTGGAGCGCATGAACTTTGTGAGATTATATCTCTCGATCTGGCCGTCCTTGTCATTACGGATTTCAACATAATCTGCATTGACATGGATAACTGTACCCTCGTGACGGCAAAGAACAACAGTACCTGAGTCAACTGCTGCCTTGTATTCCATACCTGTACCGACGATCGGAGAGTCTGTTCTGAGAAGAGGCACTGCCTGACGCTGCATGTTTGAACCCATGAGTGCACGGTTAGCGTCGTCGTTCTCAAGGAAGGGAATCATAGCTGTAGCAACAGAAACGAGCATCTTCGGTGAAACGTCCATAAAGCTGACCTTTGAGTTGTCAATCTCGTGGAACTCGTCGCGGTAACGTGCCATGACCTTTCTTCTTGCGAAGCTGCCGTCCTCATTGAGGGGCTCGTTAGCCTGAGCAACGATGAACTCGTCTTCCTCGTCTGCTGTCATATAAACAACCTCGTCAAGAACCTTACCGTCCACAACGCGGCGGTAGGGAGCTTCGATGAAGCCGTACTTGTTGATTTTTGCAAATGTTGCAAGGTAAGAGATAAGACCGATGTTCGGACCTTCAGGAGTCTCGATCGGGCACATACGGCCGTAATGGCTGTAGTGAACGTCACGAACCTCGAAGCCTGCACGGTCACGTGAAAGACCGCCGGGGCCGAGTGCTGAAAGACGGCGCTTGTGAGTAAGCTCTGCAAGCGGGTTGGTCTGATCCATAAACTGTGACAACGGAGAAGAACCGAAGAACTCCTTGATTGCCATAAGCACGGGGCGGATATTGATAAGAGACTGCGGAGTGATCTTATCCTCTTCCTCCTGTGCCTGAAGAGTCATACGCTCACGGACAACTCTCTCCATACGTGCAAGACCGATACGGAACTGATTCTGGAGAAGCTCACCGACACAGCGGATACGACGGTTACCGAGGTGGTCGATATCGTCCGTTCTGCCGACGCCGAAAGCGATTGAGTTAACGTAGTTGATTGATGAGAAGATATCATCAATTGTGATATGGTTAGGAATAAGGTCGTTGCAGCGCTCCTTAAGAGTTGCAAAGAGAGCTTCATCGTCGCCGTCGTAGGCTTCAAGAATTTCAGAAAGAACTGCAAATGAAACCTGCTCGTTGATAGCGATTGAATCAAGCTGCTCCTCTGTGAACTGAGGAACGTACGGCTGGATGTCAACCATACCGTTGGAGATAACCTTGATTTCCTTATCATCAGCAACCTTGACGTAAACGGTGTTTACACCTGCCTGCTCGATGATGATTGCCTTATCCTTAGAAACAACCTCGCCCTCCTCAGCAAGAATCTCACCGGTGAGAGGAGCAACAACGGGCTGTGAAAGTGTTGTACCTACGATACGGTCGAAGAGAGAAAGCTTCTTGTTATACTTATATCTGCCGACTCTTGAAATATCGTAACGGTAGGGATCAAAGAAGAGGTTGTCAAGGTGAGTCTGTGCTGTTTCGAGAGTAGCAGGCTCGCCCGGACGAAGCTTCTTGAAAACTTCCATAAGTGCTTCTTCGGTGTTCTGTGTTTCGTCCTTCTCGAGTGTTGCCTCGATTCTCGGATCGTAGCCGAAGAACTCACGGATCTCAGTGTTTGAGCTCAGGCCCAAGGCTCTGATAAAGGTTGTGATATATATTTTTCTGTTTTTATCAATACGGACGTAGAAAATATCGTTAACGTCTGTTTCGTACTCAAGCCATGCACCACGGTTAGGAATAACTGTGTTTGTGTAAAGCTCTTTACCTGTCTTATCGTGGGACATATCATAGTATACGCCCGGTGAACGGACAAGCTGTGAAACAATTGCACGCTCAGCACCGTTAATGATGAAAGTACCGCTTTCAGTCATTATCGGGAAATCACCCATATAAACTTCGCTTTCTTTTACAACACCTGTCTCCTTGTTGAGAAGCTGTGTTCTGACACGCATGGGTGCGGAATAGGAAGTGTCACGTTCCTTGCACTCTCTGATTGAATACTTGGGCTTGTCATCCATACGGTAATCAACAAACTTAAGCACCCAGTTACCTGTGTAATCGGTAATGTCTGCAATGTCTCTGAAAACCTCTTTAAGGCCGACATCCAAGAACCACTGATACGAGTCCTTCTGGATTTCAATGAGGTTAGGCATATTCATAACCTCTTTGATCTTTCCGAAACTCATTCTGGTCTTGCTACCCCTTGCAACGGGAGAAACATTCACCATTGACTAATCACTCCGTTCTTTTTATTTTCGTCCGTGTTTGTTGGAAAAAACAAATGCTTTTTGGGTTGAAAATGCTCGTTTTTTCGGCATAGTTGCCCCTACCCCAAAATACGCGAGGACATTTTAAACCATTATAATAGTTGTAACATTATAGTACAAGTTAAAAAAGATGTCAAGAAGTAATTTGAAATTTTTTGGAAAATTTTTTCAGGAATAAATATGTACCCTTTTAGTGTTGGCAATATCAGGGAAATTAACGCTTGTTTCTGCTTTTCGGTTTGTTCGATAAATTGGAAGTTTATCGAGATGTTTAATATAATAAAAACTTGCAGTAACAGATGCCTCCCTCTGACGAGGGAGGTGGCAAAACCGCAGGTTTTGACGGAGGGAGAGATATTTGCAAGCCTTTACTACCCCTCAGTCTTGCCTTCGGCAAGCCAGCTCCCCTGACAAGGGGCGCTTCCTCTTTAATCCAAATCACTTCTAATTTGAAACATCCCGACAAATTAAAATTTGCTTATCATTATACGCGAAAAAGCACCCGTGAGGGTGCTTTGAAGATTTGATATTATTTTTCGATTGATTCGAAGTCGTACATCGCTCTTGCGGTGTCTGCGGCAGTGTGGATTGTGAGCAACGAGCCCATTACCTTTGTCTGTGCGGCTACATGGTAAAATGTACCGTTATAGAAGCTGCACTTATTCTCGCTCGGGTGTGCGTGTCCCATAGAAACAAGTCCGACACAGCCTGCGGCAGTAAACACATCGTCAAGAGGCTTATTCTTTGGGATGTTGTATTTCTCATCCATCTCGTCAAGAGCAGAATAGCCTTCCTTGTATGCCTCGCCGTACAAGCCTGCTTCGGCAAAGGCAGGTGTATTTTCGTGGATAAAGATGCTCATTGAAATATCGCCGTATTTATCAAGCTTTGAGTTAATCTCGTTTTTACACCACTCAACCTGATCAGCGTGAACATAGCCGTAGATGTGTTCATCGTCCCCGTTGTCATAATCCATTGTATCAAGGAAAACAAGTGAGTGGACAACTGTACCGTTATTTTCAATATCTATTGAATACTGTGCACCGCCCGAAACATCCTTCACATCAGCGCAAAGGCAATAATCAAACTGTGACAGATAAGCGGTCACATCAGCTGACGGTCCGTGTGCCATACCGTCGTTGTTGCCCGGAATATACGCCCAGTACTGCTCAAGCGAATCAAAGAGATTGCCGACCTTATCAAGTACATACTCCTTGTTGAATGCACCCGCTTCACCGTCATCCAGCATATCACCGAGAACAACAACCAAATCGGGTTTATATTCTTTTATCTGATTTTCCATTGTTCTGAACAGAGAAATATCTCCGTAGGAAAGTCCTGTTGTGAAATGAGTGTCTGTAAATTGCAGAATACTGAAGTCACCGTTTTCATCAGTTGAGAATACGGGCATTTCTTTATCTGCAATTACAGTTTCAGAATATCCTGTTATGTCGCCTTTATTGATAAGCTGTTTTAACGAACCTTCCGTTGTGAAAAAATTGAAGATTGCAACGAGTGTTGCAAGGAAAATTGAGAAAAAGGATTTCATGGTTATTCTCCTATGAATTTTTCAATCGGTGTTATATCAAGAAGGTCGAAGGATTTTATAAACTCATAGAAATCCTTTGCAATCTGCATAACACCGCCGGCGGTGTTGCTTTCGATATTGAGGGGCATAATCGGGTCGTGGACGCTCAGGCGCAGAAGAAGCCAGCCGTCGCCGTTTTCCTTATCCGCGGAAATACGCATTCCCTCGCGGTTATCGTCTGCGATTTTCCAGCCCTGCCTGTTTTCGTAATGCTTTTCAAGCTTCGCGATGATATCCTCACCGTAAGCCTTGAAATTCTCACAACCTATTGCAAAGCGGAGCTCCTTAGCCTCGGCAGGCTCGGCAAGCGGTGCAAGAATATTCTGAATTGCATTGCCTGTCTTATCTTTCGCGAGAAGAATAACGATTTTTGTCATAAGGTACGCGCCATCGTCAAGATAATAGTTCTCCTTGAATGCCGCGTGTCCCGAGGTTTCAATTGCGAGCGGACAGAACTTACCTTCGTTGTTAAGCTCAATCTGCTTGTTGATAACGTTGCGGTATCCCCTCTTGAAGCGGTAATGCTCTCCGCCGATTGATTCAATATATTCCTTAAGTCCGTCGGAGGTAACTGAATCCGTAACGATTACACCACCATCGTGGCCCTCCATAGCGATATATGAAGCGAGGGCAACGAGGCGGTTGCGGTTAATCTCCTCGCCGCTTCTGTCAACACAGCCTGCGCGGTCAACGTCGGTATCAAAGATAATACCGAGGTCTGCCTTACTGTTGATGACAGCTGAACAGATTGATTCCATTGCCGCAGGATTCTCGGGATTCGGAATATGGTTCGGGAACATTCCGTCGGGCTCGAGGAACTGACTGCCTGTGATATCCGCACCGA
Source organism: Clostridia bacterium (assembly GCA_017379935.1). Classification (GTDB taxonomy): domain Bacteria; phylum Bacillota; class Clostridia; order Oscillospirales; family Acutalibacteraceae; genus CAG-488. The sequence continues at coordinate 6,700 of JAFNVC010000015.1, forward strand.
GCGGAAGAAGGACATTTTCGGCATAGAAGCCGCCGACACCGTTACCTGCATCGACGATGATCTTAAAGCCTTCGAGCGGCTTATCGTAATTTTCGGCATTGACGCCCTTTTTAATCATATCACGCAGTCTTACGGCATAATCAGACATATAGTCAACTTCGGTGATTTTTTCTGCATTTGCCTTGATGTCCGAAGCATCGATGCTCTCTGCATTTGTAAGAAGCTCTGCAATATCACTGCCCTCAAGTCCGCCGTCGGGTGTGAAGAACTTAAGTCCGTTTCTTTCCCATGGGTGGTGGCTGGCAGTTATCTGCACCGTACCGTCACATTCAAGGTCAAGCGTTGACATAAACATAGCGGGTGTTGATGCGAGAGAGCAATTCTTAACAGTCACGCCGAGCGCAGAGAGAGTTTCTGCAACCTTGCCCGCGATTCTCGGTCCCGAAACACGGGAATCTCTGCCGACGGAAACGGTAAGGTCTGCACAGGTCTTACCCGTGCGCTTGCAAAGCCAGTCAGCAAATGCATAAGAAATCCTTGCAACAACCTCGTTGCTGAGATACAGCTTTTCTGACGAATATTCTTCGGCACCGTAGCCTCGGATATCCGTTCCGCTTTTAAATCCCATTAAGCTCATAACATCGTCCTTTCGTCTGATACTGATTTAAGAAATTTGTACATTCCCGAAAAGCTTTTATATATTTCTTTAAGCTCGTCTATAAGATTTTCACTCTGAAGAGTTTCGAAGTCGGTGCGCTGTGCCATAAAAGACATATATTTTATATGATAATACGGCTCAATTTCGGGAATCGGGTCGCCCGGCTTAGGCTTTTTATAAAACTCGGGTGAATACATTGCACCCGTTCTTTCAACATCCTCAACCGCCTTCAGAAACTCCTGCGGTCTTTCGATAAGCGCCTTTCGGTAAAGCTCGAGGTAGGTCGCATCCACCCAGAACATTCCGACACCGTATGACCAGTAATTCTGAGTAACCTCAAACCACATACACGGATACTGCTGCCACTCGTGCTTATTGCGCATAAACATTGCCCAGAGATTGTCACGGTAGAGGTGCTTATCCTTTGAGTATCTTGTATCACGGAAAAAGCGAGACACCATTTTTACGGGGTCAGTCATAACCTTATCATCGATTTCATAGATAATCGGTGCGATTTCCGCCGCAATCTGACGCATCGGTACCGTGAAGCCCTCTTTTAATTCTTTTTTATGCTCCTCGTAAAACATACGGCTGTTTTCAAATCTGTTCTGCGCCGCGAGGAAGAGTATATCAGGAGAAATTCCGTTATATGCCAATTAAATCAGCCCTCTTTCTGCCATCTTCTGTGCCGCGAGCATTATACCCATTTTCGCGCTGTGGAAGTTGAGTCCGCCCTGCATCCATGCCGCATAAGGCTCGCGCAGAGGTGCATCCGCCGAAAGCTCGATTGAAGCACCGCCGATGAATGCACCTGCCGCCATAATCACCTTGTTATCGTAGCCGGGCATATCCCACGGCTCGGGTGTTACAAATGCATCAATCGGTGCTCCCGACTGCATACCCTGACAGAAGGCGATGAGGTTTTCCTCATTTCTGAGAAGCACGCTCTGAACGATATCAAAGCGCGGATCGGTTGAAGTCGGAGTTGTTTCAAAGCCGAACTGCTCGAAGAGTCCTGCGGTGAAATATGCTGCCTTTATCGCTTCACTAACAGTATGCGGTGCAAAGAATATACCCATAAACAATTCACGGCTCATTCCGAGAGTTGCACCGACCTCTCTGCCGAGACCCGGGGTTGTGAGACGGTATGAAATCTTCTCCACAAGATCGGCACGTCCTGCTACGTAGCCGCCCGTTCTTGCAAGTCCGCCGCCCGCATTTTTGATAAGCGAGCCTGCGATGATATCTGCACCGACCTGTGTCGGCTCGATTTTCTGCGTGAATTCGCCGTAGCAGTTATCAACCATTATATCAGCGTCGGAATTCGCCTTGACAACCCTTGCAATTTCGCCGATTTCCTCACACGAAAGGCTCGGGCGCAGGGAATATCCCCTTGAACGCTGTATGTAAACAAGCTTGATTTTTTCTTTTGTAACAGCTTCTTTAATTGCTTCAAGATCGGGCTTGCCGTCCTTGAGATCAACCTGCTTGTATATAATGCCGTAATCGGCAAGTGAGCCGTCGCCCTTGCCGTCAATGCCGATGACGGAATGGATTGTATCATACGGCGTACCCGTAACACAAAGCATAATATCTCCCGGACGGAGCATTCCGTAAAGTGCGACTGCAAGAGTATGAGTTCCGCAGGTAAAGTTATGGCGTACAAGTGCATCCTCCGCACCGACAATATCCGCAAACACACGGTCGATAACCTCTCTACCTCTGTCGCCGTAGCCGTAGCCCGTGCTCTCGGCAAACATACTTTCACTGACGTGGTTATTGATAAAAGCAGAAAGCACCTTCTGCTGATTGTATTCGGCAATTTCGTCGGTTATATCAAACTGCGGTCTGATTTTTTCGAGCGCAGTCTTTGCCGCTGATTTCACCTTTTCGTCTATTTTAAAAAAGCTTTGTTCCATCTGTAATTAAACTCCATTCGTTTGTAACTGTAAAGCCGATTGACTTATAAAAATCCACTATACTGTCGGATTTGCAAAGAAGCTCGGCACGGTTGCCTTTTTCAAGCTCCTCATTGGCGAGACGTGTCACGAGCGCGCGTGCAACTCCCCTGCCCCTGTATTCGGGCACAGTCGCGACTGCACCCAGAAGCGAAGCCTTATCCGTTCTGAAAAGCACCATTGCACAGCCTGCATTATTACCGTCAACCGTACCGAGCAGAGGCTTTGCAGTGTCACGGTTGATACGGAATGACGTGTCTGACAGCCACGGAAGGTAATCGCCGACACCCGTGAGATTTTCGGCTTTGATTATACTGTATATTTCTTTAAGCTCAAAATTCTTTTTAAGCTTTATTTCTTTGACAAGTGTTTTTTCTTTAAATTCGACAACATAGCCCCAGAGCGTTTCGTCAGCCGTAAAGCGTTTTGCAACGGCACGCTCGCATTGGATTGTAGAAAATCCGACAATTTTTACGAACTGCAGAAGCTCCTCGTAATCCGCGTTTTCTGCGGTCAGAGTCATATCGCCGTCAACGCGGCTGATTGCGGCGGTCACATTGCCGTTATCATCGGTCTGCACCCAGAATTTTACAAAATCGTAATCCGTTGAGTAACAGTTAAAATACGCCTTGATACGCGTGCCGAAAACATCGCGGTCGCAGAACGAAAGAAAAGCACTGTCCCCTTTTTCAACACATTTAACCATTTGCAAGCTCCTCGGCAAGCACTCTTATGAGCCTTGCACCTTCGGTTACATCATCCTTATTGAGGACACACGAGGGTGAATGCAGATAACGGCAAGGCAGAGAAACGGTAATTGTCTTCACACCGCCTGCAGTCTTATGGATAACACCTGCATTATTTCCGCCCGCAACCAGACTCTTGACCTGCGCCTTGATTCCGTGCTTTTTTGCAAGCTCAAAGGCTTTATCAAAAAGCTCCTTCGGGTAAATCGTCCGTCGGTCCATAAAGGATACTACTCCGCCGTCACCGAGGGCACATACCCTTTTATTTTCGGGCACATCGGCGAGGTCAGCCGCCGTTGTTGTTTCTACCACGATTGCATAATCGGGCTGAACACGGTAAAAAGCGGTTGTTGCTATACCGAAGCCGACCTCCTCGCCCGCGGCGAAGTTGAAATACATATCGTACGGCAGATCGGATTTTATCATATCAATAAGAATCGCACAGCCTGCTCTGTCATCAAGTGCCTTACCCTTGATGAGACCGTCACCGAATTCCACAAAATCGGATTTAAAGCAGACATAATCACCGAGTGCGACAACCTTTTCTGCTTCTTCCTTTGTGTCGGCACCGATATCGATATACATTGTTTTGGGCATATCGAGCTTTTCGGCAGCGGAAACCATATGAACAGCCTTGACACCGATGACACCGTCAATTTTATTCTCTCCGACCGTCACGGGTCTGCCGAGCATAACGCGCTTATCGATACCGCCGACACAGCTGAACTCGAGCGTTCCGTCAGAGTTGATATACGTTATCATCATACCGACCTCGTCCATATGGGCATCGAGCATAACCTTGTTTTTCGGTGTTTGCGCACCCTTTTTGAAAACGATGAGATTGCCGAGCGGATCGGTTTCGATGCTGTCGGCATAGTCCTTCACGGCATTTATGATGTAATTACGGACAGCGTGCTCTCTGCCCGAAACACCGTCAAGTAATGAAAGCTCTTTAATCATTTCAAGCATCGAGACCACCTCCGAGAATATATTGTGCAATAAGCTGTGCGCAGTTTTCGACATCGTTGACGCTGATAACCTCAACAGCCGTGTGCATATTCCTTAAGGGAATGGACACAAGACCTGTTTTTATACCGCCGCGCGAGAGTGCGATATGGTCGGCATTGGTACCTGTTGAATCACTCATAAGCTCAAGCTGATACGGAATTTCCTTTTCCTTTGCAACAGCCTCCAGCCTTCTGCTGATTTCATAAGAAAGCACGGGAGAGAAGCCTATCATCGGCCCTTTATCAAGCTTGCCGCATTTCTTCGACGGCATATCGGGTGCATCCGCAAAGCTGACGTCGACGCTGATACATTCATCGGCATCAATTCCGTAGCTGCCCGTAACCGCGCCCGTTCCGCCCGTTTCCTCCTGAGCGGAGAAAAGCAGCTTCAGATTCGGAGCATTCTCAGACTGCATTATTATTTCAGCAGCACGGATAATAACCGCACAGCCTGCTCTGTCATCGAGTGCGGGGCAGGAAATCCTGCCGTTAAGAAGCTCACATACAGGACTCTTTACCGTGATACGGTCACCTGCGCTGATAAGCTTTTCTGCTTCTTCCTTTGAAAGTCCCGTATCGACGAGGATATCGTCAAAATCCTTCGCCTTACCTTCATCCGCGGGAGTCTGCAGATGCGGCGGAGTTGAGATAACAACTCCGCAGACAGGTTCTTTACCCCAGACGGTGACATCCTGCGCCGCAAGAACACGCGCATCCATTCCTCCGCATCGCGCAACACGCAGGAATCCGCCTTCCGTAACAGCAGTAACGATAAGACCGATTCTGTCTGCATGGGCATCGAGAAGATAGGTCTTTCCCTTGCCGTTGAACGAGGCGATAAGATTGTTGTTTTTATCCTTTTGCGCTGTCATACCCTCAGGAAGAAAGCCGACGAGCTTTTCCGTGATATCGTCCTCGATACCCGGTGTACCGTTCGCCTGCGACAGCGTAATTATCATATTTTTAAGCTCAGACATAATACTCACCCTATTATAAATTATACTTCATTATACATTTAATCTTTAAAATGTGCAATATATTGATTTTCTTTTTTAATTATTATATAATAACTGCAAGGAGGAATAACTATGGATAACAATAAATATCAATCAATAACCACCGAAAATGACGATTATAAAATAACCTCGCAGGATATTGTTGAAGGTAAAAATAAAAACAAAAAGAAGGGTAACGGCGCAGTAAAGGTACTGACAGCCATTGTGCTTATTCTCGCTATTCTTGTCGGAAGCGGTGCTGTTTTTGTCAACAGCTATCTGAGCAAAATGAACTACGGCGATTCAAAGGGTGAAATCAATCCCGAGCTTGACAAGGAGGAGTCACTTGTTTTCGACGAGCAGATTGACGCCGATGCCGACATCCATGCAAACCTTGACGACAACATTCTCTGGTACGACGACAGAATATACAACGTGCTTCTCGTCGGTGTTGACTACGGTGATGAGGAAAAGGTTATGTTTGAGGGTGCATATCTCCCCCGTTCGGACTCAATGATTCTTCTTTCAATCAACACTATCGACAACGTTATCAATATGGTTTCCCTTTCGCGTGCCGTTTATGTAGCTATCCCCGGCCACGGCAACAAGCGACTGAACACGGCTCACGCTTACGGCGGTGCAACAACCCTTGTTGAAACGATTGAGCAGAACTATAAAATAAGAATTGATAAATACGTTACGGTTGACCTTTCGGGCTTCGAGCAGATTATCGACATCCTCGGCGGTGTTGAAATTGAAATGACCGCACAGGAGGCAAGCTACATCATCGGTAAATATCAGTCAGGCACATACACCCTTGACGGAGAATCCGCTGCGGCTTATGCAAGACTGAGAAAGATTGACTCTGACCGTAAGAGAACAGGCAGACAGAGAGCAGTTCTCAACGCCATCGCAAAGAAGCTCACTAACGCTTCGGTAGCAACTCTCTTCGACCTCCTTGACGATGTTCTTCCGCTCGTAACAACGAGCTTTTCAAAAACGGAGCTTGTAAGTCAGGTTACCAACGCTCCGAAATACCTTTCAATGCAGATTAAAGAGGATATTATCCCGCACAATGCAACGTCGCTGACGATGCGCGACGGCAAGGAGGTTCTCATCCTCGACTGGGCAGAGACAAAATCGTACATTCACGATCTGCTCTACCCCGGAATTATCCCTCAGTCGGCTGAAAATCAGTAAAAAGCAAATCCACTCATTCGCGGTGAATGAGTGGATTTTTTATTATTCTTCAATAATTTCAGTTGTGATTTCGGGAGGAACGATTTTTACCTCATCGACGGATTCGATAACCTCGTGGGCTTCTTCCTCCTCAACGAGAGTTCCCTCCATAAGCTGATTGAACTTTTCGCCGCCGATCTTCTCGTGCTTTACAAGATACTCCGCAAGTGCATCAAGCTTATCCCTGTGCTCGGTAAGAATCTGCTCTGTACGCTCGTAGGCATTTGAAATAATCTTCTTGATTTCCTGATCAATAGCTCTTGCCGTAAGCTCGGAATAATTCTTCGAATGACCGTAATCCTTGCCGAGGAAGACCTGATCGTTGGATTCTGCATAGCATACGGGGCCGAGGTCATCACTCATACCGTACTTTGTAACCATCTTACGTGCGACCTCTGTTGCACGCTCGATATCGTTGGATGCGCCCGTTGAAACATCACCGCGGACAAGCTGCTCAGCCATTCGTCCGCCGAGGAGTGAAACAAGCTCATCGAGCATCTCTGACTTATAACGGTAGGTTTTATCCTCCTTGGGTACATAAAGCGTGTAGCCGCCTGCCATACCGCGCGGAATGATAGAAATTTCGTGAACGGGATCCTGAGTTTCGAGATAATAACTCGCAACAGCGTGACCTGCCTCGTGGAAGGCTGTCATACGCTTTTCCTTTTCGTTCATCTTGTGGGATTTCTTTTCCGTACCGATTACAACCTTACGCGTTGCTTCCTCAATTTCTTCCATTGTGATTGCCTTTTTGCTTCTGCGTGCTGCAAGAAGTGCGGCTTCGTTAAGAAGGTTTTCGAGGTCAGCACCGACAAAGCCGACCGTTGAATTTGCAATAACCTTAAGATCAACATCGGGTGCAAGAGGCTTGCCCTTAGCGTGCACCTTAAGAATAGCCTCTCTGCCCTTCGCATCGGGATAGCCGACGGTTACCTGACGGTCGAAGCGTCCAGGACGGAGAAGTGCGGGGTCAAGAATATCAGGACGGTTAGTTGCCGCAATGATGATAACACCCTCGTTTTTGCCGAAGCCGTCCATTTCGACAAGAAGCTGGTTAAGAGTCTGCTCTCGTTCGTCGTGTCCGCCGCCCATACCGGCACCGCGGTGACGTCCGACAGCATCGATTTCGTCAATAAAAATCACGGAAGGAGCTTCCTTTTTGGCCTGACCGAAAAGGTCACGGACTCTCGAAGCACCGACACCGACATACATTTCAACGAAATCCGAGCCCGAAATTGAGAAAAACGGAACATCTGCCTCACCTGCGACCGCACGTGCAAGAAGAGTTTTACCTGTACCCGGAGGGCCCACAAGAAGCACACCCTTGGGGATTCTTGCGCCGAGAGAGTTGAACTTGTTGGGGCTCTTGAGGAAATCAACCATTTCGCTGAGTTCTTCCTTTTCCTCATCAGCGCCTGCAACCTGATCGAAGGTTGTCTTGTTCTGCTCATCCTTGGGCTTTTTGGCATTGATTTTACCGAAATTAAGCGTTCTGTTCATATCCGAGCCGGCGGAATTCATTCTGCGCATCATAAACACGAAGAAGAGAACAAGGACACCCATCGTAAGAACTGACGGGATAAGGTTCAGAAGCCATTCTCCCGTTGAGCCTGAAATATATTCGTACTCAATCTTATTTTCTGCAGCTGCCGTCTTGTTGTGTTCACGGACAAGCTCATTGATATCGTTGACGAAAATATTGACGTTGGGAACGCGGTATTCCTTCTCCTTTTCACCCTCACCGACAAGCGTATACTTAAGAGTGCCGCTGCTCAGATTAAGGGTGAATTTGTCAATCTTACCCTCATCGAAATACTGCACGATCTGATAATACTCGATTTTTTCCGACTTTTCCTTAGCTGTTCTGCCCGCAACGGTGATTGCGCCGACCATTATAAGCGGAATAAGGATATACGGCAAAAGGGTAAAAATGCGCCTTTTGATTTTATCATTTTTATTATTGTTGTTTTTGTTCGGACTGTTGTTCAATGGTTTCACTCCTGTGCATCAGTTGTTTTGGTAGATTTCGGGCTTCAATACGCCGATATATGGAAGATTTCTGTACTTTTCGGCGTAGTCAAGACCGTAGCCTACAACGAACTCGTTAGGTACAAATGTGCCTGCATAATCCGCCTTCACATTCGACTTGCGGCGTTCGGGCTTATCAAGCAGAGTGCAGATTTTTATACTCGAGGGGTTTCGGGTTTCAAGCATCCTGCATACATGAGAAAGAGTAACACCGCTGTCAAGAATATCCTCAACAAGAAGAAGGTCCTTACCCTCCAGATTAAGGTCAAGATCCTTGATAATTCTGACATTGCCCGATGCCTCAGTACGGTTGCCGTATGCGGAAACGCACATAAAATCGATCTCGCACGGCACGGTAATCTCGCGCATAAGGTCTGCCATAAAAATAACGGAGCCCTTGAGTATGCTGACAAGAAGAAGATTCTTGCCCTCATAATCCTTGCTGATCTGCGCGCCGAGTCTTTTTACTATTTCCGATAATTCTTCTTTGCTGAAGAATACCTTTTCAATATCCTTTTCAATCATTGTAAGCATCTCCGATTACAAGTATTTTTTGAGTTTCCTCTGTTATTTTTACCCTGTCGGCACAGCCGATACCTTCGACCCACAAAATGCCGAGATCATCAGCGAGAATAAGACGGTTGTTTCTGCCTTCAAGGTGTTTTTCGTTAAATAATTTTTTCAACGTTTTTGTACACGAGCTGCCTGCAGGGCGGATTTTATCCCCTGCACGGCGGTTGCGGATAACACACTGACCGATTATGCGATCATAGTCTATCACTTTATTATGAACAATATGTTTCGGCGGTAATTCGTTTTTGTTAACAATCTCTGCCCTGACCGTTCCGCGCGGAAGCTTCGCACAAAGGGATGTGAAATCCGCCTCCCATTCTGCGGCATCATCCCTTTCGGGATTGACGGTAAGAACTGAATTTTTAACGCTGACGACAGTGTTACCGATAATTTCTGCCGTACCTCCGTCGAGAATCTGCTCAACAAGCTTAAGATGAACAAGCTCGGGAGTTATATCCGCTGTTTCCTTAAGTATATATGCGAGCAGTCTTTTTCTGACCGACGGATGTTGATTTTTGATGAAAGCGGTATCAAAGCCGTTTTCTTTTTTTGCTTTTCCGAATGCATCGCGCGTTATCTCTGCAAAATAATCGTCATCCTCAATCGCAGATGAAATAAGCCTTGAAACAGCCTTTTCAAAGGACGGATTAATCTTTTTCAGCTCGGGGATAACGTTAAGACGGATGCGGTTGCGCGAATAAGCCGGATCAAGATTGGTTTCATCCGTAACGAAGCTGATTTCATTCTCAGCGCAGTAAGCCTCGATTTCCTCACGGGTACAGTCAATAAGAGGTCTTATAACATTGCCTCTGACAGCGGGAATTGAGCAAAGACCCCTGAGCGAGGCGCCCCGTGTTTCGTTAAGAAGCAGAGTTTCGCATCTGTCAGAAAGAGTATGCGCCGTAGCGATAATACAATCACCCAGAGACTCAAAAAAGCTATAGCGCACCTGTCTTCCGCATTCCTCAAGTCCGAGTCCCATTTCCCTTGCGAGAGACGGGACATCAGCGTGAAGCAGATGAAGCTTTATACCTATCTTATCACATTCAGCCTTGACAAACGCCTCATCGCAGTCGGCAGACTGACCTCTGATACCGTGATTGACATGGCACGCTTCAAGCGTTATATCCAGCTCGTCTCTGAGCGAAAGCAGTGCTCTCAGCAATGCCATTGAATCCGCACCGCCGGAAAGCGCAACTATAACGCGCCGGGATTGGGCCGGCATTTTATATTCCGAAATCGCGTGTCTGACCTTACATATCATTTCTGAGCTTCTCCAGAGTCATAAACAATGTATAGTCGCCGTCCCATACCATTTCGACGGTGTCCGTTCTGCCGTGACGGTTTTTGGCAACGATGACCTCAACCTTATTTGCAAGATTCTCCTGCTGCTCCTCGTCGTTATCATCCTTCTCGCTCGAATAATAATCGGGACGGTAAAGCATCATAACGATATCGGCATCCTGCTCGATAGAGCCTGATTCACGAAGGTCAGCAAGCTGAGGACGGTGCGAGCTGCCTCTGCCCTCAGTACCACGGGAAAGCTGAGCACAGCAGATGACGGGAATAGCAAGATCCTTCGCCATAAGCTTGAGCTCTCGGGTGATTTCACTGACCGCCTGAACACGGTTTTCGGTTTTGCCCGCCGGACGGATAAGTCCGAGATAGTCGATAATTACACATTCAACGCCCTTGAGACGGCGGATTCTTGCCTTCATCTCCGGCACGGTAATCGAGCTTGTATCGTCAAAATAAAGCTCGACGTTACTCAGAGCATTCGTAGCCATACCGAGTCTCTGCCAGTCCTCGGCATCAAGCTCACCCGTTCTCATTTTCGCGGAATTGACGCGTGCCTCGGTGGAAAGAACTCTCATCGCAAGCTGCTCCTTCGTCATTTCGAGCGAGAACATAAGAACGCGTCTGTTGCCGATGACAGCAACGTTTCGTGCAAGGTTCAGAGCAAAGCTCGTCTTACCCATAGCAGGACGCGCACCGATGAGAATAAGGTCGGATTTATGTAAACCCGTCAGCACGTTGTCGAGATCTGAAAATCCCGTAGGATAGCCCTTGTAAAGATCCTTGTCGGGTGACGTAAGATGCTGAAGGGTTGTGTAAACATCACTGATGATGATATCACCGATTTTTGACGGAGCATTGGTTTTTCTGCCCTGACGGATGTTATAAATCTTCTGCTCGGCTGATTCAAGCAGCTCGTCAGCGGTCTGCTCCTGAGATGCCGCGGCATCAATCGTCTCCCTCGATGCGTTGATGAGGGAGCGTATATAGAATTTTTCTTTTACGATTTTCGCGTAGGATTCAACATTTGCCGTTGAGGGTACAACCTGCGCAAGCTGGAAGAGATAATTCTTGCCCGCCGCAGTGTCGTAGACCTTGTCCTTTACAAGGCTTTCGAGAACAATGAGGGGGTCGATTTTGCCGCCCGTTGCCTCGATTGTAGCCATCGCAGTAAAGATTGCCTTATGCTGAGGAAGATAAAAATCCTCCGCACTCAGAAGCACCTGCACCTGCGGCATACAGGCTGGGTCAACAAGAAGTGAGCCGAGCACCGCCTGCTCCGCTTCAAGGCTGAAAACGGAATCCGTTGCGTTGAAATTATTAAGACTTTCCATAAGTCTTTCTCCTTTGTTTTAGGATTACGGAAAGAGAATTATTCCTCTGTTACCATTACGGTGAAATCTGCAGTTACACCCTGATAAAGCTTGACCGTTGCGGAATAGCTGCCGAACGACTTGATATCCGATACGGTAATCTTTCTGCGGTCAATGTCGATTGCATAGTCCTTTTTGATGTGCTCTGCAATTTCCTTTGAAGTAACTGAGCCGAAGAGTCTTCCGCCCTGACCTGCCTTTGCCTTGATTTTAACTGCCTTGCCTTCAATTTTTGCGGCAGCTTCCTTGGCAGCCTGAGTCTCCACAGCAATCTTATGCTTCTTGGAATCCTCTCTGTTTTTAAGCTCTGTCATTGCCTGTGAATTTGCTTCGATTGCAAGATTTCTCGGGAAAAGATAGTTTCTTGCATATCCGTCAGATGTGTTTACAAGCTCGCCCTTCTTACCGAGTGACTTGACATCCTGCTGTAAAATAACCTTCATTTTATATACCTCATTTCTTATTATACATTTCGTTGTAACGCTCGATGCTGTGCATAACATCTGCCGTTACTGTTTCTATATCGGAATCCTTCAGCTGTGCCGCCGCCATAGTCTGATGACCGCCGCCGCCGAGGTATTCCATAATAACCTGCACATTGACCGCACCGAAGGATCGGGCAGAAACACAGATTACGTTATCCATTTTAAATATTACAAACGAAGCATCAACACCGCTGATGTTAAGCAGCTCGTCAGCCGCCTGTGCACTTATCATACGGATTTCGGAGGTCGGCTCATCATTGAGTGCAATTGCACAGTTCTGATACTTCCTCGCGCCGCTGATAATCTTGTTGCGGATATGATAATTTTCGATATCGTTTGCAAAGAGCTTTTTTACCCTGACAGTCTCTGCGCCCTGAGTTTTAAGATAAGCCGCAGCCTCAAAGGTTTTTGAGCCGACACGAAGGATAAAATTCTTGGTATCCAGCATAATACCCGCCATAAGAGCATCTGCCGTAAACGAGCCGAGCTGTGTTACGGTGGGGATATATTCCGACAGCTCTGCAACCATTTCCGACGCCGACGAGGCACTCGGGTCATGGAAAAAGATGACGGAATCCTTAATATAATCAACCGCTTTTCTGTGATGGTCAATTACAACCACCATACCTGCCTTTTCGAGAAGCTGAGTATCCTCAACCAGACCAGTGATATGGGTGTCTACAACAACAAGAAGATTTTTCTTGCTCTGTGTTATGCCTGACCTTGCCTCTTCAAGCGGAATGAAAACATCTTCAAGCCCCTGCTTACCGGCAGCCTCAATAAGAGGCTTCGCCATTGTCTGCGATTTATTGGTCGCAATATATGCCTTTTTGCCGAGGCTTTCTGCGATTTTAACAACACCGATTGCCGCGCCGACAGCGTCAAAATCGGGGAATTTATGTCCCATAACAAAGACATTATCACAGCCCTGTATCAGCTCCGTGAACGCTGCCGCAACGGTACGGGACTTGACCCTTGTTGTGCTTTCGACACTCTTCGAAACACCGCCGAAGAATTCGTATTTATCCTTCATTCTGATGACCGCCTGGTCACCGCCTCTGCCGAGCGCCATATCAAGTGCCAGCTTGGCATTGGTTTCGCAATCGGGAAGAGTTGCACCGCAGCCGACACCGATTGAGAGAGTAACACCGACGTATTTTCCGTCGTAGGTATATTCGCGCACCTTATCGAGCAGGTCAAAGCGGCGCGCCATCATATCGTCAAGGTCCTGCTTTTCGGCTACGATATAAAACTTGCTGTCACTCACCTTACTGATAAAGCAGGAATAGTCCTTTATCCAGGTTTCCGCGAGCTTTTCGATGCCGTTACGGATAGCGGCACAGTCGCTTTCGCGGTAATCCTGCTGAATTTCCGACATATTATCGATGGTCATTATCGCGATTGCGGGACGTGTTTTAACATATTCATCGGCAATTTTTCTGTACTTTGTCATATCAGAAAAATACAGCACATAAACGTCCTCATTGTCCTTCTTCGCTCTGTGAGAATACACGGAGAAATGCTTTTCGTCGCAATCGATAATCACACCGTCGCGTGCGGAATTAAGAATAGTCTCCATACCGACATCCTTGAAAACTCCCGTAAGCTCGCTGTAGCCCGTGGGATTCGAGCCGATAACATTTTCTTCAAAAAGATTGTTGTACCATATAATTCCGCCGTCAGGCTTGCATACGGCAACAGGAAGCGGAAAATCCTTTGACGCTCCCGAGCCCATAAAATCAAGGTCGGATGAAATCTGGCTGAGAAGCTTCTGCTTCCTCGCATTGAAAATATCAAAAAAGACAAACACCAGCACCACAACCGCAGCAAGAATCAACAGCTCTGCAACCGCGAGCCACTTGCTTGCCGTAAAAAACGTAAGAACAATACACACAAGTGCAAGTGCGACAGCTCCGACCAATATCGGGAAGTTCCGGAGCAATGTCTTTAGCCTTTCCATAATCATACCTCCATTATTATTGAAAGTATCATCGGGCTGCGCTTTGTACGCTCGTACATAAGGCGCGAAACCTCATCCCTTACTGAAGATTTGATTGAATTCCAGTCGCGGATATTATTGTTGATGCAGTTCTCAATCGCATAGCGTGCAACCTCGCGTGCATCATCGATAAGCTCCTCGGATTCCTTGACATAAACAAAGCCTCTCGTGAGTATATCGGGGCCAGCAACGATATAGCCCGAATAGCTGTCAATCGAAGCGGCTACCACGATAAGACCGTCCTCGGCAAGGCGCTTTCTGTCGCGGAGAACGACGTTACCGACGTCACCGACACCTGAGCCGTCAACAAAAATCTGACCCGACTCGATATTTTCGGCTTTCTTTATGCCGTTTTCGGAAACCTCTATCTGTACACCGTTATCCGCGATGAAGATATTTTCGCTCTTTATGCCCATACTCTCGGCAAGCTGTGCGTGCTTTCTGAGATGCTTCTGCTCACCGTGAACGGGGATGAAATATTTCGGCTTGATGATACCCATCATCAGCTTGAGCTCTTCCTGACAGGCGTGACCCGAAACGTGGATGCCGTTGGTTTTTTCATATATAACATCGGCGCCGAGCTTGAGAAGCTCGTTGATAACCTTGCCGATCGTTTTCTCGTTACCCGGAATGGGAGTTGCGGAAATAATGACACAGTCATTAGGTCCGACAGCAACCTTCTTATGACCGGAAAAAGCCATTCTTGAAAGTGCAGACATCGGCTCGCCCTGACTGCCCGTAGTGACAAGCACCATTTTTTCCGCAGGATATTTATTGATAAGGTCAAGGCTGACGAGAGTGTTTTCAGGGATTTTCAGATAACCGAGCTCGCTGCCGATCGCAACAACGTTTTCAAGGCTTCTGCCCGAGAGAGCAACCTTTCTGCCCATTGCGTGAGCCTCGTCGATAATCTGCTGAACGCGGTGGACGTTCGACGCAAAGGTTGCGATTATAATACGTCTGTCCCCTGCACGCTCGAAGAGAGTGTGGAGGGATTCGCCGACCTTCTTTTCACTTTCGGTATAGCCCGGACGCTCGGCATTCGTTGAGTCTGAAAGCATACACAGCACGCCTTTTGAGCCGAGCTCGGAGAAGCGGTTGAGGTCAATCATATCGCCGTCAATCGGAGTGCTGTCGATTTTGAAATCGCCCGTCTGGATGATTGTACCCGCGCCGCAGGTAATTGCATACGAGAGCGAATCGGGAATCGAATGGTTGACGTGGATAGCCTCAACCTGAAATTCGCCGAGTCCGATAACGTCACCCGGCTGAATGACATTGAGCTTGACCGCACCGAGAAGATGATGCTCCTCGAGCTTACCCTCGATAAGTCCGATTGTAAGACGCGTACCGTAAACAGGCACGTTGACGGTTTTAAGCATATATGCAAGACCGCCGATATGATCCTCGTGTCCGTGAGTGATGACGATACCCTTTATCTTTTCCGCATTCTTTTCAAGATAGCTGAAATCGGGAATAACAAGGTCAACACCGAGCATGTCGGGATCAGGGAAGGCAAGACCGCAGTCAACGAGGATGATATCGTTTCCGTACTCGTAGACGGTGATATTCTTGCCGATTTCGTTAAGTCCGCCGAGGAAGCCGATCTTAACGGGCTTGACCTCTTTAGGCTTATTGAAATGCTTGTTATTCCTGTAATTCTGCTTTTTGCCCTTCTGATTTCTTTTCTGAGCATTCTGCTTTTTGAACGCATTCTGTTTCTTATTCTGATTTGTTTTTTCATTCTGCTTCTGAGCCTTGCTTTTTGACATTGAAGGCTTGCTGAAGCGCTTGTTCTGCTTCGTCTGCTTCTTCTGTGCAGACTTCTGACCGTTTTCGGTCTTTTCTTTGTTTGGCATTAAACACTTTTTCTCCTATTCTTAGATTTGCCGATGATATGTAAAGCTGAATTGTTTTTATATCTGTTAAAAAGATGATACTTTTCCATTTTCGATTCTATAACTAGTATATAATACTATTAAAGGGCAGAATTGTCAACTGCCTGAAATATTATTGGAAGAAAAGTTTTGTGATAATCATTGTTTTTGATTTTGTATTGTGATAAAATACTCCGGAAGGATTACACAATCCGCATTACAGGAGGCAAGTCATGTTTGAAAATATTTCAGAAGGACTATTTATGCTCGGCGCATCCGGATATCTTTATATCGTCCCCGTTCTCAGATTTTTCGCAACCCTACTGATGCTGATATCCACCTATAAGGTTCTGAAGGTCCGTCAGGACTCTCACAAAGGTCAATGGCTTTTAGGAGTCATTGTATTTCCCATTTTGGGCAGAATTGCGTATGAGATTTACCGCAGATACATGGAAAAGAAAGAGCATCCGAAGGTGAAAGGCAGCACTTCACTTATGGTTGTGTCTTTATTTATCCGATTTATTGCCGTCATACTGCTCGTTTCTTCTTTCATCTCAATGGGTGCAGGCTTTATCAGAGGAGAGATTACAGGAGAGTGGGTCTCGACCTATTACGACCTCAAGGGAAATCAATACAGCGATGTTTATGACGTTCCTTTCTATGACAAAGAAGGAAACCGATACACTTACGAGCCGGAATGGTTCACCTCAGGTACTTACACAGACCAGAAAGGTAATAAGTTGGACGGGGATTACGCTTATATAGATGAGAACGGATATTTTTATTACGATAAAAACAATACTTTGAAGCCGCATAACGATTCGTATGATTACTACACCGACGGCGAAAATTTATATTATTCGCTGTTCTTCCATGTATATTGGGAGGAAAACGGTGAGATGTATGCTTTCGGTTCAAAGTATGATTATAAGCTGTTCGATTTTGATGAATAACTGACCATGGAGGAAATATGAAACACGTTGACATATTCACCGACGGTGCGTGCTCGGGTAATCCCGGCCCGGGCGGTTGGGGTGCAATTTTAAGATATAAGGGTACGGATAAGTGCATCAGCGGCGGAGAGGCCGAAACAACCAACAACCGAATGGAGCTTTCTGCTGTTATCGAAGCGATGAAGCTGCTTAAGGAGCCGTGCGAGGTTACGCTCTGGACGGATTCAAAATACGTCGCAGACGGACTCGGCAAGGGCTGGGCGGCAGGCTGGAAGAAAAACGGCTGGCGCAAGGCTGACAAAAAGCCTGCACTCAATCCCGACCTCTGGGACGAGCTGCTCGGGCTGTACGAGAAGCACAGCGTTACGATACAGTGGATAAAGGGACACGCTTCGCACCCCGAAAACGAGAAATGCGACCAAATGGCGGTCGCCGAGTCACAGAAATTTCGGAAATAAATACAAATTCTGCAAGGACGGTTTTCCGTCCTTGTTTTTTATTGGAATGATGTCGATAAATTGGAAGTTTGTCGATATCTTTTTAATTTTAAAACAAACTAAAGACAAGCAACCTTCTCTGAAAGGGAAGGTGCCCGACAGGGCGGATGGGTGGAGCGTCAACGACCAAAAAGTTCTTTGATTTATCTTGCTTCCCTCGTTGCTTCGCACACCCCTTTGTCGCTATGCGACATTTCCCCTTTCAGGGGAAACTGCTCAAAGTTGGCAACAGCAAAAACAAAACATCCCTACAAATTAAAATTTGTTACTCAAAAGTTCGTTGCTTCAGCGGTTTAAAATAACAAATTGTATGATTTGTATAAAATAAATCTAATTTATTGGGCAGTAATGTAATTTTTTTAGTTTTTTGTGCCAAAAAGTGTGTGAATTTGTTTGACTTTTATAATTAGTTTTGTTAAAATAAAATGGCAAATATATTAGTGTATTATTTACACTATAAGGAGGAATACATTTTGACAGATGTAAAAACCCTGGCGTACATAAATATGTATGCTATTTTAGGCTCACTTGAGAATCTGTGCGAGCTTGACCCGAAGGCAAGCGCACTCATCGCTGACAGAAAGCCTATTTCTATCGGTCTCGAAGTCAAGGACGGCCCGTCTGCTACGATTACCTTCAAAAACGGCAAGTGCCGTATGGAACAGGGTATCGGCGAATGCGACATCAAGCTCCCCTTCTCTTCATGCGAAAAGTTCAACGGTATGATTGACGGTACTGTCACTCCTATCCCCTCAAAGGGCTTTATCCACATCAAGTTCCTTTTGGACACATTCACAAAGCTTACGGATATGCTTTCTGCTTACATGCGTCCTACAGAAGAGGATCTTCAGGATGAGGAGTTCTTCAGAATCAGCACCTGTCTTCTTTTCTACACAATCTCTGTTGCAATCTCTCAGATCGGCAACCACGACGAAATCGGCAAGTTCTCTGCTGACCACATCGTTGACGGTGACATCAAGATGTCTATCAAGGGCGGTCCCGCTTCAACAGTACGCGCAAAGAACGGTCACCTCATCACAATCAAGCAGGCTCCCGATGAGCCGCGTGCTATTATGGAATTCGGCAGCATGAAGCTCGCTCACGACCTCTTCGACGGCAAGGTTAACGCTGTTGCTCAGATCGGTGAAGGCACAATTGCTATGCACGGTATGATCAATATGATCGATAACCTCAACCGTATTCTTGACAGAGTTGCACTTTATCTTGCTTAAGGGAGGAAACAATAATGGCTAATTTTAAAGTTAATCAGTACGACAAAAGCCGTGAGCTTTTCCAGCGTGCTACAAAAGTAATCCCTTCAGGTGTTTACGGCCATCTCGGCCCTGCTGAAGGTAACTTCATCCCCGTAAGCGCATGGCCCTTCTTCTCAGAGAAGGCTAAGGGTGCATATTTCTGGGACGTTGACGGTAACAAGTTCATCGACTATATGTGCGCATACGGTCCGAACATCCTCGGCTACAACGATCCCGATGTTGACAAGGCTGCTATGGAGCAGGCTAAACTCGGCAACTGCACAACCTCACCCTCATACAAGATGGTTGAGCTTGCAGAGCTTATGGTTGACACTGTAAAGACTGCTGACTGGGCATTCTTTGCAAAGAACGGTAACGATACAACACAGCTCGCTATCATGGCTGCACGTAACGCTACTCACAGAAAAAAGATCATCTTCGTTAACGGCTTCTATCACGGTGTTTCCGCTGTTGTTCAGAAGATCGACTACCCCGGTGTTCTTCCCGAGGACGTTGCAAACAACCTCTACGTTGACTGGAACGACTTTGACGCTCTCGAGAAGCTCGTTGCTGAGAACGAGGGCGAAATCGCTGCTTTCATTTCAACACCCTACCTTCACGGTAACTACTTCGACAACGTAACTCCTGCTGACGGCTATTGGCAGAAGGTCCGTAAGCTCTGTACAGAGAAGGGTATCGTTCTCATCGTAGACGACGTTCGCTGCGGCTTCCGTCTTGACCTTGCAGGCTCTGACGCATACTACGGCTTCGAGGCTGACCTCATCTGCTTCTGTAAGGCTATCGCTAACGGCTGGAACATCTCCTGCCTCTGCGGTAAGGAATTCCTTCGTGACGCAGTTTCCGGTATGTCATACACAGGCTCCTACTGGATGAGCGCAGTCCCCTTCGCAGCTGCTATTGCTAACATCAACAAGATGAAGGAGCTCAACCTTCCCGCAGTTCTCCGTGAAAAGAGCGTTAAGCTCCTCGACGGTCTTAAGGCTGCAGGTGCTAACAACGGCTTTGACCTTGTCTGCTCAGGTGAGCCCGCACTCTTCTATATGCGCATAGCTAACGACAACTCAATGATGCTTCATCAGGAATGGATTGCTGAATGTGTCAAGAGAGGTATCTTCTTCTCGAGCCATCACAACCACTTCATGAACTATGCAGTATCAGATGCTGATATCAAGCACACAATAGAGGTTGCTGACGAGGCATTCAAGATCGTTAAGAAAGCACATCCCGAGGCATTTTGATTTAACAAATCATTATATAAATAATATTTAGGAGGAAGTACCTATGGCATTAACCAAGACAGAATGGTTAGCTCTTGAAAAAAAGGCTCACGAGCTCCGCAGACTTTGCCTTGACACCACTTTCTGGGCAGGCAGCGGTCACATCGGCGGCGGTATGAGCGTTATGGACATGATGACCATTCTCTATCACAAGTACCTCAACATCAAGGTTGACGATCCCAACTGGGAGGACAGAGACCGTTTCATCCTTTCAAAGGGTCATTCGGGTATTGCTTACGCTCCCGTTCTTGTTGACAAGGGCTTCAACGATCCCGAGCAGCTCAAGACATTTAACCTCACAAACTCAAAGATGGGTATCCACCTTGACTCAAATAAGGTTATCGGCGTTGACGCTTCAACAGGCTCACTCGGCCACGGCCTTTCAATCGCTCTTGGTACAGCTCTTGCTGCACGAGTTCTCGGCAAGGATTACAAGACATACTGTATCCTCGGCGACGGCGAATGCGACGAGGGTTCAAACTGGGAAGCAGCTATGGCTATCAACGCTTTCAAGGCTACAAACGTTATCTCCTTCGTTGACCGTAACAAGTGTATGATCGACGGACGTACAGAGGACGTTATGCCCCTTGAGCCCTTCTGCGACAAGTGGCGCGCATTCGGCTTCCACGTAATCGAGGTTGACGGTCATAACCTCAACGAGCTTTCAGAGGCTATCGATTACGCTCTCGGCGAGCCCGATGCACCCGTTATGATCGTTGCTAACACCGTTAAGGGCGAAGGCATCGACTTTATGGCTGACGATTACCACTGGCATTACGGTGCTATCGACGCTGAAAAATATGAGCTCGCTAAGAAGAGCCTTGAAAACTATTACGAGAAGCGTAAAGCTCGTGCAGAAAAGGAGGGCATCTAATTATGGCAGGTGGACTTACATATACAGCTCTTGAATCTACTGAGCTTTCTACTGCTGAAATTTACGGCCAGACTCTTGTTGAGCTCGGTCGTGAGCATAAGGAAATCGTTGGTCTTACAGCTGACCTCGGCGGTTCAACAAAAATCGGTGTTTTCGGTAAGGAATTCCCCGACCGTTTCTTCAACGTAGGTATTGCTGAGCAGAACATGTTCGGTATCGCTGCAGGTATGGCAAAGGCCGGCCTTGTTCCCTTTGTTTCTACCTTCTCAATCTTTGCTGCTCTTCGTTCTGCTGACCAGATTCACACAGATATCTGCTACCAGAACGTAAACGCAAAGATCATCGCTACACATTCAGGTACATCCTTCGGCCAGGCAGGTTCAACTCACCACGCAATCTGCGATATGGCTGTTATCCGTTCAATGCCTAACATCACACTCATCTGCCCCGCAGACGGTGTTGAGACAGCTGAGGCTGTTCAGGCTGCTTACGAAAACTTCGGCCCGTACTACATCCGTATCAACCGTGGCTTCGACCGCGTTCTTTACGGTAAGGATTACGGCAAGGAGTATAAGTTTGAGGTTGGTAAGGCTATCGAGGTTAACCCCGGTACAGATATCACAGTTATCGCTTGCGGTTCATGCGTATATCAGGCTTACCAGGCTGCTAAGTTCCTTGAGAACGCTGACGGACTTAAGGTTCGCGTTCTTGATATGCACACAATCAAGCCTCTTGACAAGGAAGCTGTTCTTAAGGCTATCCAGGAAACACGCCGTATCATCACAGTTGAGGACCACACAATTCTCGGCGGTCTCGGTTCAGCTGTTGCTGAGGTTATGGCTGAAGCAGGTAAGGGCTGTGCATTCACACGTCTCGGTCTTAACGACCAGTTCGCACCCATCGGTCTCCACGAGGACATCATGTCTATGCTCGGTATCGACTGTAACGGTATCGTAAACGCTGTCCGTGAGGCTATGAATAAGGACTTCGAAGAAGACGACGATTGGGACGACGAGGTATAATTGAAAGGGAGGTCTACTCATGGCAAACGAAGTTTTATTGACCAATAAAATCTTCCTCAATGCTGCTTTACCTCTCTTGAAGGTTATAGCAAACGACGTTCCGAGTCTTGCAAAGAAATTCGAGAAGGTTCACTGCATTTATCAGGTAAGTGCTATTGATCCCTCTGCTCCCGAAGGCAAGTTCGCTACACATTTCACCGTTAATGAGGGTGAATGGAAGGTATGTGCCGATAAGGTTGCTACCAACGCTCACGTTGAGCTCGAATTCAAGAGCATGGAGCAGATGAATGCCTTCTTCAAGGGCAAGATCGGCCCCTCTACCCTTCCGAAGATGAAGGGTGTGCTCAAGAAGCCCGTAGAGTTTGCGGCATTTATGATGGTTCTTCTCAAGATGTCATCATTGCTTACAATCACTCAGGCTCCCGAGGACGAGGAGACACAGAAGCTTGCAGTTAAATGCTTCTTCTATCTTCTCTCATCAGGTATCAGCCAGCTCAACAAGCACGGCCACGAGGGCGTTCACGACTGGGCATCCAAGAGCCCTGACCGTGTTTATGCATGGGCAGTTGACGGCTATCCCGAGGTTTCTGCTTTCCTTCGCGTTAAGGCAGGTAAGACACGTTCGGGCCGCGGCACATATAAGAGAGCTATGCCGTTCTTCACAATGAGATTCGACTCACTTCCGAGTGCACTCGGCATTCTTCTTTCAACAGACGATATGCTCGAGTCCACAAAGAGAGGTAAGCTCATTATGGACGGTGCTCCCGAGTTCGGTGCACAGATCGGTGACTTCATGATGCAGGTCGGCGATTACGCAAAATAAGAAAAAAGTTAAGCGGTATCGGAATTCCGATACCGCTTTGATTTTTTTGACTTTTAAATTATAAACTCAACATCGTTATGCTTACCGCTGATACAAGCATTCCGATAATGGTCATAAGCTGTGGCTTTTCCTTGAAGAAAATGAATGAATAAACAGCGGACAGCAGCAATACGCCACCGTTTTCGACCGTGAAGAGAACGGCTGTATTGACCATCGGGATGACAAGAACGAGAATATTGATTGCCAAAGCCGCACTTATAAGACACAGTACAAGCGGCAGAACCGCTTTCTTTGACAGGCGGAACGCCTTGAAGGTTTCCTTCTTCTCCTTGAACGCAAGCTGAATAAACGCGATTACGCCCATAATGCCGTAGGTAAGGATTATCATTTCGTTCTTCTCGTTGACATCGTAGTCCGACTGCATCTTGAGAAGTGTTCCGTACATACCGTTGCAGATAAAAAGGAGGGCGCAGAATATGTAATACGTCCACGGTGTATCCTTGAGCTTAAATTCCTTGTAGTTCATCAGCACAAAGGAAACGAGCATAAGTGCGATTGCAAGGTACTGATACCATTGCAGAGTGTCACCGAGAAAGGCTGTGGTATAAAGCAGCGGAACAAGGATTCCGCCGAAAAGCAGAGATACATTCAGAAAGGCATAAGAGCCCTTTGAGCTTGCCTTTATAAGCGATGTGTTATATCCGAAGAGTGCCACAGCATTAAGCACGCTAAAAAGCAAGGTCATCGGTGACAAATCGAACTTAAAGCCGATCCACGCCCAGGTAAACAATGCAATTGCAACACTTTCGAGAACACAGAATACAGGCGAAGCATTTTCTGCCTTGCCCGGGTAGTTTTTGTTATACAGCGTGCAGAAAAGAGTCTGAAAGCTGTACAGTACAACGATTAAAATTATTAAGAGGGTTGAGGTCATAATTGAGTCTCCTTTTGATAATGTAGTGAAGTTAAGTGTGTCAAATCACTCGCAAAGCAACTTCACGTGCCGTAAGGCAAACATCATTGAAAAAACCGATTTGTCTATAGGACAAATCGGTTTTTTCTGGTGCCGGTGACCGGGGTCGAACCGGTACGGTATCGCTACCACTGGATTTTGAGGCAAGTAAGGTACGTGTTATTCTGTACCTTTTCAGCCTCTGAAATCCATCAAAAAGCACCCCTTTTCAAAGAACGCTGCCTTTTTCATAAAACCAACATTGATTATATCAATGTTGAGAAAAAAATGCAAGTTTTCATTTAAAATCGACCTGATGTTAGACATTTATTAGACAACTTACATATCATGCAAATTTTTAGAGCTGCGAATTTTCGTGGCTCTTTTTGTTCTCGTAAAGAAAAAGGATGGCACTTCAGAAATGCCATCCTTTTAAACTTAAGATAACGAAACAGGAATACATCTAACAATCATTTCAAATAGGGCTTTAATAATATCTATAAACCTTTCTATGAAATTAAATATCGTTTCCTGCTCCGGAGTATCTATTCCATCCTCGGTTTCAACATCTACTTCAGGAACAGTTGCTCCTTCTTCAGCATCAATTCCTGAAGTTTGGTCGATAAGTGAAACATACTCTACATACGCAGATGATGTTTCGAGAAGAATCTCTGTCGGTTTAGATTGGTCAACATTTGCGAGGAGCATACCCGCTTGGTTGAGGAGTGCAACATCGGACTCATCAATAACACCGTCATGGTTGCAGTCAGCAGCCATATAAACCGCCTCACTGACATCTTCCTTTGTGAGCATTCCGTTCGCGAGGCAGGAAACAAGAACAGCATCTTGTCCATCGTACCAACCATCACCATTTACATCGCCGAAGATAACAATTGTATATGCATCTACAATTTCTTCGCCTCGTTCGATGTATATAATCGATTCAGTTCCGAGCGTTGAATAGCTCACACTACATGACGGGTCAGAAATCTCGATAAAGGAATCAAGCGAATTCATATTTGAGGAAAGTCCTGTAATTATACCCTTTTCGTGGTCTATCGTCGCTGTAGAAAGAGCTTCTACACCAACAACCTTAACAATGCAGTAGTCCTTAAGTCCTCCATCCTTAGTCGTTGCAACTATTACAGCCGTACCTGCCATAACACCCTTGATATTGCCGTTTGCATCAACTGTGGCAATAGATGGATTTGTACTTTCCCAAACAATCTCTTTGTTAACAACATTGTCAGGAGTGATAATACCCGTAAGCTGTTTTGTTGAACCAATCGAGATATAAACTTCATCATCACTGAGTTCAAAGTTATCCGCAGAATTATTTACAACGACCACAATTGATGCGTCGAAAGCGTTTCCGTTTTCATCAGTTACTGTACATGTAATTGTTGCAGTACCTGCGGACACTGCGGTGATTTTACCATCATTATCAACCGTAGCAACTGAAGTATCGGAGGACAAATAAGAAATTGTATACAGCACACCTTCATCCACATCAATGTTGGGAGTGATTGTAATTTCTTCACGCTTATTAAGTGTAACATTGAAACCGAGAGCAACACCGTGAACTTGACCTGCACCTGTAACTCGGACATCACAGCTTGCATATAAACCGGTAGATGTCGTAGCTGTAATTGTCGCTTCACCTGCACTCAAAGCAGTGATTACACCATTAGTATTCACTGATGCAACAGATGGATTGCTGCTTGTCCATATAATTTCAACATCATCCATAAGCGTTGTGTTGAAAGAGGCATTTAATGATGTTGTTTCATCCTGAGTAAGAACAACAACCTTTCTCTCTATATTAAGACTAATATACTCGACAGAAATATTGTTGCTTATTGCATAGCTTTCAGCGTAAGAGCCTGCATAACACCAGATTGTGAGATTATCACATCCACTGAATGCACCGTCACCAATCGCAGATACACTCTTAGGAATAATAATCTTTTCAAGATTGGTACAACCTGCAAACGCACTTCCGAAAACTCTGTCAACACCTGATGATAACTCAATATTTTTAACTGTTTTATTATCCTTAAAAGCACCGTAACCGATTCTTGAAGCAGCACTTATGAAAACCGTTTCTGAATTGCCTTTATAAGAAATAAGAACATCATTCTTAATTTCGAAATTAGGACTATCGGTATCATCAACAATCGCAAATTTAATACCATTCATCATAGCATAAGAATGCATATATGAATTTTCTTTACAGCAAATCATTGCTTTATAGCTTGCCTGTAAGATATCATTGCCAATTATAATTTCACCTGTCGAATTAAACCGAACCGTTTCAAGAGCATCGTTATTTGTGAATGCGAAATCTCCGATTTCGGTTACGCTTTCAGGAATAACAATATCAGTGACAGCGTCGCAATTTGTTATAAAATATGACGGAAGTTTTATAACATTTTCACCAATAACAACATTAGTTAACGTAAAACAACCGTTGAATGCATTATTAGCTGAATCACAATTAGTCGCATTGAAATAAAGGTCTGATAAAGTTCCAATATTTCCAAAAGCATTGTAACCTATGTTTTTAACATTGCTTCCAATTGTTATGCTTTTAATCTTAGGCGATATATCATATCTGCAAGAATGAGACCCTGTATCACCACAATTTGAACATTCTTCTGTTGTATCACTCCAATAATATTCAGACTTTCCTTCAAACAATGAATCAGGAATATTCACAACAGCTTCACCAAAAATTACATCTACACCTTCAGTCTCTCTACCGCAATTAACAAAAATATAATCTTTGTATTCTTCAGGATTAAGGTCACTTGCATTGTAATAAATCTTTTCTACACTTACACAATCAGCAAATGCATAATTTGCAAGACTTGTAAGGCTCTTTGGAATAGTGATTTCCGTAACAGATGTGCAGCCCTCGAAAGCTCCATGACATACTGTATATGTGCCATCAGGAATAACAATTTTTTCGAGACCGGTACAGTTTTTAAATGCATCCTGACCGATACTTATAATGTCGTTTGGCAAGTTGACTTTTTTTAGATAACTACAGTTTTCAAATGCATTTTCGTTGATGTATGCAACATTGCTGTCAACATTATATTCCGTTCTGCTGTTACCTGTCGGGTAGCGAATAAGTCCTGACTTGTTCTTGTTATAAAGAACACCATATTCATCCGTACAGTAATTAATACTGTTACTTCCGATTGAATAGCTTTCAACACTGTCGCAGCCGTCGAAAACATTATAGTTAATCTGAAGATTCGGGTTGTTACCCAAATCAACAGTTTTCATTGAAGCACAGCTGTTAAATGCACAATCGCTGATATTCGTTACTGTATCAGGAATAGTGATTTCTTTAAGTGATGAACACTGATAGAAGGCATACGAGCCGATTGAAGTAATGCCTTCGTTAAGGGTTATGTTTTCGATACTTGAACAATTACGGAAAGCATAGTTACCTATCTTTGTCGCATTTGTGATATTGACTGTTTTAAGAGTCTTTAAGTCATAATAATTATAAGCAAACAGATAACCCAATGTTGATGCAGAATTTCTGTCAGAGCCCAA
Organism: Clostridia bacterium; assembly: GCA_017379935.1. Classification (GTDB taxonomy): domain Bacteria; phylum Bacillota; class Clostridia; order Oscillospirales; family Acutalibacteraceae; genus CAG-488. The sequence continues at coordinate 34,176 of JAFNVC010000015.1, forward strand.
AAACGGAACGGTTAACTTTTCAATATCACTGTTTCCTTCAAGAATAGCATAATCAATGCTTGTAACAGATTCAGGAATAACAAGTTCTTTGATTGATGTATAAGCAAAAGCACGATAACCAATTGACTTTAAAGAAGCTGGAAGTTCTATTGCTTCCAAAGAAGCACAAGCATAGAAAGTATTCCTTCCGATTGATTCAACACCATCAGGAATTCTGATTTCTTTAAGACTTGAGCAACCCTCAAATGCATATTCACCAATTGAATTAACCGATTCTGGAAGTCCTATAGATTTAAGGGATGAACAACCATAAAATGTGTATTTTCCAATATTAGTGGCATTAGTTATATTAACCGTTTTCAGTGAATTAGGTACAGATGAATAATCCTCATCCCAAGAGTTAAATAAAAAGGATAATCTCCATGATAAATTAGAATTATGTCCAATGAAAGGTATCGTTAACATTTCAATGCTATGATTATTATAAAGTATGTCTGCATCCATACTTGTAACCGAATCTGGGATAACAAGTTCCTTAATTTCTGTATTTGCAAAAGCATAACTACCAATCGATGAAACTCCATCTTCTATTGTTACACTTGCAATCTCAATCTTTTTTTGTTTGTTCCACGGTGCTATATTGCTACCACTGCTACTATAGTTATACATTACACCCGTGCCACAAATCGCAAGATTTCCGTCAAAATGTAGCTTCCAATCAAGATTCTCTCCGCATTCGCCTGAGAAATACGGATTTGCTGAATCCGAATCAAAAACAACATTACCGTTGTTATAAATGGTTCCTTGTGGAGCTTCAATTCCATCCCATTGAGACTTTTCGCCTTCATAATATATAACAGCAGTATCTGTTAATGCCCAAGAATTTCCACCATATATATATGTAACACTTTCAGGTATTGTAACACTTTCAACTTCGTTTAATCCATAGAAAGCATAACAATTAAGTTTTGTTGTTCCATCAGGAATAACAATATCACCACTGACTACACTGCCATCAATGTAAAGCGAACCCGTAGCAACCTGCATAGGGTTGGAAGCATAACCTTTAAAATCAACAGAAATCCAATCTAATACACTTCCTGTATAATTCACATCAACGATACCACAATGCGAGAAAGCAGAGCTTCCGATGCTTTTAATGCTTTTTCCAATTTGAACACTACTAAGGTTTGAACACTCAGAAAAAGCATAGCCACCAATTTGGATTACGCTATCAGGAATAATTATACTCGTAAGACCCGTACAACTAAAGAAAGCTTCCGAACCAATGCTTGTTACGCTGTCGGAAATTAGAATATTTTTAATATTTCCGCATTCATAAAATGTAAAGTCACCAATTTCGGTAACACCATCTTGAATTATTATTTCTGTACAAGTATTTTTTTGCCAAGGTGTATTATTGGACGAATCCCAGTCATAATCTGCAGCATGTCCATCACCTTTGGTTAAAGTTACTTTTTCTATGCTGTTGCAATCGTAAAAAGTATAATAATTTCGGCCACTGTTCACAGAAATCGGCACAACAAATTCCGTTACATTAGAACAGTTATAAAAAGCATAATTACCAATGCTGGTTACTCCATCTTCAATAACAATCTTTTTTATTGATGAAGCATAACTATACCACGGAGCATAATTTGAAGACGAATAGTCCGTCATTGCTCCGTTACCGCTGATAATAAGCTTCTCGTTATTAATCAGATACCAATTTAAGTTTGTACCACATGTACCGGTTACTGTTGTTGCCAAGATTATGTTATTTATAATAGCGTCATTACCTGTAGCATCTATAGCGACTGCATCCCACTGCTCCTGTGTTCCTGCATAGTACACATTAGTCAACGATGTACATTTGTAAAAAGCATTCTTTGCTATAGTAGTTACCGTATCAGGAATAATAACTGTTGTAAGTCCTGAACATTTTCCAAAGGCGTAATTTCCTATTGTTGTTACACCTTCCGGAAGAGTAAGCGATGTTAAGGCGGTACAACCATAAAAAGCGTAATATCCAAGATTCGTTACACTATTTGGAATAGAAATCGAAGCAAGGCTTGTACAGTCACGGAATGCTGTATTGCCAATTAGCGTAACTGTGTTAGGAATATAAACATAAGTAAGATTTTTACAACCTACGAAAGAATCATTACCAACACGTGTAACACCTTCATAAATTGAAACAGATTTAATTTCATCCTTATAAGAATCCCATGGTGCGACAGTGGTTGATGAATAGTTGGTCATCTTTCCTGTACCAACTATTTCAAGTTTACCGTCAGTGTTTAAAAACCACTGTAAATTGTCACCACAAGTTCCCGAAGCATACGATATATTAAGATATTGATTTAAAACTTCATTTCCTTCACCGATAGATATACTATCCCATTGTTCCTGATTACCAAGAAAGTTAACATTGCTTAATGAATAACAACTTGAAAATGCATAATCACCAATATAAGAAACGCTATCAGGTATAATAACACCCTTGACATTACTACAATTTGAGAAGGCATAGTCAGCAATAAGTTCCGTCCCATTTTCAACTGTAAAAGCACCGTTCAAAGCTTCTCTTACGCGAATGAGATAATTGCCAAGATAAAGACCATCATTCACCCAATTAGCCGTGTTCATATAGTACTTTGTATCGTACAGCACATTGTTTCCGATACTTGTGATTTCACTTGAAACAGTTATGTCTTCAAGCTGATTTGAACCATAAAAAGCATAATCGCCAATAACCTTAACACTTTCAGGAAGTGATATACTTGTTAAATTATAGCAATAGGAAAAAGCATGCTCACCAATATATTCTATACTGTTCGGCAAGTCTATGGTCAAATTGGAATTGTTATAAAACATATAATCTCCAATCGCCGTTACACCATCTTCAATAATTATTTCGGAACAATTACTGATATACCACGGGGTACCACTATGATATGAATTATAATCCGGGTATGTTCCGTCTCCTTTAGTTAAAGTGATTTTTTCTATATTATAACAATGATAAAAGGGCGTGTCGCTATTGTCGAAGTAGCTACTATATGCTATCGTCGCTGAAACTGGCATAGTAAGTTCTCGAAGATTGCTACAGTTATAAAAAGCATAATTTTCAATATAATTAACACCATCGCCAATTACTACAGTATTAAGGTTAGTGCAATTATAAAACGTGTACGATTTAACACAACTAACTTTATCTGGAATTAAAACACTTTCAAGTGATGTGCAATAATAAAATGCTGAGGAATTTATAGCCACTATACTTTCAGGAAATGATATATTACTAAGAAGAGAACAATGCCCAAAAGCATATCTAGCAATTGTCACTGTTCCGTCTTTAATTACATAATCACCTGAAATTTCCTGATTTGCTTTTATTAAATGATTTCCGATATATAGAACATCATTTTCCCAATTATCTTCATTATTATAATATGCTGTATCTTCGAAAGCTTCGCCTCCAATTGTGGTTATGCTGTCAGGTAGTATAATATTTGTCAAATTAGTACAGCCTAAAAAGGCGAAATCACCGATACTTGTAACCGTGTTTGGCAATTCGATACTGGTTAATTGGGTACAACCTGTAAACGCATCACCACTAATGCTTGTAACACCATAAGCAATATTAATAGTCTTGATTGAATCTCTATTAGTATACCAAGGCGAAGGAATTGATGTATACATTGAACCCGTGCCGCTTATTACAAGCTCTCCGCTACTTGTGTTCAAATTCCAAGTCAGATTATCTCCACAAGCACCGCTATATGTTGCCGCACTTGCGAAAAGATTAAACAAATTCGGCAATTCAAGTCCGACAAACCCGCTCAACGGCGCTGCAGTCAGTATCATCACCACTGTCATAATCGTTGCTAACAATCTTTTTATCTTCTTCATTTGGATTCCTCCCTATGAATATTTATCCTTAATATAATTTAAAACAACTATACATTATAAGTGTAACACTTTCAGTTGGAAAATTCAACCACAATAAAGAGGTATTATATATATCAAAAAATCCCGTCCGATTAAGATTTCGGGCGGGATTTTTGTATTTTGTCCGTTTTTTGAAATCCTTTCTAACATATTCATTTTGACGCACTTAAAGAGCGTTAATATTTTATAGAAAGGATTGATTCACCTTGATTAGAATCAAAAAATTAAAAACCAAATGTGCTAAATGTGCAAACATAGCACCAAACACCTCAAAAGCCTTATTTATCAAGGCTTTTAACACACAACGCGCCCGAAACAGGGCTTGTGTAGGGCGCGTTGGATTAAATGTGCCAAATGTGCCAAAGCACATTAACTTCATTGAAAGGAGGGATTTAAATGACCGAAATTTCAAGCAGATGTTGGGAATTAACAACTAAGCTTATCCATCCGGAAACAGGAAAAACACTCATAGAGATTGACCAAATCGACAAAATTTCAAAAAATTTTCCTCAGCTCGATTCTTATGCTTGGATTGTTCATGATAAGGATAAAAAAGCTGATGGCACACCTATTGAACCACATATTCATCTTTTGATGAATTTCACCAACGCTCAAAAATTATCACCTTTGGCTAAAGCTTTCAATTTCGAGGATAACCCCAGTTTTTTTGTAAAGAAAAATAACGGACGAGGAAAGCGTTCAGCATACCTTGACAGTCTCGTTTATTTAACTCACGAAGATGAAAAACAGCAAAAATTAGGTAAACATCTTTATTCTGATGATGAAGTTCATTTTTGGCACGTAAACGGACAAGGTTTCCGCGAGTATGTCATTGAAAAACAAAAATCAGTTAAAACTAATGTAGAAAAATACGGTAGAGCCGAACTTACATTAACAGAAAAGCTTGAACTTTCAGTTTTATACGACGGTGTAAAACCTCGAGATATCCGCCTAAAACATCCGTTTGAGTATAATAAGAGTGTAGAGAAATTCAAGAAAAACAGAATTGATTTTCTTAAAAATCAACCAATGCCTCCTTTTAGATTTAATGTATATGTTACCGGTGACGGCGGCAGTGGCAAGGGTTTGATTTCTCAAGGACTCTCACATGCACTTATTAACCCTGACGGTGAGATGGAAGATGAAGACATTTTCTTCACAGTTGGAGCTCAAAGCGTAAGTTTTGAAGGTTATAATGGACAACCTGTGATTATTTGGGACGATTGTAGGTCAAATGAGTTGTTTCAAAAATTAGATTCGCGCGGAAATATATTTAATGTATTCGACCCCCATCCTAAAAATATTTCGCAAAACATTAAATACGGTAGTATTAAATTAACTAATACAATTAACATAATTAATTCTGTACAGCCATTTGAAGAATTTTGCAATAAAATCGCAGGTGAACATATTGACAGAAAAACTGGCGACATCATACCCGCAGAAGATTCGCAAATCAGCCAAATCTACAGACGCTTTCCGTTAGTTATCGAAATAATCGATGCTGAACATTATAATTTAAGCTACAATATGGCATTTTTTAAGGAAGCGGAAGATTATAAGGAACTTTGTTGTTACGAAAACATTTATGGTCCTTTCATAAAACTTGTCGAAACTTTCGGAAAGAATTCAGAAGCATATAAGAAACATACAAAAGAATCTTTATCACTTGTTTGTGACTATTACGAATTTGCAAAAAAAATACATACAGAAAGTCCTGAATTGAATGAAGATTCAATTGATATTGATTTCGGAAGATTAGGTTTGCCAAATACCGATGAGCCGTTGCCATTTGATGATATTATCGAAATAAAATAATTAGAATCCTGCGAAGATTAAAGCTTCGCAGGATTCTTCATTTAGCAAGCAAATAATTATTTGAGGCAGATAAACGCCAATGAGCCAAACAGAATACATTCGTTGCGAATAAAGCCAATCTATCGAACTCAATATCAAAGCCATCTTCAATCGCCTTCTTTTTAGTGGCACCTCGTAATTTATATACACCTTTTGTGTTTTTAAACGGGAATGGACGTGGAATACCCGTCTTGGGATTTAAATTATATTTATTCCACGTAGCAAGCAAATCTCCAATTAACTTCTGCCTATTTTTTTGGTCAAGTTTTTCATTTCCTGTATGCAATAAATCGTAATAAAATTTATAATTTTTTTGGGCAAATAATGCGCGCAAATGATGGTAATCCATTTTGGGGGAAAAGTCCTCTTTTTTAAACAATCTCTCATTACTATTAGATTTGTTGAAGTATTGTTTTACAAATTCAATATCTTCAGAAAAATTGAGCCTCTGTTTATGGAATCGACCACCCTTTCCGCGTTTGATACGGATAGCATAGCCTATTTCATCTTGTATCAAATCATCCATACACAATCTCATCAACTCAGACCGGCGGATTCCTGTGCGTGTTTGAATTTCCGCGACATAAGAATATTTGGGATTACCATACCTCTGTTGGGTGTGTTGATATTTGTTTGCTCGTTCACGACTTCTTATATTCTCGCTAACTCTTCTGATAGGTTTGGTTATTTCTGACATAGAAATACCGTGGAAACTACATATCGGGGCGATGTAAGTATGAATCGTACTCGCAGTTTTTCCTTGTTCCTTTAAATAATCCGCGTATTCCTGAATGAATTTGGAACAATCCTCTTTACTCTTAGAATTATGATATTTTCTACAATAACAGATATATCGCTTATAGTTTTTTTCATAAGCCTCTCGGGTTACATCGTTTTTGAATTTTTTGAAATACTCCCGGGCCTCATTCATCATAACTTTATCAATAGACAACTTTTTATTGTTGCACTTTTGCTTTTGTCTGCGCTCGGTGCATCGTGCCATTATGTTCACCTCTATTTTAAAATAATTTTTGAACACTTCAATATAATCGGTGTATTCTGACCGCCATAAGTTCAACGTTCGTGGGCTTCAACAGCTACGATAATTTCGCACTCGATGGGGAACAGTGCACCGAGCCAACCGCAACGGATGCGGACGTGCTCTTTAAAACACGATTTTTCTCCTTAAAAGGAACCGCTAATTGGTTATTCTCCTTGATAACCAAGAAGAATAACCATTAGCGCACAGACAGCACTTTGGAGGATTTGAAAGAAGGTCAGAAAAATCAAAACTGTGCAGTCTGCATTGTGTGGCTATATGTAATGCGGAAAAAAAAGAAAGGATAGGAAAAAACCGCTTACCACCATTTTAAATCCTATTGTCATATTTCTCATAAAAAATATGTAATAAAACTCAATTTTTAATAAAAGCAAAGCCCGCTGTGAACTTAATCACAGCGGGTTAAATCTTTGAGGTCATCTTTAAATAGCACGGCAAGAAAAATTGTGCTATGCACATTGAGGAAACTAAAAATCTCTTCTGACAAGCCTTTAGTGTTTTCTCGAATCGGCTCTAACAAATTCAAAACGCAAAGAGTGAATAATGATTCAAAATCAATATGAGTGTGTGCTTTTGAAAAACCTTCAAAAGCTTTAACAAGAGAATATGTTGCATACAATTCACCTTCATATTTATATCCGTGCAAAATACATTTATTTTTATTTTTAAGCAAGTCGTCCTGATGAAGTTTAAGTAGTGTAAACAACACATCCGCTATAGCACACGAATCAAACTTATTCAAAGTTTTTTTGAAATCATACAGGATTTCCTCTGCTGTAATCTTTGTTATAGGTTCAACATTAAAATCTTTAAGTGCTATAAATGCCGGACAGATATTTGATGCCATAATCTTACCGTGCTCACCGACGTATCCATTGACCTGTACCATCATTCCTTCCAACTTACGCATATCAAAATCTTTAATAGGATAAAACAACACAGCCGGATGCAGTACATTTCCATCTGACATCAAAAACATTTTTACTACGTCACCATAAGTTTTATCATAACCATACTTGATTTCCCGGATTATGAAAAACGAGTTAATTTTTTCACCTTTTTTAAAATACATATATTTTCAATCCTTTTAAATTAATTATTCTGACCTACTCATCATTTAAGTTCCTTTAGACTTAAATTCAATAAAAATATGTAATTTAAAAGATTTTTGAATCCTATAAAATTTAAAAAAGTTTACCAATTCATCGAGAAGTTTTTAGTGAAAAATCGAAAATATTTTAAATTTTTTCTGTTTTTTAATAAAAATGGCTCGAAAATTGTTTTAAAACGCACTTTTTTAAATTTTTCTAACATATTCATTTCAAATCAATGAAATCGAGGTGAAATGAATATGTCTAATCCATTGTTTTTAAAATTTAAATCGAGTAACGAAATCAATGATTTCAAACAATCACTGTTGCTTCAGACGGGTCAATATGCAGAAGATTTTGAGATTTATACTCAAGCCGACCTCGACCAAGCTGTGGAAGAGTGCAAAGTCGTTTTTCAAAACGGAATATGTATTCTTTTCATTTAAAACAAAACAGACTCCCTTTGGAGTCTTGATAACATTATTTTTTCTTCTGTCTAACATATTTATTTTGAAAATATGTCAACAGGAGGAAAAATATGTAGGTTTTTATTAAATATCACTTCAATACAAAAAGAAAGCAGGAAATTAATTATGTTCGATTCATATGATGATATTTTAACGGTAAAAGAAGCTCGTGAAGCTTTAAAAATCGGAAGAAACAAGATTTACGAGAAATTAAAGAACAAAGAAATTAAATACTTTATGGATGAAGGTAAATACTACATTCCAAAATTTGCACTTATTGACTATGTCAATAACAAAATGAATGTAGACGCTCTTGTCGTAAATTAATACTGAGAAAGGAGTATTTCTAATGATAACCGGTTCAATTCAGCCTAAACGAGGAATTTGGCAAACGGTAATAAATTTAAAAGATAATTCAGGAAAAAGAAAGCCAAAATGGGAAACAACAGGTCTCCCCATAAAAGGTAACAAGAAAAAGGCTGAACAAATACTGAGAGAAAGAATTGCTTTTTACGAATTGCAAGAAGGTATAGTTTCACCTGATACACTTTTTACTGATTATATTAAGCTATGGCTTGATAGGAAAAAACCGTATATTGAAATCGATACATATGAAGGTTATGAAACGATAGTAAACTCTCACCTCATACCATATTTTGAACCTAAAAAAATCAAACTGTGTGAACTTACCTCAGCACAGCTTCAAAAATATGCCGATTTCAAACTGAAGAACGGTCGTGCAGATGGGAAAGGTGGTCTTTCAGCCACAAGCGTTAAATCTCATTTTAGAGTAATCAAACAGATTTTAAAGAAAGCGGTAAAAGAAAACTATATTTTAAAAAATCCAAGTGATGATGTCACATTACCTAAACCTCAAGCTTATAAAGCTGAAATTTATACTGAACAGCAACTAATCGAGTTGCTTAATAAAATCAAAGACGACCCTTTAATCTATTTGATTATATTAACTTCATTTTTAGGATTGAGAAGGAGTGAAGTGCTTGGCCTAAAATGGAATAGCGTAAATTTTGAAACTAAAGAAATTCTAATTAAAGAAACCGTCGTCAGAAACAAAACAACCATATCAAAAAAGAAAACAAAAAACGAATCAAGTTATCGCTCATACCCACTTAGCGACGACATTTTTAATATCATCTTACTTTTAAAAGAAGATGAAAAGAAAAATGCAAAAAAATGGGGCAGTAAGTACAACAAAAATGATTACATATTTAAACATTCTGACGGTAGACCATTTACGCCAAACTACGTAAGCCAACATTTTAAACTGATTTTAGAAAAGAACAGTTTTAAACATATACGTTTTCACGACCTGCGTCATAGTTGTGCAAGCTTGTTTTTAGCAAAAGGCCACTCTCTCAAAGAAATCCAACTATGGTTGGGGCATTCAAACTTCAGCACAACTGCTGATATTTATGCTCATTTAGACACAAACAGCAAGAAAAATATGGCTGAAACAATGTCTGAAGTAGGAAAAATAGCGTTAGACAAAACGTTAGACACCGAGTGATTTCCAAGGTTTAAAAACAAAAAGTAAAAGCCTTGATTCACTCAGAAACCTAAGTAAATCAAGGCTTTTCGGTTGGTGCCGGTGACCGGGGTCGAACCGGTACGGTATCGCTACCACTGGATTTTGAGTCCAGCACGTCTGCCAATTCCATCACACCGGCACATAACGGGGTTTATTATAAACTAATATCATTTAAAAATCAAGTCTTTTTTTCAATTTTGCACGGCATCGTAAATTACTTTTGCAATTTCCGCCGCCATAGCATCGAAATTCTTATCAAAAGCCTTATTGTCCTCTGCCGAGCTGATAAACGCGACCTCAAGAAGCACGGACGGCATTCTCGTGTTTGCATTGACATAATAATTATTCGCCGTATTATCGCGGAAGCCCGTCTTGACTCCCCTGTCCTCGAGACCCGTTGCCCGACTGATTGCCTTTGTCAGCTTTTTGGCAATTTTATTTTCCGCATCCTTCGGACGCTTTGCTATCCACGCTTCTATACCCGTGCCTTTAGCAGAGCTGTTGCGGTGAAGGGAAACGAACAAATCCGCGCGCTTTCTGTTGGCGGTCTTGCATCTGTCCTTAAGTGAGACGGTTGTATCATCCTCACGGGTCAGCACGGTATTAACGCCCATTGCCTCAAGCTCATCTCTGACCTTCAGGGTAAGACGAAGATTGTCGTCCTTTTCATACCGCTTGCCGTCCGTCGAGGTTGCACCGACGTCCGTACCGCCGTGACCCGCATCAAGGCAGACGATAATTTCGTTATCGTAATGCTCGGTCACGACATTTGAGAGCAGCTTAACCGCTATAAGGAAGCTCACAATCACAAGCACAACGGCAATTATGAGTGATGTATTCTGTTTTTTTGCCTGTTGTTTCAATGTGCCTGTCCCCTTCATAAAAATGCTGTTATCATTATACTATAAAAATATAAAATACGCAAACTTCATTGACTTAAAGATTTAAAAGTAGTAAAATATTTCTAATTTATTCAGGAGGTTTTTTATTATGTATAATACAGATTTCAAGCCATGCTTAAGATTTATGGTTGTCAGCGATATCCACATCAAGGACGAGCACAGCGTTGAGCGCGAGCGCTTCGAAAAGGCTATCCGTGACGCTTATGCTATCGCAAAAAGCAACAAGCATTATCAGAAGCTTGACGTTATCGGTATGGTCGGTGACTTTGCAACCTACGGTACTCCGACACAGTTCAAGGCGGCACGGGATATCGTCGACGCTAACGTTGACCTTGATGAAACAACCGTTATCGCTTCAATCGCAAGCCACGAGTTTATGAATGAAGGCGTTGAAGCTGCCTACAAAAACTTCCGTGAGATTTTTGGCGGAGAGCCTGATACACATGCTGTTGTAAACGGCTTCCACTTCGTTTCAATCACTCCGTCAAAGGGCTGTAACTATGATGACGATAAGAAGGAATGGATGGCTAAGGAGCTTAACGAGGCTGCAAAGGACGGCAGAAAGAAGCCGATTTTCGTCTTCCAGCATCCGCACAACACCGGTACGGTTTACGGCAGTACCCTCTGGGGCGAGGACGACCTTATTCCGATTTATATGAACTATCCGCAGATCATTCATTTCTCAGGTCACTCACACGCACCTATCAACGATCCGCGTTCAATTCATCAGCAGCATTTCACTTGTCTCGGTACGGGCACACTCAGCTATTTTGAGCTTGACGAATTCGACAAGATTTACAGTACTATCCCCACCAACAAGGAGCAGGCTGCTCAGATGCTTATCGTTGAGGTTGACGAAGAAAACCGTGTCCGCATTTATCCTTACGACGTTCTTACGGGCAACTTCTTCCCCTATGTCTGGGAGATAGACACACCGTCCGATCCTTCAACCTTCAAATACACAGGCGAGCGCTATAAGACAACAGCTGCTCCCTTCTTCGCTGAGGATGCGGAGGTTGCGATTTCTGCAGTAACAGAAAATTCATTCCGCGTTGATTTTCCGCAGGCAAATCCTGCAGAGTGTGACAAATATGTCAACAGCTATGATATCATTGTAAAGAACGCTGACAGCGAAATAATAAGACAGTTAAGTATATGGTCAGAGTATTATTTTTATGATATGCCCGCAACGCTCGGCGTTGACGTAAGCGACCTTGATTCCGACAGCGATTACACGGTCGAAATCCGTGCTAACAGCTTCTGGATGACCTCATCCAAGGAAAACATCAAAGCAACAGTTCATACCAAATAACACAGAAGGTGACAAAATTGAATAAGTTCAAGGAATTTTTAAAACGTAAGGACATTGAATTTTCCGCCAAGAGGTACGGCATTGATGCCCTCGGTGCTATGGCGCAGGGACTTTTCGCTTCGCTTCTTATCGGCACAATTCTTTCAACTATCGGTAAGCAGTTTTCGATTGATTTTCTCATTGAAATAGGCGACTTTGCTTCTGCTGTCAAGGGCAGTGCGATGGCAATCGCCATCGGTTACGCATTAAAAGCTCCGCCGCTTGTTCTTTTTTCTCTTGCTACGGTCGGCTATGCTTCTGACACACTCGGCGGCGCAGGCGGTCCGCTTGCGGTTCTGATTATCACAATCGTTGCCGCAGAGCTCGGCAAGGCAGTAAGCAAGGAAACGAAGCTCGACATTCTCATTACGCCTATCGTCACAATCGTTTCGGGCTGTGCGCTTTCGATGCTGTGTGCTCCGTACATCGGCAAGGCGGCAAGTGCCGTCGGCAACGCGATAATGTGGGCAACGGAGCTTCAGCCGTTCTTTATGGGAATTATCATTTCCGCTATCGTCGGCATTGCTCTGACTCTGCCGATAAGCAGTGCGGCAATCTGTGCGGCGCTCGGTCTTACGGGACTTGCAGGCGGTGCGGCACTCGCAGGCTGCTGTGCGCAGATGGTAGGCTTTGCCGTTATGAGCTTCCGCGAAAACAAATGGGGCGGACTTGTCTCACAGGGACTCGGAACGAGCATGCTCCAGATGGGTAACATCGTTAAAAATCCGAGAATCTGGATTCCGCCGACACTCGCTTCGATGATTACGGGACCGATCGCAACCTGTATTTTCAAGCTTGAAATGAACGGTGCGGCTGTTTCCTCGGGTATGGGTACCTGCGGACTCGTCGGACAGATCGGTGTTTATACCGGTTGGGCAAACGATGTGGCTTCAGGCGCAAAGGAGGCAATCACAGCATTCGATTGGTTTGGTCTTGTGATGATCAGCTTCGTGCTTCCCGCAATACTTTCAGTTATTTTCTGCGAAATCCTCCGCAAAATCGGTTGGATTAAGGAAAACGATCTGAAATTAGGCTTATAAAAAATTACACGCTTACATCCGAGGATGTAAGCGTGATTTTTTATTTATGCTGCTGATCTCTTTTCCACTTGCCCGTGGCGTAATAGACAACACCGATGAAGAATGGCGTAAAGCCTGCAACGGCATCGCCGAGCCAGAAGCCGTAATGCTTCATATTAAATACAAGTCCGAACAGCACGGCAAGTCCGATTCGCATTATTATGCCGTCGAGAATTGCTGTTACGAAATTGATTTTATAATTACCGCTGCCGTTCAGCAGTGCATTCATAACCGCACGCAACGCACTTCCGAGGAAGAGAAGAATCGCAATCGGGATAAAGCCTATCGCAATCGAAAGAACCTCGGGCTCAGTTGTAAAAATTCCGAAAATCTGCTCGGGGAACAGGACGATGAGCACGGAGAAAACGGATGCGACGGAAAGCGTGATTGCCGCAAGGTTTTTGAGGATGCTCTTGACTCTTTCAAACTCCCCTGCCGCAAGATTCTGACCGACCATTGTTGAGCCGCCCGTGTTGATAGCCGCCGAGACAAGATTGCTGATATTCGCAACCTTGTTTGCAATTCCCGAAAAAGCAGAAACCGCAACGCCGTAGGAATTAACCCACGAGTTTACAAAGAGCTTCGAGAATTGGATTGATGCGGTTTTGATTGCCATCGGTGTGCCGAGCTTAACAAGCTCCGACAGCATCGTTTTATCCCATTTTATAAAGTGCTTAAGCTTAATATTGAGTTCAAACTGCTTTTTGTTTTTTGCAAGAAATATCGCACAGGATATAAAGCTGACCGCCTGACTGATTACCGTTGCGAGTGCCGCTCCGCCCGCGCCAAGCTCAAATCCGACGACGAAAATGACATCAAGAATAAGATTGAGAACGGCGGCGATACTGATAAAAACAAACGGGTGCTTCGAGTCGCCCATTCCGCGGAGAATTGCGCTGACAACATTATATCCGTAGATAAATACAAGTCCTGTCATACACACCGTTGAATAGCTCACCGCGCCGTCATAGCTTTCCGCAGGAGTGTTCATAAGATTCAGGAGAGTATCCTGAAAAACAAGTCCGAGTGCAGTCAGTACGAGTGAGCATGCGAGCAGAAAACCGCACATTGTGCCGACAAAGCGACCGATTTTGCTACGCTCCCCTGCGCCGATATAGCGCGCGATAAGCACCTGTCCCGCATTCGCAAAGCCCATTGAAATAAACGTGAGCAGGTGGCTGACGTCACCGCCGATGGAAACGGCAGAAATGCCGACCTTACCGAGGACGTTCCCGACGACAATCATATCGACCATATTGTAGACAACCTGTAACAGGTTTGATAGAAACAGCGGCCAGACGAAAATGAGGAGCTGTTTAGTTATTTTTCCTTTTGTAAAATCCTGAATCTGCGATTTTTGCATTTAAAACATCTCTTTTCTGCGGATATTATAGCACGGTCCTGCAAAAAAGAAAACCCCGAAAATCGGGGTTTTAGTTATTTATCAAGCCACTCAAAAATCATCGACCAGACTCTTTCATCCTGAGCGGTCATACGTTTCCAATCGAAGCTCGAAACAAAGGCTTTTTTCTGCTCGGCAGTTTTTAATTGCTTCTGCTTTTTGTTAAGCTCTGCAAGGTATTCGCCGAGGTATTTCACCGCATCAGCGGTATAATTCGGGTTGTGGTCCTTGCCTTTTTCCAACAAGAAAAAGGTGTTTTCTCTGTCAGCAAGACCTGCCTTAAGATAATCAAAATGCTGTTCTTTATTCACCATTTTATCGTTATCGGAATAGATAAGCAGAGCCTTTGCCCTTGTATTTTTCAGAGACTTTACGCCGTCGCAATCGGCATATACGGGATTTGCCTGCTTTTCGATTTCACGGACGGACTTCTTGAGCGGGCCGAACTGCTCGGTGATTCTTTCGACCGAGACGGGACCTGAAAGAACAACAACGTGAGTCAGGTCGGGATGAAATGCGGAGATATTAAGCGTCGAATATCCGCCCCAGCTGTGACCGATAACCGCGAAGGACTTGTCCTTGTATTTTTCGTCAGCCTTGAGCGTTTTCAGCGCACAATCGAGGTCTGCAAGCGACTGAGTAAAGCCGACGGTGTTCTCACCCTCCGATTGCATACAGCCCGTATGGTCGTAGGCAAAGACCTTATATCCGTGCCTTGCGAGCTCTTCAATCTCGCGCATATACGAAAGGTGTCCGCCGCCCATTCCGTGGTCAAAGACAACAATTCTGTCGGGATTATAGCCTTCATAATAATAAAAATTACCGCAGAGCTTCTGTCCCTTGTTACCCTTGAAGGTATACGGCTCGGCTGTGATGCCGTCAAAGTCCTTTGCGGAAAAATAGTATGCCGTACCCTTATCGTCGCAACGGGCGAAAACAAAGCTGTTGTATATTTTTTTAATAAATTTCATAAAACGTCATCCAATCTTTTTACCGTCGGAAAAAGCCTTGCCCACCCTTTCGCCGAGTGTTATATAGGTATGGTACATCGGGTCAAAGGTAATGGGATTGAGCTTTTTATAGTCGATGTTGCCGTTTTCATCAAGGATTTTTTCGTCAGCGCTGACATTGACAATTTCACCGATAAGGCAGTCTGTTTTCTCATCGAAGTTTATGAGCTTACACTCGAGAGCCATATGTAATTCCTCGATAAGAGGTGCGTTGACTAAGTCACTTTTGAAGGTATGAAAGCCTGCTTTTTCGAGCTTATCGGGTACCTTATTGCCCGAAACGACACCGACATAGTCGCACTCAACAACATGGTCGGCATCCGCCATACTGACGGTGAACGCACCTGTTTTAAGAATATTCTTAACTGTCTTATGTCCTGCTGAGAGACACATTGTAATACGGTCGGATTCCGCGATACCGCCCCACGCGGCATTCATCGCATTGGGCACTCCGTTTTCGTCATAAGCGGCCACGATAAAAACGGGCTGGGGATATGTCATCGGTTTTGCGCCGAAGCTTTTACGCATAGAAACACCTTATTTCGTAAGCTTAATTGTATAAAGATAATTGCTGTCAACTGTATCGGGGTTGATTGCAGGGAAAACAATCTCTGCCTTGCCGTTGTTATCAACGATTGAAAGTTCAGCATCACTGCCGAGAAGCTCAGCCTTGAGAGAAGCATCGTAATCAACGAGGTCAAGCACCTGTGAGCCGAACGGGAAGCTGTTGATGATTGCAAACACATCATCGCCCTTCTTCGTATAGTAAACGCCGTCCTGAGACTTCTTTGAATAAAGTCTTGTGCCGTAGATTGCATCGCCGTTGACACGAAGCCAGTCGCCCATCTGAAGAAGTCTTTCCTCCATAATTACGGGGATTGTGCCGTCTGCTGCAGAGCCGATATTAAGAAGGAAGTTACCGCCCTTTGAAACGAGGTCGCAGAGCATTTCGAGAAGCTCCTTTGCGCTCAGGTAATCGCAAAGCTCCTCGTTACGGTTGAAGCCGAAGGATCTGCCGATACCGCGGCATTCCTCGAACGGACGATCGAGCTCGACATCCTCGATTTTTCTGCCTTCCTCGATGTAGCCGTACTCTGTCGTAAAGTTACCGCCCATTCTGCCTCGGGTTTCCTTACCCCAGCGGTCATTGGGAACGATGAAATCCTTAACGCTTGACTCGTTGTAAAGCCACTGAAGGAACTCTGTTGAGTGCCATACGTCTGAGGGATGCTCCCATTCACCGTCGGTGAAGAGAGTATTCGGCTGATATTTTTCGATAAGCTCCTTAAGCATCGGGATAAGATGCTCGGTTGCATATTCCTCGGGATTTCTGAGATAAAGCGGGTGGAACCACTCGTATACGGAATGGTAAACACCGAAGCGGACGTCTGTATCAGCAAGAGCATCCTTCAATTCCTGAAGAAAATCGCGGTGCGGACCGACGTCAACGGTGTTCCAGTTCCACGCGTAATCTGTCTTATAAAGGCAGTAGCCGTCGTGGTGCTTTGAAACGATGTTCATATATTTTGCGCCGCTCTTCTGAAAGAGGTCTGCCCATTTTTTTGCATCAAAAAGCTCAGCCTTGAAGCCGCTGACAAAATCCTCGTACTTGGTCTTATCGCCGTAAACGCGCTCGTGGAATTTATAGGTCTCGGTCTCCTTGTCCTCGATCTGGCGCATATACCATTCGGCATAATCACCTTTTTTTGTGTAAGCGGGAACTGAATATAAGCCCCAATGGATGAAGATACCGAACTTAGCATCGGCAAACCATTCGGGTACGGGACGGGAATTGAGTGATTCCCAGTTATTTTCGTACATTTTAAGCACTCCTGTCTTGTGTGAAAGTTGTAATTAAAATATAACATTTAGCGTATTTAAAGTCAACAAATCTGTTGATAAAATATCCTGTTTATAGTAAGATATCTGCATAATATTTTATTTCGGAAGGAAAAGAAAAAATGGACTTTTTAACACTTGCAGAAAAAAGATATTCGGTAAGAAAATTCAAAAATATACATCTTCCGCAAAATGTGATTGACGAAATATTGAAGGCAGGTCATCTTGCGCCGACGGGCTGTAATTATCAGCCGCAGAGAATACTTGTTATCAACACGGATGAGTCTGCCGAAAAGCTGAAGCTTTGCACCAAATGCCATTTTGACGCGCCGACGGCTATGCTTGTCTGCTACAACAAAAACGAATGCTGGACACGCAAGTATGACGGCGCGGTCAGCGGAATTGTTGATGCAAGCATTGTTGCAACGCACCTGATGCTCAAAGCCGCCGAAATCGGAATCGGCTCAACGTGGGTAATGCACTTTGACCCGTTTAAAATGCGTGAGGAATTCAGTATTCCCGAAGAAATCGAGCCTGTTGCCCTTCTTGTTATGGGCTACCCTGCCGACGATGCAGAGCCGATGCATCTGCACAGTGAATACAGGGATGAGAGTGAGATTGTGGTTTATGAGAGGTTCTGAGCCGAACAGCGGGAGCAAGCCCGTGCCCTGGCGCTGATACTTGAATATATCCCTCCACCGCTTACACGGTCCCCCTCCCTTTAGGCAAGGGAGGCTTAGTTGCTACAATAGTTTAAATCACCCCGACAAATTAAAATTTGTTGCATAAAAAAACCGCCGCGGCAATGTGAAAGAGTAAACTAAAAGTAGACACAAAAAAGTGTCTACTTTTTCTTTTTGTGATATAGTAAAACAAAGGAGTGATAACATGAGAAAAAACAGAATATATACAGCTGAATTTAAGATAGAGGTTGTAAGAAAAATAAT
>JAFNVC010000016.1 GCA_017379935.1 Clostridia bacterium
AAAGGGAGGTGGATTTTGCGTAGCAAAAGACGGAGGGATACATTAACAAGATTTATTTTCTGATGTGTTTTCCTCTGTGTCTCAAACTATCCCTCCACCACTTCGTGGTCCCCCTCCCTTTAGGCAAGGGAGGCTGGGTTTGTGCATCATTTAAGACATCCCTACAAATTAAAATTTGCATAAAACCCAAATGGATGCAAAACGAATCGTATTTAATTTGAAAAACAGGTTTAATTATAGCAAAACCACCCTTGCGGGTGGCTTTTTAATAATCATATTACCTTATAAAAATGCACGATGTTCATATCCTCGGGCATCATCAGACCGTGGCTGCCCGCTTCGCCATCGATTTCGTGGCATCCGTGGTCGGGAGCAAAGCCGAGGAGCGTTTTATGCCCCGTCCAGTTTTCACGGATTGCCTTTGCGAAGGTCTCGTAAGCACTGACGTTATGCTTAAGCGCATCAATCGCCTCCCCGCCCTCGGGTCCGACGCGGTGCATTCTGCCGTCGTAATTACCGTTATAAACGCAGATTAAATCATACTTATCCTCTTTTATAAGCTCAAGCGCCTTCTCGTTCGCCTCGTCGGGTGTTTCAACAATGAAATAATCCATATCACGCTCGAGGAAAATCTTTGACATACTGTCGTTACCCGTCGAAACGATACACGGCTTTTTGCCCGCACGGATGAGCGCATCGAAAACGCTGTCCGTCTTAACAACGGGCTTCGTATAAGACTGAATTCCGTGCACCTCGGGTGTAGCTCCCGTATACATCGTCGCGAAGCAGACGGGTGTTACGGACGGCATTACGGTCTGCAGAGGAAGAGTTATATCAGCATTAAGCATCACAGGTGTGAAAAGGTCGGTATATTTTTCAAAAATCCAGAGTGCAACCGCATCGGGATTATACATAAAAACACGGTCAATCCCCTCGCCTTCGGTAAGCTTTGACAGAACGTCAATCGGCTTATCCGCGCTTGCGGGCGCATCAACTCCGAGTGCTCCGCAAAGAGATGCGGCGACGCCTGTCAGCTTCAACGGACAGAATAAATCTAACATAAAATCACCTCAAAAAAATTATATTACATTTTAACTGTGTGTCAACAAATTATTTACAAATATTTCACTTGATTTTATCGGCTGAATATTGTAATCTATATGTATAAAACCTTTGGAGGTATAAAAATGAAAAAAGGCTTATGCATAGTTCTTTCCGCGCTGATGCTCCTCGTATCCTTTGCGGCATGCGGCAAGAATGACATTGACGAAACAAATCAGACAACCAAGCTCAACGCCAACGGCGAGGCTTACATAAACGTTACAAACAAGAACGGCGAGGATATGACGGATACCGACGGACAGACCGTAACATCTGTTCTTTCCGACAAGGACAAGAGCAAGCTCGACAAGACGAACAAGGACGATAAAAACGATAAAACCGACAAGAATGACGGTACAACAACCACTACAACCACAAAGCCGACAGGTACAGCTCCGAGCGTTCCTTTTGAAGACATTCTCGGCGGTGAGGATTTCAACATCAACGCTTCTCCCGACGATTTGCTCGAGGAAGGCACGACCGTCGCAAAGAAGACCACTCTGCGTGAGGATGTTATCGGTAACTCTCTGCAGAAGAGAAAGTTCACACTCTCAACCGTTATGGTCGGCGAAAGCGGTGAAATCCCCGTTACCTTCACAATGAACGGCGACGAATTTGCATCAAGCATCACAATGCCCGGTATGCCGATGAAGGTCATCGTTCAGGACGGCAAGACTTACATCTGCTTCGAATATATGGGCGTTAAGCTCTATATGGAGTCTGAAGAGTCTATGTTCGATGCCGAGTCAATGACTCCAAGCACAGAGGCACAGGAATATGTCGGCACATCCACGGTCAAGGAAGGTAACAAGACCTACACCTGCGAGGAATACAAGGCTGAGTCAGGTGCAACCTACAAGTACTACTTCCTCGGAAAGAAGTGGGTGCGCTACGAGGCAATCAACGGCAGCGAAGCCGCAATCCTTGAAATCAAGGAATTCAAGACAAGCGTTGACAAGAATCTCTTCAGCCTCAAGGGCTACACAAAATTCGACGCAAACTCTCTCTCAGGTCTCGGCGGTCTCGGCGGACTCGGTGGCAGATAATGAGTACCGTAGTAATTACAGGTTCAGCAAGAGGTATAGGCGCAGCAACCGCTGCGCTTTTTGCTGATATGGGGTTTAACGTTGTAATCAACTACAACACAAGTGAGGCAGATGCACTCGCACTTCTTGATAAAATCACAGCCTCGGGCGGTAAGGCAATCGCTGTACAGGCTGATGTTTCGCAAATGAGCGGAGCAAGGCTTCTTTTTGACAAAGCAAAAAAGGCCTTCGGCGCGGTTGATGTGCTTGTGAACAATGCCGGCATCGCTCAGCAGAGGCTGTTCACCGATATCACCGAAGAGGATTATGACAGAATGTTTGATGTTAATGTTAAAAGCATTTTCAACTGCTGTCAGTGCGCTCTACCCGATATGATACACAGCAAATACGGCAGAATCATAAACATTTCCTCGATGTGGGGCGTCGTCGGCGCATCCTGCGAGGTACACTATTCCGCATCCAAGGCGGCTGTCATCGGCTTGACAAAGGCACTCGCACGCGAGGTTGCTCCCTCGGGCATCACGGTCAATTGCATCGCGCCCGGCGTCATCGACACGCCGATGAACAAGGGCTTTGACGAGGAAACAATCAATGCGCTCGCACAGGAAACGCCCGTCGGCAGACTCGGCACTCCCGATGACGTTGCGAGAGCGGTTGCCTTCCTCGCGGACGAAAAAAGCTCTTTTATCACCGGGCAGACGCTCGGTATTGACGGCGGTTTTATATAAAAATCATCCTAATATGCAAATTGCTTAAAAAGTTGCTTGATTTCTATAAAAATATGTGTTAAAATATGTGTATTAACTTACAGGAGGAGTACCATTATGGCAAATTGTCCTAAATGTGGTAAGAAGCTTGGTTTATTAAGCTTTAAGCCTGAATGTCCGAATTGCGGAGTAAACCTTTTATATTATAAAATTGAAGAAAGACTCGAGGTTGACGCTATCAATGCAGAGCTTGAGCACGCTAAAACTCAGCAGAGAATCGACCGCGTAAAGAACGCTATCTTCGGTTCACCGTTCGCAATCGTCCGTCTCGTTCTTATCCTTCTCATCGTCGGAACCTTCTTCCTTCCGCTTGCAACACTGCACACGGTCGGGCCTCTCTTCGATGACAGCGTTACGTTCAACGCCCTCGAAATTTACAACAAGGTTTCTGCTATGGACTTTGACGGCTTGTTTGCAATGTTCGGCTCACCGCTTCTCGGTAAGGCTTTCATCTTCCTTGCTGTTTCAATGGTAACAATTATTCTTGCTGTTCTTATGGCTCTTCTCAGCCTTATCCTCAGCATTCTTTCAAGCTCACCGAAGGGCTTTATCAGAAATATGTTCTTCGCAATCTTCGGTATGGTATCAACAGCAGCGTCAATCGTTTGCTACAGCCTCTTCATCAAAAACATCACCCCTGTTTTCCCGGGACTTGTTGAAGGAAGCGTAGGCTTCGGCGCATACTGTGTAATCGTTGCTTTCGCTCTTGTTGCTGCTATCAACATCATCATCAAGGTTAAGGGCATCAACGTTAAGTACAAGCAGAGCTACATTGATTCCGTTCCTTACGAGGTATTCGTTGAGAAGTTCGGCATCAAGAAATATGACCTTCAGGCTGTTGAAGCTATCAAGGGTGACCTTGAGGCACTCAACGCTGAGTACAAGAAGGACGAAAAAACAGCGTAAAATAATAAAAGTTCAACCGACTTGCAGATGCAAGTCGGTTTTTGTTTGCCAATAAATAAGGCTTACGGCGTTTAACCGTAAGCCTTGCTTGTTTTTATAATCAGATTTCGGGAATAACAACCTCAACCTCTTTGCCGAGCTCTGCTGACTTGACAATATGGTCGATAATTGCCTGGTTGTAGAGAATCTGGCTTGTCGGGATGGGTGCCGGATCGCCGTTTGCAATTGCATCGAGGAATGAACGGCACTTCTTGAAGAAGAGACCCTTGCCCTTGTTCTCAAGAAGAGGAACAACAGTTTCAACCTGCTCGCCTGCTACATCGTGATAGATTGTCATCGGACCTGACATTGAGCCGTTCCAGCAGTCTGTTGACGGGATTCTGAGAGCGCCCTCCTTACCGAAGATTACCGTATCGCCCGGTGTGTCCGGATGCATTGCCCATGCAATACGGAAGTCGAGGATGATGCCGCCCTCAAGACGAACGAATGCTGCTGCGAAATCTTCAACATTGAAGCGTGCTGCATCTGCAGGGTTGTTGTACTTCGGGTTTGAGCCGAAGAAGCCTGATGTGTAGCCTGAAACTGTCAACGGCTTCGGGTAGTCAATAGCGTTGAGAACAACGTCGAGTGAGTAACAGCCGATATCGCCCATTGCGCCGATACCTGCAGTTGACTTTTCGATGAATGTGCTGTTGGGCACACCGCGTCTTCTGCCGCCGCCTGTCTGGATGTAATAGATCTCGCCAAGCTCGCCTGACTGAACGATCTTTCTTACCATCTTCATATTCTCGTCGCCGCGGGGCTGGAAGCCGACAGAGCAAATCTTGCCGCTTTCCTTTTCAGCCTTCATAATCTCAACTGCTTCTTCAGTTGTAACGCACATCGGCTTTTCGAGAAGAACGTTAACACCCTTCTTAAGAGCGTAGATTGTGCATTCTGCATGAGTCATATTGTATGTACAAACGCTGACTGCATCAAGGTCTGTCTCGTTATCAAGAAGCTCCTTATGGCTCGGATAGAAGCGGACGTTATCAAGTCTGCCGTCCTTATTGTACTTCTTTGCAAACTTTTCAGCCTTACCCTCGATGAGGTCAGCCATTGCTACGATATCAACATCGTCCATATCGAGATAGCTCTCAAGGTGAGATTCAGCAATCCAGCCTGTACCGATGATACCGACCTTAAAGCGTCTGCCTGTCTCAACCTTTTCTTCTTCAACTGCCTGTGTGAATTGATTCAATACTGCATCTGACATATTAAAAGCTCCTTATTTATTGATTTCTTTGATATAATCTATGCTCATCTGAGCACATTCAACGGGTGTTTTGCCGAGTGACGGCTGGTCCTGCTCAACAACAACCCAGGATGTGCCTGCCTTCTTGCAAGCCTCGAGGATTGAGGGGAAATTCTGCACGCCGTAGCCGCAGGGACGGAAGCCGAATGCCTCTTCCTCCTCAGCGTCCTGTGCGCCGTCATCGATACCGATAAGCTGGTAAAGCTTTGCAGGCTTGCCCTTGCCGCTCATATAGAAATCCTTGAGATGAACGACAGGCGCTCTGCCTGAATATTTCTCAATATATTTTGCAGGCTCTTCACCGCCGACATTTACCCAGCAGGTATCAAGCTCTGTCTGCAGCTCGTCGTGTGACAAGGTGCTGTAAAGAAGGTCAAGACCGTAAACGTCACCGACCTTTTTGAACTCGAAATCGTGGTTGTGGTAAAGAATCGCAATACCGTACTTCTTCGCAATTTCTGCAAATTTGCGGATACCCTCAACGGTATCATCAAAAAGCTCTGCACCGGGGCGACGCTCCTCAACAGCGTAAGGAATAGCAATATATTTACAGCCGATCTCAGCATAGTCCGCAATCACCTTTTCAGGGTCTGCGATAAGCTCATCGTAAGCAACGTGAGCAGAAATCGGAGTAAGGCCGACCTCTTCAAGAAGAGCCTTGATATCTGCAGGCTTGTTATCAAAAAGACCTGCAAATTCAACGCCGTCATAGCCCATTTCTTTTACTTTTCTGATTGTGCCTGCGAAATCCTCACCCATAGCGTCACGCACGGAGTAAAGCTGCAATGCAACAGGAAAACTCATAAAAATACCTCCCTATGGTAGTTTCAATTATTCTAACATATAGAATAACAAAAAACAATATGCAGTTAAAAATTTTGTATATATTATCCGTAAATCAGTTCTGAAATTATTGTATTTGACAGCAAATACCCTTTGCGTGTAAGGCTGAGCGAGGCTTCGGTAACATTAACAAGACCGTGCTTTTCCAATGTTTTTGCCCTTTCGGAAATTTCCGTCAGAAACGGCTTTGAAAAACGCTTTTCAAACTCATCAAAGACGATTCCGTCAGCAAGCCGCAGACGAAGCATAATGTATTCCTCCTCGTCACCGCCCTCACCGTCGGGCAAGGGTTCACAGCCGAGACAAAAGGATCCGATATCACGCGAATAATAAAAACGCTTGCCGTCGATAAACGAATGAGCCGAGGGACCGATACCGAGATACTCCTCACAGTTCCAGTATTTCAGATTATGCTTGCCTTCGAAGCCAGGCTTTGCAAAGTTCGAAATTTCATAATTGCGGTAGCCGTTTTCCTCAAGAATATCTCCGAGCAGAGTATACATATCTGCCGTCGCGTCCTCATCGGGAAGATTCAGCTTTTCTGCATTATTATAATAGTATGTGCCTTCCTCTAATTTGAGCATATATGCGCTGATGTGCGGAACATCATTTCTGAGGCAGAAATCAATCGTTTTCTTAAGACTTTCCTGCGTCTGGTCGGGTACTCCGAGCATCACGTCGAGGGTGATATTTTCAATTCCTGCATTCCGTGCATTGCGGATGCATTCTTCTACCCTTTTACTGTCAGCCTGCCTGCCAAGCCTGCGTCTTTCGTTGTCAACGGCAGACTGCATTCCGAGGGAGATTCTGTTCACTCCCGATTTTGCAATCGTCTCAAAGAATCCGTCCTCAACAGCCGACGGATTGCACTCGACGGTAATTTCGCCGTCAATACCGAAAAGCTCCCTCGCTCTGCGCGTAATAAGCGCAATATTTCTTCCGCCGAGAAGCGACGGGGTACCTCCACCGAAGTAAAGAGTATCCGCTGTTCTGCCGAGCTTATCAGCCCAGTATTCAAGGCTTTCGAGCACACAGGCGGTATATTCGTCAGGCTGACCGTCATATGCACGCATTGAATAAAAGTCACAGTAGGGACACTTGGATTTACAGAACGGAATATGAATATATAAGCCGATGCTTTTCATAATATCATCACCTATTAACAAACGGCAAGTGTTGCCACCCGCCGTCCGTAAAATTATTATTCGTCAAGCTTGAGGACTGCCATAAACGCTTCCTGCGGAACCTCGACGGTACCGAAGTGGCGCATACGCTTTTTACCCTCTTTCTGCTTTTCAAGAAGCTTCTTTTTTCTTGTGATATCACCGCCGTAGCACTTTGCAAGAACGTCCTTACGCATTGCCTTGATTGTCTCACGGGCGATAACCTTGCCGCCGATTGCAATCTGAACGGGAATTTCAAACATCTGTCTCGGAATATGCTCCTTGAGCTTTTCTGCAATCTTTCTTGCGCGGGCATAAGCCTTATCCGAATGGATGATAAACGAAAGTGCATCAACGCCGTCGCCGTTAAGAAGAACATCAAGCTTTACGAGGTTCGAACGCTCGTAGCCCTTGATTTCGTAATCGAACGAAGCATAACCCTTTGTTCTTGATTTAAGAACATCGAAGAAATCGTAGATAATCTCGTTGAGCGGAAGCTCGTACGCGATATCAACGCGGTCAGGTGTAACATAGGTCATATCCTTGAACACACCGCGGCGCTCCTGACAGAGATCCATAATCGCACCGACATACTCGTTGGGCGCATAGATATTCGCTTTGGTGATCGGCTCCTCGCAGTAATCGATGTATGCGGGGTCGGGATAATTGGTCGGGTTGTCGATTTCCAGCATAGTTCCGTCGGTAAGATGTATGCGGTAAATAACGCTCGGAATTGTCGTAACAAGATCGAGGTCGTATTCACGCTCGAGACGCTCCTGAATAATTTCAAGGTGAAGAAGTCCGAGGAAGCCGCAACGGAAACCGAAGCCGAGAGCACCCGAGGTTTCGGGCTCAAAGGAAAGTGCGGCATCGTTAAGCTGAAGCTTCTCGAGCGCCTCACGAAGATTTTCATAATCCGCACCGTCCGCAGGATAAACACCGCAGAAAACCATCGGATTAACCTTTCTGTAGCCGGGAAGAGGCTCAGTTGCGGGATATTCGGCTGTCGTTACCGTATCACCGACACGAGCATCGCCGACCGTCTTGATGGATGCGGTAATATAACCAACCTCACCCGAGGTGAGCTCCTTTGCGGATTCCATTGACGTTGCACGCATATAGCCGACGTCAACAACAGTAAACTCCGCACCCGTTGCCATCATACGCATTGTGTCGCCCGCCTTGATTTTTCCGTCAACAACACGGACGTAAACAATAACGCCCTTATAATTATCGTAGACAGAGTCAAAAACAAGCGCACGAAGCGGCTTTGAATCGTCAGAATCAAGCGGTGCGGGAATATCGGAAACGATTTTCTCAAGCACCTGCTCAATATTTTCTCCCGTCTTTGCAGAAACACGGGGTGCATTCATACATTCAAGACCGATAACCTCTTCAACCTCGTTAGCAACTCTTTCGGGGTCTGCCGCGGGAAGGTCGATTTTGTTGATTACGGGTACAATTTCAAGGTCGTGATCAAGAGCAAGGTAGGTATTGGCAAGTGTCTGCGCCTCGATGCCCTGAGAAGCGTCGACAATAAGCACGGCACCCTCGCAGGCCGCAAGCGAACGCGACACCTCATAGTTAAAGTCAACGTGGCCCGGAGTGTCGATGAGATTGAGCTCGTACTCCTCACCGTCCTGAGCCTTGTAGTTAAGCTTAACCGCGTGCGCCTTGATTGTGATACCTCTTTCTCTTTCGAGATCCATATCGTCAAGAAGCTGCTCCGTCATTTCGCGGACCGCAACGGACTGGGTCTTTTCAAGCAGACGGTCAGCAAGCGTTGACTTGCCGTGGTCAATATGCGCAATGATGGAGAAGTTTCTTATGTTTTCTTTCTTAGCTGCCAAGTTATCACCTCAGTAGTATATATAACTAAGGTATTATATCATATTGAAAACAAATCTTCAATCCAAATATCATAATTTATGGGTAAATTGAGTATGATATTACAAAAGTTACAATTACAGCCCGTTTTGTAACCTTTTGTAACTTTTTATGTTTTGCACAAAGGAAACAGCGTTTTTATTCTGAAATCGAAATATTTTCGGGGTAAAACCGCTTTTCTGCACCGAAAATGAAGCATTTTGAACAAAAATAAATGATTTTTCAATTTGACAAACCACCCTGCTCTTCCTATAATGGGGAGGCTGTCGGCGATGTTTTGTTATATTTTTCCTATATTATGTTTTTCGCCGGCATTTAAAAAGGAGTATATTTTTATGGATACTATCAGAAAGCTCGGCAGGATGATTGCTGAATCTCACGCAAAAATTATTATGCTGACGATTACCGTAATCTTCTGCGCAGCTACAATCTATGCCGCTGCTGCCAACTCGGTAACGGTTACGCTTGATATCGACGGACAGGTTTCCAAGGTCACAACAATGAGAGAAGATGCAAACGAAATCCTCGCTCAGGCAGGTGTTGTGCTTACCGAAAACGATATCCTTGACCTTGACGGCTTCACGGGCGGCGACAATTCCGTAATCAAAATCTACAAGGCATATAACATCAGCGTTTCCGTTGACGGCGGTGAGCCGACAAGCTGTGTCGGTAACGGCTCGGTCGGATTTGCGCTTATCGAAAACGGCTTTAAGGTAAACGACGGTGACGATGTCAACTTTGACACAAGCGACAGACTCTATGAGGGTATGGAAATCACCATCAAGCGTGCATTCCCCGTTAACATCGTTGCTGACGGCGAGACCGTAACGGTATACCTCGCAAGCGGTACTGTCAGCGATGCACTCGATAAGGCTGTTATCACAATCGACGACGATGATATCATCTCAAAGCCTCTCGATACCCAGCTTGAAAAAGACCTTACGGTAAAAATTACAAGAGTTTCCTTCGTTGAAAGAACACAGACGGTTGAAATCCCCTTCAAGACAGTCAAGAAGGAATCCGCTTCAATGTATACTGACCAGTATAAGATTGAAAAAGCAGGTGTCAAGGGTCAGCAGACCATCACCTACAGCGAAAAGTTCGTTGACGGCGTTATGACCGAA
The DNA here is from genome assembly GCA_017379935.1 of Clostridia bacterium. Lineage (GTDB taxonomy): Bacteria > Bacillota > Clostridia > Oscillospirales > Acutalibacteraceae > CAG-488. The sequence goes on from JAFNVC010000016.1 coordinate 10,132, forward strand.
TCAACCGCAATCAATACTGTTATTGATAAGGAAGCAGTTGATGAAATCAGAACAGTCGGCACAAAGAAGCGCAAGGCGGCAGTTTCAGGCGTTACACTCGCAAACGGTAAGAGAACAATCTCGACACTCACACCGCCCGCAAGCCTTCAGCTCGACGCAAACTACGTTCCTGTTTCTTATAAGAAGAAGATCGTCGGTACCGCATCCGCTTATTCGGGCGGCGGCAGAACTGCAACAGGTAAGGGAGTAAGACCCGGCTACATCGCAGTTAATCCGCGACAGATTCCTTACGGCACAAAGATGTGGATTGTTTCCAACGATAAGAAATACGTCTACGGCTACGCTTCAGCCGAGGATACAGGCGGCTTCACAAAGTGGACAGGCAGCCGTGCTACTCTTTGTGACCTCTACTTCTCAGATTCCTCTGCTATGTACGCTTTCGGCAGAAGAACTGTCACAATTTATATTCTCTGATTTTGACGGAGTGCAGAAATGCACTCCGTTTTGACTTTTTAAAGCTAATATAGTATAATCATCAAAAAGTCAGGGGCAGGTGATAAAATGAAGCTGATTGAAAAATCAAAAGAAAATAAAATATTTTTCGTCACATTCATTTTACTGTGCCTGACGTCGCTCAATTTCATTCTGCAAAGAGATTTCAGCGGGCTCGTCGACAGCGACTATTATCCGCTTTATGTTGTAAATTACGATTGCGGCTTCAGCTCGCGATTGCTCATCGGCTCGGTTTTTTCTTTGTTCTTCGGCGATACTCTGAGCATCAGGACTCTTACCGCCGTGATGTTTGCGGTCTACGGTCTGCTGTGCCTTTCGCTGAGCGTTTTCATCAACAACAAGCTCAGGAATACTGATTTCGAAATGCTCGGTATTTATGCGGCATTTATGATTGTAAGCCCCGCCTTTGTCAGCGTGCTCAACTATTTCGGTATTCTTGATATTTTCTGGTTCTTTTGTGCTATGGGCTCGCTTGCCGTTGTCGGTAAAAAGGGCTTGCGCTGGCTTGTGCCTGTTTTCTGCATTATCGGACTTGCCATCCACGAGGTTTTCCTGACAACCTATCTGCCCGTGATTGCAATCGCGGTGCTTTATCAGCTTATCAGGAAGCCGTGCTTATCGAATTTTATTTTCGTTGCAGTCTGTGCCGTAAGTCTCGGTGCAGCTTCGGTTTATTTTCTTATTCTCGGAGACAGCACGATGAAAATGACAGCCGACACAATGGCTGAATTTGCAAAAAGCCGACTTGATGCAGGCTTCGACGACTGGTATCTGCGCTCGGTCTTCTTCTGGGAAATTCCTAACGTTGAAAAATATGAGGGCTTTTTCGGATACCTTCAGTACAATCTCGTCGAGTGGCTTAAAATTAACCCCTCCGCCCTGCAGACTATCGGATTTTTCCTTCTTTCTGATATTCTCAGCAGTATCCCCTTTGTATATATTATTGCAAAAGCCTTCAGGAAAGCTGATTCGTCCGCTGAAAAATTCATTTTCTTCTGCTCACTGATGCTCGTTCCCGTTCTGCTTCTGCAGGTATTATTCTCCACGGATACGGAAAGATTTTCCATGCACTGGCTGACCGTTATGCTCTTTTCTCTGCTGTTTTTTGTCAGTGAAAATAACGGTGCATTCCGCCTCGCTTTCGAAGAAGCGAAGCAGAAGCTTTCCGAAAATAAAATCTCACTCGCACTTTTCGGCATCGCCGCAGCGAGAATAATTCTTTCGGGGGTGAGATTCTGACAGATCTTAATAAAAAAGAAAAGCTCTTGTTCACCTTCTGTTATATTGCCTGTGCCGCCGTGCTGACGTTTCTTCGCCACGACCCGATTGCACTCGTATATTTCGCTTTTACGTTTCTGCCCGTTCTTTTTGCTGACAGACTTATTAAAAGCGATAAAATAAGATATAAGACACTGACCGCTTTTTTCCTGACCGCGGTCGGATATCAGACAACGTTCGAGATTTTCTACTCTGTTCACAACGACTTTATGCAGGTCTTATCGGCGGTCGGTATCGGACTTTTCTACACGAGCATACTTATGCTGACGGACGAAAGAAAGCTGCCGTGGTGCATCTGCGCGGTGCCTGTGCTTTGCGGTCTTAATATCAAAATTGCAATCGGCTATTGCTTAATGCTGATGTGTGTTTCGGTTATGTCACTGAAGAAAAACACAAGACAGTCCGCTTTCGGTCTTGCGGTCAGTCTGTCAGGCTTCATCGTCTGCGCCGTTTCGGCACTGACAACGGGCGGATATTTCCTTGAAAGCAGCAACTACCTGCTCGAGAGATTCAAGAATCCGTTTTTCCTTATGATCATCGCCGCTTATCTCACGGTTAAGCTGCTCAAAAGTAAGGGAGCAAGCATCCCCGGGCTATGCCTGTGTCTTGCTCTGACGGTCGGTGCGTCTGTTTTCGCAACACTCACACTCGGCTGGGCGGTATTTTCGCTGATGTGCCTGATTCTTACCCTTTTCATCGGCAAAATGTGTCTTGAAAGTGTCGGAACAATAAATGCCATCCGGACGGATTTTGCAAAGAACAAGCTCATATTTATCACGATTATTATCTGCGTGCTGCAGTAAAAGCATCTTCGTTCGCGAAGATGCTTTTTCTTTTGACAAAACAATAACAAAATAACCACATTTTGCGTTGCGTTACTGCCGTTATTCATATACTTTGATTATTGACAGTTTTCTTATCTTCGAATATAATTTATGATAGCATATTATGAAATTTATATAATGAGGGAGAATTGGTTTTTATGCTTTCTAACACAGAAAAAACTATGGAAAAAATCGTCGCTCTCTGTAAGGGCAGAGGCTTCGTCTATGCCGGCAGTGAGATTTACGGCGGACTTTCAAACTCCTGGGACTTCGGTCCTCTCGGCGTTGAATTCAAGAACAATGTCAAGCGTGCATGGTGGCAGAAATTCGTTCAGGAAAATCCGTATAACGTCGGACTTGATTCTGCAATCATCATGAATCCGCAGATCTGGGTTGCTTCAGGTCATGTCGGCGGCTTCTCCGACCCTCTTATGGACTGTAAGGATTGTAAGACACGTCACAGAGCGGACAAGCTCATCGAGGACACAGGCGTTAATCCCGCAGGCTGGAGCTTTGAGGAAATGAGCAAGTACATTGCTGACAACGGCATCGTTTGTCCCGATTGCGGCGGTCAGAACTTTACAGATATCCGTAAGTTCAACCTTATGTTCAAGACCTTCCAGGGTGTTACGGAGGATGCAAAGAACGAGCTTTACCTTCGTCCCGAAACAGCACAGGGTATTTTCGTAAACTTCCAGAACGTTCAGCGTACAACACGCCGTAAGGTTCCCTTCGGTGTTTGCCAGATCGGTAAATCCTTCAGAAACGAAATCACTCCCGGTAACTTCATTTTCCGTACACGTGAATTTGAGCAGATGGAGCTTGAATTCTTCTGCAAGCCCGGTACTGAGCTTGACTGGTTCGCATATTGGAAGGACTATTGCCACAAGTGGCTTCTTTCTCTCGGCATCAGAGAGGAAAATCTCCGCCTTCGCGACCATGAGCCCGAGGAGCTTTCACACTATTCAAATGCAACAACAGACTTTGAGTTCCTCTTCCCCTTCGGTTGGGGCGAGCTCTGGGGTGTTGCTTCAAGAACAGACTTTGACCTTACACAGCACCAGAACACATCAGGTAAGGGTCTTGAATATTTCGACCAGACTACAAACGAGAAGTACCTCCCCTACGTTATCGAGCCGTCACTCGGCGCTGACCGCGTAACCCTCGCATTCCTTTGCGATGCTTACGACGAGGAGGTTGTTGATGAGGAGAAGGGTGACACAAGAGTTGTTCTCCGCTTCCACCCTGCACTTGCTCCCATCAAGGCAGCAGTTCTTCCGCTTTCAAAGAAGCTCAACGAGAAGGCAGAAGAGGTTTATGCAATGCTTTCAAAGAGATTTATGGTTGAATTTGACGATGCCGGCTCAATCGGCAAGCGTTACCGCCGTCAGGACGAGATCGGTACTCCGTTCTGCATCACCTACGACTTTGATTCAGTCGAAGACGGCTGTGTAACAATCCGTGACCGCGACACAATGGCTCAGGAGCGTATCGCTATCGATAAGCTTTGTGAATATATTCAGGAAAAAATCACATTTTAATTAGTATAATCATACAGAAAGGCAGTCGTTATGAAACAGATTAAATTTACAGAAACCGTACTTCGTGACGCTCAGCAGTCACTTATCGCAACAAGAATGTCCTTTGATGACTTCGAGCCCGTTCTTGCTGAACTCGACAAGGCAGGCTACTACTCACTCGAGTGCTGGGGCGGTGCAACCTTCGACTCATGCCTTCGTTACCTTAACGAGGATCCGTGGGAGAGACTCCGCAAAATCCGTAAGGCTTGCCCGAATACGAAGCTCCAGATGCTTCTCCGCGGTCAGAATCTTCTCGGCTATAAGCATTATCCCGATGACGTTGTTAAAAAGTTCGTTCAGAAGAGCGTTGAAAACGGTATCGATATCATCAGAATTTTCGATGCACTCAACGACGTCCGCAACATCGAGGTTGCTGTTAAGGAGACTATCCGCTGCGGCGCACACGCTTCAGGTACAATCTGCTTTACACTCAGCCCCGTTCACAACATCGAATCCTACATCAAGCTTGCCAAGGATATGGAGGCTATGGGTGTTCACTCAATCTGCATCAAGGATATGGCAGGTATTATGAGCCCGAAGGAGGCTTACGACCTTGTAAAGGCACTCAAGGAGAACGTAAAGCTCCCGATTATCCTTCATACACACTCAACAACAGGTCTTGCTGCCATGACACTTCAGAAGGCTGCTGAGGCAGGCGTTGATGTTATCGATACAGCTATCTCCTGCATGTCAGGCGGTACATCACAGTTCGCTACAGAGACAATGAACTACGTTCTTACTCAGAACGGCTACGATACAGGTCTTGACACAGACGCTCTCAAGAATATCAACGATTTCTTCAAGCCCGTTCGTGCAAAGGCACTTGAGTCAGGTCTTCTCAATCCCGTTGTTCTTGCAACTGACACAGATGCTCTCGGCTATCAGGTTCCCGGCGGTATGCTTTCAAACCTTGTAGCACAGCTCACAGCTCAGAACAAGATGGATAAGTTCGAGGAGGTTCTTCAGGAGGTTCCGAGAGTACGTGCAGATATGGGTTATCCCCCGCTCGTTACTCCGATGAGCCAGATGGTCGGCGTTCAGGCAACACAGAACGTTCTTCTCGGCAAGTACAAAAACGTTTCCAAGGATGTCCGCAGCTACCTCAAGGGTGAATACGGTAAGGCTCCCGCAGAGATCAGCCCCGAGCTCATCAAGCAGGTTCTCGGTGACGAGAAGCCCTTCGAGGGAAGATTCGCAGATACTCTTGCTCCCGCATTCGAGGCTGCAAAGGCTGAAATCGGTGCAAAGGCAAAGAGCGAAGAGGATGTTCTTTCATACATCGCATTCCCGATGCAGGCTGAGGCTTTCTTCGACAAGAGAGACGAGCTTGAGCGAAACACCTTCAGATACACCATCAGAGAAGTATAAGGAGGCAGAAAAATGGATTTTTCAGCATTCACACAGCCTCCCGTTCCTGCATTTTTCGTTGCAGGCTTTCTGATTGCATTTATTCTTTATGTTTACATCACAAAGGCAATTAACAGCAAAAAGACTGTCGAAGCACCGAAGCAGGCCGCTCCCGCACCCGCAGTAAGCGCTCCCGCTGCAGCAGTAAATGCACCCGGCACATCCTCAGGCGATCTTGAGCTTGTCGGCGTTGACGAGAAGACAGCCGCTGTTATAATGGCAATCGTATCAGACAAGAGCGGTATCCCGCTCAACAGACTTCAATTTACATCAATCACTCTGATGGAGGACAAATAAAATGAAATACGTAGTTACATTAAACGGAAAAAATTATGAAGTTGAAGTAAACGAGACAGAAGCAATTGTAACAAACGTTTCTGACGCAGTTTATGCTCCCGCTCCCGTTGCAGCTCCCGCTCCCGTTGCAGCTCCTGCTCCCGCAGCAGCACCCGCTCCGCAGGCTGTTTCCGCAAGCGGTACACAGATCGTGGCTCCGATGCCCGGTTCAATCATCAACATCAACGTTTCTGCAGGTCAGGCTGTCAAGGCAGGCGATGTTCTCATCGTTCTTGAGGCTATGAAAATGGAAAATGACATTACTGCACCCTGCGACGGTGTTGTTAAGCAGATCGTTACCGCTAAGGGTGCAACAGTCAACACAGACGACGTTCTCCTTGTTATCTGAGTCGGAGGTATAATTTATGGACGTATTACTTGGTAATTTCTCCACCGTTACCTTCCCGCAGGTAGCAATGTGGATTATCGGTGCAGTTCTCATCTTCCTTGCAATCAAAAAGGAAATGGAACCGTCACTTCTTCTCCCGATGGGCTTTGGTGCAATCCTCATTAACCTTCCGAATTCAGGCGCACAGCACATTATCGACGTTATGTTCCGTGTCGGTATTGATAACGAGTTCGGTGAGCTTATGCCCCTTATCCTCTTCATCGGTATCGGTGCGATGATTGACTTCACACCGCTTCTTACAAATCCGAAGCTTATGCTTTTCGGTGCGGCGGCACAGTTCGGTATCTTCTTTACCCTCTGCCTCGCCTCTCTCCTCGGCTTTGACATCAAGGATGCTGCTTCAATCGGTATTATCGGTGCTGCAGACGGCCCGACAGCTATCGCTGTTTCAATGGAGCTCGGCTCAAAGTACATCGGTGCTATTATGGTTGCCGCTTACTCCTATATGGCCCTTGTTCCCCTTGTTCAGCCGCCCATCATCAAGATGTGTACAACAAAGAAGGAGCGTCTTATCCGTATGGATAACACAGCAGGTAAGACTCCCTCAAGACTTACAAAGATTCTCTTCCCCATCGTTGTTACAATTATCGTAGGTCTTGTTGCCCCCGATGCTGTTGCACTTATCGGTTTCCTTATGTTCGGTAACCTTATCCGTGAGTGCGGCGTTCTTAACTCCCTTTCAGAGACAGCACAGAAGGTTCTTGCTAACCTTGTTACAATCTTCCTCGGTATCACAATTGCCGCTCGTATGCGTGCTGAAGAGTTCCTTACAGTCGACACTCTTCTCATCATCGCTCTCGGTCTTTTCGCTTTCATCTTCGACACATTCGCAGGTGTTATGCTCGCAAAGATTATGAACCTCTTCTCAAAGAAGAAGATCAATCCGATGATCGGTGCCGCAGGTATTTCCGCTTTCCCGATGTCCGCTCGTGTTGTTCACAAGCTCGGACTTGAGGAGGATAACCAGAACTTCCTTCTCATGCACTCAATCGGCGTTAATGTTTCGGGTCAGATTGCTTCCGTTATCGCGGGCGGTCTCATCCTCACATTCTTCAGATAATCGGGAGGTAGAAAGATATGTTTACTATTGATTTTCAGGCTTTCCTTAATTCTCTTCCCTATATGGGCAAGGGTATGCTCGGTATTTTTGTTGTAACAGCAGTTATCGTTCTTGTCGTTAACGCGCTCAATAACATCCCCGAGAAGAAAAATAAGAAAAACAAAGACTAATTCATCGGCGGTCTGTTTTTACTGTGTGGAAACAGACCGTTTTTTAGGAGGTTACAGTATGACCATTACTCCTCAAATGCTCGGTATTTTTACCGATATTTACGGCTCCTACGAGGCTATGACAATCGGAAGAGCGCTTCTGATTGCAGTGGTCGGATTTCTGACCGTTGTCTGCATTCTCGCGTTAATTGCTCTTTTTATCAAGCTGGTTGCATTTATCTTCTCCGCTGTTGAAAAGAAAAATGCAAAGAAGGTAGAGACAATCATCACCCCTGTTGAGAACAGTCCTGCTCCTTCCGCAGGCAATCCGCTCCCCGAAGCCGAATCTCAGGGCGAGCTTGAGCTTATCGGTGTTGATGAGCCGACAGCGGCAATGCTTATGGCTCTTGTAAGCTATAAGACGGAAATCCCGCTCAACAGACTTATTTTCAGGTCAATTAAACTTGTGGAGGACGAAAAATGAAATACGAAGTAATGTTGAATAACAAAAAATATGAAATCGAGGTTGACGAAAGTTCCGTTGTTCTCAAGGGCGTAAGTGAGGCTGCCGCTCCCGTTGTAAGCGCACCTGTTGCCGCTCCTGCAGCACCCGCAGCTGCACCCGCTCCAACAGCTTCCGCATCAGGCACAAGCGTTGTTTCCCCGATGCCCGGCTCTATCCTCACCGTTAATGTCACAAACGGACAGTCCGTTCGCGCAGGCGAGGTTCTTTTCATCCTCGAGGCTATGAAGATGGAAAACGATATTGTTGCTCCGTGCGATGGTATCGTCAAGCAGGTGCTCGTAACAAAGGGCACAACAGTTGATACAGATCAGCTTCTTGCTGTTATCTGACGGAGGGCCTGATATGGAATTAATTACAAGTCTTCTCGCAGGCTTATGGGAATCATCAGGCTTTGCTCTTCTTACGTGGCAGAACCTCGTTATGATCGGCGTTGCAGTTGTTTTCCTTTTCCTCGCGATTGCGAAGAAATTTGAGCCCCTGCTCCTTGTACCGATCGCCTTCGGTATCCTTCTCGCAAACCTTCCCGGCTCAGGCGTTATGGATGATGTTACTCTCTCGCAGGCTTTCGGCGGCGACGGAACCTTTGCAGGTACGGGACACTGGTACGAATCAGGCGTTCTGCGTATACTTTACGCAGGCGTTAAGTCGAGTATCTTCCCCTGCCTTATCTTCCTCGGTGTCGGCGCTATGACGGACTTCGGCCCGCTTCTTTCAAATCCGATCAGCCTTCTTCTCGGCGCGGCGGCACAGCTCGGCATCTACGTTGCATTCATCATTGCAATTCTCCTCGGCTTCACACCGCAGGAGGCTGCATCAATCTCTATCATCGGCGGTGCAGACGGTCCGACAGCTATCTGGCTTACAGGTAAGCTTGCTTCGCATCTTCTCGCACCGATTGCTCTTGCAGCATATTCATATATGGCGCTCATTCCGCTTATCCAGCCGCCTATTATGAAGCTCCTCACAACGAAAAAAGAGCGTGAGGTCAAGATGACCCAGCTGCGTAAGGTTTCAAAGACAGAAAAAATTGTTTTCCCCGTTATCGTTCTTGTTCTTATCGCACTTATTCTTCCGTCCGTTGTGCCTCTTCTCGGTATGCTTATGCTCGGTAACCTCTTCCGCGAATGCGGCGTTGTCGAAAGACTTTCCGACACGGCACAGAACGCGATGAACAACATCGTTGTTATCCTTCTCGGCGTTACGGTCGGTGCTACGGCAAACGGTGAGAGCTTCCTTAAGGTGCAGACCCTCGGCATCGTTGCCCTCGGTCTTACAGCATTCGTCTTCTCAACAGTCGGCGGTGTGCTCCTCGGCAAAGTGCTTTACGTTGTTACGAAGGGTAAAATCAATCCGCTCATCGGTGCGGCAGGCGTTTCCGCTGTTCCTATGGCGGCTCGTGTTGCACAGAACGAAGGCAGAAAGTATAACCCCACAAACTTCCTTCTTATGCACGCTATGGGCCCGAACGTTGCAGGTGTTATCGGCTCGGCTGTTGCCGCAGGCTTCCTGCTTCTTATGTTCAGTAATTAAAAAAATTATCCGACAGAGAATACGCCGCCACCCCGTAAGGCAGTATTTCTTTAAAATGTAAACTTTTGGCACAATAAATCGTTAAACCCTCCCGATAAGCGTCAGCTTTATCGGGAGGGTTTGCCTTTTCTTGCACTCAAAATTTTACTTTTAAAGTGCTTCGCAGTTTCGTAAGATAAGAAAATTTCTTGTGTTGAAGCCACAAAACGTAGCAAGGCTGCCGCCTTGCGAGGCTTTTGGAAAAAACACAGGGAATTTTCATCGAGAAACAAATACTTCCTTATGGGGTGTCGGCGTTAACTCTGTCGGATTTTTTATACCCTTGTTTTCTCTTTTGTCTCGTTCGCTATCTTGAACATTTCTTCCGTTGCAAAGCAGAGCTTTGTGATAACGTTCGGCTTTGACGGATAGCAGAAGAACGAATCGTGCTGGGTAGAGATATCGAAGCAGTCAATCGGCTCGATGTGGCAGTAATCATACTCGACGTGCAGGCTGTAAAGACTCTTTACGCTTCGCTGAACGCGGTAAGGCTCGCCGTTATAGCTGCCCTCAAGCACGAAGCCCTCCTCGGGATTATGGCGCACCTTAGCGTCACCCATATAATAATATTTCATCGCACCGGGCAAAGTGTAAACGCGGACATCATCCTCAAAGGAATAATTGCCGCTTTCGATTTCCTTACGGACGTTTGCACGCTCCCACTCGTACCAGTCGGGGATATGTGAAAACTCCGTTTCGCCCTCCAATGCTTTAAGCTCACCGAGCTCGGTCATCTCCCATTTCTTGCCGCATTCCTCGCAGAAAAGGTGGATACCCTTTGAATTCATCCTTGATTCCGTCATACAGTGCGGACACTGATACAGCACCTTATGAAGTCCCTCCGCGCGGTAGTCCTCCGTGATGCGGATGTTGTTATCCTTCTGCCACTTGTATTCGTCATACTGCATTTCCTCACGGATTTTAGCGTTGATTTCGTCAGCGCTCATTTCCGCCACCTGCTCGGCAGTTAAAATCTGCTTGAGTGTAGTATAAAGAGGAACAGCCTTTTTACGGCGGAAATCCCAGAACGGTGCGCGCAGATAGTTGCCGTGATGCTGAATCACAACAACGGGCACCTTGTTTTTCTTCGCAAGCTTGCCGATAACCTCGGGGATAATCGCACAGGTACCGATCGGAGTATAGCGCGCTTCAGGGTAGATGCAGAGCACATCCTTATACTCGCGCAGAACCTTAGCGCACGAGCGGATAAGGCTGATATCCGTTGTGAACTTACGCTTACAGATTGAGCCTATCTGTTCAACAAGCCACGGCTTTTTGTAATAACCCTCAAGCGTTGCAACGGTATGCACTCGGTGAGGAAAGGTTGCCTTATATTTAAGAAGGAAATCCGTAAACTGCATATGATTACTCAGAAGCAGATACGGCGGCTCGAGACCCTCCATATTGATTTTTTCTATTTTATATCCCTTTTTTACCGTAAGGCGAAGAGCAGCTCTCGACGCTAAGTTGAGAAGCACAGTGAAGAAAAACTTCTGCCTTATCGGAAGCTTTGAGGTGTCATATTTTTTGACATCAGCGGGATAATCGATATAATCTTTTATTTCGTTTATTTCGTTCATTCCATCACTTCACAAATCAGATTTGACATCATTCTATCATAATTTGTTGAGTTAAGCAATAGAAAGATTTTATCAAAAAGGAAAGGCTTGCACAGAAATCCATGCAAGCCTTTATATGTTCAATTATTACTCGTCGTCTTCTACCTTTGCTTCTGCAATAACCTTCTCTGCAATTGCTGCAGGAGCGTCCTCGTAGCGTGCAAACTCGAAGGTGTAGTAGCCTCTGCCTGCAGTTACCGAACGGAGAACTGTTGAGAAGTTGTTCATCTCTGCCATCGGAACCTCAGCAACAAGCTCCTGATACTTCGGCTCTTCCTCAGATGCACCCATACCGAGCACACGGCCGCGGCGCTTTGTGACGTCACCCATAATATCGCCGAGGAATGCTTCGGGCATAACAGCCTTCAGAGTACCTACGGGCTCAAGGATTGCAGGGCTTGCCTGCGGAATACCTGACTTGAATGCGATAGATGCAGCCATCTTGAATGCCATTTCGGAGGAGTCAACGGGATGGTATGAGCCGTCATAAAGAACAGCCTTGAGACCAACCATCGGATACCCTGCCATAACGCCCTTCTTCATACACTCGAGAAGTCCCTTTTCAACTGCGGGGAAGAAGTTCTTCGGAACGGAACCGCCGACAACCTCGGACTCGAAGATAAGTCCCTCTTCCTCTGTCGGCTCAAAGCGGATCCACACATCACCGAACTGGCCGTGACCGCCGGACTGCTTCTTATGTCTGCCCTGTACCTTAACGGACTTGCGGATAGCTTCTCTGTATGCTACGCGGGGAACAGTAAGCTCGATATCAAGACCGAACTTGCTCTTGATTTTTGAAACGATGATATCAAGATGCTGCTCACCGAGACCTGAAAGCACCTGCTCCTTGGTTTCCTTGTTGATTTCAAACTTGATTGTCGGATCCTCTTCAAGAAGACGGTTGATAGCGGAAACAATCTTTTCCTCCTCACCCTTCTTGCAAGCGCTGACAGCCATTGAAAGGCACGGAGTCGGGAACTTGACGCCGCTGAGCTCGATAACATTATTAGCTGCACAGATTGTGTCGCCTGTCTTTACGCAGTTGAGCTTTGTAACAACACCGATGTCACCTGCGGGGATGCACTTGCTATCCTCTGACTTGTTGCCGCGGACGGTGATAATCTTACCCATACGCTCTGTCTCACCCGTACGAGCGTTGTAAACGGGAGTTTCGGGGGTGATCTTACCGCTGCTTACCTTGAAATATGACATCTTGCCGACAAACGGGTCAGCAACAGTCTTGAAGCAGAGTGCAGCAAGAGGTCCGTTCTCGTCACAGTCAACGTCCTTACCGCCTGCGTAGGAGGCAGCGTCGGGAGCTGAATATGCAAGCTCATCCATAAGAAGGTCAACACCGTCCATTGTGTAGCCTGAGCAAGCGTATACGGGATAAACTGATGAAGCATTAACGCCCTCGTTGAGAGCTGTGATAATCTCTTTACGGGTAAACTCTTCGCCTGCAAAGAATTTTTCCATAAGGTCGTCACTTGCGGTTGCAACAGCCTCAGTGAGGATGTCGAGCATTTCCATAATCTTCGGATCGTTGGGCATCGGGATTTCCGTAGCCTTACCGTCCTTGTACTCGAAGCCCTTACGGGAAGCAAGGTTAACATAGGCCTTAACCTCACCGTCAACTACATAAGGAACGATAACGGGACAAACCGCTCCGCCGTGAACAGCTTTGATTTCTTCAAAGGTTTTATAGAAGTCTGCGTTCTCCTTGTCACAGCGCGTGATAGCGAACATCTTACCTCTTTTTCTTGCAGCCTTGAATGCCTTTTCTGCGCCGACGTCATACTTATGACCTGCGCCGAGAACGATAAGCACGCACTCAGAAGCTGTAATACCCTCTGCCATTTCACCCTCAAAGTCGAAAAGACCCGGAGTGTCGATTATATTAAGCTTGCAGTCCTTCCATTCAATCGGAGCGAGTGCAGCAGAAACGGAAACGTGGCGGCGCTTCTCTTCGGGATCGAAATCGAGAACTGCGTTGCCTTCATCAACTCTGCCGAGTCTGTCTGTAAGACCTGCGATATAAAGCATAGCTTCTGCAAGAGTTGTTTTACCTCTGCCGGCATGACCTGCAAGTGTGATATTTCTGATATCCTTAGCGTTATAGTATTTCAAAACAAATTCCTCCTTTGTTTCTAGAGCGTCAGGTTAAATTTGCGGGAGTCTTTTAAGTATTAAAAAGCATCTTGCTTACCAACGCATCATAGCGATACTATATCACATATTAACAGAAAAAACAATAGATATTGAAAAAATATGTGAATATTACTAAAAAAATAACCAAAAAATTATGACTTTGGACTCCATAAAGAAGTCCAAAGTCATCAGTTGCGGTCATTATTGTCTTCTATTTGTGAAAATTGACGTATTTATCTGACAAGTCCGGGATTGTACAAATCCTCAATTTCCATCAACTCAACGTTAAGCTGAAGAATGATAAGCGCATCGATAGAATTAATTTTACCGTCATGGTTAAGGTCGGCAGCAAGCTCCTGACAGTCGTTTTCAAGCTCAACAAGCTCAACAGAGCTCATAAGCACCGTAAGAGCATCTATTGAATTTGTCTTGCCGTCACAGTTGGTATCACCGTAAAGAACAAGGCTGTAATCAAACGTGCCGATTGTGTCCGTAATTGAAAGCATTGCACCCGTTTTGATTGCTTCGGGAAGAACAGCTTCGAATTTTTCTGTATCAATAGGACCGAAGAGTGCATCCGCCTCGGGCATATTTGCATAGATGTAGATGTATTTATTCACATGATCAACCGTTGAAGAGCCTCCGAGACGGAAATCCTGCCAGATTTCAGCATCAAGCGGGAGGAAGACGAAGCCGTGATATCTTGAATATTCATCTGCAGGAGTTACGATGTAGCCCGTTACCTCAAGTCCGATGTTCGGAATGAACTCAAGCTCTCCTGTCGGATTCATTTCATCGTCAACAGCTTCCGTTCTGATGAAGCCGAAGGCATTTTTGCCGATGCTCATTACAGTGCCTGCGACAAAAAGATTGTTATAAGGCTTTGTTGTAGCCAGAGCATAATCGCCGATAGCGGTGATGCCCTCCTGGACAACGATGCTTTCGATGTCATAATCCGCAAACTCTGCAAGATTGTCAGCGCTGAAATTCTTGATTTTACCCTCACCGCTGATTGTAATTGTCTTGAATTCCGGCTCATATACCCAGCTGATGCCCTCACCGAGTGTACCCTGAGTTACGATAAACCTTCCGAGCGAAACGAAGGTAACGCCGTTAGCCTTTGCGTAGTCGTGAGCCGCCGTATCCTCATAAGCAATGATTGACACAACGATATCAAAAGCCTCGTCACCGTTTTCGTCTGTATAGTAGCCGATAGCTCTTTCGCCGATTTCGGTAATCTTCTCGCTGATTTCAAAATCTGTTACAGCGGAATTATAGAAGGCATAGGCACCGATTCGTGTAACCGTATCGGCAATGACAACGCTTTGATACGGAATAGCGCTGTAGGGTGCAGGTGCATCCTTTGAGAAATCCTGCATTGCGCCTGTGCCGAGGATTGAAAGAATTTCGGTTGCCTCGTCATATTCCCAGGTAACGCCCTCACCGCAGACACCGCTTGTGATATATCCGAGTGAAACGAATGCAAAGCCGTTTTCCGTTGCATAATCGTAAGCCGGTGAATTTCTGTAGCCTGTGATTGTAAAGCCTGCAACCGGCTGATTGTATTTGCCGTATCCGATTGCCTTCTCACCGATAGTATTGATCGTTGCGGGGATCGTGATGCCCTTAAGAGCATCGCAAAGACCAAACGCGCCATCCTCAATAACCTTGACAACTGACGGAAGCGTTACGCTTTCGAGCGCACGGCAGCCGTTGCAAAGGTCGGTCGGAATTGTTGTTATAAGCTCAGGAATAACAATAGCCTTAAGTGCGCGGCAGGCATCGAATGCACTCGCGCCGATTGTCTCAAGAGTTGAAGGGAGAGTTATTTCCGTAAGCTTTTCACAATGGAAGAATGCACGCTCGCTGATTGCAGTAACGCCCTCGGGAACAACGAGAGAGACAAGTGCCGAGCAATATTCAAATGCGGATTCGCCAATTGTTCTGAGCGTTGCGGGAAGAGCAAGAGCTGCCAGAGCTCCGCATCTGTAAAATGCATCCTTGCCGATAGCTTCAGTCGCTTCACCCAAGGTTACATCTGCAAGCTCATCACAAAGTGCGAACATGCTCTCGGAAATCTCCTTCGCAGGAGCCTTTACGGTTGTAAGCGATGCACAGCCGTAGAAAACACCCTTACCGTATGAAGCTACGGTTGACGGAATCTCAACGCTGACGAGTGACGGACTGTAGCAGAATGCATAATTACCGATACGGGTAATACCCTCGCCGAAGGAGATGCTTTTATAATCAACCTCGCTCCAGGGATAAACCGTATCAATCTCGTCGAGCTCATTCTTATATGTATCGTAGTCGGGGATTTCACCGTTTCCTCCGAAGCTGAGCTCGCCCGTCTCCTCGTTGAAGCTCCATGTAACCTCAGTACCCTCGATGAGAGTTCCCTCGTCAGAGGGATTATCCACGGGAGGTGTCACCTCACCGGGATCTTCGGTAACAGGAGGCTCTTCGGCAAATACCGTGACAAAGCCCGTTGAAAGCATTGTCAATGCAAGACATATGCACAAAAATACAGAGACAAATTTTTTCATCTTTAAATCTCCTTTTTATTTTATAATTATTTACATTATATTTTATTTGTACAAATATGTCAACAAAAAAGCGGTTGACCTTCGCCAACCGCTTAAGTAAGCTGTCTGTTTTTTTACTTAAAAGCAATATAGGAATACGACGTGCCCGCCTGATTGAGATTCGTCTGCGTTCCCGTTGCGGAAACAGACATAGCCTTAAAGCCCGATGCCGTGATTTCGATGCCCGTTCCGCCCGTTTGAGTGCATATTCCGAAATAGTTTTTCACAATACCGACGGCGGCATCATACAAACAAGGATGACTGCCGAGCGCGGTTGCGATAACAAGCTTCGGGCTGAAGCCGAGATTGACCGACCTTGAAGCACCGCCCGAGCCGAGATAGCTGCCGACTACGAACTGATCGTTCCATTTTTCCTTATCCTGCGGAGTAACGTGGATTCCTTCATTCCTGACATGGCTTCCGCATATCAGATCCTTATCAAGAAACGAGGCAAAATTCTCATCCGTACTCTGTGCAGGACAGAAATCCGCCTCCATAAGAAACCACCCGTCCATAACGAGAGCATCCGTATCGCGGTCGGACTTGATCGGAGTGCAGCCCGACTCCGCAATATTAAGATTTGTTCTGAACGTCAACGCATTCGCAATTCTGGTAAAAATATCATGGCAGATCTCACCGCCCATCGAAAACGGAACACAGATGCTGAGATTAGCCTTGATTTTTGCAAGACGGCAGTATTCCTGCCTTTCAAGCACGCCGTCATCATTCGCTACGAATTTATCGAGAATGTCGATGCTGTCCATCCCGACCGCCACAATCGTGCGGCGCAGAGGTACGGCTTTATTAACAGGAGGATATTCGACAAAAAACTTAATGTCATCCATATTACTCTGCGCTGACAGCCATTCTACAATACGGTAAGGCAAAGAAACTATACTGTCCATCATTCCACCTCCACAATCTCACGGATTATCGCCCAGATGTACACAACCCTGTTATTAAAATAGACCTTTTCGCTTCGGTCAACGGTGAATTTTTTCGAATCCGCTTCAATCCACTGCTCTTTGCCGAGCTGACTGATATCGTGGTCGGGCGGTCCGATGTAAAGATAATGTCCCTGACTGTTGAAGCCAATAACCGTATTGACGCCGTTGAGATACATTTTATTTTTATATCGCAAGGGCTGGATAAAGCCGCCGAAAACCGGCGTGCTCCATCCGTCTGCACCCTTAAATGCGATCTCCTGACCGTATTTGTCAAACATAGTACGAAGCGTCATATTTGCACCCTTATCCTTATGTTTTCAAAGGCAAAGCCGTTATCCGTGCATAAGGGGACAATGCTTTCAAGAGCCTTCGCATAAAGCCTTTCTGCCCTTTCGAGCTGTTTATCCGTACCGCCCTTATCCTGTGTGATGCTCACGTCGCCCGCCTTGAAGCTTGTAACATTATCAGATGAAAAAAAGCTGTTTTTGAGAGTCATTTTATAAAAAGCGAGCGAAGCGGCGGCAGAGGCGATGCGCACATCGTTACGGTCAGCATCAGCCTTGAGCATCGCCTCAATTTCGCGCAGGGAAGCCTTGCATAATGCAATGATTTCATCATCCTCATACCCCTCCGCCTGCGTCAGGTGTCCGAGGTATTCCTTAACAAGCCATGCTGTCACCGTCATCAGCCTCCGATATCCTCAGGATCTACAGCGCCCGAATTGAAGGAAACATCAGAAAGTGTCTTTACACAGCCCGGAAGAATTCTTGCAAAGCCCGTGATTTCAGTAATCGCAATCTGCTCAAGCTGTCTGTCGACGAGCTTGCCGTAATCGGTTTCAATATCTCCTACCTTTACCATTTCAAGCGCACATTTCTTGTCAAGACCAATCATAAGATCCGGCTGTGTGATGCACTTTGTCTTGATAAGATTTGCGCCGAAGGGAGTGATAAGCTTACCTGTGCCGTGGAAAGTAAGACCTGCTGCAGCATCTCTGAATTCGGTCATTTTGAGAAGCGCTGCAGTCACGTCGGGTGAAGCAATAATCGTGTTAAGCTCATAAGGTGAAAATCCGCCCCAGAAATCGATGAGGTCTGCGTAGGTATAGCTGTCACCGCTGAGAGTTACCGATTCCGCACCGTTAGCCGCCTCGGCTGAGTCGCCGTTAAGAAGAACGTCAACCGCATCCTCCATAAGACTCTGTGCGAGATATGAACCGATACGCTTGAGCGCAATTGAAACGATGTCAAGTCGCTGGAAGCGAAGCACATCATAAGACGTTGTGAGCATTCTTCCGCGCTTTTTCAGACGGATTATTCTGTCACTGACGGTAAAATCCGTATCCGCAAGAGTCTCACCCTCTGAAAGAACGTTCATTCTTGCATTATCTGTGCTCATATTAAGATCCATCACACGGTAATCCATTGAATCGATGTTTGTGGTTGCCGCAACGATATCGGGAAGGAAGCTTGCTTCATCCATACCGTAGCGTACCGCTCTTGAAACAAATTCAGGGAAAAGCACCGCCGCATCACTCGTCTGGAAAAACTTTGCGACAACTGAGCTGTCTGCGCCCGACGGTCTGATGCTGAAGCGCTTGAGCTGTCTTTCGTAAGCGTCAAGTCCCTCCAGCGCTGTGCCCTTATAGTTCTCTGTAGGGTCGAGAGCCTCGAGTGTCTGTGTAAAAGAACGGCCTGTGCCGTACATACCCTTTTCAAGTCTGATATTATCAAAACTCATTTTAAGTCCTCCTTAAAATTTAAATTCATTATTGTTTACGTTCGGTTTTTCTTTTTTCGCCTTAAGCTGAGGTGAAAGCGGAATGACTCCGCCCGCCTTAAGCCTGAAGGCATCCTTAATTTTAATAAGCTCTGCAATCTGTGCCGCGGAGCACATTTTGCTTACAGCCTCTCTGTCAAGCTCCGGAAGTGCAATGCATGCAAAGCGCACAGCCTCATCCGTCAGTGACTTGCGGAAAAGTCTGCCCTCCTGCGCCTGCTCCTCAAGCGAATCGATATATGCGCAAAGCTCCCTAGACTGCTCTTGCGTAAGCTTTACACAACTGCCCTCGCTGACCGCCTTGATAATGTCCTCACATTCAGCGAAGCGTCCGAAGCCCTTTGTCACACCCGCATTGATCTGGGCAGGGATTGCAACGAACGACCATTCATAGGCATCCGTAACGTCAGAAAGAATACACGAGCAGATTTCCTGTCCGTAGCTTCTGCCCTTCAGATGCTTGCACTTACCGCCGCGCATATCCTCACCGCAGACTGAGCAGGTGAAGGTGCTTACGGCACAGCTTACGCTGACCTCCTTTTTGATTCCCGCTTCAATCTCTGCAATAAGATCGTTATTCTTAACCGTGCGGGGCATATACGCCTTCGCCTTAACGCAGACGTAAGGCTCACCGAAGGATGTCACCTTGCCCGATACCCTTTCGCATACAGCATCAAAAATTCTTGCAGTCTGGTTGCCGCCGACCGGAACACCTCTGAGAAAGCTGTTGACGGCCTCCTCAACGCCCTGATCGGCACACTCAACTCTGAAGCCGCCCGTCAGACGGACAATCTTATAAATTGCCGCATCAAGCACCGGCACGGCTTCCCGCAGTTCACGGTAAAGAGAGTTATTGACGCTTGCAAGCGGAGTATAGCTTTCAAGTCGGTCGAAAGGATTGCGTCTGTAAGTCTGCGGTGCGGTGACCGCCGTTTTTGCAGAGGATAATTTTTTAAAAATTCCCACCAATACTCTCCTTTCAGGGGGAAGAGCATACCGTTAACGCGATACGCTCATTACGAAAAAGTCGTTGCCGGGTGCGTTTAGCGCCGTCGTAACGAAGTAACGAAGATCGTCCATGGCATGGTCATTTTCCTTGCGCGGTGCATCCCGGACAGCCTTTTCGTCCCATTTATAAAGTGAAAATTCACGCAGGGTATCCTCACACTCGGGAGAGAAATAAATCAGTTCCTGCTTGAGTGCATCGGACACCTGACGGATACCGTCGAGAACATCGTTCCTTGCAGGTATCACCGTGAAACGTCCTTTTCGGCGGATGCATTGAATGAAGCTCGCGGCGGACGGGTCAACGATAACCGCATCCGGCTCTATATTCCCTGCCAGCCTTTCAAGCTCTTCATAATGCTCCATATCCGTTCGCTGCTCACCCTCGGAGCGCGAATTATAATAGTATTCGCGCAAGCGGTACCACTTGCCGCCGTATTCACCCCAGAGTCCGAAGGAGCATGGATTGACCGTGCCGTAATCGCACGATATATAATAACGGCTGAAAAGCGAAGCGTCAGGCGGCTTACGGACGTGAATTTCCTGCGAAAACATCGGATAAACCGTGCCCTGTGCAGCAACCCACTCACCTTCGACAAAGCGCTTATAGAATGCGCCCGAATAAAGGCTTTCGTACCGTCGGATAATCGCATCCGTCAGAGCAGGATTATCGCGCATGGTAAAGTGCAGATAAAGGCAGTTTTTCTCCTCCGCCTTTTTTATCCACTCGCGGTAAAACCAGTGCATCGGATGCTCGGGATTGCAGTTGAACCACATTTTCGAGCGCTCAAGCGAGCATCTCGCAATAGCCTGTTCAACGAACGAGCGGGGCATAAGAGCAACCTCATCGAGCAGGACGCCGCCGAGCGTTATACCCTGAATGAGAGAAGCCGAGCCCTCATCCTTTCCGCCGAAAAGATAAAAGCGATTTATTTTTTCCTTGTAGCTGATTTCAATATAATTCTGCGAAGCCTTCATTTTCAGTCCGAAGCCGAGGGAGGTTAAAATTGGTGTCAACGATGTGATAACGTTGCGTTTGAGTGATGCTATTGTTTTGCCGCAGATCGCAAACGAGGTTTCGTTGAAATCATAAAAGGTCCATGCCACAAAGGAAAGAGACATACATACGGTCTTGCCTGAACGCACTGCACCGTCACAGATAATCGCATCGTAGCGATGTCTCGCAGAATTGCGGCACCACCATGTAAGCACATTGAGCTGCTTCGGTGAAAATTCGGAAAAGCTGTCGAGTGCATTACTCATTCTCACAGCCCCTTAACGCTGAGGCACTCTTTTCAAGCGCAAGATAAAAAGGCAGTGCAGAATCGTCTCCCTTGCCGCCGTCACACATCTCTCCGAGACGCTCAAGAGCCTTCATACGGTCAAAGAATTTAATCTCGATGCCTCCGCCCTTCGGCCGCTTGATTTCGCTGACATTAAAGAGCTCAAGCCCCTCCATTTCGAAGCGGTCAGGACTCTCCTCGGCGTAAATCAGCCTGAGTGCATCGGCAACCGAGCCGAAGGCAAGCTGACGGTATCCCGACGCAACCTCCTCTGCCGAAACAAGCCTCGTACGGTCAATACGTTCAATTTCCTTTCGTACATCCTCTCTCGCAAGCAGCTTTAACGCACTGCGGTGTGTGAGTATTCCGTAGCCTGCCTTCGCGGCAGCAGCGCGCGCATTGCGCATTTCCGAATAGTACAGGCAGAACATTTTTTCTTTTTCTTTAAGTACCATCTGTATGCTTCCTTTCATCGCTTTCTGAAGGGAAAACCCTTCAACCTAAGAGCAAAAAACGGCAGACTATAGCCCGAAAAGGTTATAATCCGCCGAAAAAAGCAAAAAAATATTTTTTTGTTATAATTTACAAAAACAATATAAAAATTTTTTATATTTTAAAAAAGAGCATTTGATATGAAAAAACGAGAAAAACGAAGAAAAAACGAGCTTGTAAAGGTTAAATTAAAAAATTGCAAAAAAGGTATTGACTTATCCGGGGGGTTATGTTAAACTATCCGAGCATTAAAAATTATTTGGAGGTAAGTTTATGTCAACTTATATGCCTAAGGCGAACGACATCGTTCGTAAGTGGTATGTGCTTGACGCAGCAGGCAAGCCGCTCGGTCGCGTAGCAACTGAAGCAGCAACACTCCTTCGCGGTAAGCATAAGCCCACATTCGCACCGCACGCAGATTGCGGTGACCATGTTATCGTTATCAACGCTGATAAGATTGTTCTTACAGGTAACAAGCTTGATCAGAAGAAGTATTTCCACCACACAGGTTATGTCGGCCATATGAAGGAAGTTAAGTACAGCACACTTATGCGTACAAAGCCGACCTTCGCTATGGAAAAGGCAATCAAGGGTATGATTCCTGACACAACAATCGGCCGTGAAGCTCTTACAAGACTTCGTGTATATGCAGGTGCAGAGCACAAGCATGCAGCACAGAAGCCTGAAGAGTGGGCATTTTAATGAAGGGAGGCAAATATAATGTACGATTCAATTCCGTATTTCTATGGCACAGGCCGTAGAAAGAAGTCTGTAGCACGTGTTCGTGTATATGCAGGTACAGGTAAGGTTACAATCAATGACAGAGATATCGACGATTATTTCGGTCTTGAAACACTTAAGCTCATCGTTCGTCAGCCTCTCGAGTTGACAGGCACAACTGAAAAGTTCGACATCGTATGCCGCGTAAACGGCGGTGGCGTAACAGGTCAGGCTGGTGCTATCCGTCACGGTCTTTCAAGAGCTCTCCTTCAGTATGACGAGGCTCTCCGCCCGGCTCTTAAGAAGGCAGGCTTCCTCACTCGTGACCCGAGAATGAAGGAAAGAAAGAAGTACGGTCTCAAGGGCGCACGTCGTGCTCCGCAGTTCTCAAAGAGATAATCTGTCCCGAATGGGTTTTCTTGCAAAATCAGCTCGTTGGCTTCGGTCAACGGGCTTTTTTGTTGCTTTATAAAACTGCCCACAGTGTATCAAACACTATGGGCAGTCCAATTTGTTTAATCTTCTAATCTGTCGCGAATGTCGTTTAACCATTCTCCGTTATATTTGAAATAACAGGGTCCATGTACCGGATATAATACATTCGAAAGTTTGGCTGCTAATGACGATAAGGAATATATTTTGCCTTGGTATTCTACTCGTCTGTTATCTACTACAGTACAGGTAAAATTCGTTTCTTGAGTAGCCGTTCTCCAAAATTGCAGAGTGGCACCAATCGGAATATTGCACATAGAAAAACTAAACGGCGCGGCTTTGGATTTTCTTTCTTCTACAATCTCTTTAGCAACACCTTCGGCATCAACATCCGCATTACTTAACGGAATCAATTTCAATTTATCAGCACATCCGTGAATTTCAGCTATAGCTTCCAAGATCGAATACGCATCTTCAGGTGACATAGCATAAAATTCACGAACTCTTTTTTGTCCGTTAAAATTATCTATAGATCTCAAGTTAGGATTCAGTTTATCTATTATCGTATGAATTTTCAAATCCGACAATCGCGAATTAACCTCGTAAGTAGCATACACTCTAAACGCAAAAGGAATACATTCGCTACGGTTTAACTGCCGCAATCTACTATCTATATCGTCGGCATATCCTATTTTAACGTAATCAGAAAAAGATGGGTTCGTCAATATATATATTACACCTTTTGTTGGATTCATTGCAGTCACCTTTCAATATATAAATAAATCTAAAAGTTATAACTCTTGACAAAACGCAAGTTTTTTGTATAATATAGATGAAGGGTGTGGCACTACCGTATAGACGGTTACGCCCTCACATAACCGTTAAGAAATTAACCGCCGAGTTTGGACGCTTGGGCGGTTATTTCTTTTTATGCTCAAGAATAGTAACAAAAATGCTTACTATGCCGATAATTACCAACGAAAATGATAATAAATTCTCGTATGTAACGTACTGCATAAAAATCACCCCCTTGCGAGGGCACAGAGTGTAACCGCCTACCGTGCAGGTAATGCCACGCGACTATTATCACCTTTTTTTGACAAAAAGTCAATACATATTTATTAAGCAAGCTTTTTCTACTTTACACGGGCTGTCACAAATGATATTATATGCATATACTGATTATAGTAGCTTCTGAAAGGTGGAATCTCTGTGCAAATGGTGCTTTTGACCGCGCTCGGTGTCGGCGGTGCGACGATAATCGGCGCAATCGTCGGCTTTATCTTCAAAAACATATCGCATAAATTCAGCGACATCGTCCTTTCCTTTGCCGCAGGCGTTATGCTCGCGGCGGCTGTCATCGGACTTATCCTCCCCTCTCTTGATTACGGCGGAAAATTTGGTATAGTCACGACCGTCCTCGGCATTTTCGCGGGCGCACTCTGTCTTAATTTCATCGACAAGCTCGTGCCTCACATGCACAAAATGGTCGGTGCGGACAGCGAGGAGCACAACGGCAACGAAAAGCTCAGCAAGGTGCTGCTCTTCGTTATGGCAATCGCAATCCACAACCTTCCCGAGGGTATCGCCGCAGGTGTCGGCTTCGGCTCCGGCAACACGAATGAGGCTCTGCTCATTGCGGGCGGTATTGCACTCCAAAATATCCCCGAGGGTATGGTTATCATCGGTCCTATGCTCGCGGCAGGCATACCTGCTAAAAAAACCTTCATCTGTGCGATGATAACGGGACTTATCGAGGTCGTCGGTACACTCCTCGGATATTTCGCGGTCAGCGTCGCTTCGGCAATTCTGCCCTTTGCCCTCGCTTTTGCAGGCGGAACAATGCTCTACGTCATCAGCGACGAAATGATACCCGAGACTCACGCCCACGGCTCAGAGCGCGGTGCAACCTACTCCCTGCTCGTCGGCTTCTGTGTTATGCTTGTTTCGGACTTTTTGTTGGGATAAGCTTATCCGTAGGGCGGTGGCTTGCTGCCGCCGAATTTCGAAAAATTTCAATAAGGACATAAAAAAACAGTATTGAGCGATAAACTCAATACTGTTTCGCTTTTTATCAATCTTCAAAGAAAATCGGATTCGTCCATGCGCGTCTGCCTTCCTTATCGATGATGCAGGCACGGATATATCTGTAATTTTCGGGGTCGATGTCTGTCTCAGCGTGTGAGATAAGTCCGCCTTCGTTGCGGTAAATCTCCGTCGGGTGGCAGTCGCTGTAGAAATAAATCTTATCGCACGGCTCACAGTCGAGATAAATATTGCCGTCCTCGAAATAAAAATCGTTGATAACGGGTCCGCAGGAGGAATAGAAGCGCCCCTCCTTAAGTGCCTCGAGTATAGCCTTGACGTTATTCTCCGCATTGACCATTACCCAGCCCTTGCAATGGTGGTGAGGCTGATGTCCGTCATCCGTCGCAACACCCCAGAGACGTACGCCCTGACCGAGGAGATCATCCCAGTAAAGCGCATCCGTGTCCATATAATTCTCGTCCGCACCGCCCGAATTCCAGATTTCCATTGCGATATTGCCCTTGAGCTTATCAAAATATCTCGGCGGAGTTGAGCTCCATTCGGGATGACAGTAAAACGTGATATTGTTCTTCGCGTGAATTTCGTCGAGGTACGGCTGATATTCAAACTGGTCGCGCGCCGTGCCGTTCGGCAGTCTTTCGTCCTGCTTGTATCCGTTCGTCTCATCGTCGGGACCGAGACAGACGTGGTGGAAGGTACGGAAGCCCTTGATACGCTCAAAGGTGTTGTCAACCTCCATACCGGGGATAATCGTGATTTCAACATCCTCGGCATAATTCTTATAATTGTATATATTATGGTCGGTAATTGCCATAAAATCATAATCGTTCGCCTTGTGCATACGGATAACGTCCTCGGGCGTTACCTTGCCGTCAGAGCGTGTTGTATGGCAATGAAGCGCGCCCTTAAGAAGCTTGTTTTCGCCTGTGAATGCGGGTTGTCTGATAAACATAAGATCTCCTCCTTATCTTAAATTATAGCAGACCCAAAAAAGCTTTTCAATTATTTTTCAGCGATTTGCTTGCCAATAAAGAAAAATTTGTGTATACTGTTTCTAAATTAAAATTAAAAGGCGGGGCTTTTTATGACACAGATTATTTCTTTTATCATGGCACTCGTTATGACTCTCGTGCCGTTCGTAAGCTACGGTCCGAAGAGTGACGATGCGCTTCTCAACGTTTCAATCATCTCAGACACACACCTTGATGACCGCTACCCTCTCGGCAAGCTTAATTTTGCAACAGGTCTTAAGGATATGAACAGAATGGATAGCGATGCTGTCGTTGTTGTAGGTGACCTTACAAACTACGGTGACGAGGCTTCTGTTGAGTGCTTCTATGAGGTTATGGAAAAGCATTGTGATGTGCCTGCTTCAAACTGGGTTGTTGCTGTCGGCAACCACGAAATCGGTCATCCCGAGGAGTTCACCAACGCAGAAGCCAGAAGCAATTTCGTAAAATATCACAACGAGTACACAGGTCAGGATATTGAAAACGCTTTTTACAGCGTTGACGTCAAGGGTTATACCTTCATCGTGCTTTGCGACCAGAGCGAAGACAACTGGGACAGCTGTGATATCTACGAGGATCAGATCGCATTCCTTGACACAGAGCTTGCAAGAGCAACTGCAGAAGGCAAGCCCGCATTTGTCATCTGCCACGTTCCCGTTGAGGGCGCAAACGGTCAGGACATCATTTACGAGGACGGCGGACTGGACGAGTATTCAGATGTTGTCAAGAGCACTCTTGAGAAGTACGAGAACGTATTCTTCATCAGCGGTCACGTTCACACAGGTATCAACGGCTATATTTCCGAAGAGCTTTTCGGCTTCTCCTGTGTTGAAACAGAAAACGGCGTTACATACGTCAACCTTCCGACATACGGCATCGTAAACCGCTACGGTATCCCCTGGAACGGAATGGGCTTCCAGATGGAGGTTTATGAGGATGAGGTTATCTTCCGTGCAAGAAAATTCAACACATCAAGATGGTACGGCTTCTACGAGTTTGAAATCCCTCTTGTATAAGAAACAGCTACAGACTTACGGCAAAACCGTAGGTCTGTTTTTTTACCCGTATTGTTTTATTTTCTCAATCGTGATAGAATAATCAAAAGCGAGGTCGATATTATGAAAACATTAAACGAAAAATTCAACAAGCTGGGACTGAAGCCTGAAGCCGTAGCCCCGAATGCGCGTCAGGTTGAATGGATGCGCCGCGAAAAAATGATCTTTTTCCACTTCGGTATGAACACCTTTTCTGACAGAGAATGGGGTGACGGAACGGAAAGCCCGTCTGATTTTAACCCCGAAAGCCTCGACTGCAGACAGTGGATCAGAACCATACGCGATGCCGGCTTCACGACCGCAATCCTGACCGCGAAGCATCACGACGGCTTCTGCCTCTGGCCGAGCCGATATACCGATCACAGCGTTAAAAGCTCACCGTATAAGGGCGATGTCGTAAAAGAATTTACCGATGCCTGCTCCGAATTCGGCATCAAGGCGGGCATCTATCTCTCCCCCTGGGACAGACACGAGCCGACATGGGGAAAGGCTGAATATAACGATTTTTACACCAATCAGCTCACCGAGCTTCTCACGGATTACGGCAAAATATGGGAGGTATGGTGGGACGGAGCAGGAAGCACCGAAGCTGATTACGATTGGGAGCGATGGGCAACAACCGTCCGTCGGCTTCAGCCCGATGCAACTATTTTCGGCTCGCTCGGCGCTGAGCCCTTCGTCGATACCCGTTGGGTAGGCAACGAAAGAGGCTTTGCGGGCGACCCGTGCTGGTGCACAATCAATTCGCAGTCACTCGTAGTTGAAACTACATCAGAGCTTAACAGCGGTGACCTGAACGGCAACCGATTCATTCCTGCGGAATCCGACGTTTCAATCCGTCCCGGCTGGTTTTACCATTCGGCACAGGATAAAAATGTCCGCGATGTCGCAAACCTGACCAAGCTCTGGTTTATGTCCTGCGGCCGCAATACTAACCTTCTGCTTAACCTCCCTCCCGACAGACGCGGTCTTGTTCACGAAAGCGATGCGAACAGCCTTACCGAATTCAACAAGGTGTTGACCGAAGTTCTCACAAACAACCTTACAAAGGGAGCAAAAGCAACCGCCGACAGCGAAAGAGATGAAATCTGTAAGGCTGAAAATATACTGACAGATGATATAAATGAATTTTACGCATCCGCGTGCGGTGATAACACGCCCGAAATCATCATAAAGCTTGACGGTGAAAAAGAGTTCAACTCCTTCGTTATTCAGGAGGTCATCGAGCTCGGTCACAAGGTCAGGGAGTTTGAAGTTTCCGCACTTGTCGGCGGCGAATGGAAAACGCTTTATAGCGGTGAATGCATCGGCTACCGCAAGGCGCATCATTTCAGGACAATAAAGACAGCCAGAGTGCGTATTAAAATAATTTCTGCGTCCGACTCCCCCGTCCTGCGTTTCTTCGGTCTTTATAGGTTTGACGAAGCCTTGCTTGTCGACAAGCAGCCGGTATCGAGCGACGAAAATCTGCTCGACAGCGAAACAGCTGTGGTGAATATCGCCGGTAATGAAATCGATATCAACCTCGGCGGTTTGTACCCGTTCAAGCTTATCACCGCTGACACGGACAGAAAATTTGATATCCTTCTATTTAACGGCTTTGATTTCGAGCCGTGCGCAACCGATGTATGCACAGAATACCGCTTCGACAATCCGATAATGTGGTGCTACAGAATTAAAATTATTTTCAAGGGCGAAGCGCCGATTAACGAAGCAAAAATCGGAGTTTATTTTAAATAATTTCAAAGAGCGTTCACCGTCACCGTGAGCGCTCTTTTTTTAGGATAAACAAAGTCTGCGTTTTATGAAGAAATAAATTTAAAAATACACTTGATTTTTCCTTCGGAGTTGGTTATAATAGTTAGGCTGTTAAATTAAATACGGAGAGTTGTCCGAGCTGGCCGAAGGAGCACGATTGGAAATCGTGTAACAGCCATAAACTGTTCGAGGGTTCGAATCCCTTGCTCTCCGCCAAAAGAAAAGAGTCGCAAATATGCGGCTCTTTTCTTTTTCGTGTGTAATTTAAAGCAAGGGATTCGAAGCCCGAGGGGGTGAGCCGCGTTAAGAAAACAGTACGGTGTACTGTTTTTAGCGGCGAAGTCTGAGGCGGGTACTGTCGCACCGCGACGGTCGCCGAGGACGCAACCTGCGCAGCAGGGGTATCCCTTGCTCTCCGCCAAAATAAAAGGTAGTACCGATAGGTGCTGCCTTTTATTTTTTGTGTAAGTTTACAGCAAGGGATTCGAAGCCCGAGGGATATTTCTCCTTCAAACAAACAGACACACGATTTCCAATCGTGTGTCTGTCTTATACTTTATATATTCTTTTCAATCATATCCTTGATAAAGCCGTTGAGTGAGAGCATATTCTCCGTTCCTCTCGGGTAGGAGCGGAATCTGATTTCGCCGAATTTTTCGGTCAGCGCCGTTACCACAGCTTCCTTACCGATGCACTCTTCAAGCAGCTGCAATGCACGCATCTCCTGCAGTGCATCAAAGAAAACCTCACCGCGCACTGACATAATCGCGCCGTTATCGTAAGGATAAACAAGGAATGAGTCGCCCGACGGGAATGCGCAGTCTGCATCTGTTACCTCATAGGGGCTGATATGTCGCAGGGAATGCGCGGAATTATAGAAATTGAAGCCCCACTGTAAAAAGCCCTTGATATCGTGGAGATAAAGCTGTGCGCCGATAACCTTCGTGGCTGAAAGCGGCATTGCAAAAAATCTGTTGCTGAGCTCTCCGCCCTGACCGCAGCAGTAATAAGTCCATCTGTTTTCAAATCCCTTTTCGATAAACTCGTCGATGCTTGAGGTTGCGGGCACCGGCTGCTTGATAAGTCCGCTTTCATAGAATCCGTATTCCGAAAGAGCATCAATAATCGGGAAATCTTTGAGAAGGTCAGCGATAACATTCTTAGCCTTTGAATATGAGCCGACCTGCTCATCACTCGGCTCATCCGAAACGTGAAAATACGTTATGCCTTCAATGCCAAGCTCCTTTATAACCGTGATAAGCTCGGGCAGAAACGCGTGAAGGAATGCCGAATATTCCTCACCTGCCGCCTCGGTCTCCCAGCCGAAAATACGCTTGTATTCACCGTCAACCTCTGCCATAACCTTCGGTGCTGCAAAAGCACCCCACTGTGAGAAAAGATGAGAAATCTCGAAATATTTTATACCGCAGGACAGCGCAAGCCTTACCCAACGGCGGAATTTGTCAAAATTAAAGGAGTAAGCTCCGTTTTCCTTTTTAACAACATCAACAAGCTGTACCGTCGTACGCTCGCCGCCGATTTTCGTATCAAGCGGAGGTGTGAAAACGGGAGTGAGAATCATATTATTACCGCAACGGATGAAAGCCTTCATAAAGCTCTCAATAAGCGTCCAATGCTCCTCGGAAAAAACGGGCACGTTATAATAATCAGCAATACAATCCGAGTGGAACCATTCCGTATTAATAAGAGTCTGTTCGGGTAAAACAGCATCGAGAACTGTGAGAGTAAAGGTTTCGCAAGCAACCTCGCCCTCTTCATCACCCGAAATTTTAACGGTGATATCGTAATTTCCCGCCTTGATGTCCTTCGGTATTTCAGCCGTCACCCAGAGCGAAAACCATTTGGAGGGCTTTATGAAATGAGTGTCTCCTATCGGGAAAAGCACGTCGGGGAACAAGCCTGCAGCTGTACGCTCGCAATACTCCGTCTGGTCGGGGTAGCAAGGCAGCTCGGAAGGAACATTCCCCACCGCACGCACACTGACAGCGTCACCCAATTCGCTTTCCACCGTTATTTTCGAAATAAATCTTGTGTCAGATTTATATGCAAGCTGATAAGAATACCGCTCACCCTTAAGTGCCTTTGCACTCGTTACAGGAGTGAACTCGCATTCACCATCGAGAAAAATTCTGTTAAGAGAAGCAACCTGTTTAATCTGAAAATCCATTGTTCTGCCTCCGTTGTATTTTTCTTTATTTTAACACAGCGAAGGCAGGCTTTTCAACCTATTTCCTCTTGTTGACCGCAATAATTCCTCCGACAGCCGAAAATATAAGCTGAACTGCAAGCATAATCCAGCCGATAAGACCGATTCCGCCCTTTGAAACAAGCACTCCCGCAAGAATTTCTGCAAGATAAACCGGCAAAACACTCAATGCACCGAAGGCTATACCGTTTTTGCGTACAGGACGAACACCGGCAAATCCTCCCGTAAAAGATGACACCGCTCCGATAATCAGAGAAATAAATTTATATATACTTTCATCAGCATCCGTTTTCCATAATATCAGCGAAGCGAGTGCTGTCAGTACAAAAAACATAACCGCTCCCAAAAGTGAGCCGATGAGTGTCTTTGCTATCACCGTCTTTACCCAGGAAACAGCCTGCGGCTTTTTCCTTATTTTTTCAGGCATAAAGAATCCCTCCTCAATTCATCTTATGAGGAGGGATTTTAGCATATTACTGATTTCTCTTGATTTTTGCAGTTGTGGTTTTTTCGAATTCCTTTTCCATAATTTCGACGGCTTTGATTGCCTTATAGCTCACAACCTGATCATTAACACGGCGCACCGCTTCGTTGACAAAAGCATTGATTTCCTTTTCGGAAAGGATCCGGTTTCCGTTCTCCTGCGAAAGAGTCTGGACATCAGGGAAAATTCTTGCCTTGACGACAACATTGTCCTTATCGTCCTTTGACTCGACTACCATACATTCCTTGACCGCAGCCTCCTTCATAAGAAGCGCCTCAAGCTCTTCGGGATAAACGTTCTTGCCGTTGCTTGTTACGATAACGTTCTTGCTTCGGCCGCAGATATAGTAGAAGCCGTCCTTATCCACTCTCGCAAGGTCGCCCGTATGGAACCAGCCGTCATAGTCGAAGACAGCGTTCGTTGCTTCCTCGTTTTTATAGTAGCCGAGCATAACCATCGGGCCCTTGATGCAAAGCTCACCGATGCCGTTTTCGTCACAGTTAACAAGCTTTGCCTCAACGTCGGGAATAGGTCTGCCGATTGAAGCGTGCTTCATATCCTTATCCGAG
This sequence comes from Clostridia bacterium, assembly GCA_017379935.1. GTDB lineage: Bacteria > Bacillota > Clostridia > Oscillospirales > Acutalibacteraceae > CAG-488. The sequence continues at coordinate 41,945 of JAFNVC010000016.1, forward strand.
TTGCAGATAACAATGGGAGAGCATTCCGTCAGTCCGTAGCCCTGGAAGGTCTGGATGCCGTATTTGTTCATATTTTCGATAATCACGGGGTCAATACCTGCCGCGCCCGAAATAATAAGACGGATTTTGCCGCCGAAGGCTTCCTTGATTTTTCCGAAGAAGAGGGTGCTCGTATCAACACCGAGCTTTTTCGTCGCCTTTGCAAGCTTACTTGCAATTCCGATTTTAAGCTTCGCGCCCTTTTCCTTTTCAAGCGCCTTCTGAATTCTCGCATAGAAAAGCTCAATAACTCTCGGCACTACGATAAGGATGTGCGGCTGATACTCCTGAAGATTCTTTGTGATATATCGAAGTCCGTCGCAGAAGCAGATCGAAACCCCGCCGTATATACAGCAAAGGAAGGTTACCGTACATTCGTAGGTGTGGTGAATGGGCAGAAGCGACATAATACGCTCGCCCTTGTTTATTTTAACAACGCCCATAATGGACATAATATCCGAGCAGATGTTACGCGCACTGAGCATAACGGCCTTCGACATTCCCGTTGTACCCGAAGTAAAAAGAAGCACGGCGAGCTTGTTAGGGTCGGGCTCAAGATTTATATAATCCTCGTTGCCATCCTCGATCAGGCGCGCTCCGTCGGCCATCAGCTTATCAAAAGACAGAATATCGCCGTCGTCCTCGGCACTGTCCATCGCAATATAAATCATACCCTCGGGAAGCTCGTCGCGGTGTTCAAGGATTTTCTTGCCGAATTTTTTATCGAAGATAATTGCCTTCGCTTCGGAAACCTCAAGAATACTCCTGATATCCGCAAAGGGAAGCTCCTTATCGGTCGGGACAACCACGCCCGCACCGCAGGTCACAGCCATATAGCTGACACACCATTTATAGCTGTTCGCACCTGCAACGGCAATACGCGCATCCTTAAGACCGAGCTCAAGAAGTGCCGTGCCGAGCGAAAAAACGTCATCATGATAGCGGTCATAGCTGACATCCTCGATCTGACCGACGGCGTTCTTCACCTTGAACGCAGGACTGTTGCCGTAAATAGCCATACTCTGCGTCAGAAGCTCACGGAAGGTATAGAATTTTCTTACATTATATAACGGACGAGTCATTGTTTTTTACCTCTTGAATCAGGTTACTTCTGAAGAAGCTTTTCAACTGCAGCGAGCTTTACGCAGATTGCAAGGAGCTCAACCGCCTTTTCAAGCTCTTCGACTGAAGGGAATGACGGAGCAATACGGATATTGCTGTCGTCGGGATCAATTCCATAGGGGTAGGTTGCACCGACTGTTGTAAGTGTAAGTCCTGCTTCCTTACAAAGCGCGCCTACTCTCTTTGCACAGCCGTTCATAACATAAAGGCTGACGAAATATCCGCCGTTGGGATTGTTCCAGCGTGCGATACCCGTACCGTCAAACTCTTTCTTGAAGCCCTCCGTTACTGCCTCAAACTTAGGTCTGAGGATTTCGGCATGCTTCTTCATATGAGCCTTGATGCCGTCAAGATTTTTGAAATATCTTGCGTGACGCAGCTGATTCATCTTATCGTGAGAGATAACCTGAATGGTAAGTCTTGCAAGGATATCCTTAACATTTGCATCAGAAGCGGCAAGAGCGGAAACGCCTGCGCCCGCAAAGCTGATTTTTGACGTTGAGCAAACCTCGATAAACATATCCTCGCTGCCGTATTCCTTGGCAACGTCAAAAATATTGAGAAGCTCGTCGGGAGTATCATTGATATCGTGAACGATGTAAGCGTTATCCCAGATAACTCTGAAATCCTTCGCAGCGGGCTTAAGAGCTGCAAAGCGTCTTACAACCTCATCAGAGAAGGTGATTCCGTCGGGATTCGAGTATTTCGGTACGCAGAACGCACCCTTCACACTTTTATCCTTAACCAATTCTTCGATAGCATCCATATCAGGACCGTCTTCAAGCATTTTAACGGTAATCATTTCAATACCGAAATGCTCAAGAATTGAGAAATGTCTGTCATAACCGGGGGCGGGGCAAAGGAATTTTATCTTACCCTGCTTTACCCATGGCTCATCACCGCAGCCGAACATCATACACTGTGCGATATAGTCATACATAATAGTAAGACTTGCCGTACCGAAAATAATAGTGTTTTTCATCGGAACGTCCAGAATTTCGGCGAAGAGCTGTCTTGCTTCGTCAATGCCGAGGAGAAGACCGTAGTTTCTTGTATCTGTTCCGTCAACTGATTTTACATCACTTGTGGAATTAAAAACGTCAAGCACCTCGTTGGAAAGGTCGAGCTGATCCTTGTTCGGCTTACCTCTTGACATATCAAGCGAGAGGCCGAGAGATTTGAAATCCTCATACTTTTTCTCCAGCTCACCTTTGAGTGAAAGTAATTCTTCTTTTGATAATTGATTGTATTGTGCCATATATATCTCCAAACTGAAGGGGCACATTCCGTGCCCCTTCATTATTATTATGCTTTTGCTGATTCTTTTTTGTCCATATGCTTTGCTATGAACTCTTTAATCTTATTCTCGTACTCTTCCTTAGCGTTGTAGTAGCTGAATGCGTGAGCGGTTTCTGGAACCCAGAGGCAGTCCTTCTCGACCTTACAGGCCTCATAGAGCTTTTTGCCGTGTTCAAAGGGAACAAAGGTATCCTCCATACCGTGAACGAAGAGCATCGGATTTTTTGCCTTAGGCATATTCTTGAGAGGATCGCTTTCCTCGAAGAAATAGCCCGCCTTGATTTTTGCGAACACACTTCCGAGATGAACGAGCGGCTCAAAGCGGAAGCCCGACATACCCTTGAAGGTGTTATTCATAATTTCGACCGCTGACGTGAATCCGCAATCCTCGATAATAATCTTGACCTGATCGGGCGGTGACATCATATTGCAGTTCATAACCGTTGCCGCACCCATTGAAATGCCGTGAAGGATAATTTCGATATCCTCACCGAAGCGGTTTATAAGATAGTCTACCCAAAGAAGGATATTTTTTGCATCGGGAGCGCCGAAGCCTATGTAATCACCCTCACTTCTGCCGTGACCTGTAAGGTCGGGAAGAAGATAGTTGTAGCCGAGATCATTATGATAGAACGGTGCAAAATGGCTGAACTCATCAGGACCGTTGCACTTATAGCCGTGAACACAGATAACAAAGCGCTTCGACTTCTTCTTTGCAGGAAGGAACCACGCTCTCATATTATCACCGCGCACGCCCTTGATAGAAAGATCTTCAGGCTCGCAGTTGAAAAAGTTGCGGTTATTTCTCTGTCTGATTTCCGCGCGCTTAATATAAACCTCACGTGTTTCGGGAGCCTTCTCCGCAAGGGGATCGGGACGCTTGATGGCAAAATTACATGCAATATTGCCTGCAACTGCGGCAACAGCGGTAACACCGAGAGCGGCTGTAGCGATTATACCCTTCTTTTTCATAATATCATCCCTCTTGTATTATTTTTTCTCACCGAGGAGCTTTGCAAGCTCATCCATAAAGGTGTTGATATCCTTGAACTGGCGGTAAACAGATGCAAAGCGGACATAAGCTACCTCGTCGGTATCCTTAAGCTTATCCATCGCAAGCTCACCGATACGTGTTGCCGTAACCTCACGGTCAAGTGAATTCTGGAGTGTCAGCTCGATATCATCAACGATTTTCTCGATTGTATCGATAGAAACCGGACGCTTTTCGCAAGCTCTGAGAAGACCGTTGAACAGCTTTGCGCGGTCAAAGGATTCTCTTGACTTATCCTTCTTGACAACGATGATCGGCACACTTTCGATAACCTCATAGGTGGTAAATCTCTTTGCGCAGCTCGTACACTCTCTGCGACGGCGGATGCGCTCACCCTCATCTGTGGGACGCGAGTCGATAACCTTGCTTTCGGAGAATCCGCAGAACGGACACTTCATAGTAAGTCACTTCCTTAAATCGGCGACAGATGAAGCCTGTTCGCCTGAATTTTTAATCGTACGGCGTATCAGACCGTTTTTCGTCCCGATACACCTTACACTATTGCATTATTAGAGGTATTATAGCATACATCTATATATAATTTCAATATTTTTATTGCATATTTTCTAAATATAGTTTTCCTTCGGATATTTCGGAGATTTCGCCGAAATTATGGCGGTAAAGCTCGATCAAAGCCGATTTATCGTAGCCAGCATTCCTCAGCTTTTTGAACAATGCCGCAAAGTCATATTCCCCTGCTCCCGGCACAAGACATTTCTCCGCACCGAGACCGTCAGAGATGTGCACCTGATAAATTTTATTTCCGAGCCGTCTTATATATTCATCCTCACTGACACCGCAGCGACGGCACTGCTTGATATCAAGCACCATTTTAAAATCGTCGCCGACATTATCTGCAAGAGCCTTCATAAACCCGGGACTGCCGCAAAGATGATTGTGTACGTTTTCGTGGGCTATATATAGCCCCTGTTCTCGTGCGGCATTATGCAGAAGAATATAATTCTCCGCATATCTGTCAGGCTCAATGCGCGCCTCGGAGCGTCCGCCGTGAATCACGACCATTTCGGCACCGAGCGCATTTGCCGCATCAAAGTACCGCTTATAAAACTCAATTCCGTCAAGCGTTCTGCGCTTATAGTCGCTGAACAGCAGATAGGTCTCATAAGCCGAGGTAAACGGATGCACGGAACGGATCTCCATACCGTAGAAATCCTTGATTGCCTTCAGCTCACCGAGAATCGGATTTTCAAGCTCCGACGGGGAATTGAAGAATATCTCCGCCGTTTTTGCACCGAGCTCACCGACCGTGCGCAAAGCCTCCTCCGTATTCATCGGATAAAGGCAAGATGAAGAAGCACCTATTTTCATAAACATCACCATCACTATATTAACACTATTTTATGATGTAGTAAAGTAACAGTTTCAGGCATAAATATTATAAAATTGTTAATTTTTAGAAAAGGGGTTGATTTTTTCTTAAAATGTGGCTAAAATAGATTTAGCACTCGAAAGAAGAGAGTGCCAAAACTAATTTAAAACATATTTTTATAGGAGGCAATCACTATGAACATCAAACCGCTTGCAGACCGCGTTGTGGTTAAAATGACAGAGCTCGAAGAAACAACTCAGAGCGGCATCATCCTTGCAGCTGCTGCAAAGGAAAAGCCGCAGGTTGCAGAGGTTCTTGCAGTCGGCCCCGGCGGCATCGTTGACGGCAAGGAAGTTGAAATGTACGTCAAGGTCGGCGACAAGGTTATCACAAGCAAGTACGCAGGTACTGAGGTCAAGCTTAACAAGGAAGAATACATCATCGTTCGTCAGAACGACATTCTTGCTATTGTTGAATAAGGGAGGAGAATATCACTATGGCAAAGCAGATTATCTACGGCGAGGAAGCTCGTAAGGCGTTACAGAACGGTATCGACAAGCTCGCCAACACAGTTAAAATCACACTCGGCCCCAAGGGCAGAAACGTAGTTCTCGATAAGAAATACGGCGCACCGCTCATCACAAACGACGGCGTTACAATCGCAAAGGACGTTGAGCTCGAGGATCCGTTCGAGAATATGGGCGCACAGCTCGTTAAGGAGGTTGCAACAAAGACAAACGACGTTGCAGGTGACGGTACAACAACCGCTACTCTCCTTGCACAGGCACTCGTACGCGAGGGTATGAAGAACGTTGCCGCAGGCGCAAATCCGATGGTAGTCAAGAAGGGCATCAAGTCCGCTGTTGACGCTGCTGTTGAGGCTGTTAAGGCTAACTCAAAGCCCGTAACATCAACAAACGACATCGCACGTGTTGCTACAATCTCTGCTGCTGATGAGGAAATCGGCACAATCATTGCAGAGGCTATGGAGAAGGTAAGCGCAGACGGCGTTATCACGGTTGAGGAGTCAAAGACTGCTGTTACAGATTCAGACATCGTTGAGGGTATGCAGTTTGACCGCGGCTACATCTCACCGTATATGGTAACAGACACAGATAAGATGGAAGCAGTTATCGACGACGCTCTCATCCTTATCACAGATAAGAAGATTTCAAGCATTCAGGAGATCCTTCCCCTTCTTGAGCAGGTTCTCAAGGGCGGCAAGAAGCTCGTTATCGTTGCTGAGGACGTTGAGGGCGAGGCTCTTTCAACAATCCTTGTCAACAAGCTCCGCGGCACATTCACCTGCGTTGCTGTCAAGGCTCCCGGCTTCGGCGACAGACGTAAGGATATGCTCCGCGATATCGCAATTCTCACAGGCGGTGAGGTTATCGCATCCGAGCTCGGTCTTGAGCTTAGCGAAACAACAATCGATATGCTCGGTCAGGCTCGTCAGGTCAAGATCTCCAAGGAGAATACAATCATCGTTGACGGCGCAGGCGACAAGACAGAAATTGCAAACAGAGTTGCTCAGATCCGCACTCAGATCGAAACAACAACATCTGATTTCGACCGTGAGAAGCTTCAGGAAAGACTTGCAAAGCTCGCAGGCGGTGTTGCAGTTATCCGCGTTGGTGCCGCAACAGAAACAGAAATGAAGGAAAAGAAGCTCCGCATCGAGGACGCTCTTGCCGCAACAAAGGCTGCTGTTGAAGAGGGTACCGTTGCAGGCGGCGGTGTTGCACTCCTTAACGCTATCCCCGCAGTAAAGGCACTTCTTGACAGCACGGACGACGCTGACGAAAAGACAGGCATCAAGATTGTTCTCAAGGCACTTGAGGAGCCCGCTCGTCAGATTGCCGCTAACGCAGGTCTCGAGGGCTCGGTTATCGTGAACACAATCACAACAACAGAGAAGTCAGGCTGCGGCTACAACTTCGCAACAGGCGAATTTGTTGATATGTTCGAGGCAGGTATCCTCGACCCGACAAAGGTTACACGCTCTGCTCTTCAGAACGCCGCAAGCGTTGCATCAATGGTTCTTACAACAGAATCACTTGTTGCAGATAAGCCCGACCCGGCAGCAGATGCCGCTGCAGCAGCCGCTATGGCAGGCCAGGCAGGCGGAATGTATTAAGAAAGAGCGCACCGCGCACTTTCAAGGGTCTGCAACTTCACTTAAAAACCAAACAGGCTTACGGTTTTGCCGTAAGCCTGTTTTCGTATAATTAATCCTTATCAAGAACTGCATCAAAAAATTCGCAATCATTTACATTACTATCCGAAACTTCTATCGAAACAATCCAACCTGCTACATCATCCGTGAAAACCTGCGGATTGTTCGTCTGTCTGATATGAACACAAACGGAATCTGAATTAAAATCTATATCCTTCAACCCAAACCGAAGCGTTCCGCTCGGAGCACTCACATAAACCAACAGCAGCGTATTTCTTTCAAAAAAATCTTCATCATATTTTTTCGCAGTTTCCTCAAAAGACGGCATTTCGTCATAGCCTTCATTAATAAAAATGTCCTCACCGTATTCTGACATTAATCGTTCAAGATCCTGCTGTGTATCTATTTTAAAAATCGGCAAATGTGTTTCCTCATTTGCATTCAAATTGCTTTTATTCAAAGCACCGTTTACAAGCGAATTATACGCACCGTGATTCCAACTGCTTGCATACGAAACCATAGCTTTCAATTTTGTCTGTTCCGTGTTTTCTTCTTTGATATCGGCAAATGATTTCGAAATTTCATTTTGCTTTGTTTCGTCTGTTTTGTTAATTATTATTTTTTGAGTTTGCTCTGTAATATTAACCGATGTAGAGGTTTCTTTCTGCTCGTTTGTCAGAAGAGCCGATGCTTCCGTATTGTAATTAACAGTATCAAACGGCTCAATCGCTCTTGCATACTGTTCTTTTTTTATTACTCCGAACACAGAAATTAAGCAAACACAAGTACAAACCAGAAGCGACATAAAAACAAAAACTTTCTTTTCGAGACTAAAATCTTTCTTCATAGCAATATACCTCCTTTAACCGTTTCTCACTTATTTATCTTTTTTATACCGTACGCATCTGCGCATCGTGTTGTGATAACAACCTCATAATAAAAAACATCCCCTTCAAGATGTATCAACAGATATTTTTCACCGTTCACATCCTTAAGTACTTTTTTTATATACGACTTATCAATATCAATCTTTGGATAATCCTCTTTGTCAATAAAGCACATCGCGCAACGCACATACATCAAACGATAATTTTCTCTTTCTTCATCTGTTAAATGCGGACTGTCAATATATTCTTGTGTAACAATCATTTCAACATCAGTCGATGTGGCATCTTCGCTTTGTCCTGATGATTCACCAATTATGCTTGTAGGCTCGTAGCCGTCAGGGCTCGGTTTAGTCACATTCTCCTTTATTTGTGCAGAAACATGTGTACTCGGCACTTCTGTAAGGGTTGTACTGACCGTAGTATCTTCAATTCTGTCACTTGTTGAATTTACAGACAGATAGGCATCAGGAGCATTATCCTTGTTCGGGTTCACATTAACTCTCGCTTTGCTCAGTGTGAACAAAGCAACGAGACACACGCTCAGGCACGACACCGCGGTAACTGAAGCTGCAATTTTTTTGTTTCTTTCCTTTATTTCTTTTTCTGCAACGGCTTTTTTTGCCATTATTCTCTCATAAGTTTCATCATAGGTTCTCATAGATAAAACCATCCCTTTCCAATTGTATTTTCAATGCCTTTCTTGCCTTATAGACAAGGTTCCCCGTAGTATGTACGCTTTTTCCGACAATTTTCGAGGCTTCTTTGTTGCTCATACCCTCAAAATACACCAGCCAAAGAATCTGCTGATATTCAGAAGAAAGCTTTTTGATTGAACGGTGCAGTTGGATTTTCTGTTCATCCTTTAAATACATTCGTTCCAATTCAATTTCATCATCCGAAAATTCCGAAAGACTTTCAAGCGGTACTTTACCGTGACGCGAGTTTTTTCGCCAATAATCTCTTGCAAGATTTCCCGCGATGGTGTACAGCCACGTTTTAAAGGAGGCTTTTCCGTTGTATTTCGGCTTTTTCATTATCAGCTTTAAAAACACGTCTTCTGCAATATCTTCCGCTTCGGCGGCATTTTGAGTGAATGAATTGATATATAAAATCAATCCGTCTCGGTATAAGTGTATTATCTCAACAATCCCTGTTTCGTCCCCTGCAAGAAAACGGCGGTAGCTACTTGCACCGTTATCCATACGAAGCCTCCTCTCTGAAAGGAATAATTAAGCCTTTCATCTATTATACGAAACCGAACAAAAAAGTTCACGGTATTTTTTCAAAAAGCTGTAAAAAAACAAGTATTTTACAAAATTTGCCGTAACTGTGTTTACATTTTCAAAAAAAGTTGCTACAATGGATTTATCAATGTTTTGAGGTGATATTATGAGTAAAAAATTAGGCGTTGCTATCATCGGCTGCGGTAACATTTCAGGTTCCCACATCCCCAATTATCTTAAGCTCGATAATGTCGAAATCAGATATTTCTGCGACATTATCCCCGAAAGAGCAGACAGAGCTGTTGAAAAATACGGCTGCGGTACTGCTGTATACAACTACAAGGAGCTTCTCGGCAAGGACGATATCGATATCGTTTCTGTCTGCACACATAACGATTTCCACGCTCCTATTTCTATCGACTTTATGCGCGACGGCAAGGACGTTCTCTGTGAAAAGCCTGCCGCAAGAACACTCGAAGAGGCTCTTGAGATGCAGAAGGTTGCTCACGAAACAGGCAGACTTCTTCAGATCGGTGTTGTCAACCGCTTCTGCGACAACGTAAATCACGTTAAGAAGCTCATCGAATCAGGCGAGCTCGGCGAGGTTTATCAGGTTTATACAAGCTTCCGTGCTCACCGTTCAATTCCCGGTCTCGGCGGCGACTTCACAACGAAGGCTGTTTCGGGCGGCGGCGTTCTCATCGACTGGGGCGTTCATTACATCGACCTTGCTCTCTACTGCATCGGCGACCCGACTCCCCTCACCTGCTCGGGCGAGGCTTACTGCAAGCTCGGTAAGGATATGAAGGACTATGTCTGCACAAGCATGTGGGCAAGCGATACAGCAGATTTCGAAAAGGGCACTTATGACGTTGACGATTTCGTTTCAGGCTTTGTCCGCACAACGGGCGCTAACATCACAATCAACGGCGCATGGGCACAGAACATCGGCGAGGCTGAAACCTTCGTTGACTTCCTCGGCACAAAGGCAGGCGTTCGTCTCTACTACGGCGGAAAGTTCACAATGTATTCAACTCTCAACGGTATGCTGACGGAAATCAAGACAGATTTCGCAACAACAGGCTTCGACTACGGCGCAGAAATCAAGGCTTTTGTTGAATCCGTTGAAACAAGAGTTCCCAATCAGGCTCATATTGACAGAGCAGTTATCACCTCTAAGATTCTTGACGGTCTTTACAGATCTTCAGATGCAAAGAAAGAAGTAACATTATAATTCGGAGGACGTTAAAATGGAAACCAGAATTTTTGAAAATGCAGAAGAAATCGCAGTTGCGGCTGCCGAGCTTTACAAGGAGCTTATCAACGCTAAGCCGAACGCAGTTTTAGGTCTTGCAACAGGCGCAACTCCCGTTCCTACATACGAAAACCTTATCAAGATGTACGAAAACGGTGAAATCAGCTTCAAGGACATCACAACCTTCAACCTTGACGAGTATTGTGACCTTGACAAGTTCGATAAGAACAGCTACTACACATTTATGCACGAGAATCTTTTCTCAAAGGTTGATATCAACGAGGATAAGGTAAACTTCCTCGATGGTAACGCTCCCGACTGCGATGCTGAAAGCGCACGCTACGCTGAAGCTATCAAGGCAGCAGGCGGTATCGACCTTCAGCTTCTCGGCATCGGCACAAACGGCCACATCGCATTCAACGAGCCCGCTGACGAATTCACCGACGAGGCCTTCAAGGTTACTCTTACACAGAGCACAATCGATTCCAACCAGAAGTACTTCGGCGACACTCCGATGCCGCGCTATGCTATGACAATGGGTATCGGCTCAATTATGCGTTCAAAGAAGATTCTTCTCATCGCAACAGGTGAAGCAAAGGCTGAGGCTATCAAGGCTCTCCACTCGGGTGAAATCACACCGAGAGTTCCCTGCTCAATCCTCAATAAGCACGATGATGTTATCATTATGCTCGACAAGGCAGCAGCAAAGCTTCTTTAATATCTGATAAAAATCAACCGCCTTATCGCAGGATAGGGCGGTTTTTCAGCACCAAAATCATACATTATGTCTATTAAGTCATAAATTTATTGCGCTTAACAAAATTTTATGCTATAATTTCTCTAATCATAAATGATGGAGAGGTATGAAAATATGAAACCTATGAAGGCTAATGTTACGGGCAGAAAGTGTCCCAAGCTCCCCGATTTTAAAACAGCAAAGGAAATCGTTCTTTACGGTGCGCAGGCTGGCGGCGATAAGCTGCAGTATAAATTCTACAATTTTGAGGGCAATGTGGAGGATAAATCCTTCAATCAGGTCAACTATGAATTCCGCGGTATCGGCGAATACCTTTACAAAAAAGGTCTCGCAGGCAAGAAGGTTGCTATTCTCAGCGAAAACTGCTACTACTGGATTGCGTGCTACTTCGCAATTATCACGGGTAATATGACAGTTATTCCGATGGACCCGAAGCTCCCCGACGAGGATCTTACGGACGTTATCGTCAGAAGTGACTGTGATGCTATCATCTATTCAAATGACTTTGTTTCTTCAATCGAAATGATGAAGAATACCGACGGCGTTGTTCTCACAGAGTACATCAAGCTTGAGGATTACTATGACATCATCGAGGAAGGCCACGCTTACGCCAAGGAGACAGGCAAGTCCTATCTTGACGAGCCCGTAAACGAGGATGACGTTGCTTTCATCGTTTACACATCAGGTACAACAGGTAAATCAAAGGGCGTTATGCTCACACAGGGCAGCGTTGCAGCTGACGCTATCGCAGGCGTTAAATCCGCACCCAGCGGACACGCTATCGGCTTCCTTCCCCTTCACCATACATATTCATGGGTAAGCGCACTCTTCACGGGATGTCTTCTTTCCGAGTGGGGCTTCGTCTGCCGCAGCATCAAGGATATCCAGAAGGATCTTGCAGAATATCATCCGCACAATTTCGCAGGCGTTCCTCTTGCAGTTGAGACTATCTATAAGAAAATATGGTTCACAGCCAAAAAGACGGGCAGAGACGAGGTTCTCAAGAAGGGTCTGAAGATCAGCAACTTCCTTATGAAGCTCGGCATCGACAGAAGAAGAAAGATTTTCAAGACAATCATTGATAATCTCGGCGGTGAGCTTGCTCTCATCATCTGCGGCGGCGCTTATCTTGACGAAAAATATGAGCGCGGTATGTACGAAATGGGTATCCATATCGTCAACGGCTACGGTATCACAGAATGCTCACCCGCTATCACGGCTAACAATCCCGACCACTTCAAGTTCGGTAGCTGCGGTACTCCCCTTGAGTGTAACGAAATCAAGATTCACGAGCCTGACGAAGAGGGTGTCGGTGAAATCTACGTACGTGGTAAGAACGTTATGAAGGGCTACTATAAGGATCCCGAGGCAACAGCCGAGGCATTCGACGGCGAATGGTTCAAGACCGGCGACTACGGCTATATCGACGAGGACGGCTTCCTCTTCTTCCGCGGAAGAAAAAAGAACCTTATCGTTCTTTCAAACGGTAAGAACGTTTCTCCCGAGGAAATCGAGGATAAGCTTTCAACAATCGAGTATGTAAAAGAGGTTGTCGTTTACGATGAGGACGGCTTCATCACAGCTGAATTCTTCCTTGATACTCTTGAGGTTCCCGATGCAAAGGACAGAATCAAGGGCGACGTTAACGAGATCAACAAGAAGCTTCCGGGCTACAAGCAGGTTGCAAAGGTAAAGACACGCGACACAGAGTTCCCGAAGACAACAACCCTTAAGATTCTCAGAAACAAGAAATAAAATATAATTGAGCAGTAAAAACCACTCGTTTTTACTGCTCTTTTTCTCTTTCATGGGGATAGGAAAAAACGCGCAGAATGAACAAACCGAGCCGAAGGTGTACAATGGTACATCGAGGCGAGATTTGTTTATAGCATAAAAATTATGCGGTCTGCACGTTTTTAACATCCCCTGCCTTTACATAAAGGTATCCATCAGATTATTTGCCGTCTTAATGGCTTTGTTTGCCATTTTCTTGTAGTTCATTTTCTTTGAGCTCTTCATCGAGCCGCCGATGAGTGCCGTTGCTCCGCCGACAAGCATTCCGACGCCGATACCCTTCATAACCGAAGAAGCCGTGCTTTTCATAAAATCACCCCTTGATTTTATTATCTGTCCGTCAGAGCAAAATATAATTAGTTGCTTTTTTCCAAGTATATTGTTATAATTAAGTTTTGGAGATGATAATTTTGGAAAAACAGAAAAAAATTGCTTTGATCAATGATATGTCCTGCATCGGCAGATGCTCTCTGACGGCAGGCATTCCTATTATATCCGCCTGCGGCTTTAGCTGCGTACCGATGCCGACTGGAATTTTTTCCGCTCAGACGGAATTCGACGGCTATGTCTGCGCCGACCTGACAGACAGAATGCAGGCCTTTGCCGACCATTGGAAAACTATCGGCATCCGCTTTGACGCGATTTATACAGGCTATCTCGCAAGCAGAAGTCAGGCAGAATTCGTCAAGCGCTTTATGATTGATTTCAAAAAAAGCGATACTCTCTGCATCGTTGACCCCGTTATGGGCGATAACGGCGAGTTCTACAGCGGAATTGACGAAAGCTTCGTGGAAGAAATGCGTTTTCTCTGTTCAATGGCGGATATCATCACGCCTAACGTAACCGAGGCGCAGATGATTGCGGGTGTTGAATGCACCGCCGCACCGTACAGCGCCGACCACATCAAGGAGCTTCTCATAAAGCTCCGCGGTCTCGGTACTCCGCGTATTGTTATCACGGGCATCGAAAGCGAGGACGGTCAGATCGGCTGTGCCGTATACGACAGCTTCACGCGTAAGGCGAATATGTTCTTTACCCCGAAGGCGGAAGGCCGCTTCCCCGGCGCGGGCGACGTTTTCGCATCCTCACTCGTTTCCGCAGTAATGAGCGGAAAGGAATTTACCGACGCGGTACAGATTGCAATGACCTTTGCCTGTGAATGTGTTGAAAAAACGGCACATTCTGACGAGCCTCGGGGCTTCGGACTTGCTTTTGAGCCGCAGATATATAAACTCAGGGATATGGTGAAATAATGGCAACACTTAACATCGTTCTGGTCGAGCCCGAAATTCCGCAAAACACGGGAAACATCGCGCGCACCTGCGCCGCAACGGGCACAAGACTGCATATAATCGAGCCGATGGGCTTTAAAATTGACGACAGAAAATTAAAAAGAGCAGGTCTTGACTACTGGCACCTGCTCGACATTACATATTACAAAAATCTCGACGATTTCTTCGAGAAAAACAAGGGCGGCGAATACCGCTTTTTTACAACCAAAGCGCTCAACAAGCACACGGATGTGGAGTATCACGACGACGTTTTCCTTTTCTTCGGAAAAGAAACAAAGGGATTGCCCGAGCAGCTGCTCTTTGACAATCCCGAAAAATGTGTCCGTATTCCGATGATTAACGATTCCTCCGCACGAAGCCTCAACCTCTCCAATTCGGTTGCGATTGCGGTTTACGAGGTGCTCCGTCAATGGGATTACCCCGACCTGCTCTGTGCAGGAAAGCTTACCCAATTCAACTGGGAGGATAAATAATCATTTTGTTGTACTGCCGAAGCCGCCGTTGCGGACATCGGTAACGTCATCATCATAGGTGATACCGTATTCAATAAAAATACCCTGGGCAAAGCCCTGACCCGCCTTGACTTCAACGACCTTATTCTCGTTGGAGTCATTTGTTATTTTAATAAAAATATGACCCTCGTTGTCGGAATAGTAGTAGTCGCTGTCGATAATGCCGACGGTGTTGTTGAGCTGAAGGCGGAATTTAAAGCCGAGTCCGCTTCTCGGATAAACCTTCAGCACCCAGCCCTCCTCGATTTCGCAACGGATGCCCGTCGGAATTTTGAGGGTTTTTCCCGGTTCAAGAGTAAAGTCAACGGGGCTGTAAATATCATAGCCTGCCGAGCCCGATGTCGCACGGCGGGGTAATTTTATACCTTCATAAATCGTCTTGATTTCTTCAGCTGTACCGCCGAAATCCTCCGACCACGAGGAGCAGAAATTTTCAAAGCTTACCTTGCTGAATTTCGCCATTCTTTTCATAATAAATCTCCATTCCGATTAGTATGTTAATTTTATCATATATAACGGTAAAAGTAAACAAATCAGACTATTAAATAAATTTTTAAATTTTTATTTTCAGATATATTTACTTTTGAATAATATTCTGCTAAAATCGCCTTAAATTGAAAAAGAGGGGTGTTAATATGAGTGAGACAAGCAATATGCCTATTCCCCAAAAATTCCGCGACAGGCTGAACGCTATCGTAAAGCCCGAGGAAGTGCTTTTTTCGGTAGTCGGCGACCTTAACCTCAAGGGTAAATATGCCGAATCCGTTGCGGTTTTTCTGAAAGACAGAGTCATTACCTTTGACGAATGTCTTAAAGAGGAGTATAAGGTCACCCTTTATTCCGACATTGAAGAAGCTGGAATAAAGAGACTTTACGGCAACGCGATGTTCAAAATCAAAACCCGCAGCGGTAAAAAGGAGGACCTGCTGAGATTCTCCTACGCTTCGGCAGAGATTGCGGATGCGGGTGCAAACTTCATAAACGTTACCAACAAGAAAGGCTTCAGCCCCGACGAGGTCGAGGTAGTTTATGCCGTTTATAACAAGCAGCGCTCATTTTGTCCCAGATGCGGACGTAAGCTCCCTAAGCCGGGCGCAGAATGCATCAACTGTTCGGGAAAAAGCAAGGTAATCAGCAAATTCGCACGCTACATCACTCCCGAAAAGGGTCCGCTGTTTTTCTGTATGTTTTTATCCGTTATCACAACAGCGATGGCTCTTGTTCCGCCCTACATTACAAAAATACTCGTCGATAACGTTATCCCGCAGAACAATCTGAACGGGCTCATAAAAATAATTCTTATCCTCGCCGTTGTTTATGTCGTGCAGTACGCAGTCAACGGTCTGCGCGCATATAAGCTACGACTGACGGGCAACAGAATCATTATGAGCATCAAAAAAGATATTTACGCAAAGTCACAGTATCTTCCGATGAGCTTCTACGACAAGATTTCGACAGGCTCCGTTATCAACCGCGTCAATTCCGATGCTGCCGTTATACAGAGCTTCGTTATGAAAATTTCGCAGGAGGCTATTGTTCAGGCATTCACGCTCGTCGGACTTATCGTGATTATGCTGAGCATGGACTGGAAGCTGACGTTGTTCTCACTCGTTCCCATTCCCGTAGTTGTCGTTGTGGCAAAGCTCTTCAGCCGTATCATCAAGCCGAAATATATGCGACTCTGGCGAAGAGGCTCCGCAATCTCTACCGTACTTGCAGACACAATTCCGGGTGTCCGCATCGTAAAGGCGTTCACCAATGAAAGAAACGCTATCCGCAAGTTTGATTCCTTCTGCGACGAATGGTATAACGAGGATAAGAAGGTAGCCGCTCCCGCCGCAATCTTCCCGTCAATCATCACCTTCCTCGTAACCTGCGGCTCGCTGGTCATCTGGTTCGCGGGCGGTAAAATGGTTATCGGCGGTGACAGCGGTATCACACTCGGTCTTCTTGTTTCATTTATTTCTTATGCAAGTATGTTCTATAATCCCGTCAACTTCTTCGCAAATATCGGTGATACATATCAGAACACGCTCGCATCTGCCGAAAAAATCCTCGATATTCTCGACGCTGAGCCGGAGCACAACTTCGGCAAGGGCAACATTGCACCGAGACTTGACGGCAGAATCGAATTCCGCAACGTTAATTTTTCATTCGACCGCTCCAAAAAGGTGCTTTCAAATATCAATCTTACAATCGAGCCGGGTGACATCGTAGGTATCGTCGGCACAACAGGCTCGGGCAAATCAACCCTCATCAACCTGCTGATGCGCTACTATGACGAATACGACGGAGAAATCCTCGTTGACGGTGAGAACATACGCAACATCGATATGGATTATTACAGAAACTCCATAGGCTTTGTTCAGCAGGAGCCGATGATGTTCCGTGACACAATCTTCAACAACATCGCATACGGCAGTAATCAGCGCAACGTTGAGCAGGTGCTTTACGCGGCAGAGGTCGCCAACGCGCACGGCTTTATCTCCAAGATGCCCGATGCTTATGACACGATGCTCGGCGAACGCGGTGTCGGTCTTTCGGGCGGTGAAAAGCAGAGAGTCTCAATTGCAAGAGCCGTCCTCAAAAATCCGAGCATTCTGATTTTTGACGAAGCGACCGCGGCTGTTGACTCCGAAACCGAAAATCTTATCCAGACGGCTATTGAAAGACTTATCAGCGGCAGAACAACGCTTATGATCGCTCACCGTCTTTCAACCCTGCGAAAGGCAAATAAGATTGTCGTTGTCGATAAGGGCGAAATCGTTGAATGCGGAACACCCGACGAGCTTATGGCACTCAAGGGCAAGTACTACAAGCTGATAGAAATTCAGTCTATGGGTGACTTACTCCGAAAGAAAAAAGAAGAAGAAAACTTTGAATAAGGAGGAGTGAAAATGCCTAACTATATTGAAAGCTCTGCAATAAAGCTTACACCGAGAGACCGTATTTTTGTTGACGCGGAGTTCTACACGGGCGAAAAATTTGAAAATCTTGAGCTTCACAGAATGTTCCCGATAACAGGTCTTACAAAATACATAGCACTTGTCGATTCCGAGGGTAACGAAATCGGCATCATCCGAGACGTTGAGGAGCTTATGCCCGAGTCTCGCGATACTGCCTTACAGTGTCTCGACGAATACTATATGATGCCGAGAATCAAGCGCTTTATAAAAATGAGCGAAAAGTTCGAAATCTGGATGTGGACGGTGGAGACCGACAAGGGCATCTGCACCTTTGAAATACGAAATCACATCACGGCAATCAAGCCTCTTTACGACGGACGCGTGCTGATAAAGGATGCGAACGACAACCGATACGAAATTCCCGATGTAAAACAGCTTGATAAAAAGAGCTATAAAATGATATCACCCAAGCTTTGATGAAAGGACGATTTTAATGAAATTACTTATTGCTATTGTAAATAACGAGGACAGCGCGCTCGTTTCCTCAGCGTTGACGAAGGACGGCTTCAGCGTTACAAAGCTTTCCACAACCGGCGGATTCCTTATGGTTGGCAACACTACCCTGCTCATCGGTGCAGACGACAAGGATGTTCCCAAGGCAAAGGAAATTATTAAGAAAAATTCCGAAACAAGAACTCGCTCAGTCCCCTCCACCGCTGCTCTCGGCGGCGGACTTTCCGAAGGCGATCTCGGAGTTGAGGTCAAAATCGGCGGTGCTATCGTCTTCACCGTTGACGTTGAAGGCGTAGATAAATATTAAAAAGCAAATCACCCGTTGTGAAACGGGTGATTTTAGTTTATACTGCGATATTTAAAATTGTAAGACCGAGAAGCATCTGCGCATAGAAGTAGGTCCAGATATTAACCTTTCGTATCGCATAGCTTTTTGAATATCTGTGAGTAAAGCGCAGAAGCGCGAGCGTAAAATCTGAAAGAGTGAACAGTCCTGCGCCGAGGATAAGTATAATTCCCGTTGCGGGCGCGTTTTCGATTGTTGAATCAATTATAAACCTTATGCTCAGCCACAATGCCTTAACGAGCATAATCATAATGACATTCATATAAACCGTACACGGCAGGAATGCCTTTCCGTATTCCGCCTTATGTGTGTAGAGTCTGAACTGGCTGAAGCAGATCCCCGTTATCATCAGTAAAGCCTCGGTAAAATCGAGAAACGGTGCATCGGGGAAATATGTTCTCTGCACCTTCAGAAACGCCGCTATGTAGCAGATGTGACCGACCATAAAGGTGAGAACACCTGAAATAAACCAATTTTCCGTCACCTTGTAGTGGAGCAGAAAATCTCCTGCCCACGAAAAAACAAGGCCGATCAGAATAAAAAATGCATAGTTTGAAAAATTACCTGCAGTGAACATCGCAAGCAAAGCATTGAGTAAAAAAATCGTCGAGCAGGTCATTTTCATTGTCAACGATTTTTTGTTGGGCTTCGGAATTTCAACCTTTAAAAACATAAAGGTTGTCACTGCCTGTAAGATAAACAAAACTGCAAAACCAATTATATTCGGTACTGACATTCTCAAAACCCCTTTACAAATTTATTTTTCGTCTTCGTTAATAAACTTGCCTTTGTGCGGGACATCTATGACATGGTGCGCTTGCTCAAAGGCAATGGTACCAAGTTTTTGAACAGGTGCAAACGGCGGGAAGAAGACATCAACATCCTTTTTAAGATGCTCTGCAAGCGCCGTTATCGGCGGCTTGCTCGAAGGATGGAAGGTTACTTCATCCTCGTCGTCAAAAGTGAATTTGATAATTCGCTGGCATACAGCCTGAAGCGGTCGCATATGTACCGTCAGCTCGTTCTGAGAGGTCCACGCCGCCGTCGAATTTGCCGTAAAGGGCATTCCCGCAAGCGTAATCGGACTCTTGCGTGCCTTACCGTCCATACCGCAGAGAATCGTATTGTGCTCATCGCCCTCGTCCCAGGTCATCGTGCAGGTGTCCTCCTGAAATTCGAAAACAACGTTCGTGATACCGCCTGCTCTGTCGCCCGACATATAGACAATCGGAATCGGGAGCATGCTTACGGGGAAGCCCGCCGTCGAAAGAACGAGATTCTTCTGGAATTTCATCACCTTGCCGTCGAGCCAATCCTCGAGCGTGCTTCTCTGCATTTCGGGAAGGTCCTCGTCAAGCGGTGCGAGCGCAGGCTTTTCTTCGGGAGTCTGCTCACCGTCGATTTCTATAAGACATTTCGGGAAATGCCGCCAGATACAGTCGCGCGTTTTCTGCTCGTCAATCTCACTTGCCGTAAGGATGAAGCACGCATCATAATCCTTTGCAACGATACCGAACTGTGAGAACATACCGTCAGCACGGTAGCCGTTAGTGCCTGCGCATCGCCAGAAGCAGTATCCGTAGCCCGACTGTGAATCGGGAGTTTTGTTGACGGATTCGTTGAGTGCCTGCACCTTCTGCGATTTATGCACCCAATCGGCAGGGATTACCTGCTTACCGTTGAACATACCCTTCTGCTGATACATCAGCGTAAATTTCGCAACGTCCTCCGTCTTGAGGAAAAGTCCCCATCCGCCTGCCTCGATGCCGTCGATATCGTGCTCCCAGAACGGAACATCAATTCCGAGCGGCTCGAAAAGACGCGGTGTAAGATATTCAATAACGCTCATTCCCGTAACGCGAGTGAGCATTGCGCAGAGCATATACTGATTTTCGCTGATATATTCCCAATGTCCGTCACCGGGAGTGAATGACCACGGTGCATCGAAGAAATCCTTTATCCAACGGTTTTTACCCTTATCCGTAAAAACGCTGACACCCTTTCCCGACTGCATTGAAAGCAGATGATGCACGGAGAGCATCTCGAGATTTGCATCCGGATCCTCCTTGCGGAATTCGGGGAAGATATCAATAAGTCTCGTATCAGTTGTTATAAGACCCTCGCTGACGGCAAAGCCGACCGCCGCGGAGGTAAAGGACTTGCTGACGGAATACATCGCGTGCGGAATATCGGGAGCATAAGGCTCTGCCCAGCTTTCGAACGCTACCTTACCGTGGCGCAGAATCATTATGCTGTGAACTTCAATATTGCTGTCCTTAAAATCCTTGATAAGCTCGGCTACCTCACGCGAGGAAACACCGACCTGTTCAGGATAGTCAGCCCTTTCGAGGCTGATTTTTTTGTTTTCGTTCAAACCTATCACCTCAAAATTTATTTTAAAAATTACTGTGCTTTTTTCATCTTATCTCTTCTTTTGAAAAGAAGAATCTGCGACACGATAAATGCCGCGCCGACAAGCACAACCGCCGCAAGTCTGCCTGCCGTAAAATCAAATTTAAGCGTTACCGCCTTTTTTTCGCCAAGGGTCAGATTATCGTATGCAGACTGCAGAGCGTGGCGGGCATTCTGCATTTCGGAAAGCGAGCCTGAATTTACGATAAGCTCATTTGCATCCGCCAAGGCTGATACAAATGCGTTTTCGGTATCCGTTGTGTACGCCTGCAGGTCGGTTGACTTATATAAATCAACAAAATATCCGAGCTGTTTTTTCTCGTTTTCAATTTCGGACAGATATTCGCCCAGCTGTTCGGGATAGTCGGTTTCGATTACCGTGTAGCCGAGCGTTATAAGGTCATCCCAGCCACGCTCCGAATCGGGACGCTTACCGCTTCTGCCGCCGACCATCGATGCCATAGCTCTCATACCTTTTTCCTCAATAAAGGACATCAGATAGTCGTCATAAAGCACGCCGTTGCCGTTTTTACTGCCAAGCTCGATTGTCTTTGTTTCACAGGGAAAGCTCTTTTTAACGGCAGATGTCGCAAGAAAAATTATATTGCCCTGATAGTTGCCGAAATAGTTGTCAGCAATACTCGTAGTGGTGAAGTCAATATCGCTCATTGAATCACCCTTAAAGCGGAAAATAACCTTATCCTCCGCGCCGAGCGACTCCAGATAATCGTGAACGGCATAAAAATCGTCACAGCTTGTGTTGATGATAAGCACCGTATCCCCTGCCGACTGAACTGCACTTTCAAGGCTTGCGACCTTACATTCGGTAACAGGCTTATCCTCGCCGCCGTTTTCCGCGCGCAGATAAAGTGCTGTTAATTCGTCGAGAGTCATATCTGCAACATTTTCGGAAACCGTTTTTCCGTTTTCATCCGCAACCATTCTGTCGGTCGTTTCATCAGCCATAAGCACGGCCTTACCGTCCTTTGTCAGGCGGACATCAACGCTGACCGCACCGTAGCTGACTGCCGTCCTGACTGCCTCAGCAGAATTTTCAGGATAAGAATGCCAGTCACCCCTGTGCGAGATGCAGATAATTTCATCCCCCAACGCAAAGCTGTCAATATCTGTCGCCGCAACACTTGTTGCAAAAATGTTGAATATCATCAGTAAAATCATAAGTACTGATGCCGATTTTAGTATTTTATGAGTCATTTTGTGCTCCTATACCATATTTTTCTATTATTATAGCACAAAATTACTAAAAAATAAAGAGAAAAATTTTATAAAATTTAGCAAACAAATGTTTGCTTTTTCAAAAAAGATGTGTTATAATGAGTGCAAGAATAAAATCGAAAGGGGTTTTTCGATGCAGATCAACGATACCCAGCGAAAGATATATGAATTCCTTGTTGAAAGAAGTACGGACGGTGTTCCGCCCTCTGTCCGTGAAATCGGCGCGGCAGTCGGCTTGCGCTCAACCTCCTCCGTGCAGTCGAATCTCGATGCGCTCGAGGCGGCAGGCTACATTCAGCGCGACCCGCTTCTCAAGCGTTCAATCCGCATTGTCGGTCAGGAGGCGGAAAACGTTACTCAGGTTCCGATTCTCGGTACTGTTGCCGCAGGTGCACCCATACTTGCAGTTGAGCATATCGAGGGCTATTTCCCCTACACGGGCACAGTTTCGAGAGATAAGCCTCTTTTCGCGCTCCATGTCAAGGGTGAAAGTATGATTCAGGCGGGCATCCTCGACGGCGACCTCGTTATTGCGGAGAAAACACCCTTCGCACGCAACGGTGAAATGGTTATCGCCCTTGTTGATGACGAGGCTACCTGTAAAACCTTCTATAAGGAAAACGGACATTTCCGTCTTCAGCCCGAAAACGACACCTACGAGCCGATTATCGTTGACGACTGCTCAATCCTCGGCAAGGTAGTCGCAGTGATGAGATATTATTAAGTTAGTAGCAGAAAGAGCAAATCTCCGCACGGAGATTTGCTCTTTTCATATCTGCGATACAAAAACTATTCTGACTCACTCTCTAGTGTTATCGAAAATACATTTAATATCTGCAACGGATAAGACTCGGCTACTATACCGTCAAATTCAATTTTTAAATAATCACCAACAGTATAATTCGGGCAGCCCTCAATATCAGTTTTAACAATCACCCTGTCAGACAACATAAAGTGCTGATTGCCGTTATCCGTCACCTCAACAAGACAATTATTCTCATATTTTTCAATAACCTTTCCCTTGAAGCAAGCCTTTTCTCCGTCATACTTCCCGTTCGCATTCTGCCACTGATTTCCTGCCCCGTCACTCTCTTCAAACAAAAAAAAGAAATATCCGTGGTCAGCATCAGCCTTGAAGTTTTTCAGCGCATCCTCTTTGACAAGCATCGTCAACACTGCGCGTTCCCAGTTATCATCTGTTATTTCGAGTGCGGAGCTGTAGCCCCAATCATAAAACATATCCGCTATTTTCTGAAGCTCCTTGCCCTGAACCATTTTGCCGTCCTCATACACACGGACGATAACCCTGTAAATCACCTTATCTTCATACTCTTCCAATGCGGCATTCAGCGGAATAGAATAGTGGTGTGTTCCGTCCTTGGGCAAAGCATAGCACGCGGATGCCGATGCTTTTTCGTATGACGAAATCAGCTTTAATTTTTCCCCGTTCTCCAGTGTCACCGTTCCCGACGGCTGATAAATGCCGTTTTCGTTTACTGTCGGTTCCTCTCCCGGGCCGTAGTTATCCTTAATTCCGGGATAGATTGCATCCTCCGCCTGTTGCACATCAGACAAAAAAATTTCGCTCTGCCACACACCGACACCGACAAGCACCGCCAGACACACACATGAAAGTGACGCCGCTATGCTTCTCCTTGTACGCTTCTGCTTTTGCACAAATTCATCTCTGCGGCGAAAAACATCATCCGCCATTTCATTATAATTCTTCATAAATAAAATCCTCCTTCTCGAGTTCTTCCCTGAGAGCCTTTCTCGCTCTCGAAACAAGAGCTTCAATGCTGTGAACCTTTTTATTCATCACAGCGGCAGTTTCCTTGTTGCTGAAATCCTCAAAATAGGTCAGCCACAGAACCTGCCTGTATTCGGGCTTCAATCTGCACATCGCGCGGTGCACCGTTATTCTGCGCTCCTCGCGGAGAAAATCCTCTTCAAAAGATTTTTCATCATCCGTCATTGTACATATTTCATCAATCGGAAGTTCCTTTCGTCTTGAACACTTTTTCAGATAATCAAGCGCAACATTCCTGCCTATTGCATAGAGCCACGTTTTAAATCCCGATTTGCCCGAAAATCTCGGTTTTCGGGTCACAATTTTAACAAAAGTGTCCTCGGCAAGCTCTTCAGCAATATGTAAATCACAGACAAAACCGTGCAGATAAAAAATCAGTCCGTCCTTATAATCGCGTATAATCTCAACAAATCCGCTCTCGTCACCGTCAAGAAAACGGCGGTAGCTACTTGCACCGTTATCCATCGGCATTCTCCTTTCCGAAAGAATTATCCTTTCACTTATTAGACTGAGTTTAAAAAGAAAACCTCACACAAAAAAACAAAAAGAAGCTGAAAAAACTTGAATTTTCAGCTTCTTACAATTATTCAATTATACCGAAAGAATTCTCGCTACCCAGAGGGAGAAGAAAATATAAAAAACTGCGACGAAAATGTAGATATAATAAAGAATGGATTTGAGTATGTACTGCTTTTTGGTTTCTTTGTTATCAGCGAGAGCAAAGCGCTCCGTGCTGACTTTCTGCGCCGCGACAATAATTGTAAAAAGAAGCGCAACGGTAAAAGCCACCGTACCCCAGAACGGCAATTCAACACCGCCCGTTCTCAGAAAGTAGCCGATAATTGCAATCACGGCCGACACGCCCAGCCAGATATACTTCGAGGCAGGCTTCGGCATTTTTTCTGTTGTCTGTGTTTTTTGGTTGTCGCTCATCGCAATCTTCCCCTGATAACATAGTAAACTTATAATATCACACCGTAGACTCATTTTCAAGAATAATATTGAAAATGTTTTTTCTGTATGGTAAAATTAGTTGATAATGTTTAAGGAGGCTATCCTATGCAGTACAGAAAATTTGACAATCTGGGAGTTGAGGCTTCCGTTCTCGGCTTCGGTTGTATGCGCTTCCCCACAGTTGACGGAAAAATTGACGAAAAAGAATCCGAGCGTCTGCTCGACCGCGCTATGGAAGCAGGCGTTACATATTATGACACAGCCTACCCCTACCACGACGGTGAAAGCGAGCCCTTCGTAGGCAAGGCTCTCAGAAAATATGACAGAGCTTCATATATGCTCGCGACAAAGCTTCCGATCTGGAAATTAAATTCAATCGAGGACGTTGAAAAAATCTTCAACGATCAGCTCGAAAGACTCGGCGTTGATTACGTCGACTTCTATCTTCTCCACGCAGTTGATATGGAAAAGTGGAAGACTATCCTCGAGCTCGGCATCCTTGACTACTGCGACAATCTTAAAAAGGAAGGCAAAATCCGTTATTTCGGCTTCTCCTTCCACGATGAATATGAGGCATTCGAGGAGATTATTTCATACAGAAAATGGGATTTCGTTCAGCTTCAGCTCAACTACATCGACATCCGCGAGCAGGCAGGTCTTCGCGGTGTTGAGCTTTGCAACAAGCTCGATATCCCCATTATCGTAATGGAGCCCGTCAAGGGCGGTACTCTCGCAAAGCTTCCCGACGAGGTCGAGGCAAAATTCAAGGCGGCTGACCCCGAAGCATCAACCGCCTCCTGGGCTATGCGCTGGTGCGGAAGCCTTCCCGGAGTCAAGGTCATCCTCAGCGGTATGAGCACAATGGAGCAGGTCGAGGATAACCTTAAGACCTTTGCTGATTTCAAGGAGCTCGACGAAGCTGAGAAGGCTCTCGTCAAGGAGGTTGAGGATACCCTCAACAGCAGAATGAGAAACGGCTGTACGGACTGCCGCTACTGTCTGCCCTGCCCCGCAGGCGTAAATATCCCCGCAAACTTTGACCGTTGGAACAGATATGCTGTTTACGGCAACGTCGAAAATGCAAAGGAGCGCTGGGCAAGCTTCAAGGACGAGGAAAAGGCACACAACTGCATCGAATGCGGCGTTTGTGAAACAAAATGTCCTCAGAAAATCAACATCCATGCAGACCTCAAGCGCTTGCAGGAAGAAATGGATTCATTGAAATGAAGCGAGATTCAAAAACAATAAAAATTGCTCTCGGTGCAATGCTGACAGCATTAAGCATCGTTCTCCCGCAGGTTTTTCACCTGACAGGTATTCCGCAGGTCGGCGCCGTTTTTCTTCCGATGCACATACCCGTGCTTCTCGCAGGCTTTCTGCTCGGTCCCGTATATGCACCGATTATCGGAGCCGTTGCACCGATAGTCAGCCATCTGCTGACGAATATGCCTGCCGCGGCGAGATTGCCGTTTATGATTATCGAGCTCATCGCCTACGGACTGGCAAGCGGACTTTTCTATCACCTTTTCAGACTCAAGGAAAGAAAATTCGGTGCGGTCATCACTCTTGCACTTTCAATGCTCGTCGGCAGACTCATTTACGGACTTGCACTCGTTATTGCGGCTGAATTTTTCGGCATTGAGGGCGGATTTATGGCAGCCGTAACGGCAACGGTAACGGGAGTTTACGGTATCGTACTCCAGTTCATCACTATCCCCCCGATAGTTTTCGCGTGCAAAAAGGGCGGTTTTATCAAATGACAGACATCGAAAAGGCAAAAGCTTTATTAAGAGAAAAAAACGCGACTCTCGTTGCGGTAAGCAAGGGTGAAATTTATGTTTCACACGAGCGCGGAGTTGCACCGATTCTCAACAAGATTGACGAAAATCCGCAGCTTCTCCGAGGTGCCTCGGTAGCCGACAAGGTTATCGGCAAGGCGGCGGCAATGCTCCTTGTAAAATACGGTGTCGCAGAAATTCACGCTGTTCTTGTAAGTGAAAAGGCTCTTGATTATTTAAAGGGCAAGCCGACAAAAACAACCTATGATACGGCGGTTGAACACATTATAAACCGCGACAAAACCGATATGTGTCCGATGGAAAAATGCGTGCTTGAGACGGACGACGAGGACAAAGCGGAAGCACTTATCCGCGCAACAAGAGAAAAACTTATGAAGAAATGAGGAAAATATTATGCCGATGATTTCAACCAAAACAACAACATCCATCACAGCTGAGCAGGAGCTGATTCTCAAAGAAAAGCTCGGCAAGGCGATTGAAATCCTCCCCGGTAAAACAGAAACGTGGCTTATGCTCGGCTTTGAAGACAACTGCAGACTCTGGTTCCGCGGTGACAATTCAAAGGCTCTCGCTTATGTCGAGGTCAGCGCACTCGGCAAAATCAGCCCCGATGCCGCCGAAAAGCTGACTGCAGAAATCTGCGACATTTTAAAGACTGTTCTCGGAATCGACGGCGACGGAGTTTACGTTAAATACGAGGAAACCGACAAATGGGGCTTCGACAGCACAAATTTCTGAAAAAATTAAATAATTTTCAAAATTTAAAGCGGTAAAGTATTGACTTTACCGCTTTAAAGTGTTATACTTGCCCAAGCTACTTAAAATAAGGCACAAAGGAAGATTCAAATGCCCATTACAGAAATACTTAATAAAAATGCCGAGCTCTGGCCCGACGACGTTGCTCTCGTTGAGATCAACCCCAAAAATGAAGAAATAGGTGGCAGAGTAACCTGGCGTGACTATTCGCTCATCGAGGCTAACCCGAACGAGTTTTACCGCAGAGAAATCACCTGGAAGGAATTTAATAAAAAGGCTAACCGCTTCGCAAACCTCCTTATGACAAGAGGTATCAAGAAGGGTGACAAGGTTTCCATTCTTATGATGAACTGTCTCGAGTGGCTTCCGATCTATTTCGGCATCCTCAAGGCAGGTGCAGTTGCAGTTCCCCTCAACTACCGCTACACAGCTGAAGAAATCAAGTATTGCGTAAACAAGTCTGATTCAGAATTCGTTGTTTTCGGTCCCGAGTTTATCGGACGTATTGAGGAAATCTGCCACAGAATGCCCTCCGTAAAGATGTGGCTCTATGCAGGTGAGGGCTGTCCGACCTTTGCAGAAAGCTACGAATCACTCATTCAGTACTGCTCGACTCACGCTCCGAAGGTTGATATTACTGACGAGGATGACGGCGCAATCTACTTCTCATCAGGTACGACAGGCTTCCCGAAGGCTATCCTTCACAATCACGAAAGCCTAGTTCACGCCGCACGCACCGAGCAGAACCACCACTCACAGACAAAGGATGATGTTTTCCTCTGCATTCCTCCCCTTTACCATACGGGCGCAAAGATGCACTGGTTCGGCTCCTTCCTTGTCGGCGGTAAGGCTGTTCTGCTTAAGGGTATCAAGCCCGAATGGATTATGAAGGCTGTTTCGGAGGAGAACTGCTCAATCGTATGGCTTCTCGTGCCGTGGGCTCAGGATATTCTTGATGCAATCGACCGCGGTGACATCAGGCTCGACGAATATAAGCTTGACCAATGGAGACTTATGCACATCGGTGCACAGCCCGTTCCCCCGAGCCTCATCAGACGCTGGCAGGCTGTTTTCCCGAATCATCAGTACGATACAAACTACGGTCTGAGCGAATCTATCGGCCCCGGCTGTGTTCACCTCGGCGTTGAGAACATCCACAAGGTCGGCGCAATCGGTAAGGCAGGCTTCGGCTGGGAGGTCAGAATCGTTGACGCTGCTCACAATGAGGTTGCTCACGGTGAGGTCGGCGAGCTCGCAGTCAAGGGCCCCGGCGTTATGACCTGCTACTACAAGGACGAAAAATCCACAAACGAGGTTCTCGCTGACGGCTGGCTCTTCACGGGTGATATGGCTCAGGAGGACGAGGACGGCTTTATCTACCTCGTCGACCGTAAGAAGGACGTTATCATCTCGGGCGGCGAAAATCTCTACCCCGTACAGATTGAGGACTTCCTTCGTAAGAACGATGCAATCAAGGACGTTGCGGTTATCGGTATCCCCGATGCACGTCTCGGTGAAATTGCGGCGGCAGTTATTGAGGTTAAGCCCGACTACACTCTCACTGAGGAAGAGGTCAACGATTTCTGCCTTGACCTTCCCAAATATAAGAGACCTCGTAAGATTATCTTCAGCGAGGTTCCGCGTAACCCGACGGGCAAGATTGAAAAGCCCGTGCTTCGCAAAATGTATTGCGGCGAAAGCGTTGTTGCACAGCAGAACGAAATCAATAAATAAAAAAATCAAGAGTTGGTTTGAAATTCAAGCCAACTCTTTTTCTCTTATTTGTAGCACTCGACAACCGTCATATCCGTACCGGTGATTGCGAATTTATTTCTGATAATTTCGGGAATAAAGAAGTAATCACCTTTTTTGATTTTCTTTTCATATCCGCCGCCGATAATCTTTCCTTCGCCCTCGGTTACGACATAAATGCAGGCACCCTTATCGAGCATAAATTTGCCACCGTCGAAAACAATCTTTCTGACGCTGAAGCTCGTTGTAATGCTCTCATCAATCACGGACTGATAGTCAACTCCCTGCTCACTTGCAAGCGGCTTGCTTGAAAGCGGCATCGGGAAGGTCTTTTCCATATCGAAGCATTCGAGCGCCGTCTTTTTATCAAGACCGAGATACATCTCGTTATCCGAAAGTCTGTAATCACCGCACCAGCGCTCGGGCTGGATTGTGAAATCCGTCGGCTCCTGAACCTCAAGAAGAAGACAGCCCGCACCGATTGCGTGCACCATCTTTGCAGGGATGTAAATAATGTCACCTGCTTTTACGGGATAGGATTCGAGCAGCTCCTCCATTGCTGTTGTGCTGTTCTCACTCTCCTCGATAGCCTTTTCAAACTGCTCGAGAGTAACGCCCTTTTTGAAGCCGTAAAAAATCTTCGCATCAGGTCTTGTTGCAAGAATAACCCAGCTTTCCTCCTTGCCGTAATTCGACCTGAAATGCTCTCTCGAGAAAGCCTTGTCGGGATGAGCCTGCACGGGAAGTCGGATTGCGCTGTCGAGGATTTTTGTAAGAATACCGATATCCTCACGCTCACCGATAAGCTCATTCTTATACTTTTTGAGCGCGTCGCTGAGGTAAAGCTCAGCGCCCTTAATTTTCGAGATTCCCTCGTATTCATCCGTGCTGCCCTCGTTAAGAGCATGAACGGCAGAAACTACCCATTCCTCGGGATAATTGCCGTCCGTTGAGTCATCACCGAAAAAATCAGCAAAAAGCTTACCGCCTGTATAAACGCGGAAAACGCGGTTTTTTTCAAAAAAGATAGGATAATCAAAAAACATAAAATCACCTGTATATAATCAATTTCTGTGCTTCGTCAATGGTTTCTGCCTTGCCGACGGCAACGAGTGATGAAAGTGCAGCACCGTAAGCCGCCTCCTCCTCGTAACGGGGAATTTTAATCTCCGCGCCGAAAACCTCTGATGCAACTCTCTGCAAGGCCTTGTTCTTTCTTATACCGTTGCCTGAGCAGACAATCGTATCGGCTTTTTCACCCGTATACATCGTGTGCAGCTCGTTTGCAATCGCATAAAGTATCGCAACGCTCATATCCCCCGCAGTGAAATTATCCTGCGAAACATTGGTGAATGCTCCGCGTATCGTCGGGTCAGAGCGTGTTCCACAGAAACGGCTGTCTGCAGCAAGGTCAGTCTGAGTTTTTTCTTCGAGCATTTTATCAATCTGCGGATACAGTGAGCCGCATTTTTCACCCGTTGCCATTTCGACAACAGAAGCAAAGAAGCGCTCAAGCATCGAGAATGCACGTCCGCCGCAAAGCGATGCACCGACGATAAGATAGCGCTCGCCGTCATAAGGACGCGATTCGACACCCTCTCCCTTAACGGGAGTGTCGCTGAGATAAGAAATCTGCGAGCCCGTGCCGACATTAAGAAGCGGTGCTCCGACACCGTCCGAGCCCATAAAGCTTGCCTGATTGTCACCGATCGCTACCGCGACCTTTATACCGTTCCAATCACCTGCAGCCTCGAAGCCTGCCGTTACCTCGGGAAGCATTCCGTTATCGAGCGTAAACTTGTTTTCAACAATATCAAAGCAACCGAAGCTTGCGGCATTCGTGATGTGCATAAGTGCCGTTTTTCTTCCCGTAAGGCGCATCGCAATGTAATCACCGATCGTGCATACACCGACGGCATTTTCGGGAACAAGCGAGTTTTCGCGGTTGTAAAAATCCGTCACGAGGCCATAGCCGGCAAAGCTGCCGAGATACTGCGCATAGGTCTTTCCGTCCTTATAGGGAAGGTTTCCGCGCTCGTCCTGCCAGATATAAAGCGGGCTGACAGCATTACCGTCCTTATCGTAATAGAGGATACCGTGCATCTGATTTGAGATGCCGAGAGAGTCAACCTGATTTCCCTGCGCATTGTTCAGAACGCTGTCAATAACCTCAAAAACCTTTTCTTCAATCACCGCAACATCCTGAATTTTTTCCCAGATATTCGGAGTTTCTATGAAGGAATCGTTGTTATGGGTTGCCGAGCAGATGATTCTGCCCGACTGTGAATCCATCAGCACGGCGCAGATGCTCGTCGTACCGATATCAATACCTATTGAATACATTTTATCAGCAACCTAAATTTGAAGATTTCGGATCAAGACGCTTGATGATATCCTGCTGAATAGCGGGAGAAAGGTCGAGGAAGTTTACGAATGTGCCGTGAATACGCATAATGTAAACACCGCTCGGAGCGTACTTCTTCGGATTATCAAGCACCTTGCGGAGAATTTCCGCAGTTGTTACGTTAACATAGAGGTAGAAGGGAGCAACGCCCTCGTTAAGCGGATTGAAGAAGAGCGGATTGATAATCTTGTCTCTGAATTCAATACCCTTGCCCTCGTCGGAATCACTTGTGAAATATTTCGGGTCAATGCCAAGATGCGAAGCGTAACCGCCGTTGAATTTTCCAAACGGGAGCTTCATATTCGAAAGCATACGGAAGCCGAGTCCGTTTTCCGCACTGCCGTAAAGCGGGTCAACGCCGTAGCCGAGCATTTCTCTTGACTTTCTGCCGTCGGGAGTTGCGCCTACCCAATAGCCGTAAAGAAGATGTGTTGACGGACTGCTGAAATCC
Organism: Clostridia bacterium; assembly: GCA_017379935.1. Taxonomy (GTDB): domain Bacteria; phylum Bacillota; class Clostridia; order Oscillospirales; family Acutalibacteraceae; genus CAG-488. The sequence continues at coordinate 74,021 of JAFNVC010000016.1, forward strand.
GGACGGAAGCTGTTGCCGAGATAGTTCTTTGCATTTGCAACAATGTCTGCAACTCTTGAAGCAACCTCAGAAGCGTAAGCGTCAACCTTTTCTATGTTATTACCGAACTTATCAGCGGAAAGCAGGAATTCCTGCAAATCCTCGAAGCCTGCGAAGTTCGCCTTGATTGCATCAACTAATTTATCCGCATCCTCGGGACGCTCGGCAAGAAGCTTATCAATCGCGCTGAAGGAATCGGCAATAACGGATGTGCCGTGAATAAGACAGCCGCTGCCGTTATATTTAGTACCCTGTGCGTTATAGTCTCGCATATCAATGCCGTTCTCGAGTCCGCCCATAAAGCACGAAAGAAGCGGTACACGCTGAGTTGAAAGTGCAACGGATGCACCGTTAGCCGCCTGAGCCATTTCAGCAACAAAGCGCTCAACGTTCTTATAGAATTCCTCCTGAACATTCTCAAGAGTGCAAGCCTCAACATCCGCAAGCCTTTCGCCCGTAACGGTCGAGATACCGCCCGTGAGAGTCATTTCAAGAATCTTCGGAAGGTTAAGCCAGCTGTTGGTTGTGTTCGCATTGTCCTTACCCATAATCAGCGGCTCCTGACAGCCTGCGATTGAAATATCGGGAAGGTCAGCCTCATCAACACCGTTCGCGCCGAGCACCTCGAAGAGTGAATCGTCATTGAACATTGACGGAGTGAGTACACCCGGTGTGAAGAAAAATCTACCGAGCTCCTCGTAAAGCTTCTGCGGAGTATTCTTGTGGAATTTAACCGAGAGAATCGGCTGAGGAAGGTTCATATCAAAATACGCATCAAGCATCGCGTAGGTTGTTTCGTTCGTAAGGTCGTTGCCGTCAATATCGCGGCCGCTGATGATGATATTCTGCGAAATCGCCCAGCTTCTGTCCGCAACATTGAAGAAAACAAGGAAATGCTTGAAAAGACCTGCAACCGTATCGCGGTCAAGACCGTTTCTGTACGGCTCGAAGATTCTGTCAGCATTGCCGACCGAGAACGCGAACGGATTCGGTGTCTGCTCAAGGCACATCATCTGCCAGAGAAGGATAAACGCCTGCATCGCCTCGTACATATTTTCAGCGCCGAACTCGGGCACCTTGCGAAGAGTCTTTGCCATAAGCTCAAGCTCCGCCTTGCGCTCGTCGGATGCATCCGCCATTTTGCTTTCGGCAAGGTCAGCATACTTATGAGCAAGTGCGATAACGCTCTCCATTGCTATTCTGAAAGCCTTGTAGCCGTTGCCATCTTTATCAGCGATGCTGTCAATCATCGCGCGCAGACCGTGTCTGATTGCATAGCGGAAATCGGGGATAAGATGTCCCGTAACCTGCTCAACGAAGTAGATAACCTCTTTTGTGCTGTCCTCGCATTTTGCGTAGGTCTCGCCGAGCTTTACAGCGTATTCGGTCTTGCTGAATTCTGCCTTTGCCTTCTCTATACGCTCTGCCGTGAATTCCTCATTCGGCTCGATATCGCCGAAAACAGCAGCAGGATCGCAGTAGCCGCTGAAGCCCTCAACCTTGAAAGAAGGATTTATGAGCGCATAGCTTCTTGCAAAAGCATCATCCTGAGTACCTGCAAAAATCTGATTATCGTCAATCCATAGCGGAACGATATTCACAAGCTCAAGAAGAATTGACGCCTTTTTGACCTCTTCGGAAAAGTCCTTGTATTTTTCCTGTAAAGCAAGCTCAGCCTCCTTCGCGATAAACCAGCCGTCAAGACGCATCTTTGCACGCTCGTTTTTGAAAAGAGCCTTTGCTTTTTCAGTTAATTTTTCGGGAGTGTAAATATTCTGCATAAACATATCTCCTTTATGTCTTAACGACCTTCAAGCCGTTTGAGACGAATAAATTTTCAAATTCTTTAACAGCTTCATCGGAAACAAAACCGTTTTCAATCTCATACTCCGCCGTCCATTTATCCTTGCCGAATTCGTGGTATGGTAAAAACTCAAAAACCGCATTCGAGGTATCGTGACGGATAAAGAAATCTATAAAGCCCTGCGGAGTATCATTTATATTTTTGATAAGAGGTATTCTTATATGTATCTGTCTGCCCGATGCGAATAATTTTGCGAGATTCTCCTTTACAGCCTCGTTGCCGACGCCTATCCATTTTTTATGGATATCCGTATCGTAATGTTTGAAATCGGCTATCAGATAATCTACATATTCTGCAATTTCAGTCAGATGCTCGCTTGATGCGTTCGTTTCAATTGCGGTCGATATTCCCTCTGCCCGAAGCCTTTTCAGCAATTCGGTCAGCTCCTCGTGCTGAAGGGTACATTCGCCGCCCGTGAAGGTTACGCCGCCGCCGTCAAAAAACATCATACGGCTGCGTTTAACCTCATCAAAAAGCTCGTCAACAGTATAATTTTTTACATCAGAAGCCAACGTTGACATGCTTTCGGGATTTGAACACCACTTGCAGCGGAAATTGCAGCCCTGCAGATGATATACAAGCCTGTTTCCCGGCCCGTCCTGCGAAAAATTGAAGCCTTTCTGAAAAATTTTCATCAAACTTCCCCTTATATACCTTCATAATATTATTTTGATTGTATACTTTGACAAACCATTTGTCAAGAACTAAAATAAATTGTATATATGCAATAAATTTAAGAATATTCATCAAATACGCTTGACTTTGTATGAATTTATTGTATAATTATTCATTATCAATGAATATAGGGTGATTAGGTGAAAAAGATTTTTATTGACGGCAAGGCAGGCACAACCGGACTGCGTATATACGAAAGATTAAGCGAAAGAAGCGACATCGAGCTTATGCTCATTCCCGAGGAGCTCCGCAAGGATGTAAATGCACGAAAAGAGATGCTCAACTCCTGCGATATCGCTTTCCTTTGCCTTCCCGATGCGGCGGCAATGGAGTCGGTTTCTCTTATCGAAAATCCCGATGTAAAGGTGCTCGACACCTCAACGGCTCATCGTACAAATCCCGCCTGGGCTTACGGCTTCCCCGAGCTTTCTGAGGCTCACCGTGAAAAGATTCTTAATTCAAACAGAATCGCTGTCCCCGGCTGTCACGCCAGCGGATTTATCTCTCTTGTTTATCCGCTTATCGAAAAGGGCGTTATCTCCCCCGAGACACTCCTCGCCTGCCATTCTCTTACAGGCTACAGCGGCGGCGGAAACAAAATGATCGGCGAATACGAGGCGGATGAGCTTCCCGACGGATACGGCTCACCGCGTCAGTACGGTCTCGCACAGACTCATAAGCACCTTCCCGAAATGACGGCTATCACGGGTATAAAGAACGCTCCCGCGTTCACTCCCATCGTCGCAAACTACTACAGCGGTATGCTTGTGACCGTTCCGCTCTTCAAATCACAGATAAATGGTGCAAATTTAGACGAAATTCGTAAAATTTATAGTGCAAAATACCACGGACCTGTGGTACAATATAAGTCTGACATCGGCGAGGGCGGTTTTATCTGCTCTGACAAGCTTTCCTTCAACGACGGTATGGAAATCTTCGTTGAGGGTAATGAGGACAGAATTATGCTTATGGCTCGCTACGATAATCTCGGCAAGGGAGCTTCGGGTGCGGCTATTCAGAATATGAACATCATCCTCGGTGTCGACGAAACTACAGGACTTAATTTTGAGGTGTAAGAAATGAAAGAAATTATGGGCGGTATCTGCGCCGCTAAGGGCTTTAAGGCAAACGGTATCCACTGCGGAATCAGAAAGAACAAAACAAAAAGAGACCTTGCTCTTATCACAAGTGAAGTTAAGGCTGCTGCAGCGGCTGTATATACAACAAACCTCGTCAAGGGCGCTCCCCTTACGGTAACCAAGGCTCACATTGCTGACGGCTATGCTCAGGCAGTTATCTGCAACAGCGGTAATGCAAACACCTGTAACGCTAACGGTATTGAAATCGCAGAGCAGATGAGCGATCTTGTCGAAAAAGCAACAGGCATCAGCAAGGATGACGTTGTTATCGCTTCAACGGGCGTTATCGGTCAGGTGCTCGACATCACTCCGATTGCAAACGGTATAGATGAGCTTGCCGCAGGTCTCGGCGACCACAGCGACTTTGCCGCCGAGGGTATTATGACAACCGATACCATCAAGAAGGAAATCGCAGTAAGCTTCGACATCGGCGGTGTTGAATGTAAAATCGGCGGTATCGCAAAGGGCAGCGGTATGATTCATCCGAATATGGCAACAATGCTCGTATTCATCACAACCGACGTTGCTATCGCTCCCGAGCTTCTTCAGAAGGCTCTGAGCACAGATATCGCATCAACCTTCAATATGGTAAGCGTTGACGGCGACACTTCAACAAACGATATGGTAACGGTTCTTGCCAATGGTATGGCAGGCAACGTTATGATTGATAAAGAGGACGAAAGCTACGCAGAATTCTGCAAGGCTCTCAACAGCGTTACTGTTTACCTTTGCAGAAAGATTGCAGGTGACGGTGAGGGCGCAACAAAGCTCCTTGAATGCAAGGTAACGGGTGCGGCTGATGAAAAGACAGCAAAAACTGTTGCAAAGTCGGTTATCTGCTCCTCTCTTCTCAAGGCTGCAATGTTCGGCGCTGACGCTAACTGGGGACGCGTTCTCTGCGCTATCGGCTACAGCGGTGCTGACGTTGACGTCAACAAGATTGACGTAAGCTTCGAATCCGCAAAGGGCAGACTTGACGTTTGTGTCAACGGCGCAGGCATTGATTTCTCTGAGGAGAAGGCAAAGGAAATTCTCCTCGAGAAGGAAATCGACATCCTTGTCGAGCTCAATTCGGGCGATGCAAAGGCAACAGCATGGGGCTGTGACCTTACTTACGATTATGTCAAAATCAACGGCGATTACAGAACTTAAGAGGTAGAAGAAATGAGAATTTCAAACGCAGACAGGGCGCATGTTCTAACTCACGCTCTGCCGTACATACAGAAATATACCAATAAAATACTTGTCGTTAAATACGGCGGCAACGCTATGATCAACGAGGACCTCAAGCAGTCCGTTATGAGCGATATCATCCTTCTCTCAACGGTCGGCATCAAGGTTGTTCTCGTCCACGGCGGCGGTCCCGAAATCACCGATATGCTTGCAAAAATCGGCAAGGAAACTAAATTCGTCAACGGGCTCCGCGTTACGGATAAGGAAACTGCGGACGTTGTCCAGATGGTGCTTGCCGGTAAAATCAACAAGAGCCTCGTAAGCCTCATCCAGTCAAAGGGCGGTAAGGCAATCGGTCTCAGCGGTGCGGACGGCCATATGATCATCGCAAAGCCCAGAAGCGAGGAGCTCGGCTTCGTCGGTGATATCGAGAAGGTTGATGTTACACCCATTCTCGACACTCTCTCAATGGGCTACATCCCCGTTGTTTCAACCGTTGGCTGCGACAAGGACGGTAACGTATACAACATCAACGCTGACACGGTTGCCGCTAAAATTGCAGGCGAGCTTCAGGCAGAAAGCCTTATCTCAATGACAGATATCGAGGGTATCCTCCGCGATAAGGACGATTCCTCATCACTTATTTCAAGAATTTTCATCGAGGATGCACCCAAGCTCACAGAGGAGGGCATCATTTCGGGCGGTATGATCCCGAAGGTGCAGTGCTGTGTGGATGCAATCAACTGGGGTGTACGCAAGGTCTTCGTTATCGACGGCAGAGTGAAGCATTCAATCATCATCGAAATCCTCACCGATGAGGGTATCGGCACAATGTTCGTCAAGGGCGAGGATTACAAGAAAAGACACCCGGAGGCAAAATAAATGAGCATTACAGAAATTGATAAGCAGTATATAGCCAACACCTATGCGCGTTTCCCCGTTGAGCTCGTCAGCGGTAAGGGCGCAATTCTCAAGGATTCGGACGGCAAGGAATACATCGACCTCGGAGCAGGTATTGCCGTTAACGCCTTCGGTGTTGCAGACGATGAGTGGGTTGCGGCCGTTACGGAACAGCTCAACAAGCTCACACATACGTCAAATCTTTATTTCACAGAGCCGTGTGCACGTCTTGCACAGATGCTCTGCGAAAGAACAGGAATGAAAAAGGCTTTCTTCGGCAACAGCGGTGCTGAGGCCAACGAATGTGCAATCAAGGTTGCGCGCCGTTATGCTTTTGAAAAGTACGGAGACGAAAGCCATTCAACAATTATCACTCTTAAAAACAGCTTCCACGGCAGAACGATTGCCACTCTCACCGCAACCGGTCAGGACGGCTATCACACACATTTCGGACCGTTCGTTGAGGGCTTTGTTTACGCTGAGGCTAACAGCCTTGACGATGTCAAGCGTCTTGCCGAGGAAAACAACTGCGTTGCAGTTATGATGGAGCTCGTTCAGGGTGAGGGCGGTGTCTGCAAGCTCGACGAGGCTTTCGTAAACGGTGTCAAGGCTCTTGCCGAGGAAAAGGATATGCTCATCATCATCGACGAGGTACAGACGGGTAACGGCAGAACGGGCAGTCTCTACGCCTTCCAGCAGTACGGACTCAATCCCGATATCGTCACAACGGCAAAGGGCATCGGCGGCGGTCTCCCGATCGGTATCGCAATGCTCGGCGAAAAGGTGCAGGACGTTCTCGTCCCCGGCTCACACGGCACAACCTTCGGCGGAAATCCCGTATGCTGTGCAGGTGCATGCAGTATTCTTTCGCGAATCGACGACAACCTTCTTTCAGAAGTAAAAGCGAAGAGTGAATACATTTTTGAGGAGTTAGGTAACGCTCAGGGGGTTAAGAGCGTAAGCGGTCTCGGTCTTATGATCGGTATCGAAACCGAAAAGAGCGCAAAAGATATCGTGAACGCTTGTCTTGAAAAGGGTGTGCTCGTTCTCACCGCAAAGACAAAGGTAAGACTTCTTCCTCCGCTCAACATCGGCTGGGATGAGCTTAAAAAGGCAATCACAATTCTTAAAGAAACGATTGCTGAATAAAATACAACAATATACAAAAAGTAAAGGTGCGGATTTCTTTTCCGCACTTTTTGTCTTTATAAGGAGAAAAGTTATGTGTACCGCAATCAGCTTTAAAACCAAAAATCATTATTTCGGCAGAACGCTCGACCTTGATTATCACTACAACGAGAGCGTTGTCATAACACCGAGGAAATTTTCTTTCAGATTCCGTAACGGTAAAGAAATTGAAAATCACTTTGCGATAATCGGAATTGCAACTGTAATTGATGATTACCCGCTTTATTATGAGGCTACGAACGAAAAGGGTTTAAGTATTGCAGGACTTAATTTCCCCCATAACGCGCACTATTTTCCTGTTTGCGACAGCAAAGAAAACCTCGCGTCGTTTGAGCTTATTCCGTGGATGCTGAGTCAGTTTGCGGGTGTTGACGAGGTGAAGGAAAATCTCAACAAAATAAACATTGCAGATATTGATTTCAGCGAAAAGTTCAAGGCTTCTCCCCTGCATTGGATTGTTGCTGATAAAAAAGAATGCATTACGGTTGAATGCGTAGAGGAGGGCTTGAAAATCTACGACAACCCGTTGGGCGTGCTGACAAACAATCCTCCGTTTGATTGGCAGATAAAAAACTACGAGGGCACAATCGGCTCACTCGGCAAAGAAGAGGCTGACCCGAAAACAAGCTCAAAGGGGCTTGATGCGTTCGGTCTGCCGGGTGATTTATCCTCACCGTCACGCTTTGTAAAGCTTGCTTTTGCAAAAGAAAAATCCGTCTGCGGTGAGACGGAGGAGGAAAGCGTTACGCAGTTTTTTCACATTCTCGGCACAGTCAACACTCCGAGAGGCTTTATAAGCGACAATTATATGACGGTTTATACCTCCTGCTGTAATACGGACAAGGGCATTTATTATTACACCACCTACGGCAATTCGCAGATAAATGCGGTTGATATGAATAATGAAAATCTTGATTCTGACAGCCTCGTCTCCTATCCACTTGTGACAAGACAGCAGATGAATAGAATAAACTGAAAAAAGCAAGGTAGCATAAACTACCTTGCTTTAATTTTAATCTTTATCCGAAACCTTGATGATATATTCTCTGAAGAACACGACAGCTTCCTTAAGCGAGCTTATCGGAAGACGCTCGTTTGTTGCGTGAGTTGTAAAGAAGAGCGAAAGCGGAACATTGAACGGTGCAAAGCGAAGAATGTTATCGCATATTTCACCGTAACGGTAAGCATCCGTACCGCCCATTACGAGATAAGGTGCAACCGCAACTCCCTCGGGATGAATACTGTTTTCAACGCTCTCGATTGCCTTGAACGCTCTCGAAGATGTTGAAGAGAACGGCGTCGCTTCCTTGCCGTTGAAATATTCGATGTCGATATCCTTGTATCTGATATTCTTGCGGACATGCTTTTCAACGTCTGCAAGGCTGTCACCGGGAAGCGGACGGAAGTTGACCGTAATGCTCGGTCTCTGCGGAAGAACGTTCGCCGCGGGACTGCCCTCACACATTGAAACGCTTGTGATTGTCCTTACCATGCTTGCACCCTGCGGAATTGTTTTGAGAATAAACTTGAGAAGGGGCTTAAAAATCGGATAATTGCAGATAAGAATCTTGCCGAGATATGTTGCTCTGCCTCCGACAGCGTGGATAAGCTCGTCAAGGAACGGCAACCAATGCGACTTGAACTGATTTTTTTCAAGGTCGCGGACAGCGTTCGCAAGCTTCCACATACCGCTGTGCTTGGGTGCGGCTGATGTGTGGCCGCCCTTGTCGTGCAGAGTTATTTTCATATCAACATAACCCTTTTCTGCCGTTCCGACAGCAGCAAGGCGCGTGTTGATTATTCCCGGTAATTTAAGGTCGATGAGTGCACTGCCCTCGTCGAGCACGCTGTCAAGGCGCACTCCGCGCTCCTTGAGAGTCTTTACGATTGTGCCTGCACCTGTATAAACTGTTGAAACCGTCTCCTCGTTATGTCCGAAGCAAAGGTAAACATCACGCTCAGGCTGAAAGCCCTCTGCCATAAGAGACTCGACCGCCTCCATAACGCAGATAAGATGGTTTTTCATATCGAGCGCGCCGCGTCCCCAGATAAATTCACCGTCGTTGTGGCCGCTGAAGGCATCGTATTTCCAATCCTTCTCCGTACCCTCGGAAACAGGAACAACATCCTGATGCGCGAGCATCGCCATCGGCTCAAGGTCGGGATTCTTACCCTTCCAGATGTAAAGAAGGCTGGCCTTGTCGATGATTTCCTTCGTAGTATTTTTTGCTATGAGAGGATATGTCTCGTCGAGGTACTTATGGAAATTGTAAAACTCGTCCCAATCTACACCCTCGTCGCGTACCTTTGAAATCGTCTTGAATTTGATTGCATCCGAAAGATGGTCTGCAACCTTGTTTTCGTCGATTTTTGCTTCTCTTATGCTAACCTTTTCAATCTTTTTCGGCTTGAAGAAAGCCGCTCTGATAAGGGTGACAATCACAAAGAGTGCAACTGCCGCCAACAAAATTTTCCACCACATATTTTATACCTCGTTTTTACATACTGAAGAAGCTCATCTGCGTGCTTTCGGGTAAGCCCTCGAGCGCACCGCAGGCGGCAAGAGTTTCAATAACAGATTTACTGATTCCTGCGCGCTGCTGTAAATCCTCACGGGACATATATTCACCGTTACCGTCATCTCGCGCATTCATCAGCGCAACCGCCGCGGATTCACCCGTACCTGCCATTGAGGAGAACGGAAGTCTGATTTTGCCGTCCTCGATTTTATAAATTTTTGCGTGCGACTTGTAAAGGTCTACGGGCAGGAATTCCACGCCGCGAGCCATCATCTCGTTAACAACCTGCATCGAGGTGAATACGCCCTCTTCCTTTGCCGTTGCCTCGTGAGCCTGCATTTTCGCCTTTATCTGCCGCATACATTCCTTGACGGCATCTCTGCCGTTCATAATTGCAACCGTATCAAGGTCATCACCGCGGACGGACATATAAGTCGCGTAATATTCAATCGGATGATAAACCTTATACCACGCAAGTCGCATCGCCGCGATAACGTAAGCGGCGGCGTGAGCCTTCGGGAACATATACTTGATTTTCATACACGAATCGATGTACCACTGCGGAACGTTGTGGTCGCGCATCGCCTGCATATGCTCCTCTGTAAGGAGCTTCGTCGCATTACCCTTACGCACAATCTCCATAATCTTGAACGCCATATCGGGCTCAAGTCCCTTGTGCATAAGGTAAACCATAATATTATCTCGCGTACCGATAACCTCAGCAATCGTACACGTGCCGTTTTTGATAAGATCCTGAGCATTGCCCAGCCAAACATCAGTACCGTGGGAAAGTCCCGAAATCTGAAGCATTTCGGAGAAATTCTTCGGCTTTGCATCCATAAGCATCTGACGGACGAACGGAGTTCCGAGCTCGGGAAGAGAAAGCGTTCCCGTTTCGCAGTCGATATCCTCCGCCGTTACGCCGAGAGGCTCGGGAGTGGTAAACAGCTTATAAAGCTCGGGGTCACAGACATCCGCATCAAAGACTTTAATTCCCGTTGAGTCCTCAAGATGCTTATAAAGCGTCGGAACATCGTGGCCGAGGTTATCAAGCTTGAGAATTGTATCGTGAAGCGAATGGAAATCAAAGTGCGTTGTGCGCAAGCCGCCGCTGACGTCGTCCGCGGGGTGCTGAATGGGAGTAAAGTCCTCCGCATCGTTGACTGCAGGCACAACAACCATTCCGCCGGGGTGCTGTCCCGTTGTTCTCTTAACGCCGACACAGCCCTTTGTCAGTCTGTCCTCTTCCGCCTTGCTGATAGATACACCCTTGATTTCTGCCCATTTTTTAACGAAGCCGTAGGCAGTTTTATCGGCAACCGTACCGATTGTACCCGCCTTGAAGGTGTGGTCAACACCGAAAAGCTCCTCTGTGTAGCGGTGAGCGTAGAACTGATATTCACCGCTGAAGTTAAGGTCGATATCGGGCTGCTTGTCGCCCTTGAAGCCGAGGAAGGTTTCGAACGGGATATCGTGACCGTCACGGTGCATCGGGATTCCGCAATGAGGGCAATCCTTCGGGGGCATATCAAAGCCCGAGCCGACCGAGCCGTCCTCGAAAAATTCGCTGTGCTTACACTGTCTGCATACATAGTGCGGAGGCAAGGGATTAACCTCAGAGATACCTGCCGCGTGAGCAACAAAGGATGAGCCGACAGAGCCTCGTGAGCCGACATAGTAGCCGTGCTCCTCGGAATTCTGTACGAGCTTCTGCGCAATCATATAAAGAACGCCAAAGCCGTTGGAAATGATTGATTTAAGCTCCTTATCAAGACGTTTTGCAACGTTCTCGGGAACGGGATCGCCGTAGTCGCGCTTCGTTCTTTCCCAACAGATTCTTGTAAGGTCCTCGTCAGCGCCCTCAAGGCTCGGCGGGAACGTACCGCGCGGGAAGGGCGTCATATCCCCTTCGCACATATCGGCAATTTTATTCGTATTAGTGATAACGATTTCCCTTGCGGTCTCCTCACCGAGGTAGGAGAACTCCTCGAACATATCGTTGGTTGTTCTTAAATAAAGCGGAGCCTGCTGTGCCGCATCCTTGAAGCCCATAGTAGTCATAAGGATTTCGCGGTAAATCGCATCGCCCTTCTTCATAAAATGAACGTCACCCGTCGCAACAACCATCTTGCCGAGCCTGTCAGCGATGCTGATAAGACGGCGGTTATGCGCCTGCAGATCATAGACCGTGCGGACATTCGCATATTTTTCATCATCCGAGCGCATCATAAACGAGTTGTTGCCCGTCGGCTGCACCTCGATGTAATCATAGAAGGATGCAACCTTCGACAGCTCCTCGTCCGTTTTGCCGTCCATCATCGCACGGTAAAGCTCGCCCGCCTCACAAGCGCTGCCGACGATAAGACCCTCACGCAGCTGCATAAGTCGGTGGCGCGGAATACGCGGACGCTTTTTGAAGAATTTAAGGTTCGATTCGGTAATGAGCTTATAAAGATTTTTGAGGCCCTGAGTATTCTTTACAAGAAGGATGATGTGGTATGTGCCCTTTACCTCCTTGACGTCGTTCATATATCCCGCGGGGATTTCGTCGCCGTCTTTGAAGCCGTAATCGTCATAGAATGCATCGTCATCAACAAGATAACCCTCCATACCGTAGATAACCTTGATGCCGAGCTTTGCCGCCGTGTTGCACGCCTCGGGGAACGACTGAACACAGCCGTGGTCGGTGATTGCAATAGCCTTGTGACCCCACTTTGCCGCGCGGGTTACAAGGTCCTTTGCGCTCGCCATACCGTCCATTGCGGACATATTCGTATGAAGATGAAGCTCAACGCGCTTTTCGTCAGCGGTGTCCTTCTCTTCTATTTTTTCAATCTGAGTAATTGCGCGTGCGGTGATGATGTAGGTGTGCTGATAGGTGTCCATACTGATAGCACCGCGTACAAGCACCGTCAGCCCCTCTTTAAGCGAGCCGACGATATCGCCGCACTTTTTCTTTTCGCCGAAGACCTTGACTATGTAAGATGAAGTATAGTCCGTCAGACTGAAATTGATGATGCTGTATTTTCCGTCGCGTGATTCGCGCACGTCAACGGAGAAAATGTCACCCCAGATCGTAACCTCGCCGTCCTCGGGCATACATTCGGCAATCGGCTTCGGCTTTGTTTTGATAACCGTGCCGTAAAGCGCCTTCGCGTTTGAAAGCGAAATCGGAAGATCCTCAAATGTCTGCTCGACGGGATTCCTCGGTGCAGGCTCACCTGCCGACGGCTTGACAACAACCTTTTTCGGCTGAGCCTCCATAAGCTTTTTGTTCTCTTTCTGCTGGAACTCCTTTAATTTTTCAACATCATCCTGTGTTGTTTCACCGCTGATAAATTCAACGCGGACAAGACGCTCAAAACGGCTGTCGAGCGTATCGCGGATGAATTTTTCACAGCCAAGATTTATAAGAGTATCCTTGCCGTTCTTCGCAAGGCGTATAGTTAATTTATCGTTATCGAGATTATATTCCGCGCCGTCGAGAATCGACTTTGCGGCAGGGAAATTCTCACAGATTTCCTTAACGAAAACCGTGATGTAATTCATATCGAGACTTTCGGACGGGAAACGGAAATCCATTTTAATATCGCGCAGATTCATCACGCGCTTAAGCTCGTCCTTCGCCCTTTTAATAACGAAGCTGTCAACGGGCGCATCAAAGCTGACGGACATTCTGACAGTACGGTCAGCAAGCGTTGCCTCGATGCTTTCGACAGTTGCACCACCGAAATAAGCCAATATGCTGTTGTCAAGGTAGTTGCCGAAAAGACTCAAAAAGCTTGCTGATTTCACGTTGTCACATCCTGATTAAGAATCCCTCCACCGCTGTCGCGGTCCCCCTCCCTTTAGGCAAGGGAGGCAAAGAGGTTTTATAATTTTTCAATTTCTGCCAATAATTCTCTGACGATATCCTTCTCGTCAATTTTTCTTAAAATTTCTCCCTTTTTGAAAAGCATTGCACAGCCGTCGCCGCCCGCGATACCGATATCTGCCTCGCGTGCTTCACCCGGACCGTTGACAACACAGCCCATAACGGCAACCTTGATTTTCTTTGTGCAGTCGCGCAGAGCGTTTTCGACCTCATTTGCAACGCTGATAAGGTCAATTTTTGTTCTTCCGCAGGTCGGGCAGGATACAATCTGCACGCTGTCGGATTTAAGCCCGAGTGCCTTTAAGATATCGTGACCCGCATATACCTCGTTGACGGGGTCATCTGTGAGAGAAACGCGGATTGTGTCGCCGATGCCGTGCATAAGCAGGCTTCCGATACCTGCGCTTGACTTGATAAGTCCCATTCGCGCCGTGCCTGCCTCGGTAACACCGAGGTGCAAGGGATAGTCACATTTTTCGGCTACTGTTTCGTAAGCCTTTATCATATTTTCAACATTTGACGATTTGATTGAAATCACGATATCGTCAAAATCAAATTTTTCAAGTAAATAAGCGTGATACATCGCGCTTGCCGCCATAGCCTCGGGAGTAGGTCCGCCGTACTTTGCAAGGATTTCCTTTTCAACCGAGCCTGAATTAACGCCGATTCTGATAGGAATATTCTTTGCCTTACAGGCATCAACGACCGCTTTTACTCTGTCGTCCGAGCCGATGTTGCCGGGATTTATACGCACCTTGTCAACACCTGCGGCGACAGCCTCGATTGCGAGGCGGTAATCAAAATGAATGTCGGCAACAATGGGAGCCTTGACCGCTTCCTTTAAAGCAGGGATAAGTCCGACTGCATCCATATCGGGAATTGCACCGCGGATAACCTGACAGCCTGCTTTTTCAAGCTCGACCGCCTGCTTTACGCTCGCTTCAAAATCGTGGGCGGGCTTATTGAGCATCGACTGCACGCTGACGGGTGCATCACCGCCGATAAAGATATTGCCGACCTTAACCTTTTTAGTCATTCTGCGTTCCATTGTCCTGCTCCTTCTCTTGAATTGTGTCGTATTCGTACCATCTTCCACCGAGGGCACCCTCGCCCTGACGGATTTTAACATAATCGCCGATATCGTTTACAAAGTAGCTTTTTTGACCAACCTGTAATTCAATTTTTCTTCCGGGATTTTGCCAATTTTCAATTATAAAATAATAAGTTGTAGAGTTATGTCTGCCGCCACGCTCTTCTTTCTTTTCAAGTATAACACTTTCATAAGTATTTGGCTCTTTATAATCCCAAATATAATTTGCAGATCGTACAGAATAAAAAGAAAAAAGAAACAATAAAGCAACAATTAAAATCGTTTTATCAGATTCAAATTCGCCAAATAAATGTGACAACAATAAACTCAATAAAAGAATAGACGCCACTACAACAATAATTATCAGCATAATTGCTGATATATTTGAATCTGTGGGAGTAAAAATAAGCGCTAAAATAGTAAAAATCAAGCCTTTAAGAGGTGTTTCACCACTTAAATCATCTGACAAAGGAAAAAGGTCGTTTTTAATTATAAATCTGAAACAAGAAATAATATTAAGTATTACCAACGGTATCCACGCAAACTTCGCTACCGAGAATATCGGAAAAAACATAAAAACCAGCACAAGATAGTATATAAAAGTTTTCAGAATTTCCGACACTTTGTCGTCATAAGAATTTTCCCTTTGAAGCCAACCGAAAACAGTTTTATCTTTGAAAATCAAGGATAAAAAATTTGTTCTCAAGCCACTGTTATCATAGCCGAAAACAAGAAAAATCAGAGGTATGAAAAAACTTAATTTTTCAGCTATGAAACCTAAATTTAAAAACTCACAAACACAATACGCAATTGCCGCTATTGCAAGAACGGCAATTGTAAAGGTAAATACATTTGCCTTTTTTGCTTTCATTTCTTATTTTCCTCTTTTCAAATCCCTACTTTATAAACAACGTATAAATATCCTTAAACGAAATAAGCAGCATAAACAACAGCAGGATTACCATTCCTGCGCCGTGTACCCATGCTTCGTATTTCTGGTTTATCGGCTTGCGTCTGATAAGCTCGATGAAAAGGAAGAGAAGCCTTCCGCCGTCGAGTGCAGGCACGGGCAAAAGGTTGAATATACCTATATTTATCGTGATGAGTGCCATCATCGTCAGAAGTCCCGTATAGTCGGAGGTCTTGACGGATTCCTGTGTTGCATCCGATACAAAATCAACAACGCCGATAGGTCCTGAGACATCCTTGATCGAATATTTACCCGTAACCATATCAAAAAGACTCAGCCAGACCATACGGCAGATGCTCGCCGACTGCTTGAAGGTGTCTCCGATGACGGTGCCGACCGTCTTGTCAACGCCGAGGATAACCACCTGCGACGGAGAAAGTGCAACGTCCTTAAGCTCCATTTTTTCGCCGTCACGCTCGATTGTCATATCAGTCTTGCCGTCAGTACGGCTGAGAAGATATGCTACATCGGTATAATAAATAACATTTCTTCCGTCGATTTTTATAACCTTATCCTGCGATTTAAGTCCGTTATATTCGGCAACCTGCTTTGAATCGACGTTGAAGCTGTGGATATAATTCGTGCCTGCATAGCCGTCAGAAATCGTGAGCGTAACCGCAACCAGAATAAGACCGAGAAAAATATTTACAAGCGCACCTGCAACGACAATGACAATTCTCTGCCAGCACGGCTTCTTATTGAAGGCGTGCTCGTCCTCGCTGTCCTCGTCCTCACCCTCCATACTGACAAAGCCGCCGATAGGGAAAAGACGGACAGAATACTGCGTGTC
The DNA here is from genome assembly GCA_017379935.1 of Clostridia bacterium. Classification (GTDB taxonomy): domain Bacteria; phylum Bacillota; class Clostridia; order Oscillospirales; family Acutalibacteraceae; genus CAG-488. The sequence continues at coordinate 90,242 of JAFNVC010000016.1, forward strand.
GCCCTTCTTTTTGCCGAAAAGCTTCGGTCCCATACCCATTGAAAACTCATTGACCTTAACCTTGAAGAGCTTTGCAAAGGTAAAATGGCCGAGCTCGTGCACCATTACGATAATGCCGAAGAAAAGAAGCGCAACAAGTATTGTCCATTTGCTTGCAATAAACGATAAAAATTCTGCCATTACTGATGTCACCTTATTTTAGATTTAACATAATCTCTTGCCCAATCGTACATATTGTAAACGTCGTCAAGAGTATAAGTATCAAAGTGCTGTGAAGCCTCAACCGCTGAACGGACGAGGTCCTCTATATCGAGAAATTTGATTTTACCCTCACGGAAGGCAAGGTTTGCCTCCTCGTTTGCCGCGTTAGCGCACGCAGGGAAAAGTCCGCCGTCGTCGATTGCCTTACGGCAGACGTTGATGAGTCCGAAGGTTTCGTAATCGGGCTCAAAGAATGTGAGCGTGCCGTACTCCGTCAAAGAAAGCTGTCGGACAGGAGACGGGATTCTGTTGGGATAAGTAAGAGCATACTGAATCGGGATTCGCATATCGGGTACACCGAGCTGTGCAATAACCGAATTATCACAATACTCCACAAGTGAATGAATAACGCTCTGACGGTGAACGACGATGTCGATATCGTTCGGATTCATATCAAAGAGCCACACCGCCTCGACAAGCTCAAGTCCCTTGTTCATCATTGAAGCGGAATCGATTGTGATTTTCGCTCCCATACTCCAGTTCGGGTGATTGAGCGCCTCCTTGACCGTTACATTACCGAGCTCGTCGCGCTTTTTACCGAAGAACGGGCCGCCCGACGCGGTAAGGATAAGTCTCTTTATCTCTTTTTTATCCGCACAGCCCTGAAGCGACTGAAAAATCGCGGAATGCTCGCTGTCCACGGGAAGGATGCTGACACCCTTTTCCTTTGCGAGATTCATAACGAGCTGACCGCCCGCAACGAGAGTTTCCTTGTTCGCAAGGGCAATCTCACTGCCTGCATTTATAGCCGCAACCGTGGGCTTTAAGCCCGCCATACCGACGATGCTGTTAAGAACATAATCAGCTTCAAGCGAAGCACATTCGCAGACTCCATCCATACCCGAAAGCACTGTTGTGTCGGTATCAGCGACACGCACCTTAAGCTCAGCGGCGGCTTTTTCATCCACCATTGCGGCATACTTCGGTCTGAATTTTCTGATCTGCTCCTCGATAACGTCCGTATTCGTGCTTGCGGTAAGGGAAACAACCTCATAGCCCTGCATCTCGATAACCTCGAGAGCCTGCGTACCGATTGAGCCCGTTGAGCCGAGAAGAGTTACTTTTTTACTCATAGCATCACCCTATTATATTCAGATAGCGTTGATTATATTGACAATTGCATACATTGCGGGAAAAACAAAAAGTGCGCTGTCGATTCTGTCCATCATTCCGCCGTGGCCGGGGATAAGATTGCCGTAGTCCTTGATGCCGTAGTTACGCTTGATAACTGAAGCGGAAAGATCACCGAAGATGCTGATGACAGAAAGGATGATTGAAATCGGAATAACTCCGTACCAATCCCAGCCGTTGAACGGTACACCAAAGAACCACTTGTCGTAAATGAGGAACATTATAACGTTTGCAACCGCTGTGAGAAGAACACCGCCGACTGCACCCTCCCAGGTTTTTTTCGGGCTGATAACGGGCGACATCTTATGCTTGCCGAAGAATACGCCTGCGAAATATGCGCCCGTATCCGTCAGCCATGCGCAGAAGGCACAGAAAAGAATAAGATAAACCGCGTGAGCCTCAACGTGACCCGTATCTCCCGGGAACTGCCAGTTATAGAGTCTTACCCAGCAGGAAACGGCATTCGGAACAGCAAGCGATGCAATAAGACACATCGACACCTGATCAAACTTAACCTCTGAATGCCACTTTATCATCATTATAAGAAGCGCGATAAAATATACAGCAAGTGCTGCCACCGGAGCAATGCCGATTTTACCGAGAATACCGTAGGCGGCGTCGAACGGGATAAACATACTGACCGCCATTGAAAGAAGCTTCATCGGCAGCTTCACCTTAACGACAGAGCACAGCTCATACACAGCAATTCCTGCCGCAACTGCAAGAATAATCGGGAGCAGTATTGTGTCCATAAAGCACAGCAATGCAATTACAAGACCAGTGCAGACCAAGCCTGCAATAATACGAGTTTTCATCATACACCTCCGAAGCGTCTGTTACGGTTGTTAAAATCATCGATTGCCTTATCGAGATCAGCCTCAGTAAAATCGGGCCAGAGAATATCTGAGAACCAGAATTCCGAATACGCCGACTGCCAGATAAGGAAGTTTGAAAGCCTGTACTCTCCGCTCGGGCGGATGATAAGGTCGGGATCAGCCTGACCTGCCGTGTAAAGGTTGTCGGAAATGTCTGCCTCCGTGATATCCTCGGGGTTCATTTCGCCGTCCTTCACCTTCTGTGCAAGCTTTTTCACGGCATCAACGATTTCGAGACGTCCGCCGTAGTTAATTGCGATATTGACGTCAATTCTGTCAGCGTCCTTCGAATCGCGCTCCGTTGTCTCGAAGCGGTCGATAAGATCCGTCGGCACACCCTCGCGGTGACCGATAAAATGGATGCGCATACCCTTCTGCTTGTTCTCCTCCTGACGCTCCTCAGCCTCATCAAGATAGGCACGGAAGAGATCCATCAGCGCACTTACCTCCTCGGGAGGTCTGCGCCAGTTTTCGGTAGAAAAGGCATAGAATGTGATATATTTTACACCGATTTCGTTTGCATATTCACATATTCTGCGGAAAACATTTGCGCCTGCCTTATGCCCCTCGGAGCGTGCAAGACCGCGCTGCTTTGCCCAACGGCCGTTGCCGTCCATAATTATGCCGATATGCTCGGGAATTTTTCTTTCCATAAGCTTAGTCTCCTCGAAATTAAAGGGCAGACTGTGAAGCCTGCCCCTATTTTCTGATTTGTCAGACTTAGATTTCCATAACTTCTTTTTCTTTCGCAGCAGCGATTTCGTCAACCTTCTTGACAAACTCGTCTGTGATTTTCTGAAGCTCGTTTTCGCCGTTCTTGAGATCGTCCTCTGTGATTTCGGAAGCCTTCTGCATCTTCTTGATCTTATCGATTGAATCACGGCGTACTGCACGGATAGCAACCTTTGAATCCTCAGCAAGCTTCTTGATATCCTTAACGATTTCCTTACGTCTGTCCTCTGTAAGAGCAGGGAATGTAAGACGGATTACAACACCGTCGTTCTGCGGGTTGATGCCGATATCTGAAGCGAGGATTGCCTTGTAGATAGGCTCGAGTGATGACTTGTCCCACGGCTGGATAACAAGGATTCTTGCCTCAGCAACAGAGATTGCAGCCATCTGATTGATCGGTGTGGGAACTCCCCAGTAATCAACCTGAATTTTGTCAAGAACAGCAGCGTTAGCTCTGCCTGCACGGATTGCAGCGTACTCTTCCTTGAGCACGTTTGTTGTCTTTGTCATTTTTTCTCTTGTAAAGCTGTAAACTTCTTTCATAACTATTCTCCTTATATGAATTATTCTAAAATTATTCTTTAACTAATGTACCGATGCTCTCGCCCCTGACAGCGCGGATGATATTCTCCGGATCCTCAAGATTGAAAACAAGAATTGCGATGTTATTATCTCTGCAAAGCGAAGCCGCTGTGCTGTCCATAACCTTAAGACCCTTTGCAAGAACCTCAGAATGGGTAAGCACGTCATACTTGACAGCGTCATCAAACTTGTTCGGGTCCTTATCGTAAACGCCGTCAACGTTAGTTGCCTTGAAGATAACGTCAGCCTCGATTTCTGCCGCACGGAGAGCCGCAGTTGTATCCGTTGAGAAGAACGGACAGCCTGTGCCGCAGCCGAAGATTACGACCTCGCCGTTTTCAAGATGCTTTACTGCATCGCGTGCCACGAAGGGCTCTGCGATAGGCTGCATTGCAACAGCGGACATAACGCGTGCCTTGACGCCGAGCTGCTCGAGAGCCTCGCAAAGTGCAAGGGAGTTCATAACAGTTGCGAGCATACCCATATTATCGGCTCTCGTTCTGTTCATTGAGCCTGAGCTTCTGCCGCGCCAGAAGTTGCCGCCGCCGACAACGAGACCGACCTGAACACCCATATCCGCAACCTTCTTGACATAGGTGCAGACGTTAGTTACCATATCAAAGTCAATGCCGTGACCCTGCTCACCTGCAAGGACCTCACCGCTTAACTTAAGTAAAATTCTTTTAAACATCAATAACCCTCCGTCATCTTTGATGTGATTATTAATATTTTACTTTAAAACGCCGTATCTGTAAAGTCTAAAAAGCAAAATTTCACAGAATTTTTAAAAATTTATCTTTATTTATTGCACCGTTCAATGTATAATATCAGTTAGTAAAAAACGGAGGCAGAATTATGCTCAATTTTATTCAGCGCAACACCCCGAAAATCAAGGATAATTTCATAATTAAATATATTGAAGCCGACAACGGCTGTGACTGCTACGAGGTCTATGCAGAGGATAAAAAAATCGTGCTCGCAGGCAACAGCAGCTTAAGCCTTTGTATGGCATTTTACCGTTATCTTAACGAATACTGCAGCGTTGTTATCACAAGCGGTGATTACGACATTTCCTACATTGCTACAACCCCCCTTCCCGAGGAGAAAATCACACGCACGGTAAATCAGAAAATCCGCGCAAGAACGAGCTACGAGATGTTCTCCCTCGAGGGCAACTACTGGGGCTTTGACCGTTGGGAAAAGGAAATCGACTTTATGGCGATGCACGGAATCAACACGGCACTCCAGCCCATCGGCTTTGACGGTGTCCTCTACCGCACGATGCGCGAAATGGGTATGGCGGAGGATGCAAGCGTTGATTTTGTCAGCGGTCCCGCCTTCCTTATGCGCCAGCTTACCGGTAACGTTGCGGCAATGAATTCTGTCCGCAGCACGGAATATCTTGAAAGAAAAATATACATCGGCAAAAAAATCACCGAGCGTGAAAAGGAGCTGGGCATCACCCCTGTTTTCCCCGCTCTCATCCCCAGCGTGCCGTTCAACATCCGCCGCAAATATATGAAGCTGAAGATTTTCAAGGCTCCGATGTGGTACAACTTCCCTCCGATTTTCTTTATGGCACCCGACAATGCCTTTTTCGGCATTTTCAACCGAAAATTCCTCGAGGTTCAGCGTGAGGCACTCGGCGAAACGGATTCCTATATTTTCGAGCCGCTCTACGACGTTAACATCAAGGGCTACAACAGCTACCTCACCGACGTCGGCGAATCTCTTATCGAGGCACTCACACTGCATAACGAAAACGCCGTATGCTATACTCATTTAAGCTCAATCGGCGAGGACTTTTTCAAGAAAGTTTCGCCCGAAAAATTCATTATTATCAACGATTCAGGCGACGAGCGTCCGCAGTTTTTGCAGGATAAAAAGCACATCGTCGCTATCAGGGGCAACAGATACGGCAGAACGGGGCTCTGCGGTGATATTGATACCGTCAGCCGTTGCCCCTACGCGGTTTCAAGAAGTGAAAATCTGCTCGGCACCGCGCTTGAGCTTGACACCTTCCGTGAAAATCCGATGTACTGCGCCGTCGCACTCAACGCGGCTACAGCCGACGAGGCCTTCAACGCTGACGATTTTGTAAAAGACTTTGCAGGCAAGCGTTACCGCACGGACGGCTTCGGTGAGGAAATCGTCAGACTCAAAAACCTCTGCTATAACACCGACGAGGCCGCAGGCTCAATCATCTGCGCAAGACCGTCAACACGCCTTAAGCACACCGCACCGTATGACACGCTCGAGAGAAAATACGATTGCAGCGAAATTTACGAAATTGCAAGAGATATCGTTAACAACGAAACGCGAAAGAACGACAAAATGCGTATCGACATCGTGCGCATCATCTGTCAGTTCCTCGGCGAGCTTGCATATCCGGTTTATCTGAAGGCTACGGAGTTTTTCCGCGCCGAAAATGTAGGTCTTTACGAGCAGGCAAGTAACCTCTTCCTCGAAATCTGTCAGGATATGGACAGACTCCTCAAAACGCAGGAAAGCCTTAACCTTTCAACAAGATTCGAGGAGGCTCACGCACTCGGCAACAGCAAGGAGGAAATGCAGGCAATCGACCTTAACTTCCTTATGCTCCACACAATCTGGGGACCCTTCGACCGCAGTATTCTTTACGATACCGCGTGGTGCGAATGGGGCGGAATGGTCAAGGATTTCTATGCACAGCGCTGGTTTATGTATTTCCGCGCACTTGCCGCATACTTTGACAACCCGAAAAAGCTTAAGGACTTTTCAAAAAAGCAACCCCTCGACCGACACGAATACAAAAAATCGTATCAGCACAAGAGGCTTGCCGCCTTCGAAAACAATTTCCTCGAAAATTATATTCCCCGCAAGGACGGCATCGGCGAGGAGGATACCCTCGAGGTAGCAAAGGAAATCATCGAAAAATATTCAGAGGTTGTTTATCAGTTCTGATAAAAATTTTAAGCGAGGATGTTCAGTACATCCTCGCTTTTGGTTTATTGTGAAAATCAAAGTCTCGTCAGCCATCCAAGACCGACATAATCATCATGTTCAGAATCGTATTCATTTACAAACCTAAGATCACTTTCCCATATAGAACAAGCCTTATAACATCTCTCGCTTCTGTTGTAAATGAATGAACTTAATATATTTTTAATTTCGCTCTTATGACCCTGATCAATAAGAAATGATAAAATTGCTCTTCTTGAGTCCACGTTCATCTTTTCAGCTTGTGCTACATATCCATATCTGCTCAAAATTGTATCTTTGGCAAAATTGCCGCAAAACTCATCATAACCATATCCGGAAAAGTTTGATTCTGTAACTCTTTCAAACAACAAAAGTCCATATTTTTTCTCATATTCTTTTAGAGACTGCTCTTCCACAAAATATGTATCACAATTTTTACAATGCTGAATCTCTATTTCGCAAGTATCATTCAGATTCAATAGACATCTTACGGTTGCTATCACATTTTCAAGATTCATCTCACGATTATTTTTCTTGCAGGCAGGACACAATGCTTTGCTTTTATATACAATTATTTCGACAGGTTTTCCGCTTGTCAAATCCACTTTTCTGATTGCATATTTATTGTAAACATTAAACCTTTTTTCGGTCAATAATAATGCAATTTTATAGTGCTGTTGATTAAAAACAAATTCTTCTTTTTCGTATGCTGATGATTTCATTATTTCATTTGCAATATTGGTTTCATAATAAACCATAGCAGGCTCGCAATCAAAATTTTCTTCCGATTTTTCAGAAACAATTTTATATTGATATCGATATTCCTTATCTGTTTCAAGCTCCACATAAGCGATAATCATTTTAATTTCCCCTTTTAAAACAAAGGACAGCTCATATATGAACTGCCCTTATATTTGTTATTTCACACCCTTGAGCTTTACGCTGTAGCCGTAATATCCGCTCTTGAGCTTATACGGCTCGTGGAGGCAGGCATTACCAGGCATATCGCCGCCGACACCCCTCTGACGGTGGTCGATATTGAGCGTAAGGAAGTTATCCTTCTTAAGCTCATAAAGATGCTTTGTTTTTTCGAGATGCTCCTGCGAATATTCGCGGAGGCTGAAGTCGAAGGTCTGATCAGAATAAACCTCAAAGCCGTATCCCTCATCGTTCGTTACGGTCACACGTCTCGTATCCGTGCGGTTGCCGTTCTCCTGCGGGCGCATATATCTGTGCTCGAGGGTCTCGGGAGTTGCATTGTAAATGCCGATTTTCTGACCTGTCTTACGGTCGATATAAGCCTCGTGCGGGCCTCTGCCGTACCATGCTACATTTGAAAACGCCTTATTGATACCAAGTCTTGCACCTGCCTTGACCATCGGAAGGACAAGTCCCGTCATATTAAGGCTCAGCTCAACCGTGCCGTCAACATTGAATATGAACTGTGTCTGTACATCCTTTGCAAGAGGTGCCGACCATCTGATGCAGACGAACACAGAGCCGTTAAGCGTTGAAACATGTGTATTCTTAACCTTGACCATACGGCTGACACAATCCCATGTGTAAAGCGGATTGATACGCTTGAACATCGGTGCAAAGTTGAAGTAATTTACATCATTATCCGTAAGCGGACGGAAGAAATTCGGGCGGTATGTGAGTGATGTATCAAGCACGTTACCCTTACCAAAATCGAGGTAAACAAGCTCACCGTTATAGAAGCGTGCGGTTGTCTCGCCTGCCTTAATATTGTAAACACCGTCGATAAGTCGGCAGGAAACAACGCCCGGCTTTGCCTTTTCTACAGCCTTTTCGTTGCTTATAACAAACTGTGAGAAGCTGATTTCCTCATCCTTGAGATGCCATTCATTCTTTGATTTATAGCGGTATGAAAGAGTGAGAATATATTCTCCGTCCTTGAAGCTCGTCTTATAGGGAATCTCAAATTCCTTCTGAGTCTGCGGTGCGATACCGTCAAGGCTTATTTTTCCGCTTTCAACCCTCTTGCCGTTGCGGGTAACCGTCCATACTGCATAAGCGTAATCAAGGTCAACAAAATAGTTCTTATTTTTAACCGCAAAGGTCTTTTTCTCAAGGTCAATTTCCTCTGCGCTGATGTTTGAATAAACCTGCTTTACCTCATAGTATGCGGGGTGCGGTACACGGTCTGCACCGATGATGCCGTTCGCGCAGAAGTAATAGCTCGAGCCGCCCTCCTTGAAGTCGCCGCCGTAAAGCCATTTTTCCTGACCGTCCTCTACAACACGGATTGACTGATCAACGTAGTCCCAGATAAATCCGCCCGTCATATGGTCATACTTCTCAAAATCGTCAACGTATTCCTTGAAGTTGCCGAGGCTGTTTTCCATTGAATGAGCAAACTCGCAGTAAATAACAGGATGCGTCTTGAATGTCTCCGCAGGCACAGGCTTATTATCCGCCGCAAGAGCGTTTGCAACGTTATCGAAGAGAGTAGTCTTGATTTCCTCCTGATTCACGAGCTGCTTTACGATACGCTCGGTCGGGTACATACGGCTGATGAAATCAGACTTTGTGAAATCGAAGTCGCCCTCATAATGGATCGGATAAAGGTCGCAAAGCTCAAGCATAGCTTCCTTCATTCTCAAGAAGTTCGAGCCGTCGCCCGCTTCATTACCGAGTGACCAGAAGCAGATGCAGGCATGGCTTCTGTCGCGCATAATCATACGCTGTGCCCTATCCACAACAGCAGCCGTCCAGAGCGGATTGTCACCGGGAACATTCTTTCTTCTGACACCATGAGTCTCCACGTCGCACTCGTCCATAACGTAGAAGCCGAGCTCGTCGCAAAGCTCATAGAGGAACGGATCGTCGGGATAATGGCTCGTTCTGATAGCGTTGATGTTCGCCTGCTTCATAAGGTAAAGATCCTTATAGAAGGTCTCGCGCGGTACCGCCCAGCCGTGGTCGGGATGGAAATCGTGGCGGTTGACACCCTTGATGATAACCTTCTGACCGTTGACGTAATAAACGTTACCGATAATCTCAACACGTTTGAAGCCGATTCTTATCTGCTTTTTAACGATACACCTTCTGCCGTCATAAAGCATAACCTCAAGCTTGTAAAGCTCGGGGGTTTCAGCAGACCACTTACGTGCCTTCTTTTCAACGTGGTGAATTTTTATATCTTTTCTTTCTGATTTTTTATTGTAAATCTCCTTGCCGTCAAGGCTTACCTTACAGATAACCTCCGCCTCACGGTTGAGCGTAACGGTAAGGTCGAGAATACCGTCCGTAATTGTCTCGTCAAGAGTTGCGGCGGCATAGATATCCTCGATTGTCGTCTCGGGCTCAGCAACGATATAAACATCGCGGTAGATACCCGAAAGCTGCCACATATCCTGATTTTCAAGATAGGTAGCATCGCTGAAGCGCATAATTTTTACAGCAAGCAGATTTTCGCCGTCAACAACAAAATCCGTAACATCAAACTCGGAGGGTGTCATCGAGCCCTGCGAATAGCCGACGTATCTGCCGTTGAGGTAAACATACATCGCCGACTTTGCCGCGCCGAAATGAAGAATAAGTCTTCTGCCGTCGAAATGCTCGGGCAGAGTGAAGGTCTTACGGTAAAGGCCGATTTCGTTTTTGGAATGGCTGACCTTCGGGATTTCACTCTCCACCGTAGAAACCTGCGGCGGCATAAACGAGCAAAGGTAGATAGGCTTACCGTAGCCGAAGCTCTGCCATACGGACGGAACGGGAATCTCGTCCCACTCGTTGTCGTAGAAGCCGGGCTCCTCAAAGCAGGCGGGTTCATCCTTGATTCCCATCTGCCAGTAGAATTTCCATTTGCCGTTCAGGCTGAATTTATACTTCGACTCGTCGGGGTTAGCCTTGTCCTTTAAATCGAAGGGCAGGGCGAGGTTATGCCCGTCAAGTTTGTTTTCCTTGAAAAATAAAGGGTTTTCCCATTTGTGCATATTTGAGTTCATAGCAAATCCTCCCAAGTATGGTTATATCCATTATACATTGTATATTTCCTTTAGTCAAATAAAAAACTGTATAAAATTTTGCTTTATGGTGTTGTAAAAATTTCATATTCATATTATAATAAAATGTATTTTGAAATTGAGGGTGTTTCAAATGACCAGAATTGGCTTCGACAACGACAAATATCTGCAGATGCAGTCCGAGCATATCCGTGAGCGTATCAACAAGTTCGGCGGAAAGCTCTACCTTGAATTCGGCGGAAAGCTCTTTGACGATTTCCACGCTTCAAGAGTATTGCCCGGCTTTGCACCTGACAGTAAAATCAAGATGCTTGAGCAGCTCAAGGATCAGGCAGAGGTTGTTATTGTTATCAACGCGGCGGATATCGAGAAGAACAAAATTCGCGGCGACCTTGGTATCACATACGACCTTGACGTACTGCGCCTTATTGATGCTTTCAGGAATATGGAAATCTACGTCGGCAGCGTTGTTATGACACGTTATCAGAATCAGCCGGCAGCTGATGCCTTCTGTAAGCGCCTTTCCTCTCTCGGCATCAAGGTTTACAAGCATTATTCCATCGAGGGCTATCCGTCAGACATCGAAAAAATCGTCAGCGACGAGGGCTTCGGCAGAAACGAATATATCGAGACATCACGCTCTCTCGTTGTTATGACCGCACCGGGTCCGGGAAGCGGTAAAATGGCAACCTGCCTTTCACAGCTTTATCACGAGCATAAGCGCGGTGTCAGTGCAGGCTATGCAAAATTTGAAACCTTCCCCATCTGGAACCTTCCCCTCAAGCATCCCGTCAATCTCGCCTATGAGGCGGCAACCGCCGACCTTAACGACGTTAATATGATTGACCCGTTCCACCTCGAGGCTTACGGAGAAACAACAGTCAACTACAACCGCGATGTTGAAATCTTCCCCGTTCTCGCCGCAACCTTCGATCAGATTTACGGCGAGTGTCCGTACAAGTCACCGACAGATATGGGTGTCAATATGGCAGGTAACTGCATCTTTGACGATGAAGCCTGCTGTGAAGCATCAAGGCAGGAAATCATCCGCCGTTACTATGCAGAGCTGTGTGCCGTGAAGAAGGGTCTCGGAAGCAAGGAGACTGTCAACAAAATTAAGCTCATTATGAAGCAGACAGGCATCACCACAGACGAGCGTCCCGTTATCGAAAGAGCACTCGCAAGAGCCGAGGAAACGGGCGGTCCTGCAGTCGCAATCGAGCTTGGCGAAAACGATATCATCACGGGCAAGACCTCCCTTCTTATGGGTGCGAGCGCCGCAGCCGTTCTCAACGCGCTCAAAAAGCTTGCAGGCATCGACGAGGATGCACTTCTCATCTCCCCCGAGGTTATCGAGCCCGTTCAGGAGCTCAAGGTTAAATATATGGGTAACCACAATCCGCGCCTTCACGTTGACGAAGCGCTCATCGCACTTTCCGTTTCCGCGGCGCACGATCCGAGAGCACAGCTTGCAATCGAGCAGATTCCCAAGCTTCGCGGTAAGCAGGCACACGCTACGGTAATTCTCACAAGCGGTGACGAATCAATGTTCAAGAAATTCGGCGTTAATCTCACCTGCGAGCCTCAGTATCAGACTAAAAAACTTTATCATAAATAAAAAAGCAAAGGGGTTTTCATTATGTCAATCAATCTTAAAAACGCATACTACAGAACCTATCAGAAGGCATTCAAGGTTGTTATGCCCGTTTTCAACTGGGACGAGCCCGAGCTTCTCAAGGGACCCGGCGCTATCAAGGACCTTCCCGCACTCGTTAAATCAAAGGGCGTCAACAATGTGCTTATCGTTACGGACAAGGGTCTTATGAGCCTTAACCTTCTTGACAGCCTTTTCGAGAATCTCGAGAAGCAGAACATCAAGTATACTGTTTACGACGGTGTTCAGCCCAACCCCTCAATCGAAAACATTGAAGAAGCAAGAAGAATCTACCTCAAAAACAACTGTGAGGGTATCATCGCATTCGGCGGCGGCTCACCGATGGACTGTGCAAAGGTTGCGGGCGCCCGCGTCTCCAACCCGAATTCAACGGTTTCACAGATGCGCGGTCTTCTCAAGGTGTTCAAGAAGCTTCCTCCGTTCTTCGCAGTTCCCACAACAGCAGGTACAGGCTCCGAGACTACTCTCGCCGCTGTTGTTTCCAATATGCAGACTCACGAAAAGTACGCTATCAACGACCCGAAGCTCCGCCCGAAGTACGCTGTGCTCGACCCCGAGCTTACAACAGGTCTTCCCAAGAAAATCACATCCACAACAGGTATGGATGCCCTCACTCACGCGGTTGAGGCTTATATCGGCCAGAGTGGTGTAAAGAGCACCGACGATTATGCCGAGAAGGCAACAAAGCTCATCTTCGACAACCTCGAGAAGGCTTACGAGGATGGTAAGGACCTTGAAGCACGCGAAAATATGCTCGTTGCTTCCTTCTATGCAGGTATGGCATTCACAAGAGCTTACGTCGGCTATGTTCACGCAATCGCGCACAACCTCGGCGGTCTCTACGGCACACCTCACGGTCTTGCAAATGCAGTTATTCTTCCCCATGTTCTCGAGTACTACGGCGAGACAGCACACGCTAAGCTTGCAAAGCTTGCTGACATCGTAGGCATCAAAGGCGACAGCGACAAGGAAAAGGCTGAAAAGTTCATCGAGGAAATCAAGGAAATGAACGAGGAAATGGACATTCCCGAGCACTTCGATTTCATCAAGGACGAGGACATCCCGACAATCGTTGCCCGTGCACTTAAGGAAGGTAATCCCCTCTACCCCGTTCCGAAGATTATGGATGAGGCAGACTGCACAAAGGTTGTCAAGGCAATCCGCGGCTTCTGATTCTGAAAAGCAAATCACCTTGAATCCGCAAGGGTTCAGGGTGATTTTTATACATTTTTTCAAATTGTATGATTGACGAAATTTTCTCATCAAAGTATAATAAAAAATTGGAAATCAAAAGGATGTGATATGATGCTCAAAAGATTTTTAACCTACTACAAGCCGCACAAAAAGATGTTTGCGCTCGATATGATTGCATCACTGCTAATCTCCGTCATCGGTATGGTTTACCCCGTCGTGACGAACAAGATGCTCAATGAGTACATTCCGCAGAAGATGTATACAACAACCGTTATCGCGGGCGTCATCGTGCTGGCACTCTATATTATAAGAATGCTGCTGCGTTATTTCGTGCAGTATTACGGTCACGTCATCGGCGTGCATATGCAGTCGCAGATGCGAAAGGACCTCTTCGCGCATCTCGAAAAGCTCCCCTTCCGCTTCTTTGACAATAACGAAACGGGTAAAATTATGACGAGACTCACGAGCGACCTGTTCGAGGTTGTTGAGCTTGCTCACCACGGTCCCGAAAATCTTCTTATCAGCTCCGTGATGATTGTTCTTTCCTTCGCATACCTCGTCACAATCAACTGGGTGCTGACGCTTATCGTCTTTACATGTGTACCTATTCTCGTTGTTGTTACCGTGCATTTCCGCAAGGCTATGCGGCAGGCTTTCAACGACAGAAGAAAATCAACGGCAGTTATCAACGCATCAATTGAAAGCAGCGTAACGGGTATCCGCGTTACAAAAGCATACACGAACGCTGAAAACGAAATCAAAAAATTCGAGGTCGGCGACAAGGAGTTTGTCGATTCATCCTACCGCGCATACAGCGCAATGGCAAAGTTCCACTCCTCGACCTCTTTCGTAACGGATGTTTTCAATGTATTCATCCTTATCGCGGGCGGTCTCTTCCTTTATGCGGGCGAAATATCCTTCGGTGATTATTCAACGTTTATCGTTTCCGTCAACCTCTTCATAAATCCCGTCAATACGCTTATCGGCTTTATGGAGCAGTATCAGAACGGTGTCAGCGGCTTCAAGCGCTTCTGCGAAATTATGGACGAGGAGCCCGAGGAAGAAAAGCCCGATGCTAAAGTACTCACGGACGTTCAGGGCGAAATTGAATTTAAGGATGTCAACTATTCATACGATACAACAAAGGAGGTTCTGCACGACGTCAACCTGAAAATTGAAAAGGGCAGAAAGGTTGCACTCGTCGGCCCGTCGGGCGGCGGAAAAACTACACTCTGCCACCTTCTTCCTAACTTCTATCATCTTGACGAAGGCAGCGGAGAAATCCTCATTGACGGCACGGATATCCGCGATATCACTCTCGATTCGTTGCGCAGAAATATCGGTATCGTTCAGCAGGACGTTTTCCTCTTCGCAGGCACAATCCGCGAAAACATCCTCTACGGCAGACCCGATGCGAGCGAGGAGGATATCTTCGAGGCGGCAAAGCGCGCTAATATCCACGATTACATTATGACCCTCGAAAACGGCTATGACACAGAAATCGGCGAGCGCGGAGTCAAGCTTTCGGGCGGTCAGAAGCAGAGACTTAGTATCGCAAGAGTTTTCCTCAAGGACCCTGCAATTCTTATTCTTGACGAGGCAACAAGCGCACTCGACAACACAACTGAGGTGCTTATTCAGCACGCACTCGACGAGCTTTGTAAGGGCAGAACAACTCTTGTTGTTGCACACAGACTTTCAACAATCCGCAACGCTGACGAGATTGCGGTTGTTATCGACGGTAAGATCAAGGAGCGCGGAACACACGAGGAGCTTATCGAAGCCGACGGAACATACAAGAAGCTTTACTCCCTCCAGTTCCGTGAGAATGATATATTTGAATAAAAAATACACCTTGGAACGAAAGCTCCAAGGTGTTATTCTTATTCCGCCGGACCGACATAACGGTAGAATTTTGCTCCGAATGCACCTTCGCATTCTTCAATAATAACTCTGCCGCCTTGATAAGGAAAAACTTCTAACTCTTCATCAGTAAAACCAAAATCGTAATTTACGGCAAGTTCTTCGTTTCCTTCAGGTGTTATGAACCACACTCTGCAGGTGTCAATCCGTCTCGTATCTCCATGCAGCGCCTTTGCTTCATAGCGTTCAATTACTGTTGACGAGGCTATCGCATTAAATTCACCGTAGAAATGAAAAGAAAGCATTATCACTATTCCTGCCGTCGCAACAATTTCAACAATACGCCAAAGCAGTCTTTCGTTTGACGGCTTTCTGTCAAAAAACGCTAAAACAATCGTTGAAGCAGCAAAAACCGCAAACGCAAGCCATAGCGGATATTCCCCGCCAACGGTAAAGCCGTAACCCAGAGTCAGCACAGCTGAAACAGCAAGTATGATTATGTACTTAAGAGCCTTTTTCATTATCTGTCTCCATAATGTATTCAAGATAAATGTCGCCGAACAGTCCCTCATATTCCCCGATTATAATTCTGTCTCCGCGTGATGGCGGACCGTCGGGAAGTAAAAACGAAGCGTCCGCATTTACAATAACCCAATCCTCCTGACCTTCAGGAGTTTTAAAATAAACAGTCGCATTTCCTTGGCTTCTCTGACTACCTGAAAATGTAATATCGGTAACCTCTGTTTCAAATTCGCCAACTTTTGTCAAAGAAGATGAGCTTACACCGGAATACAGCACTATCGAAAAAACAAACACCACTACAACAGTAACCGCTATACTGATAAGTTTTTTAAAAGCGGATAAACAAGAAGCCTTTTTGTTGAAATATACCATTATAAGTACGGCAACTGCAATCTGCAAACCTATGAACCACAACGAAGGTTCCCCACCGACGGTAAAGCCGTAACCCAGAGTCAGCACAGCTGAAACAGCAAGTATGATTATGTACTTAAGAGCCTTTTTCATCCTGCCAGCTCCTTTCATATCTGTATTATAAATCAAAGAAGCAAAAAGTCAAATAACACTTTGTGCAAAAATAAAAGAGCTTTTTAACAGTTAGTGCAAAATCTGTTCGACAAATTGGAGCTTGTCGAGAGGTTTGGTTTTGATGAAATTAAATGCGTGCAAAGCCTCCCTTGC
Organism: Clostridia bacterium; assembly: GCA_017379935.1. GTDB lineage: Bacteria > Bacillota > Clostridia > Oscillospirales > Acutalibacteraceae > CAG-488. The sequence continues at coordinate 106,705 of JAFNVC010000016.1, forward strand.
CTAAAGGGAGGTGGATTTTGCGTAGCAAAAGACGGAGGGATATATTAACAAAGTTTCTTTACTGCTATATCTTTTTCCGTGTCACAAACTATCCCTCC
>JAFNVC010000017.1 GCA_017379935.1 Clostridia bacterium
AAAAAGCATCGTGTATTTCAGCAAAGTCAAGTGTAAGGCTTTCAACTTCACCGAAGTTGTAATAAATAGTAGGCTCAAGCGATACAACAGTGTGTTCAGTTTCTGTCCATTGTTGTTTAACCGCCATTTCACCGAGTGTGGCGTTAAAGACTATCCGCTCATCTAATCCGCTCATAAACTCGTCAAATTCATCACGACCAACAAAATCGTTAGGGTCTGCACTGCCTGTCGGTAATTCAAGTTCACTGCCGTTCAGCGTGAAGTCAAAGCCGGGGTTTTCTTCTTCAACCTCTTTTATTGCCGATACAGGAATATCAATGAAGTCGGGTATAAAGTTATTTGATAAACCGTCACCACGATGAAGCGACAAACGAAGAAACTTTGCACCCTCTTTTTCAACCTCTTCAACTTCTTTGATAACAACACCGTCACTTACAGGACGGAGTTTGTCGCCACGGAATCTTAAATAGCCGTCATCGTCACCTTGTGAAAACATATCTTCCAAAGCCTTGCAATACAGCTGGTCAAGTGTTTTCTTGTTATCGTGAGTATGTATCTTGTCTGCCCATTCACGTACCTTCGCCCAAATGCGTGCTAAAAGGTTAGGGTTTGAGTCTGCTTCAGCTTCAACACCGTTTATACTCTGCGTGATAAAACCGCTCACAACAGGGGATTTTGCAATAATTTGAGGTTCTGCGGTTTCGGATTCTGTTACGTAGCCGACAAGCTGAAAAGAAATTGCACCCTCTACCGTCAGCTGGTTAGTTAAGAAAATAGCAAACGTGCTGTTTCCTTCGTCGTAAATACCTTCAATCGGTACTTTTTCACCTGCAGCAGTGCTGACTTCAGCAGTTAAAAAATCGCACTTCGCCAGCTCAGGCGAAAGTGCGAAAATAATTTTTGTATTGTTATGTTCACCGGCTCTTCCAAGATTGCCTACGGTTGAGTCGGTGAAATCAATATTAATCGTTTTCAGCGGAACTCACCTCCTCGTTTTTCTTGTTTTCTTCACACACATTAAGCAGATGAGCCACCGCCTGACGTGCACCGACGACAGCGTTGAGATTAGCTTTCGCCTGCTCAACAGCTTTTTCTGCTGCCTTCTGCTGTGCTTCAAGCTCCTTTGCGTATGTTTCGATATCTGTTTTATTAAGCATCGTTTTTCACCTCTGTATCAAATTTGTTTGCAAGCTCCTGAATAGCTTTCCAAGCCAGAGCTATCATTGAATAAAGGTCTATGTGCTTACCGTCCGAGCTGATTACCTCTTCCGGTGTGTTGTAACCGTCGCCGATAACAAGACCGTAGTGAGCTTTTGTTTCAGTTTCTAACAAACTTCCATTTAAACTTATATCGCCTGATTCGGGTAATCCTTGTTCTGTTTGAATGTAGTTGTAAGAATATATACCGGCATTACACACTTTATCAAGTACGGTTGACGCGCTCTCTATGTTAGTTTTATTAGCCTCTTCTGAAGCACACGCAATAGAACCGCCCCAGTAAAGATTTGTAGCTCCAAGTTCTAATCTTTTTGATGTGCCAGAGCTGTTTCGGCCTTGTATCACAACATAAGCCTCACCATCAGAAGAGAAAAAATCTAATCTGCAAGATATTGCTTCTGAGGCATCTTGAAGTTCAAGTGCTATAGTAGGCGTCACGCTTCCACTTAAAGTAACTTTTCCAATGCCAGGCTTCAGCAAACCGTACACATCACTACTGTTTCGAATATGTTGGTATCCTTCAAAGCGGTCAGCTTTAGTTGTAAAAACGCCGTTCGAATATATATTCCCGTATGTTTCAATATCTCCGTAAACTGTTGTATTCCCAATAACTTCAACACCATTATCGCTCAAAGCGATAGTTACATCGCCATCTTCATTTGACAGCGAAATGTTATCTGACGTTATAGAAGTAGTTCCTACACCGTCAACTTCCCACATTGAAATGTTAGAAAATACGGTGTCTGAATTATTTACAACTTTAATTGAAGCCGTTGCATAATCTGTATCTTCGTAATCCTCATTACTGATTTTCAGCGTTGCTGTATTGGAATCATTGGCACTCTTAAATTTAACCTTGATGTTGCCTGTTACACCAAGAGAGCCGTTTTCATCGGTGCCGAATATCATTTCGTTTGCTTGGTCGAAGATTTGAATCTTACCGTTGTAAATCTTAACACCTTCGGCAGAAATGCTTGTAACGTGCTCGATATCCAGATGATCGGGGTCGGTAAGGTCCTCAAATTTAAGGTCGATTTTATCGCTCAATGCTTGTATGGTGGTTCTCATACCGTCGGCATCTTCAACGATGCCGCGTATCAAACCAGCCTGATGGTCAACCTCAAGTGCAAGCTTTTTCATTTGCTGTTTGGTTGAGCCGGCTATTGCGTAATTGGTTGCACCTTGTGTCTGCGTAGCTGCACCGATATTTGACCTTATTCGGGAATTGGAAGAAATGTTGAGGATAACAGTTTCAAACGTTGTACCGTCTTTTTTTTCAACGTTTACAGTGTCACCGAGGTCGTATATGTAATCATCAATGAAATCTGTCACGCTGAACGGAATAACGGACCGACCGATTATATTATTTGCAACGTCTGAAATAAGGTTCTGACGTGTTGAAGCTGTGCCGTCTGCATTGGCAATCGCACCGTCAACAAACGGATTATCCTCAATCCGCCAATTTACAGCAGAATCCGTCGCACCTTCGGGGTAAATGATGTCATCAGTATAAGTTGAGTGCCCGAGTGTAACGGCTGCTATTTCGCCGAATTTGGGTTCTTGCGATACTGTTCTGTAGTATCTTTTCTTAACTGTTTTGTTTGTCTCCTGAGGCTGTTTAATTTGAAGTTTACCATCTCGGGAAATCACAGCAAGACAACCGCCCAGCTCGGCAATACGTGCTATAAGCTCTCTGTCGCTTACACTTGCATCTGCATTAGGTGCAGAGAGCAATATACGTTTAGCAAACGGAAACGATGTCGTCTCGAGTTCGACACCGTGACGCTCACATATATACTTGACAAAATTCAGCACCGTACACGGATATTCAATATCGTTAACAAAATCGTTAACAAATGACGTATCGAAGCGTGAGGAGCGGTCAGTTCCTTTGAATCTGATTGTACGTTTGGTCAGTTCATTAGTGATATTATCATCCGTTGCAGAAAAGATACCCATAGGTACCCACTCGGTTTCACCGTCGATTTCAATACCTCTGTATACGGTTACCTCTTTGCCGTTGAGTGAAATACTGCCATCTTTATTCAACAGTTCAAACTCACACGTTTTTGCAGGAAATACACCTATCATCCGCTCAGCAGAGTGGCTGATTTTAGGGAATGACATAAGGGCGGTTTCACCCGTATAGGTTACGCCGCCCACTGTTATTTTTGATTTTGGCCGCCTGACAAGTGAACTGTCGGTATAAGCCGTAAATTTATTTGAAGCTAAGTACATATTCCGCCTCCTCAATTTGGCACAGTCTGGATGAATCTCAACTCAAACGGTTCACAGACAAACTCACCGTTTACAAGCATATGTGCATTGATTGCATCTGCTACCGGGTACATTGTCTTAGTAAGCCGCTCACCTGCACGCAGGTCGTAGAAATTGACCTCACATTCATCTAATGCTCTGACATCAAGAATTGTGCGAATTTCAGCCTCTGTCTTGTCTTTTTCAAAGCGTAGAGTGATTTTATCTCTTTCGGGCAAAACCTCACGGATCATAACGTTTTCGTCTGTTGCACCGCTGCCTTCGCCGTCGGTCTGAGGATATTCCCATCCTATTCCGTCTGCGACAAGCGTTATATTGTCATTGATAACAACTTCGTATTTTTGCATACGTTATACCTCCAGTAAGATTTTGCCCTCTTCGAGCTGAGCTTGATTAATCTGTTTGATGATTCTTCTGCCGTCAGGATAGTTGACAACAACCTCAATCATCAGCTTTACCTCACGAGCTATGTTCTTTGCCTTTTCAACCGCTTCGGTGATTTTGCTTTCAGGTGCGATAATTTCGCCCTCACGGCGGTTATCACCGACGATTGCAAGCTGAGGATTGTTAGCCCTTACCCAGCCGCCTTCGGCAAGCCTTGGAATGGATATTTGAGGCATCTGCCTTATATTGAAACCGACGGATTTACCGCCAATACCGGGTACCCAATCGGGTACGTTCCACTTGATTTGGTTGAATCCGCGAATGAGTGAGTTGATACCGAGAATACAACGATTAACCAAATTCTCAATCATTGCGAATATGGCATTAATCGGAGTTTTCAGCGTAGAAGAAATCGTCTTCCATACGCCGGATAAGGCGTTTCTGATACCGGTCCAGGCTTTGTTCCAATCGCCCGAAAATACGCCGCTGATAAACTGTACAACACCCTTTAGCGTTGTTATAACGCCCGAAACAGAGTCGACAATTCCGGCTACAATCGGTTTGACAACGTTGAGAATATTGTTGAAGATTCGATTGAAGACGGGGAAGAGTTTTTCTTGAAGCCAAAGTACAACCGGGGCAATGAAATTGTTATAGATGTTTGTCGCCATAACAGTGAACTCGGCAGTAAACTCTGCAATTTCATCTATAAGCGGCTTCAGATGTTCTTTCCACAGTTCATCAACAGCCGACATAAGTGCATTCCAACACGGTTCGATGTGATTTGTCCACACACTGAGGATAATATCCTTTGTGCTGGTAAAGGCTTTTTTTATACCGTCGAACACCGGCGCTCCGTATTGCTTCCACTTTCCGCTGAAAGTGTCTATCAAGTCGGTATAGATTCCTGACACAACGGTCAGTGCAGGAACCATGCCCTCTGTCCAGACAGAATCAAAAAGCTCTTTAATTGAATCAAAAAAAGTCTGATATAGCAGAAGTGTTTCGGTTTTAAACTGAGTCAGCATCGGCAATCCGACGGTGACAAACTTCTGAATGATAGGAAATGCTGCTACATCCCAGATGTCACCCCAAACCATATTCACGCTTTCAAATAAACCGAGAAATACACCTGCAATAACGTGAGCATATGTTGAAAACATATTAATCAAATCAGTTGACGCCCACTCTTTCAGCGGTGTGCCGAGAGACTTGATGTCCGTCCACGTCTTTTTTGCATTGGTTTTGAGGTCAGCAATATTCTTAAGAAGAGCTTTCTTTTCAGACTCGAAGCCTGATGCAAAGCCTTTCCAAAGATTTTTGAGCTTATTTTTAAGAGAGTCGAACTTTTTTTCGGTTTCACTGACACCCTGCGAGGCTATATCAGAGCTTCCTGCAATACCAGCCTCTCCGGCTGAACCGTCGCTTTCTTTTGCGGAATCGGCACCAAACGAAAGCACGTTGATTTCGTCAAATCCTGCAAAAGCTTTTTTGACTTTCTTTGCCGCCGCTGTCGCCGCATCACCTGTACCCGATATAGAGTCGGCTGCATCAGCTGCAGCGTCGCTTGTTGAGCCGAACGCTCCTGCGGTATCAGCTTTCTTTCCGAACAGTGCGGCTATTGCCGTTGCCGCCTTATTCGCTGCCGCCATTATGCGGTTGAGAAACTGAAGCAACGGTGTAAGCACCTGAATAATTACTTCGCCAAGTGTGGCCTTGAGTGAATCGAACTGAAGCTCAAGTATTTTCGTCTGGTTTGCCCACGAGTCTGATGTACGGGAAAAGTCGCCCTGTGCATCGGCTGTGACACTCATCAGGTAATTATAGCGAAGTAAAGCCTGATTGGCCTGGGACATGGATTTGTACGACTGCGAAATACCCTGCGAGAGTGCATACGCCTCAAGGTTGGCAACCGACATATTGATACCGAGCTGTTTTAAAGGCTCGGTTTCTCCCGAAATACCCGAACGGATTTTATCAAAAGCCGTTTGCACATCGAGATTGTAAAAGGATGCCATATCACCCGAAAGTTCAACAAGAGACGTTGACATATCAAGTGCGGCATCCTTTGAGAAGCCCATTGATTTGAGCATTGCACCCATAGTACCCGAAAACTGCTTTGCACTAAGTTCCGATATACCGAATGCATTAGCGGTGGTTTTAGCCCATGCATTGATTTTCGGTGCAGAATTGCCGAAGGTTACATCGACAACGTTCTGTACTTCGGCAAGGTCTGAACCAAGCTCAATACATTCTTTTGCAAAGGCTGTAACCGCCTTAACAGAAAAAGCGGCCGCAACTACCTTGCCGACCGCTCCCATTGCTCCGCCCATTATACTTTTGGCGGAGTTTCCTGCTGATTTAACTTGTTTTGTAAAAGCTCCGCTGTTTGACAAGATATCAAATGACACGGAGCCTACATTGGTAGCTGATATTCCTGTCACCTCCCAGCAAGTGAGCTGAGAATCTTTTGCAGTTGATTGACAGACATTGTGGGCCTTGTTTCTTTGAGCATTTTTTGTGCTTTAAAAGCTTGCCAGTCAGAACGGATGCGTTTCTCTGTCACAGTCATATTCGCAATCCGCTCACGGTCTGTTTCAGCTCTTATCTGCACTACTTCGCCCAAAGGAGTATCTGCCATTAGTCCGCCGAGGAGCTTGAGATACTCGCTCACAGAAATATCTTCCTGAAGGAGCCTGATACCGTATTGCTTGGCAAAGCTCGCAATTATCAAAGCTTCGTCAAACTCAGGGTCGTACCAGGTCTCCGTACTTAGTTTTTTGTTGTGGCCTCTTTCTTAAGGGTCTCATAATCCTGACCTGTGATAGCCGCCATAACGTAGAAGGTAAGATTCTGGAAGCCTTCAAACGTGATACCGCCTTCGACCTCCATAATCTCTTTAAGCTGCTTCTTACCAAGGGCAAGCTCGAGAGCCGCCATATTGGTATCTTCAATATTGGGGTCTGCCTGAACAGCCTGAATTTTATCCCACGTGCTTTTGCGGTCATCAACAGTATAGAGTTTATCACCGATTTTGAGTGACGGATGATTGTCACCTGTAAGAATAGAGCCTTTTGTGTCAATAATTTTCATTTTTTATTCCTCCGTACATATTTTTGTTATGCCTTTTTAGGTTCGAAAGTAGGCTTACCATTAGATATAGCATCGAATGCAAGGGGGGCAACGTTAGTCGCATCGCCACCCATAAAATCCTTGACCTGCAGTACAACAGGTGCTGTAAATATCGAACCGTCGGGGAAGGTAAGTTTCAGCTTTGAGTCACAATCCCTGCCGTTTGCAAATGCCTTGCTTGCAACATAGTCGTTACCTGCATCGCCGATGTTACGCTTACCGGTAAAGGATGCAACAAAGGACTTCGCAGTTGCGAGTGCTCTCTGCCAGCCGCCCTCATTGAGTGGGGTCCATGTCTCGACACTGGTTTCAATGGAAAGACCCATACTCTCCATATCCGCAACGGTTACATAAGTTTCTGATGCGCCGCCTGTTGTCTCGATTTCAATATCGATATTGTGGACAGGAAAAACACCTGAAAAGCTCAAAAAAATCACTCCTTATTAAAATAAAAATCAAGTTCAAGTGAGTATTCACAGACTCCCTTTTCGTCACTGCCCAAATCAATGGGATAGTCATAACGGGATATCACGAACACACGTTTGTTATCAATTACGAATGTTTTCTCGTCAAAAAAATCGTAAATCTCCTGCGCTTTTTCGGCAGCCTCAATGGGGCTGTCTGTCCAACGCAGGAGCACTGTTACGGGTAGTAGTCTAAAGCTTTTGTTCGCCTTGCCGCCGAGAGCAGTTACCTTAGGGGTGGCATGCTTCGAATTATAGAAGCACACCGCCCTGTCACTGTTCTTATCGATACGACCGACTGATATGCTGTCGCTCCACCCGTATTCAGTTTTGAAATGGTCTCTGATTGCTTTTAACACCGCTCAACCTCCTAAGCTATTCTGCATAAAGCGTGCAAATACCTTTTTTGCATAGTCCTTTTTCGCACCGCTGATATAAGGTTCAAACCAGGCACCGCCTGCATTCGGATTGTCCCGAGTGCTGAATTTATACTCGGGATGGAAATACAGTCGCCTTGCATATGGCGTATCGGATACGACAAACACCTTGCCCGAATCAACCTCGGAATCATCAACAAAGGTTGAACGATTCTGAAGCTGACCGCTGTCAAAAGGCATAGTTTGCGACTGTTGCAAATCTGTTTTGACCGCATCGGCAGTCTTAATCAGTGCTTTACGTATATCAGCCTCTATACGGTTAATATTTGCGGCATTAAAGCTCACTTTCGGTGTCAGCTTCATACGAGCTTAAAGACGGTGTGATGCACCGTACCGTCGGGATTTTTCGGTCTTGCAGCTTCGTGTATATGCATCACACGCTTACCGATTTGCACGGTACCCGAAGATATTTCGGGCATATTCGGTGCAATATCACCCTTAACGATAACCTGACCGCCCAGTATTACCTGCTTGCCGTCAGCGGTATAAACACGCTTTGTATGCTCTGACCACATACATTTTGTGCTTATCGGAGCTACCTTTTCAGTTTCGCCGTCTTCATTGATACCCTTAGAATCAAGAGTAATAATGCAGGGCGTTACAAGCAGATGGTCAGGGAACGGGAATTTTTTCACGTTTTTTGCCATCATAAAGCCCTCCTCATAAGTCCTGTTTGCTCGAGCAGCTTGTATGCAAGTGTTGCCATACCTGCACGCTCTGCATCGGTCTGCTTATTGCTTACGCTCACGCTGATATCGAGTACGCTGTAGCTTTCAATCTGCGGTTCACCGTCGGTATAACCGCCATATTCCTGAATGTAATCGGCTTGGACACACACGGCTTTTCTCACCTTATCCTTTTGAAATTCGGTGAGATTGTCAAAGCCGATACCTCTGATACGATTAAAAGTGACCTCGTCGACTTTCATCTCGGCGAGGTCAAGCAATTCCTGTATATCTTTGGTGCATTCGGCATCAGGCTCACTGCTCTTGCGGTTGGCTATGTAGTAGTCAATATCGACGTACATAGCTTATGCATCTACATCGACATAAAGGCTGTCGATTTTGCCGGACTTGCCGTTGGGGAAGGTGAAAACGTCAGAAAGGTCACGCTCCTGGTAGAGGTAACCGTCACCCTCAGTGTGTGAGCCGGGATTGAAGTAATAAATACTTGAAATCTTGGGCACAAACTTTGTAGTAAGCGGAGAAGCGATAAGAACGTTGAGGTGCTTGGATGCTTCAACGCCGTCGCCTGCCTCTACAGGTACGAAGCCGCCGTCTTCGGAATCAAAGTTGAAGCTGTCATAGAAAACTTCATCGTCGATAACCTCAAAAACGGGTACGCCGTCGATTCTTGCCACACGGGTCTCAATACCTGCACCACCCTCGGCAATCTGAGTCATCTCGATTGTCTTTTTAATTTCTTCGGACATTTCGAGAAGGTCCATAATCTCACTGCGGACATAGACGATAAGGGCACCCTTGGCTCTGTAGATACGAAGCTTACCTGCGGCAATCATACCCTTGAGTTTTGAAAGCACGTTTGCTTTTGTCCATGCGGTGAGGGCATTTGTCGAATGATAACCCTCCTGCTCTTTTGCAAGTGCGGCACACTTCGAGAAGAAAAGAGCGTTCTTTTCGGGTGTTGACTGAGTGCGTGTAAATACCTTGGCGATATTCTTAATCGATGCAGTTGCATTGCTCTCGCTTACATCTGCCTTATCGACAAGGAAGGAAATATCACGGTCGTGCTTGAGAGTGAAGGGCACATCCGTCTGATTGAATGAACCTCTGTTCCAACCGCCGTTGCGGCTGTGGCTCTTGAAGCCAGTTGTGCTCATCTGGGTAAAATGGAAGGTCTTACCATCCTCCATAAATCTTACGTTGTTGGTGATGAACGGAGAAATAAGACTCTCCTGCATGAAGATTTCAAGAAGCTCGGGCTCCCATCTCTCTGCGTAGTTTACATTGTTAGGCATTTGTTTTTTCTCCTTACATATTAGTTAAATCTGTTCCAGCTCTTCTGCTTGGGCTTATCTGCCGGGGCAGGAGCTGTGTTTTGCTGACCGTCGCCACCGATTGTAAAGCCGACTGTTTTGCCGTCAGCCTTTTCGGCAAGCTCGGGCCATTCTTCAAACAGCTTTTTGACGGCTTCGGTAGCTTTATCACGGCTGAAATTGCCTTCGTCATCAAGACAATCCGCACGATCGATAAGCTTGACCGCCCTTGCAACCTTCTCAGCTTTGACGTGCTGCGAAAGCATAATGTTCTCAAGCACAGAGCTTTCAAGGTTTGCTGTCAGCTCGGCAACTTTTGTATCATCCTGACCGACAGACTGACTTGCACCCTCTGCCGCTGCAGCTTCTGCGAGGATCTTCTTCGCCTTCTCTTTGTCGGTGATACCCAACTCCTTGAGGAGCTTGTTTACTGCCTTTTCGCTGTTTTTCTTGCTGATGTTGTTCACATCATCGTCTGTGTACTTCTTTTCAGGTTCGTTTGCGGGCGGTGTAGTGTTGGGCGGTGTCGTGCCGCCTTCGGTACCGCTGCCCGGCTCCTGACCGTCAAGTACAGTGTTGTTTTCTTCTGCCATTTCGGCCTCCTTTTTACAGATAAGGACATCTGTTACCCCGTTTATACGCACACGGGCAAACGTATTTTTGATATGAAAAAAGACACCCTGCAAAATGCAGAGTGTCTGAATTCAACTGTATTGTTATTTTTTATATCGAAATTGCTCTACTTCTTCTTCGGTGAGTTCATGAAACTTCTTGCCCGTTTCGGTCATATATCTTCCTAAAGCGGTTAAGTTATGTTGAGACGGTGGCATGACATACGTGCCACCTGCATATATTCCATTAAACCCCTCAAAATCGGGGTCAGGTATTATCTTTCTTTCGTTATCTATGTTCATAGTTATACTTCCTCAACAAACTCTTAGAGCTTTCTCCTTCAATTATAAACTGATATTCATGAATGATCGGAACATGATATGCTCCAAAATTGTCAATATAGTGATTTAAAACTTCTTGATTAACAGCATAGCCATACAATGTGCCATTTGTGCCGTGTTTCAAAGATTGCTCAACAGCCAAAGAAAAGAGATGGCCACCTACTCCATAATACCTTTGATTATTACCTACAATACGTTTATTATTATGCGGAGCAGTAGAAGCGAAGCCTATATAAGTACCATCTCTATCATATCTTAAAGAAATAAGTCCTTCAGGTTTATCGCTTCCTTTTACGAAAACACCAAATATTTCCTCGGCTACAGGTCTTTTTGACCAGTCAATTCCCCAGCCATTATCAGCTGTGTATTGTCTACATTCAAAGCGAGTAAGCCTTGCTACCTCTGTTGGTAAAATCTCACCCGTACAAGCATCTTCGAGGCAAGGAACAAATTTATCAATTTCCATATCCAAAAGTGATTTTATTATATCATTTTCACCCGAATTGTCAACGTTTTTGCTGTAATCATTCAGCTTATTATCCTCGGTCTCATAGCCGTTGATATCCTCCAACTCAGGATAATACGTACCGAGACCGTGGCGGCAACGAGGATGGTATAATCCCTGCTCCATAGCCTGCGATAACAGCATATAATCGCCGTCTTCCTGACTGCCGCCCGAATATACATCATCAATCAGCACCTTGCCCTCAAATGGCTTGCAGAGGTCGCACGAGGTTGAATGACGGGAGATTATGACAAGTGTTTCACCTATCGATTTACGGAACTCACCCTCGCCAACCATATACGCACGCTGATTAGCTGTACGCACCGCCATTGATGCATAATCGGCAATATTTACACGCCTGCCGTCCTTGTACTCGATGCAGTTGAGACCTTTTTTCTCAAATTCCTCAACAGCTTTCTTGACCGCCTGCTCTTCGGTATAAACACCGTTGCTGACAAACATACCTGCTTTGAAGATTGTCTGACGGTACTGATCGTTCATCATACGCAGTACGGCAGAGTTTGCACGGGCAAGGTCATTATTCAGGGCATTTATCATCCCCTGCACCTTCCTGTCGTTAACGTGAAAGAAACTATCCTTCATTACAACCGCAGATTTGTAGCCCTTTTTAAGTGCCTTACGGTAACGTTTCAGCTCGTGTTTTGAGCCTTGGTTGAGCTCTTCAATCATATGTCTGCTCACTTCATCCGGCAGGCCGCTCAGCTTTTTACCCATAATCCGCTCATTCTCGCGCTGAAAACGTCTGAGCTCCTTGAGCTTCATTGCCTGCCACTGCGGATATTTCAGCCCCGTAAGTGCTTCTTCTGCCTCATGCAGACCGAGGTTACGCTTCATTGAGCCAATAAGCTCAGCTTCCATTTCACGATAAATATCGGCAATATAGCCGTCGAAATTTTCCATTATTCAGTAGCAAAACCGAAAGGATTTTTATTGACCGCAGGCTCCTCGACAACTTCGATACCACGTTCTTCTTTGATGCGTCGCACCTCAGCTGCTTTCCAATTTTTATCCTTGCTGTCACCGTACAACTCTTCAACCTGTGTTTCAGTTGACATAATGCCATACTGTGAAGCTTTACCGATTGTTTCAACCTGTGCCTCAAAGCTCGGGTTTGCATAACCGCCGAAAGAAACGTCAACATTGACATCCTTATATTCAACACCGTTTATCGCATCGCAGAACATAAGTGTTGTTTTAACAAGGGTTTCGAGCGTTGCTGTGAGCACGCTTACGATATTATCACGGGTGTAAAGCGTTGTTTTTTCCTTCTCACGCTGAGCCTCTGCATTGTCGAGCTTTTTGACGTCGATGCCAAGCGTTGACGGAGAAATTATACCCTGCAGGCAAAGGTCGAGTACAGTACAGTAAGTCGAAAGCAGTGCCTCGTGCTGTATCTCACCCTGAGTAGTGGTTATCTTTTTGGTATCACCCTCAGCCATAGAATTTTCAATCTGAAAATAATCGTTGTCAAAATCGCTTCCTGCTAAGACTTCACCTGTTTCGTTGTCTCTGGGAAGCAGATCAAGCGGAATATAAGTTTTAATCTGACCTTTGCGTACTGCCAACATCCATTGCGATACGATTTCGTCGAACGCATCAAAGTTGTCGTGCTTGCCGTCAAATATGCTCTTACCTCTGCCCGGATGAACGACTGACGCTCTGAATCTCATGGGTACGGCAGGAATAAAATCGGAATGATTGTTAATTTCCTTATATGACTCAAAACCTCTAACAGACGTTATATCGTACTGCTGACCGTACATATCCTCAAGGTCGTAAGAAATACCACTACGGCGGTAATACTCTTTGAGAATATACACTTTACCACCCGACTCTTTTCGGGTTTTGAACACTATACCCGTAACTCTGCCGCGAGTATATTCATATTCAACACGGTCAGCCTCAAAAAACTCAATAATCGGATGCTTTGAAATGTTTTCATCATACGAAAGCTTGAAAACACCGTCTCCGAAAACAAGCACATCACGTACAGCAGCGGGTACAAGCTTATCAAGATCGTTTTCAGTAGCTATAGCATCCCATTCACTCTGCCGCTCAAAGAGCTTTATATCGTTAAGGTCGCCGACACTTACATTAGTCAGCGTATCAACGATAAGACCGGGCAAGCCTGTATGTATTTTTCTTATTCGCATACCTTTTGTCGGACTGCTCGCCCAGAAATGATTATTGCCGATGCTGTCGTTAATATTGCTATACAGATTCTGCAGCTCATTTGCCTTGCCTCTATACCATATTCGATTGACAAAACACTCTGCATCGAAGCTGAGAAGCTGTTCGATATTGACCGACAGACCATGATTTACATCTATATCGAGGAAATCACGGATTTTCTGCTTTATTTTATCGCTCATTTTCATTTCCTGTCTCCTTTACCTATCTGCTTACGGTACGGTATCCACGCATACTGAGAAGAGTTAACCGTATGGTCGTTTGCATCCTCAGGCTCGTTATCCTTACCCTCTTTCCACGAGTAAGCTTCGAGCTCTTTAATATGCTCACCGCACGTATCACAAACCAAATAATGCCCGGAATGAAGCCATCCGAGCATAAAGTTGATACGATCTATTATTGCAACCTTTTTGTATGAATCGTTGAAACTGTATACACAAGGATGATTACGCTTGTATTTATTCAGCTCAGTTAAAGTCGCCTGGTCAGCCGAATCAACAAACACATTACGTGCTATGCCCCACTCCCTGCCGTTACGGTTTAGGAACTCAACGAAGTTAACGGCAGTATCAGAAGGAGCAACAGGCGTTTCAAGCCCTGCATTGTTGTACACCTTCTCATCAAGGTATATCACCTGCCGCTCAGCGGTTATGCCAATAAAGCTCATAGCAATTGTATCGGGCGATTTTGTCGAATAAGCCGTATCAAGTCCTGCAGTGAAGCTGACAAATTTCATCTTGCCGTCCTTCACCTTTTGCCGCAGCTCATCACGCCTTATAATGTGCTTGCTTCGGCTGAAATTCGGAAACACAAGACCTGTCGCCCTGCCACGCAGACCGAGGATTTTGTTCTTATGCAGCTTTGTACCGGGCGGAACATTCTCAATTATCTGTGCCCGTTTCTTGTCGGTAAGTGCTGCGTTGTGGTCAAAGCTAAAATACCACCACACCCAGCCTGCTTTTTCATCCTCATTCAGCATATTACGAAGCTCATTCGGTGCATCATGGTCATATTCAGGTAAAGGGCGTGCATGGTTTATGTATTCGGAATATATCGGCAGTGACGGTGTATCCGGATTGAGCGTTGCCATAAGATAATCACAACGCATAGCAGCTTCACGCACATACTCCATATCAGCTATATTTATCTCATCAATGTAAAGGCAGCCATACTGACCGCCGAGAGCTTTTTTCCATCGGCTTTGGTTATCATAACCGAGGATATATATTATCTTCGTGCCGTTCGGCGTACTGTATGCAATATGCGGCAATCTGTGTTCACCCTTGCCGGACGGATTGTATTCGACCAAATCGCCGAACACGTCAAGGATTCCGCAATCTTTATTGATGATGTTTTTCTCAATCGTACCGGTATCAAGTCCGCTGAGAACATGAAGCTTTTTCGGGCTGTCAGCAACCTTGAGCATATATTTAATGACGCCGACAGTTGTTTTGCCTGCAAAGGTTGTACCTTCGAGGAATTCAACTGCGGCGTCTGTGCGGAGGAATACCTTGTATTTATCACTGAGAATAATCTCTTCACTCATCGCTTCAACTGCTCCATTATGCTTTTAAGTTTACCGTCACCTTTTTTACCACCCGCAGGATTCTTGCCGGCAAGTTTTGCCTCAAGCTCTTTTTCGCGAAGTGCAATCATACGGTCATCAATATCCATCTGATGCAAAATTTGTATGCTTTTAGACATTGCAGACTGTATACGGGTCAACGCATCCTCTGCTTTGACCAAAGCTTCAAAATTGCCTTTTGTGCCCGGCTTTTCTGATTTAAATTTTTCTATATACATAAAGACACGCCGCTCACGGATCTTTTGCAGAGCCACTTCTTCAAGCAGCATATTCCGCTCACTGCGTTCCTGCTCTTTTTCAATGAACTCACGTTCTTCTTCGGTAAGAAAATCAAGCGAAATCGAGCTATAACCGCCGTGAGTCTGGCTGTTTGTATTGCCAATCGGTGCACCGCCACCGTTACCGACAGAATTGACGTTTCCCTTCTGTCCGCCACGCTTCTTTGTCTCGGTTTCTTCCGTTCGGGTGTTCGGGTCATCGGGACGCTCCCATTTGTAGGTGCTTTTCCATCGGCGGAGCGTTCCTTCGGGGATATCCAGCCTTTTAGATATTTTTTCATATGACAGCCCTTTTTGCCACAGCGTCTGGGCTTTAAACCTTTTTTCGTTAGGCTTGGACATTTTCACGACCTCTCTTTAGTGATTCGAGTTGTTTCGCAGCAAAAGCTGAAGGAAAGCTGCTTTTGTGTTTGCTGCTTTCCTCAGTTTACACTTTATCACACTTCTATCGGGAATGTCGGGAAAATTTATTTTTTAGCTTTCCAAAAACGGTCCATCTGCTTACGCTGTGTGGACCCGTCACCTGCAATATCGAGAGTTTCGCAGACATCCTCCCACGACAAACCCATAATGTAATGCAACCGAATAAGACTGCGGATGTTAGGATCTGTGACCCCATCAAGCCAGAGCTCAACAGCGGCTCTTTGCCGCTCAAGCTCCAGTTTCTTTTTATAGATCTTTGCTTTTGTCTGCTGCTGCAACCGCTTTATCTTGTCGACAGCTTTCGTATCTTCGGGTGCAACGCCGCTCACCTTAATCGTCATAGGCAGATACGGGAACTGCTCACTGCTGCCCTTTACTGTATCAGTCTGATGCAACTTCATTTCATCTTTTTCAAGCTTATCAAGATATTTTTCCAACACAGCGATTTCTGTTACACCTGCACGGTAACTTTCGAGCATATATTTCGTCACCTTCATCTGCATACCTCCTTAACATACATCATCAAGCCAATCATCGTAAGCACCGGGGTTAACAAGCGGCTCACCTGTATCGGCTTTGACCATTATCACACTTACATACCAATTGAGATTGAATTCGTTGAACTTCTTTACAAGCTTAACAAAACGGTAGCCTTTGAATTTTTTCTCCCAGAAGTCTTTATCATCAACACGCTCACGGGCAATCCGCTCAACATATCTTTTTGTAACTCTGCCGTCTTTGGGTTCAAGTACCGTCGGCTGAGTAAGATTTTTGGAATAAGCAAAGCTCTTGCTACCGCAGGGGTCCTTTGCTATGTACTTAGCAGCCGCTTCGAATCCAAACTTCTCGGGCTGATAGCGGTTACAGTTGATACGGTACGGCCACATAGCCTCTACTGTCTCCGCATCAAGTCCGCCGCTCATAAACAAATGAAAGTGCCAATTGAGCTGACCTTTACGTGCTCCGCTCTTATACTCCTGACGCTCCATTACGTATATGTACTTAAAAGGCTCAGCGAGCTTGCTGACCTTGTGTCTGAGCTTGTCCAGGCGAACGGCAAGAAATTTACTCTCACTTTCTTTACAAACCTCTTCAAGCTCTGACAATTCAGCGCTGACCTTTTTCAGCTCGCTTTTTCTTTTGGTTTTGATTCGGCGTAGGTAGTTGACTATATCTTTACGTGCCTGCTCTTCAGTCTGAGGTGCCTGAAAGTCCTCATATGTCGGATGCACGAAGAAATCAGTATTATCGAAATTTGCATTGACGAGGCGTACTATCTTCTTTTTCGCCTTTGCACGGTTGTATTTCTCCTGAGCTTCGGTTGAAGGCTTTGTTTTTGGTGCCCTTGTCGGCACACGGCGACCGTCATCGAATATCGGATAGTAATCCACCTCAAGCATTTTGCCGCTTATCGTCTTTTTGTTTCGGATTTTCATTGTTTCAGCCTCCCAAATCCGTTAACACCTGATTGAGCAAATCCAGCTCCATATCCTCAGGCGAATTATAGAGCGTTGTCCGCATCCATTCATGCGGATTCTGCACTCTGTCTTTCTGGGCACAGTATTTTTCTGCCACCCATTCTATCTCTGCACCAGTCAGCTTTTCATATATTGCCTGAACGTCACCGGCGTATGTCGGCATTTTGTTTATGACAATATAGCACTCCGGCGGAATTATCATTACTTTAGCTATCACACCGCATATAGCACGGTAAAGCTTCAGCTTCTCTTGATCACGTGCAAGACACGTTATCTCAAACTTTTTTTCAAGCCCTGCGGCAATTTCACTTACTGACGGACGTACTGACCGATTCTTGTATGCATACTGCTTTGAATTCATTTCTTTTCTCCTTCTCTTTTTTCGTCGATGAAATACTATACAATACAAGGCCGTCAAGCGAGCCTGACTCGCCTTGTTTTTTTGCCGCAATACTGCGATAGATAATGTATTTATATATAAGGTATTATATAGTCCTCACGGCTCCGCCGCATTTGGCAGAGCCGCTCAATGAATTATTTCATATATCTCAAGTTGCTGATTATTACTAAAGCGATTAAAGTTACGCAAATAATCAATGTAATTTGTACTGCCGGTGTCATGTCTTCTCATCTCCTTAATCGTATCGGGTAATATCCGCACAGCACAAGCTGCTCAAAGCCAAGCCTTTCATCGTGTGAGATAGGCAGGTGTTTTGGCTGACCTATCATTTCTTTGTAAGCTTCAAAATACGGTTGTATTTCAGGATGATTCACTCTTATCTGATATCCGTATTTGTGGGGTTGAGTCGTGTAAATGGTATTTTTCGCATTGTTGGTCTCATACAGTGTCGGCTTGTACGGCTTTTTTGTCATCAGTACCGCCTCCGCTTTTACGTTTAAAAATCTCCAATGCCGCACGTGCATTCTCTGTGCGTTTTCTGTTGATTTTACATTTCATATTCCTTATTGCAGTTTCACTGCGCTTGAAATGTTCCGACAGCATTTTATCCGTCATTCCGTTAGCGACAAGATATAACAGCTGTACCATTTCCTCTATCGTCCAGGGCTTGTACGGCTCGGAACGGTGCTGAACAACGCGAGGTCCGACAGGCTCTATACCGTTACGCTCAAGCACATCTCTTATTTCTTTCTCTGTACAGATGTTGAGTTGAGCAAGAATTCGAATCTGCTCTTTGGGATTAGCGGCATGACGGTACATATCGCATATATCTTTATCACTCTGCCATATCGCCACTATCCACACCTCTCTCTTTGGTAATTTTCTTGCCGCAGTTTTCACAGTGTTTTACATTGCCGACAAATACGTAGCCACAATTACAGCACTTATAAAACGGATGATTCAGCCAATCATCCACCCACTCACACTCGGTCGTACCGGGTGAGTGCTTTGCTTTTTCGGCTATGTACATCGCTTTGTAAACTTCCCAACAATTAACTTCATCGGCTCCGTCGAATCGCATTACCTTGAAATCATCACAGCACGGGCAATTTGTATCACTGCCGATAACAAAGTGCTCACCGCACACATAACCGATTTTAACCGTACGGTCACATTCGGGGCAGTAATTATCCTCTTCAAATTCTGTACACATAATCGCATACGGCTTGTCCACATAGTCGCAATAATCAAGCTCAAGCTGACAGCCTTTGCTATCGCTCATATTGTCCTGAAACACGACAATATCCGCACTGTCAATCATCGAGAGACAAAT